>JBMYNN010000021.1:0-31676 GCA_049598335.1 Flavobacteriaceae bacterium
TATCTCCGGTTAAACTTATTTTTACTTTGATTGGATTATGTGTGAGCCAACCAGTTTTTTTATGGGAAACTGTTATAAGATGTAATAAATGGTTATTTTAATGAAATCGATTTTAATGCATAGAATTCGATAGAATACTTTATTTTTGACCCATGGAATTAGTGCTCATCAGTATTGTCTTATTAGGATTGGCTTTTGCTGGAATTTCCATCAAAATCATTGTCAAAAAAGATGGAAAATTTGCTGGCACTTGTGCCAGTCAAAGTCCTTTTTTAAACAAAGAGGGAGAAGCCTGTAGTTTTTGTGGAAAACTCCCTGAAGAACAAGAATGTAAAAACCCAAGAGTTCATAACTCTTAAGTCATAAATACATCTTTTTTTTTGAGTATATTCGTTCATAATGAATACCAAAGAAATTGATCAAGCAATTGAACTCGCCAAACAAAACAACCAAAAAGCATTTGCTGTTTTATTCGATGCACACTGGGAATATGTCTATGGTTTTTTATTAAAGCAATTACAAGACGATATTTTAGCCGAAGAACTCGCCTTAAAAACCCTGGCTAAAGCCTTTGACAAAATCAATACCTTTAACAAGGACTACAATTTTAAAACTTGGCTAATTAGCATCTCTAAAAATCTTCAAATTGACCATCATCGAAGCACAAATATTAGAGGACAAATAGACGTCACCTCGATAGAAAAAAAACACTTCAAAGACCTTTCTGATGACAACCCCTCTCCAGAGGATTTATTGATTATTAACCAGAACTTAAAAGCACTAATTGAAAAAATAAAAGTATTGAAACCAATCTATGCTAAAGTTTTACGCTTGCGTTATTTTGAAGAATTATCTTATAGAGAGATTGCACAAAAAACAGACTTACCCATCAATACGGTTAAAGTAACCTTGTTAAGAGCTAAAAAAGTATTGGCCAATAAAATAAAAGAAGAATGATTGAATCATTTAAAAAATTAGGCCCTGGATTATTATTTGCTGGAGCTGCAATTGGGGTTTCTCATTTGGTCCAATCCACTCGTGCAGGAGCAGATTTTGGATGGGGACTTCTATGGGCATTGGCCTTATCCAATTTATTTAAATATCCCTTTTTTCAATTTGGCGCTCGCTATGCACTTGCCACCCAAAAAAGTTTATTAGATGGCTATGCACAACTGGGAAAAACTTATTTATGGATGTACTTTTTCCTTAGCCTAGGCACCATGTTTACCATACAAACAGCAGTTACAATTGTTACAGCTTCTCTGGCTTCCATATTGTTTGGCTTCACTCTTGACCTAGTAACATGGACGATCTTGATCACCTTAATTTGTCTCTTTATTTTATGGATGGGAAGCTTTACAATCTTGGACAAAATCATCAAGTGGATTGTTACTATTTTAACCTTGAGTACTGTTATTGCTGTTTTATTAGCCGCAAGCCAAAGTGAAGAAAGTATTTCTTTTATACAGGTTTTTCCACAAGGATCTTCCATTCTTTTTTTAGCAGCTTTTATGGGTTGGATGCCCGCTCCTTTAGATATATCAATATGGCAATCCCTGTGGGCACTAGAAAAGAATAAAGACAAAACAATTAGTGTAAAAGAGGGTCTTTTTGATTATAATATAGGGTATATCATAACCATTCTACTTGGGGTGTGCTTTATGGGATTAGGCACTTATGTGATGTATAATTCTGGAGCAAGTTTTTCTAATTCTGGAGGTGTTTTTGCAAAGCAACTCATAGATTTATATACCTTAACATTAGGAGAAGCATTTTATATCTTTATCGCTATCGCAGCATTTACCACAATGTTTAGCACCACCTTAACTACTCTAGATGCTTCACCTCGAGCGATGGAAAAAACCTGTATGCTCCTTTTTTCAAACGTGCGTAATTTAAATTATCGATTTTGGATTATTCTTTTAGCCGTTGGAACAGTTGCCATTTTTACTTTCCTTTTAAGTGAAATGGGTACCCTTGTTCAAATTGCTACCATACTTTCTTTTATTACAGCCCCCTTTTATGCTTATCTCAATTTAAAACTCGTCACAAGTGACCAAATGCCTAAAGAACATAAGCCTGGAAAAGGGCTAATTTTCCTCAGCATTCTTGGTTTAACCTTCCTTGCTCTTTTTGCGATAGGCTTTCTATATCTAGCCGTATAAGTTTGTATATTTGTGCCGAAAGAATGTATTATGTCGACTGAAATTAAAGCACAACCCCTCACAAAAAAACCTAAATGGTTAAGGGTAAAACTTCCTACTGGAAAAAAATATACTGAATTACGTGGATTAGTAGATAAATATGATCTCCACACCATTTGTACTTCTGGAAGCTGCCCAAATATGGGAGAATGCTGGGGGGAAGGTACAGCAACATTCATGATTTTAGGAAATATTTGTACCCGTTCTTGTGGATTTTGTGGGGTAAAAACAGGACGTCCAGATACTGTCGATTGGGAAGAACCAGAAAAAGTGGCGCACTCAATAAAGTTGATGAAAATCAAACATGCCGTTATTACTTCTGTTGATAGAGATGATTTAAAAGATGGTGGCTCAATTATTTGGGGAGAAACGGTTAACGCCATTCGACGCATGAACCCTACAACTACACTCGAAACTCTAATCCCAGATTTCCAGGGCAACGAACGCAATTTAAATCGTATTGTTGCGGTTCATCCAGAAGTGGTCTCGCACAATATCGAAACCGTGAGACGATTGACAAGAGAGGTCCGTATTCAAGCTAAATATGATCAAAGTATGGCCGTTTTAAAATACCTCAAAGATCAAGGGATCAATAGAACAAAGTCAGGCATCATGTTAGGTTTAGGAGAAAAAGAAGAAGAAGTGATTCAAACCCTACACGACTTACGTAATGCAGAGGTAGATGTAGTGACTATTGGACAATACCTTCAGCCGAGTAAAAAACATCTAGGCGTAAAAGAATTTATTACACCAGAACAATTTGCGAAATACGAAGCAATTGGAAAAGACCTAGGTTTTAGACATGTAGAGAGTGGGGCGCTTGTTCGTTCTTCTTACAAAGCCCACAAACACATTCACTAATCTATCCCCAGTTTATTTGCTACCAGGGCATCTAAAGCTTTTTGTTTCTCTTCTTCAATTTCCATTTCTATGGGAAGGAAAAAAAGCAAATCTGAATTAAATTTAGGAGACAATCGCACAAAATCTTTTTGTGTGGTTAAAACCATACGATCATTACTTTTATTTTTAATATTCTCTATGTCTTTGTCACTAAAAACATGATGATCGCTAAACTTTAAGTGTTCAAATTCTAAAAATTTTGCATTGAGAAAATTAAGCAGCTGAGAAGGATCTGCAATCCCTGTCACTAAAAGAAAAGAGATTTTTTCTAAAATACTTAAGGACATCCTTCGCTCACTATTGACAATATAATCTGCATAGCGAATCTTAGAAAAAAATAAACTTTGGTGACGCCCTAATTGAAGGCGTTCAATAAACGCTCTTTTTTGTGATTCGGTAATATCATTAGGACATTTAGTAATAATGACAGCATCTGCTCTTGCCACCCCTTCAGAAAGTTCTCTCAAATTCCCCACGGGCAGTAAATAATCTAGGTTAAAAGGTTTATCAAAAGTGGTTAATAGTAACATACAAGAAGGTTTCACCCATCGATGCTGAAAACAATCATCCCACAAGTAAATGGGAGGCTTCTTAGACCAGGGTATTTCTAAAAGATTCTTCATCCCTTTTCTTCTGTTGTTACACACCCCTACTCTAATCTCTGAATGCTGTTTTAAGAACATTAAAGGTTCATCACCAATATGGTTTGCTGTTGAAGTTGAAGACCCCAGTTGAAATCCCTTTGAAACGCGACCATAGCCTCTACTCAAAATATTAACGGCAAATTTTGATTTATATCGTTCGATAAAATAATTGACAGCAACAGATTTACCGGTCCCTCCAGTAGAAAGATTACCAATCCCTAAAACGGGGACATTATAGGTCTGTTCTTTAAAAATACCCCAAGAAAAAAACATATTCCTCAAGCTAGTAAACAACATATAAGCTATCGCAAAAGGAAAGAGAAGAAAACGAAAAATGCTCATTGTTATTATATGCTTATCTTCGTAAAGATACACTTATGTAGAGAAAATTTGACTTCCAGAAAAAGAACTTGATGAAAATAAATAATATCATACAAATCCTCGAAGAATGGGCCCCAACAAGCTATGCAGAAGACTTTGACAATGTGGGACTTTTAGTGGGAGATAAGAGCAGGTCTTGCACCGCAGCCTTAATCACCCACGATGTTTCTGTCGCAGTTGTTGAAGAAGCAATCGCAAATAATTGTAACTTAATTATTTGCTTTCATCCAATTATATTTAAGGGGTTAACCTCTCTCACTGGTAAAAACTATGTAGAACAAACCGTATTAAAAGCCATTGAGAATAAAATCGCCATCTATGCCCTACACACCGCTTTAGACAATCACGAATTCGGGATAAGTTACCATTTGGGGCAGCTGTTGTCGTTGTCAAAACAACGCATTTTGATTCCGCAAAAAAACAGTCTTTTTCATTTGACTACTTATGTTCCCATTTCTGTTAAAGAAAAACTGCTTACTGCCTTGCACGACGCAGGAGCTGGGAGTTTAGGGAATTACAGCCACTGTTCCTTTGCGGTGGAAGGGAAAGGAAGGTTTTTACCCCATGAAAACAGCTCTCCAGCAATTGGCGAAAAAGACAAGATAACGCATGTACAAGAAGAACAAATTAATGTAATTGTCCCAAAGCATGTAAAAAATAAAGTCTTGAAGGCGCTAAATTCAACCCATCCCTATGAGACAGTCGCCTATGAATTAGTAGCCATTGAGAATCAACATCCCAATGTAGGTTTGGGCAGCATTGGGGAATTAGAAAGTCCACTAGCCGTTAGCGATTTTTTAAAGCTTGTCAAAAAAAACCTTAACATCCCTTACATTCGGCATAGCGAGGCTGAGCAAAAAAACATTAAAACCGTGGCAGTACTAGGAGGCTCTGGAAGTTTTTGTATTGATGCTGCCAAAGCACAAGGAGCAGATGCCCTGGTCACAGCAGATTTAAAATATCACGACTTTTTTAAAGCTGAAAAAGCCATACTATTGGTTGATGCCGGACACTATGAAACAGAGCAGTTCACAAAAAGGATAATCCTCGAGCATCTTACAAAAAAAATCCCTAATTTTGCCTTCACTTTATCAGAAGAGAATACCAACCCTGTTAAGTACTTCTAAATTATGGCCAAAAAAAAAGAAATCTCTGTTGAAGAAAAGCTAAGAGCGCTTTTTGATTTACAAATAATTGATTCAAGAATTGATGAAATCAGAAATGTTCGTGGAGAACTTCCTTTAGAAGTGGAAGACCTTGACAATGAAATTCAAGGTATGTCTGCAAAATTAGAAAAACTCAACAATGATCTTGCAGAGTTTGATATATCCATTAAAGCATTCAAAAACAACATTGAAGAAGCGAAAGAGTTAATCACAAAATATGCCGATAAACTCAATAATGTTCGCAACAATAGAGAGTACAACTCTATCGTAAAAGAAGAAGAGTTTCAAAAGCTTGAAATTGAATTAGCCGAAAAGAAAATTAAAGAGCTTAAAGCTAAAACCGAGCTAAAAAAAGAGACCATCGAAACGCTAAATGCACAAATTGCTGAAAAGCAAAAGCACTTAGACGCTAAAAAGAACGAGCTAGATGAAATCATGAAAGAGACTGAGAAAGAAGAAAATCTTTTGATGGAACAATCTACTAAATTCGAAGCCAAGATTGAAGATCGTTTAATCAAAGCATACAAGCGCATTCGTTCCAATGTTAAAAATGGATTAGCGGTAGTTGCAGTTGAACGCGGTGCTTCTGGAGGTTCATTCTTTACAATTCCTCCTCAAGTTCAGATGGAAATTGCTTCTCGCCAAAAAATCATTACAGACGAGTATAGTGGTCGTATCTTAGTTGATGCTGAACTTGCAGATGAAGAAAAAACAAAAATCACTAAAATGATTGAAGCCTTATAGGCTTTTGTTAAATCTATATTTAGGCGCGTAAAATGCGCCTTTTTTATGCCCTAAAGTCAAATACTGTAATAAAATCAGATTAGAACACAGTGTTACTCTTATGAAAGAGCAACATTAATGACTTGCATCTCCTGCTCCACTTGGGATACGAATATTTTCAACAATCTCTTGCACCTCTACTGGCACGGCATCAGTAAAGCGACTCACAATGAACGAAACAACAAAGTTGACTAGCATGGCGATAATTCCAAAACCTTCTGTAGAAATACCAAACCACCAATATGCTTTGAGTCCAGCAACAGCAGCTTTCCCCCCATCAAAAACACCAAACTTAAATTTAAGCATATAGAAGAGCATTAAAGTAATTCCTACGATCATTCCAGAAATGGCTCCTTCTTTATTCATTTTCTTATAAAAAATTCCCATGATAATCGCAGGGAAAATTGAAGCCGCAGCTAAACCAAAGGCTAAGGCCACAACTGCAGCAACAAATCCCGGTGGGTTAATCCCAAAGTATCCAGCAACAACAATAGCTCCAACAGCTGAAAGTCGAGCAGCGATTAATTCTTGTTTCTCATTGATATTAGGGTTAAATACATTCTTAATCAAATCGTGTGAGACAGAAGCAGAAATCACCAGTAATAGCCCCGCAGCAGTAGATAAAGCAGCCGCTAAACTCCCTGCAGCCACAAGGGCAATTACCCAAGCAGGTAAATTCGCTATCTCTGGATTTGCGAGTACCATAATATCTCGATCAACTGTTAATTCATTTATTTCAGGAGGCGCAACATATTGAATCAAGCCATCTCCATTTTTATCTTCAAAAGTCAATAAGCCTGTATTTTCCCAATTCGAAAACCAAGTCGGCATATTAGCATAAGGCTGGTTACTCACCGTATTGATAAGATTAGTTCTAGCAAAGACTGCTACCGCAGGAGCTGTGGTGTATAAAATCGCAATAAACAACAAAGCTAGACCCGCAGATTTTCGCGCATCTCGCACCCGCTTAACTGTAAAAAAACGAACGATAACATGTGGTAGTCCTGCTGTCCCAACCATTAAGGCTGCTGTTATGGCAAAGACATCTAAGGTAGATTTTGTTCCTTTGGTATATTCGGCAAAACCCAACTCTGTAGATAATCCATTCAACTTTTCTAATAGATAAACACCATCTGCACCTCTTGCTCCCATACCCAATTGTGGAATAGGATTTCCTGTCATTTGAATCGAAATAAAAATGGCTGGAACCATAAAAGCAAAAATCAAAACACAATATTGCGCTACTTGGGTATAAGTAATCCCTTTCATTCCCCCTAAAACAGCATAAAACAAAACAATGATCATTCCTATAATAACCCCAGTATTAATATCTACCTCGAGGAAGCGTGAAAAAACAACGCCTACTCCTCGCATCTGTCCTGCGACATAAGTAAAAGATACTAAAAGAGCGCATAGTACTGCCACAATTCTTGCTGTCTTAGAATAATAGCGTTCTCCAATAAAATCTGGCACGGTAAACTTCCCAAATTTTCTCAAATATGGTGCTAATAAAAGTGCCAAAAGGACATAACCTCCCGTCCAGCCCATCAAGTAAACAGAACCATCAAAGCCCATAAAAGAGATTAAGCCTGCCATAGAGATAAAAGAAGCCGCTGACATCCAATCTGCAGCTGTCGCCATTCCATTCGCCAGTGGAGAAACTCCTCCACCCGCTACATAAAACTCTTTAGTCGAGGCAGCACGAGACCAAAGAGCTATTCCAATATATAAAGTAAACGTTATGCCTACCAAAACATAGGTCCAAAGTTGTACAGACATTAATCCTATTGCTTTGAATTATTAATCCTCATCATAACCGTACTTCTTATCGAGTCTGTTCATCCCATTAACATAAACAAAAATTAAAAGGACAAAAACATAAATTGACCCCTGTTGGGCAAACCAAAATCCTAACGGAAAACCAGCGATATGAATTTGATCTAATACTGGTCGAAATAAAATTCCAGCGCCATAAGAAACCAAAAACCAAATGGAGAGTAGAAAAACTAAAAACCTTAAATTTTCTTTCCAGTAGTTGAAAGCATTTTGTGATTTATCTTGCATGACAAATAAGTTATTCCCTTTTATAATGATGTGTCTTCAAGGTAGGGAAAAATAAACGAAATTAAAAACTGTTTCATTTTCTCGATCAAGATTAAAAAATATAATCTTAAATAGATATTTTTCTTTTTAATGAAGGTAAAATCCACAACAAAATGTTGAGGAAGGTTAGAAACGTGAATATCCCTACATTAATATGATATGTCTTTGATTTTATATTTTTGTTTAAGATTCATGTATTTTTTTTAATCAAATATTAAATTATTCCTACATTTGAGCTATTATTTAACTAAAATTAACAAAATGAAAAAGACTAAATTATTGTTTTTAACACTTCTTAGCTTTGTTTCATTGGTAATACAAGCACAACAAGTTTCGGGTGTTGTTTTGGATGAAAACAATGATCCAATTCCTGGAGTTAATGTGATTATTGAAGGAACACCTAATGGTACGACAACTGATTTTGATGGAAATTTTTCTATCAGTGCAAATCAGGGAGATAGAATCATCTTTTCCTATTTAGGTTATGCTACACAAATAATTACAGCCGATGGAGACTTAATGTCCATTGTCCTATTACCTGACGCTACACAGCTGGATGAAATTGTAATTACAGGGCTTGGATCTAGTGTTAAACGAAGTAATTTGGCTAATGCAGTAGCTACTGTTTCCCCAGAACAATTAGTTGGTAAAACAAATCAGAGCACTATTGATGGAGCACTTTATGGAAAAGTTACAGGTGTAAATATTACTGCATCGTCAGGTGCTCCAGGAGGAGGCTTTGCACTGAGACTAAGAGGTATTTCTTCTATTAATGGAAATAACCAGCCCTTGTATATTGTGGATGGTGTGTATTTGAACAACGCAGAAATTCCATCGGGTTTACGCTTTGCCTCGGGTGCAAACCGTGGTAATGAGGAAAATGCTCCAAACCGTATTGCTGACTTAGATCCAAATGATATAGAAAATATTGAAATACTTAAAGGCGCATCAGCTGCAGCAATTTATGGTACTCGCGCCAACGCAGGAGTAGTTATCATCACTACAAAAAAAGGTCGAGCAGGCAAAACAGAAATTAATTTTAACCAAAGCGTTGGATTTAATACTATAATTAAAAAACTTGGTATGCGTCCATGGACAACTGCAAATGTTGAAAGCACTTTTGGAGCTTCTGAATTGACTACATATAATCAAGCTATATCATCTTACGGTTTAATTGATTACGAGGATGAGATATATGGAGAACAAGGTTTAATTTCTGATACGAAAATTAGCGCATCAGGAGGTAACGATAAAACAACTTTTTATGTTGGTGCATCCTACAGAGACGAGGCTGGTATTATCAAGAATACAGGTTTCAACCGATTTTCATTAAGAGCAAATATTGAGCACAAAATATCTGATACATTCGATGTGTCTCTAAATTCAAATTTTATCCAAAGTGGTTCGCAAAGAAGTTTTACTGGTAACGAAAATGAAGGTGGTCTTAGTTATGGTTACACACTTGCATTCACAAGACCTTGGGTGAATTTATTTCCTGACGCCAACGGAAATTATCCAAATAATCCAAACGCTTCAGGTAATCCTATTTTTGTAAGAGATAACGCTATTAATGATGATGTAAACAATAGGTTGATTCAAAGCGTTAAATTGACAACAAAAATATTAAACAACGAGGGTAATTCTTTAAAAATGGTTTGGAGTGGAGGAGTTGACTTCTTAGCTAATGAAACCTTTGTTTACGTTCCAGAAACGCATCAATCACAACAAGGAGCAGATAATGGCTTTATAGGTATTGGTAAAAATAACTTTAAAAATTATAACCTCCTTGGTATCGCTGTATGGAATAAAGATGCTATGGGGGGTGACCTTGGCTTAACTACTCAAGCTGGAATTTCTTATTTATCAAGAGATGCTGATTTAATATTTAATCAGGCTACTCAGCTAATACCCGGTCAAAATACACTTGGTCAAGGTTCAGCCCAAGAAATTAGTCAAACTCAGTCACTAGTTCAAGAATTTGGTTACTTTGGTCAGATAGAAGGTAATTACAAAGACCAATTTGTAGGTACTCTCGGATATCGTATTGATAAATCTACCCTCAACGGTGATCCTAATAAGTTTTATGGTTTTCCTAAGGCATCACTTGCTATAAATTTGCAAAACTTTGATGGCTGGAGTTCCTCAAAAATTGATCAGTTAAAAGTCCGTGCAGCTTATGGTGAAACTGGTTCATCTGCTGGTTTTGGATCTATTTTTACTTCTCTAAACCAAACAGCTGTTGGTGGAAATGGAGGTTCCTCAATTTCGTCTTCGAAAGGAGATGCAGCTATACAACCTGAAACTTCCCAAGAATTAGAGGTTGGTATTGACCTTCGATTAATTGGAAAGATTGGCGTTGAGTTGTCATATTATAACAGAAATGTTAAAGACTTGATTTTAAGTAGAGCTTTAGAAACTTCCAGTGGATTTGCAGATGAAACAACTAATCTTGCCGACTTAAAAAATTATGGTGTTGAATTAGGATTGAATATAGATGCCTACAATACTGAGAATTTTACATGGAGCCCTGGAATTCAATTTTGGTTTAACCGATCTGAAATCACTAGGCTAGAAGTTCCTGCCTTTCCACAACCTGGAGCTGGCTTTGGTTTAGGATTAGGAACATTTTACATTCAAGAGGGACAGCCAGTAACCCAGCTTGCAGGGAATGTTAACGGTGTTCCTACCCAAATTGGTGACGTAGAACCTGATTTCCAGATGTCGTTTAATAACCAGTTTACAATTGGGAAAAATCTTGATATAAGATTTTTAATACATTGGAAAGAAGGTGGTGAAAATATTAATCTATCCAAGTTATTGACTGATTTAGGTGGAGTGACTCCGGATCTTGACACGACTCAGGGTCAAACAAGAGCCGGTCTTGGATTTGTTCCTGAGCGTTTCATAGAGCCTGCTGCTTACATGAGACTTAGAGAAGCTGCTATTTATTACACATTACCTGATAAAACATTTAGCTGGCTATCTGAAGGAATTAGTAGTATTAGGTTGGGACTAACGGGAAGAAATTTATTTACCATTACCGATTACACCAGTTATGATCCTGAAACATCTGTTAATGGAGGTGCAGGTTTATCAAGTGGTATAGAAGTTACTCCTTTCCCTAGCTCGAAACAATATCTATTTAACCTTAGTGTCAAATTTTAAAACAGAAAGCAAAATGAAATATATAGACATTACTATAAAAAATATTAATAAATTACTTTTAATCTTAGGTTCTGTAGCTTTGATAGCTTGTACTTTTGATGAAGAAGTTGATCCAAACCGACCAAGTTTGGAAGGAATGCTTTCAGAAGCATCAATTAACCAACTAAATAACCTTGTAGTTGGAGTGGAATCGACCATGAGATCAGGTTTGGGAATTCAAACAACAGGATCTGGGACAATGGCGAGGGAATTATATTTATTTGACGCTGATCCACGTAATACTGGAGATTTACTCGGTGGAAATGGAGCTACTTTAGATAATAATTCATTTTATTCTACCTCTCCATGGAGATCAAGGTACTTAGTTATTAAAAATGCAAATATTCTTCTTGAAGCACTTGCCAACACTACATCAGCAAGCGAGAATCAAAAAGCTGGATATAGAGGTTTTGCAAAAACCATAATTGCTCACGAATTAATTGATTTGGTTAAATCATACAATAGAGCTAGAGTGGACGTTTCCGATCCAAATAATTTAGGCCCAATTCTAGATGCAGGTGCTGTTTTCACAGCCGTTAATTCCATGCTTGATGATGCACAAAATGATCTTAGTCAAGCTGGTAGTAGTTTTGCTTTTCCACTAGCAGGTTTTAGTGGTTTTGATACCCCCAGTACATTTAGCCAATTTAACAGAGCTTTGAAGGCAATTTCTTCTTTATACAACGGGGACAGCTCAGGTGCATTATCTGCATTATCCTCATCTTTTATGGATATAGACGGCGATATGACTGTAGGACCAAAGCATGTCTTTAGCTTGGGGGCCGGTGACAGGACAAATGATCTCTATAAAATTATTGATAACAATGGAGATCAGATTGTTGTTCATAATAGCTTTATCCAGGATGCTGAAGCTGGAGATCTTAGGGTAGCTAATAAAACAATAATAAGATCAAATCCAGCATCTCAAGATAATCTGACAGGGACTCACCAAACTTCATTATACAGTTCAAATACATCACCTATCGATATTGTTCGAAATGAAGAATTAATATTGGTAAATGCTGAAGCAAATATAATTTCAGGTAATTTGGCTGAAGCAACTTCTGCTATAAACGCTGTAAGGAATGCCGCTGGTCTAGCTGACTACAGTGGTCCTTCAACTACGGCAGCATTAACAACGGAACTTCTTCATCAACGAAGATACTCCTTATGGTGTGAAAATCACCGTATGTACGACTTGAGAAGATTTAATTTGTCCTCAAGCTTACCCATTGACAGGACAGGAGATCAAATTTTCAATGTCTTTCCTGTACCCCTCACTGAGAATGAATAATTTAACTAAGGCCAAGCAATACTTGGCCTTTTTTGTATTTGTATTATGAAAAAAATATCATTATTAATTTTTGGTCTGTTATTATTAAATTGCCAAAGTGATTCTTCAATTAAAACTAACTCCTATCTCAACTACGATAACAAAGTAGATAAATTAAGTGGTGGGGTAAAAATGATCCCAATTACGACATCAAAGGGTACATTTAATGTCTGGACTAAACGAGTTGGGAATAATCCTAATCAAAAAGTACTTCTATTACACGGTGGCCCTGGAGCTGCTCATGATTATTTTGAAGCTGCAGATTCTTATTTCCCAAAAGCATCAATAGAATATTATTATTACGATCAATTGGGAAATACTAGAAGTGATAATCCAGATGATTTGGAATTATGGACCATTGATAGATTCGTAGACGAGGTTGAACAAGTTCGGGTAGCATTAGGACTTACAAAAGAAAATTTTATTATACTTGGTCACTCTTGGGGAGGCATTCTTGGATTAGAATATGCATTAAAACACCAGGAAAATCTTAAAGGGTTGATTATTTCGAATATGGTTCCCTCTATACCAGATTACATGAAATACTCCGAGGAGGTGTTAGCGCCCCAATTAGACCCTACAGTATTAAGTCAAATTCGAGATTACGAAAATAAAGG
Source organism: Flavobacteriaceae bacterium (assembly GCA_049598335.1). Lineage (GTDB taxonomy): Bacteria > Bacteroidota > Bacteroidia > Flavobacteriales > Flavobacteriaceae > Arcticimaribacter. The sequence goes on from JBMYNN010000021.1 coordinate 13,336, forward strand.
AGATTACACAAACCCAAAGTATTTAGAATTAGTTTCAACTCATTACTACCCAAAGCATGTTCTGAGAATGCCTATTGAAAAGTGGCCAAATCCAGTTTTAAGGAGCTTAAATAATATTAATTATAATATGTACCTTCACATGCAAGGCCCTAGTGAAATGGGTGTTGTTGGGGATGCAACATTAAAAAATTGGGATCGTAAAGCTGATTTACCTAAAATCACTGTACCAGTTCTGACTGTTGGAGCGACATATGATACCATGGATCCTAAACAAATGGAATGGATGAGTACACAGGTTCAAAATGGAACTTATCATCATTGTCCCAATGGAAGTCATTGGAGTATGTATGATGATCAAGAGATTTATTTCGGGGGTGTTATAGATTTTATAAAATCCCTTTAATTAGATTTTTTTTACTTCATAAAATGATTTCAAAATTCAAATAGGATTCAAAGTAGTTGTAAAAAAGGGAACAAACAAGATAAAATATAATATGCAAACCATTGATTTTGGGCATTATACAATCAACTTTAAAATAAAAAAATAGATTATAATAACCCTTCTTAATTAACATTATCAATTAAAAAGTCTTAATTTTATTTATATATTTTTCCTAGTTAAGGAATATGAATAAATTCTTAAGTTGGTTAGCTATTTCCTTTGGTATCATATATTTTTTTTATGAGACTTGGTATCACATTTCATATGATCAATCTAATCTAGCACTGATAGCAGATTATATTAGTATTTTCTTATTATTAATTGCAGGCATAATAAACTTAAGATCAAAAAAAGGGATAGGTTTATTATCTGGTGCATGGGGGTATACATCTTGTATTATATTTAGGGCATTTATTTGGAGAATGGAAGCAATATGGGTTGATGAACTTCCAAATTATGAAACCTTACAAGTTAAGGTTTTGATACTAGCATTAATTGTATCATTTCCAGCATTTATAGTTTCCTTTGTAAAATCTTTTCCACAAAAAAAAACCAATTAAAATTGAGGTTAAATATGTGGGCGCTGAGGGATTCGAACCCCCGACCCCCTCGGTGTAAACGAGGTGCTCTGAACCAACTGAGCTAAGCGCCCTTGCGGCTGCAAATATAATGCACTTTTTTTGAATACAAAGCCTTCACCTAAGAATTTCTGCCACAACAAATGTGCTTCCACCTACATAAATAAAATCCTCTAATTTTGCGGCTTTTCTTGCAGCTTTAAAGGCATGAACAGAAGAAGAAAATGCAGACATATTAAGGCTGTTTTGTTTCGCTATTTTAATCACCTCATCAATGGCTAATGCACGTGGAATTGATGGCGCACAAAAATAATACCGGGCATTTTTTGGGAGTAAAGAAAGAATGGTTTCTATTTGTTTTCCTTTTACAAAGCCTAAAACAAGGTGTAATTCTCCTTGATATTCCTTCTCCTTTAGCTGTTGAACTACCGATTTAAATCCTTCTACATTATGGGTGACATCTGCGATGATTTCTGGGCTTTGTTCAATCAATTCCCAGCGACCTCTTAAGCCGGTGTTCTTTGTCACTTTGGCGAAGCCTTCAATTGCTTTTTGAGGTAATTTATCTACTTCTAACAGTACTTGTAGTGCCTTATAGGCTGTGCGCTTATTTTTCTCTTGATAGATGCCCAAAAGGTCAAGCGGAAATTCTGGGAGTGTGGTTTTCTCAGCGAAATGTAAAAGAGCATTCTTTTCCTTAGCTTGAGCCTTAAAAACAGGAAGGGTTTCTGTTTGGGTTTCCCCAATTATAACAGGAATATTTTCTTTAATAACTCCTGCTTTCTCATAGGCGATTTGCGCTAGAGAGGTACCCAAAAACTCGGTGTGATCTAATCCTATATTTGTTATCACAGCAAGCTGCGGGTAAATAATGTTTGTCGCGTCTAAACGCCCTCCTAGCCCAACTTCAATCACTGCATAATCTACTTGCTTTTCTGCAAAATAAGCTAAAGCTATCCCCACAGTAATTTCAAAAAAAGACAATTGTTCTGAACGAAAATAGTCCTTATATTGCAAGAAAAAGTCGATAACAAAACTTTCTTCAATAACTTGTCCATTAACACGAATACGTTCTGAAAAATCCAATAAATGAGGGGAAGTATATAGGCCTATTTGATAGCCCATTTCTTGTAAAGAGGAAGCGAGCATGTGAGAAGTTGAGCCTTTTCCATTTGTTCCCGCAATATGCAAGCTGGGATACTTGTGATGTGGATTTCCCAGTTGTACGGCAAAGGCTTGCATTCTAGCTAGTCCTGGTTTATAGGCTGCTACCCCTTGATTTTGATAAACTGGGGTTTGAGAAAAGAGCCATTGAGTAACTTCTGCATAAGTTTGCACTATTCACTCAATTTAAAATTAATAACAACAAAGCCTATTTGTGTAGTGGGGGCATTTGTATCGGGAAACCATTTGTGGAGAAAGGCTGTTTTTTTTGCTGGTTCGAGTAAACATGGATGAACATTTGTCGACCCTTTTACTCCTGGTTCTGCAGCAATGACTTGTCCTTGCTGGTTTACCGATATGCGAACGACCACCGTTCCTTCTTCATTACATTCTTGGGTAACCGCCCCATTGGATTGTAAATTACGCCCATTTAATCCATAGCCTTTTCCGTTTCCACCTAGTCCAGCGCGATTGTAATAGCTACTCGCATAAGGGTTACCTTCTTCTTTTCCTTTATCGCCAGGACTGTTGTCAGCTCCTTCTCCTCGCTCTTGCTCGCCTTCAACCTTTTTAGCATTTAACACATTCGACAATATGCTTTTCGTCGAGTTGGATACCTTTGGTTTTGGTTGGGCAGGAATGGGTTTGACCTCTTTTTGCACTTCTGTTTTTTTAGGAGGAACTTTTGTTGGGGGAGATTTTTGGGGGGCTTTTTTAGGTTGCTTTTTAACCACAGGGATAGAAGCCTCTTTTTGTGTCAAAACTTTTGCAGGACGCTCTTCGACTGGAGGAGGTGCTTGTTTTGGGGTGACTTGTTGCAATTGTTTTGGTTGACTTGCAACAGTTTTTGCAGGCTGTACTTTTCCGCTACCTTGAGTTGATGTACCAAAGTTAACCTCCATTCCATAAGTAATAGGTGGATCAAAATATTTCAAGCCCACCAAAGAAAAAAGCAACAAGAGTAAAACCGCAATAATAGTGGTTAATACAGCTGATTTCTTTTCGTGTGGTGTCTTAAAATACTTCATCTTATTTTGCATCAACAGCCAAAACGACCTTGATGGCGTTTTCGTTAGCAATGTTCATTACATAAACAACCTCGTCTATGGCAACACTTTTCTGTGCTCTAAGAACAATAACCTTTTCTTCTTGTGTGCTAAGTATCGCTAATAAATCTTTCCTTATTGCCCTCTTTGCAGTACGTTTACCATCAATAAAAAAACGATTGTTCTCGTTGATCGTCACAGAAACAGATTGCCTGTTTTCTGTTTTCCCTTTTGCCTGTGGTAGTTTCACTTCAATGGTATCTAATTGCTTCGCCAGTGTTGAAGCAATCATGAAGAAAATCAACAATAAAAAAACCACATCTGTCATAGAAGACATGTTGAATTCTGGTGTGATTTTATTTCGACCGCGTAAATTCATCTATACAGCTGGTTCGTTTAATAAGTCTAAAAAGGCAAAAGAAGTTGCCTCCATTTGATAGACCACTTTGTTGGTTTTGACCACCAAATGGTTATAAGCGATATAACCCACAATACCAACTATCAAACCGGCAACTGTAGTGGTCATTGCTGTATATAGCCCATCAGACAATAATTTCATGTCGATGTTTCCTCCAGCATTAGATATCTCAAAGATGGATAAAATCATTCCTATTACTGTTCCTAAAAACCCAATCATAGGAGCTGCTCCAGCAATGGTCGCTAGTACGCTAACATTCTTTTCTAACTTATAGACTTCTAATCGACCAGCATTTTCAATGGTGGTATTGATGTCTTCTAAAGGACGCCCAATTCTCGAAATTCCTTTGGCGATTAAACGTGCAACGGGAAGATCTTCTTTTAGACAAAGGGCCTGTGCAGCTTCAATTTTACCTTGGCCAACATAGAGTTTGATTTGCTCCATAAAGTTCTTGTCAATCCTACTTGCAGCTCGAATGGCAAACCAGCGTTCAAAATAAATATAAATAGCGACGAGCAATAAGAGAAACAAAAGGCTTATGATAATTTGCCCTCCTAAACCTCCACCACGAATTAATTCAACAAGTGAGAGGGTCTTTTCTGTCCTTAACGGAATTTCTTGAAACAATGTTATATAGTTTATTCGGGTCATATGATTCTTTTTATAATGAACGCATGAAAACCGAATAAAGTATTTAACCTATGCGATATATCCGCGCAAAAACATAAAGGTAATTGAGCCGGCAAAGAAACCTAGGAATGCCAACCAAGAAATCTTCTTTAGGTACCAGAAAAAGTCAATTTTCTCCATTCCCATCGCTACTACTCCAGCAGCCGATCCAATGATTAACATACTTCCTCCTGTCCCAGCAGAAAAGGCAATAAAATGCCATAATGGATCATCTACTACTTGAGAAAACATCCCCATTGAGGCAGCAACTAAGGGTACATTGTCAATGACTGCAGAACCAATCCCTAATAACATAATCACGATATCAGTATTTGGGATAGCGGTATTTAAGCCTTCGGCAAATTGAAACAACATTCCTAAAGATTCTAAAGCAGCAACTGCTAATAAAATCCCTAAAAAGAAAAGGATACTAGGCAGCTCAATCTTAGAAAGAGATTTGTGCACTGGACTGTGATGTGATGCTTCATCGTGATCATCGTCTATAGAGGTAATATTAATTTTTGTGGCACTAAAAATCTCTGCAAAAGTAGCAACGATAGCTAAAGAGAACATCATTCCAACATAAGGAGGTAAGTGAGTAACGGTTTTGAAAATAGGAACAAAAACAATCGCAGAAAGTCCTAAATACAACATAGCTGCACCTTTGGGGTGAGTAGGCTCTTCTTCTTCTTCATTTTTCACTGCTGGTATATTCCCTTTAAAAGCAGGCAATAAAGAGGCGATAAATACGGGTACAATAACACAAACAATAGAAGGAATCAATAGATAGGCAATCAATTTCCCCGTGGTTACCTTGTTGCCAATCCACAACATCGTAGTGGTCACATCACCAATTGGTGACCATGCACCCCCAGCATTTGCTGCTACAATAATTAGACCGGCAAACCAGACTCTTACATCCCTCTCTAAAATCACTTTCTGTAATATGGTAATCAACACAATGGTTGCTGTGAGGTTATCAATAATCGCAGAAAGGATAAAGGCTAAAACAGCAAAAATCCACAACAAGGATTTTTTAGATTTTGTTTTGATAAAAGATTTAATGGTCGCAAAACCATTAAAATAATCGATAATTTCAACGATGGTCATTGCCCCTAATAGGAAAATGATAATCTCTGCTGTTTTCCCTAAATGGTGCAGTAGAATTTCTTCAATATGAGAGGGTACTAATTGCTTTAAAGCTGTATCAACCTCAAATACAGGCAGGTGAGCTAGAGAAACAATTGCCCATAGCAAAGCCATCATGGCGAGTGCGGGAATTAATTTATCAATTTTTAGGGTATGCTCAAGGGTAATCGCTAGATAACCTAGCACGAAAATCGATATTAATAGTACTTCCATATTTGACTTTGTTTGTCCTTTTGGCTGGACACATTTAGAAAAACGAAAATAGACATTTCTTTAGAATATGACCTATACTAGGGTAAAAATATCTCTCCAGAAGCATGGTCAAATTGTGCTCCAGTAACACTTGCCAAACAATTGTTTAGCTTCAATTCTTTTAACACTCCTAAAAAGCCAAAGATCATCGCCTCTTTATATTCGATAAGATCTTTTGAAGGGAGGACTATTTCAACTTTTGCTTGGTTTTTTATTAGGCTAATTAAAAAAGTATTATAACATCCCCCTCCGCTAAACAAAACAGGACCCTTTTCTGGAAGTTGTTGAACGATTTGATATGCAATATGAAGACAAAAAGTATGCAAAATATCGGCGGTAGAACGGTCTTTATATTTATTGAAAAGTGGATAAATTTGTTCTTTAACCCATTCAATCCCTAAAGACTTTGGAAAAGTTGCTTGATAAAACTCCAACTGATTGAGTTGATTTAGTAAATCTGGAACCAATTGTCCGCTTCTTGCAAGCTCACCCTTATGATCATAGGCGAATCCCAAAGGATGAACAAGAGCATTCATCACAATATTAACAGGACAAATATCAAAAGCAACTACAGGATTATTTTTTAAGCGCGATATATTGGCAAAGCCTCCTAAATTTACACAAGCACTGTATTCACTAAATAAATGTACTTCCCCTCCCGGAACTAAAGGAGCGCCATGACCTCCTAAAGCAACATCTGCTACTCTAAAATTACAAATTACCTTATGTCCAATCCCTTTCGCTAGAAAAGCCAAATTCCCAATTTGATAAGTAATCCCCTTATCTGGTTGGTGCAAAACGGTATGTCCATGTGAACTGACAAAGTCTGGAAGAAGCGACTCTTCTGCTAAAAAATCTTGAATGATTTTAGCGAGATAAAGGGTGTAATCATGATCTAAAACTGTCAAGGCTTGTTTTGACAAATCTACAGCATGTCTTAAACGCTCAAGCCACTCTTCTGGATAAGGAACTGTAGCCGCGTTTAAAATGGAATATTGCCATGCTTCTTTTTTTTGAAAATGAAGCATCGCCAAATCAACTCCATCGAGAGAAGTCCCCGACATAACCCCCAAAACAGTTTTTTCAAGTAAATTCACTTTTTAACACTTTATCTCAATAAAAATACACTGAAATTTACATTTCTTTCAAATGTTGTATGCTTGAATTGAGAATTTTAAAAAAAACCACACCTATAACTCATAAGTTTTAAAAATCAATAAATTTCAACTGGTCTAATCAGATACACCCCAGCTTAAATGTTAAATTTGATATTCTTAAAAAAAACCGATACAGTATGTTGCCAGAAAAACAAGGGCTTTATTCGCCTGATTTTGAGCATGATAATTGTGGAGCAGGGTTTATCTGTAGCCTCGAAGGAAAAAAGACCAATGACATCATTGGGAAAGCACTTGATATTCTTGTGAAATTAGAACACCGTGGCGCGGTTAGTGCAGACGGAAAAACAGGAGATGGTGCCGGAATCTTAATTGAAATCCCCCACGACTTTCTGGTCAAAAATGTGGATTTCGAACTTCCAGAACTACATCAATATGCTGTTGGGATGACTTTCCTTCCTCAAAAGGACAATCAACGTGCTTACTGTATTGGGGTATTTGAAAACGAAATAAAAGCACAAGGCCTTGAGGTTTTAGGATGGAGAAAAGTGCCTGTAAACAAAAGCGTTGTGGGTCGTATTGCTTCTCAAACAGAACCTTATATCTCTCAAATATTTATTGGAAAAGGAGATAGCACCCTTAGCGATCACGAATTTAATGTGAAGCTTTTTGTCGCCCGTAAAAAAGCAGAACACACCATTTATGAGTCAAAATTATCTGAAGCGAAATACTTCTACTTCCCTTCTCTCTCTACCCATACATTAATTTATAAAGGGCTTTTGGTTCCAGAAGATATCGAACCTTATTATACCGACTTATCAGATCCATTAGTGGTGACCCGCTTAGCATTGGTACACCAGCGTTTCTCTACCAACACTTTTCCAACATGGGATTTAGCACAACCTTTTAGATATATGTGCCACAATGGAGAGATCAATACCTTTAGAGGGAATTATAGCCGCATGCAAGCGCGTGAAGAGCTCTTCAAAAGCGACTTGATTGGAGATGATATCAAAGAAATTCTTCCTGTTATCCTTAAAGGCAAGTCAGATTCCTCTTCTATGGATATGGTAGTAGAATTGCTCCTTACTACGGGCCGTTCTTTACCAGAGGTAATGATGATGATGGTGCCAGAAGCATGGGAAAAGCATAAATCAATGGATCCAGCAAAAAAAGCCTTCTATCAATACAATGCTTGTGTCATGGAACCATGGGATGGACCTGCATCAATTCCTTTTACCGATGGGAAATATATTGGCGCCTTACTCGACAGAAACGGACTTAGACCATCGCGTTACACCGTAACTAAAGATGGATATGTTGTGATGTCTTCAGAAGCGGGTGTACTCGAAATCGATCCTGCTAACGTTGAAAAACACGGTCGTCTTGAGCCAGGACGTATGTTCTTAGTAAACATGGACGAAGGTCGTATTATTGAAGACGAAGAAATTAAATCTCAAATAGTCAATGAACGTCCTTACCAAGAATGGTTAGACGAAAACTTATTGCCTTTGGCAAAAGTACCTTATACTGGAAACCACTTGGAGGTAGAATCAGAAGACTATGAAACACGCTTGCGTGTTTTTGGATACACCCAAGAAGATTTCAAAACCATCATCTTACCCATGAGTCTTCAAGGGAAAGAAGCGATTGGGTCTATGGGAACAGATACGCCATTAGCGGTTCTATCTGAACGCCCACAGTTACTCTACAATTATTTTAAACAATTGTTTGCCCAGGTAACTAACCCACCTCTAGATGGAATTAGAGAAGAAATCGTTACAGATACTTCTTTAAGTATAGGGAACGATTTAAATATTTTTGATATTAGCCCAGCTCACGCCAAAAAGTTAAGCATCCAAAATCCTGTCATTTCGAACGAGGATTTAGACAAGATAAAACACATTGATCATCCAGATTTTAAAGCCATCGCTATCCCTACACTCTATGAGGTTCACAAAGGGATGAATGGTCTTGAAACTGCTCTGGACCAAATGGTTAAAAGTATTGAAAAAGAAGTAGATAACGGGGCTAACATCGTTATCCTATCTGATAGAGGTGTCTCGAATTACTTCGCTCCTATCCCAATGCTTTTGGCTTGTGCGCACACGCACAATGCCCTAAAAAGATTAAAGAAACGCTCCAACTTTGGGATTGTTATTGAATCTGCAGAACCACGTGAACCGCACCATTTTTCTTGTCTATTTGGATATGGAGCAAGTGCGATCAATCCTTACATGGTCAATGAGATTATCGAAAAACAAGCCGAAAGTGGAGACCTGAAAGGAATCGACGCCCCAACAGCAATTGAGAATTTCAATAAGGCAATTGCCAAAGGAATTGTCAAAGTAATGAACAAAATTGGGATTTCAACATTACACTCTTACCGCGGAGCTCAAATTTTTGAAGCCCTGGGCTTGAGCGAAAAACTAGTGGATCAATTCTTCTGTGACACCGCAACAAGAATTGAAGGAGTAGGCCTATATGAAATTGAACGTGAAATCTCACGTCGATACAATAAAGCCTTTACTAAAGAAGGACTCGCTGGTTTAGACCTAGAAATTGGAGGGGAATACCGCTGGAGAAGAGATGGAGAAGCGCATATGCTTAACCCCACTACCATTGCAAAACTGCAACAAGCCGTGAAGCAAAACAAGTGGGAAAGCTATGAGGTTTATGCTAAGATGATCAACGAACAGTCTGAAAAACTTATGACGATTCGAGGATTGTTTGAATTCTCAAGCTTTGATCCTATTCCATTAGAAGAAGTAGAACCATGGACAGAAATTGTCAAGCGTTTTAAAACGGGAGCAATGTCTTTAGGTTCCATCTCTGCAGAAGCACACGAAAACCTGGCCATTGCCATGAACCGTATTGGCGGAAAGAGTAACTCTGGAGAAGGTGGAGAAGATCCACAACGTTTCCAGCCAGACAATAATGGGAACTGGCGTAACTCTGCCATTAAGCAAGTTGCCTCGGGTCGTTTTGGGGTGTCAAGTCACTACCTTTCTTCTGCCAAAGAAATACAAATTAAAATGGCACAAGGAGCCAAGCCTGGTGAAGGGGGACAACTTCCTGGACCAAAGGTTAATCCATATATCGCCTCGGTAAGAAATTCCACCCCTTATGTAGGCTTAATTTCTCCTCCCCCTCACCACGATATTTATTCCATTGAAGATTTAGCACAGCTTATTTACGATTTAAAAAATGCTAATCGCGAAGCGAGAGTAAATGTTAAATTAGTATCAGAGGTAGGGGTTGGAACTATTGCTGCAGGTGTCGCTAAAGCCAAAGCAGATGTTATCTTAATTTCTGGTTTTGATGGAGGTACAGGAGCTTCGCCCCTAACCTCACTTAAACACGCTGGGCTTCCATGGGAATTAGGAATTGCCGAAGCTCAACAAACTTTAGTAATGAACGATTTACGTAACCGTATTGTCCTAGAATGTGATGGACAAATGAAAACCGGACGCGATGTTGCCATTGCTTGTTTATTAGGAGCAGAAGAATTTGGATTCTCTACAGCGCCCCTAGTAGCGTCAGGATGTATTATGATGCGTGCTTGTCACCTTAATACCTGCCCAGTAGGTATCGCAACGCAAGATCCAGAATTACGCAAGAACTTTAAAGGAAAGCCAGAGCACGTAATTAACTTTATGTATTTCGTAGCAGAAGAATTGCGTAAAATCATGGCTGAACTAGGATTTAGAACCGTAGATGAAATGGTGGGACAATCGCAAAAAATCAATATGAAAAAAGCGGTAGATCACTTTAAAGCTCAAGGAATCGATGTTTCTAAGATTCTTTACAAGCCAGAAGTTGGTCCTAAAGTAAAATTATACAACACACAAAAACAAGATCACGGTCTAGAAAACGTACTTGATTTTAATATCATTAAGGCAGCTCACCCAGCGATTTATCGCAAAGAAGAGCAACACCTAGAATTCAACATCAAAAATACAGACCGCACAGTTGGTGCTATTTTATCTAATGAGATTTCAAAAATCCACGGCGCTAACGGTCTTCCACAAGATACCCTTAGTTTAAAATTCACTGGAACTGCGGGACAAAGTTTTGGCGCATTTGCCGCTAAAGGACTCTTTATGAAAGTATCGGGCACTTGTAATGATTACTTCGGAAAAGGATTATCTGGAGGAAAATTAATTGCTGAGGTACCTAAAACAGCCACCTTTAAAGCAGAAGAAAACATCATTGTAGGGAATGTTGCCCTCTATGGTGCAGTAACTGGAGAGGCTTACATTAACGGTATTGCTGGAGAACGCTTCTGTGTAAGAAACTCTGGCGCTACAGCCGTAGTAGAAGGAATTGGAGATCACGGTTGTGAATATATGACCGGTGGTATCGCCCTTATACTGGGAGAAACTGGACGTAACTTTGCTGCTGGAATGAGTGGTGGTATCGCTTATCTCTACAGCCCAGATGGAACTTTTGACGAAAAGAAATTCAACCTTGAAATGGTCGAGTTAGAAGATCTAACCGATCAAGATCGCGATACTGTTCACGGACTTCTAGTCAATCATAAAGATTACACCTCTAGTAGTAAAGCTGCTTCAATATTAAAAGACTGGCCAGATAGCGCAAAGAACTTTATCAAGGTAATGCCAACAGACTATAAGCAAGCATTAGCTATGCTTGCTGCACAAAAAGAAAAAGAACAAGAACAAAACGCTTAATAAGATGGGAAAATTAAGAGGGTTTATGGAGTATAATCGCATCAATGAAGAAGCGATTGACCCAAAAAAACGCATCCAAAATTACAAGGAATTTACCCTTGCCCCTAAAAGAGAAAAATTACAAGAACAAGGGGGACGTTGCATGGACTGTGGAGTTCCTTTCTGTCACAGTGGTTGTCCGTTAGGGAATTTAATTCCAGACTTTAATGACGCTGTTTACAAAAACGAATGGCAAAGGGCATTAAACATCCTTCATTCTACCAATAACTTCCCAGAATTCACAGGGCGTTTATGTCCTGCTCCTTGCGAGGAAGCTTGTGTATTAGGAATTGTCAATCCTCCTGTTTCGATTGAATTAATCGAAAAGTACATCGTTGAACGCGGTTTTTCTGAAGGTTGGATAAAAGCTCAACCCCCCGTGCAGCGCACCGGGAAATCTGTAGCAGTTGTAGGTTCTGGTCCTGCAGGACTAGCGGCAGCACAACAATTGAACCGTGCAGGTCACAAAGTGACTGTTTACGAAAGAGATAACAAAATTGGTGGATTGTTACGCTATGGTATTCCAGATTTCAAAATGGAAAAAGATGTCATCGATCGTCGTTTAGCTATTCTTGAAGCAGAGGGTATCGAATTTTTCATTAACACAGAAATAGGGAAAGACATTCAAGCAAGCCAATTAGAAGACGATTTTGACGCTGTTGTACTTTGTATGGGAGCTACCGTTAGAAGACAACTTCCTATTCCCGGAGCAGATCTAAATGGCGTAGTTCAAGCCATGGATTTCTTACCCCACAACAACAAAGCTGTTGATGGACAACACGAGAGAGAAGAGAAATATTTAGCGACAGATAAAAACGTTATTGTAATTGGTGGAGGAGATACAGGCTCTGACTGCATTGGTACTGCTAACCGTCATGGTGCGAAAAGCGTGACAAACTTTGAAATCATGCCAAAACCAGCAGATGGACGTACCGACGAAAACCCTTGGCCTTACTGGCCCTTTAAGCTAAAGACTTCTTCGTCTCACGAGGAAGGAAGTCACCGTGAGTGGTCGATCCTAACCAAGGAATTTATTGGAGATGGCAAAGGAAACCTCAAGGCTTTAAAAACAGTAGAAGTACAATGGAAAAAGATTCCAGGTGAGCGCCCACAATTAGTAGAAAAAGAAGGAAGTGAAAAAGAATGGCCGTGTGAATTAGCACTTTTAGCCCTTGGATTTACAGGACCAGAATTAACTGTACCAGAACAATTTGGCCTTACTTATGATGCCCATGGCAACGTAAAAGGAGAAAATAACTATCAAACCATTAAGCCTAATATCTTTACTGCAGGTGATGTTAGAAGAGGACAGTCTTTAATCGTTTGGGCAATTTCTGAAGGCCGTGAAGCTGCACATCAAATCGATAAGCATTTGATGGGGCATTCTACTTTACCACAGAAAAATACTTCAGGAGACTTAGTCGCTGTATAGAGGAATAACCATTCTTGAATTAAACACCCCTCTTTTTAAGAGGGGTTTTTTGTCCGTTTATATCATTAAAGCAACCGCTTATTAACCACAATACTCCATTTATTGAATTAAAACAGGTGGATAAATAAAAATGTTATTACTTATATGTAGTAATAAATAACACTCTTTCTATGGAAGTAGCAACAAAAATTTCTAGAATTCTTTTAGGATTAATCCTTCTCATCCAGGGAGCTAATGGTTTCCTCAACTTTTTACCTTACCCCGAACTCAACCCAGAGGCAGGGGCATTCATGGGAGCAATTGCGAGTACTAAGATCATCTTCCCACTCTTAGGGATTATTGAAGTAGTTTTTGGGATTTTATTAATGGCTAAAAAAGCCGTTCCATTAACATTAATTGTGGTTTTTCCAATTCTGGTCAATGCGATGATTTTTCATGTGAGTCTTGACCCTCAAAACATGCTTTTTGCTGCAATATGCTTTATCTTAAATCTTTTTTTAATCTATCATTATTGGGATAACTATAAAGCCCTTTGTAAATAAATTATTCTTCAAGATTTAATGCTTTATCAATAAGATCAGCAACATTAATACGTGCCCCTTTGGGGATAGTGTCTGTTACAGTAAAAATAAGCAAGTCTTTCCCAGGCGTTTTAAGGTAAATCTTCTGCCCTATGGGCAAATCAACCCCACTCTTTGAAAAGGGACTCAAATTAGGATTCATTATCCCTGGAATTTTTAAAGGCAGTGATTGTGCTGTGGTATTGACCAAATAAAACCCTCGTTGTGGTGTAGCAGGTCCTACTTTCTTTTTTCCAAGTTTTCCCTTAAAAACGATATACTCCACTTTGAGGGGAGCGAGAAATCTGTTTTCAAACTGCAAATACATTTCTTCTTCGATGGCTAGGGTTGCATTGGCTCCTTTCGATAAACCAAAGCCTTTTTTTATAGAATCATTTTCTTTTAATCGAGCCGATACGCCCAAATCGAATTTACTCTTGTTCCATATTTTCACCACATAACCTTTAAAATTGGGGTAATCTAATTGAATAACTTGTTTAGGCGATAGAATAATGGTCGACTTTTCTTGTTGGTATTTTTGCGCAAATCCTAGGAAGGCACAAAAAAAGAGAAGGATACTTAACTGTTTCATACCCTAAAAATACAACCTATCTTTGAATCTCATGAAAGAGATGAAAAAAGTAGCGGTTATCGGAGGTGGAGCTGCAGGTTTTTTTGCTGCTTTATCAGTGGCAGAACATCACCCTTCCGCACATATTACGCTATATGAAAAAAGCAGTAAAGTCCTTTCAAAAGTTAAAATTTCTGGTGGGGGACGTTGCAATGTCACTCATAATTGCACCGATATCAACACGCTTATTCAAGCTTATCCCAGAGGCGGAAAACAACTCAAGTCGATCTTTCATACATTCCAACCCAAAGACACTATCGCATGGTTTAAGGCAAGAGGCGTTGCTTTAAAAACCGAAAAGGATGGTCGAATGTTTCCCACCACAGACGATTCTCAAACCATCATTGATTGCCTTGAGACAGCTTGTAACAAGCTGAGAATCCAACGCCAACTCAATTCGGGGGTGGAAAAAATCACTTATGAGAAAGAACAATGGACCTTACAGTTTAAAAATGGGGCCACACAAAGCGATGCAGTAATTGTGACCACTGGAGGAAGCCCAAAAGCAAAAGGTCTTGACTGGTTAGCAAATTTAAACCATCGTATTATTCCCCCTGTCCCCTCTTTATTCACCTTTAATATGCCAAAGGAAAACATTACCCAACTTATGGGAGTGGTCGCAAAAAACACCAAAGTACATATCACTGGAAGCAAGATCAAAACCGAAGGTCCTTTATTAATCACCCATTGGGGCATGAGTGGTCCCACCATTTTAAAAGCTTCTTCTATAGGAGCAAGAGCTTTAGCAGAATGCGATTATCGTTTTAGCATAAGGGTGCAATGGCTAGAAGAATCTCCGCAAGAATTATTGCGTACCCTAGAACAAATCGCAAAGGATAATCCGCAGAAGCAGATTGGAAAACTCAACCCTTTTGACTTCCCAAACCGACTTTGGGTTTACCTCTTAAATAAAATAAAACTTCCCCCGGACCGAAAATGGAACGAAGTGGGCCAAAAAAACTTTCATCGCTTAATTGATCTCTTGACCAATGACAGCTATGCCGTAGAAGGCAAAACTACCTTTAAAGAAGAATTTGTGACCTGTGGCGGCATTAGCCTTAAAGACATTAACATGAAAACCATGGAAAGCAAAAAAGCCAAAGGACTTTATTTTGCCGGAGAAGTTCTAGACATAGATGCCATCACTGGTGGATATAACTTTCAGGCGGCCTGGAGCGGGGGCTATGTAGCTGGGAAACTCCAATAATTTTTTCTGGTTCAAAGAGGGAATTGAAGGGGAAATATTTAATTTAGAAGCCTATAAAGCTAAACATCAACCTAAGTGTCAAAATCATCTTCTTTCCTTCCACTTAATAAAAAAAGCCTTGGGCTTATTGTGCTTCTTTTAGGACTAACAGCCTTTTTTATTCATGAAGTTAAACATCGCATCAATTACCATAGTTATGAAACTTTTCTATTAACTGAATTTGAAGGAATGTATTTTGATCAACCTTTCCCCATGATGGTTTTTGATGAGTATTCTATTCCAGCAGGAGTAACCCAAAATGCCTTGATCGTTGGCCCAGGAAAATCTGGAGCACAAGAAATTTTTCAGCAATTAGAAGAGAAACACGGCGCATTAAACGGGAAAAGCGTCCGCCTAAGAGGAACTTTATATACCACAGATAACAAAACCTTAATTGAACTTTCAGAAGGGGTAGATGCGCTTCTAGCCATTGAAAGAGGATATACCTATCCCATTCAACGCACCGCTAAAAATCCCATACAACTGCAAGGGGAAATTATTAATGCAAAATGCTGGTACACCCAGCAAGAAACGAGAGACGGCTACTACCATAAGCGCTGTTCAAAAAGCTGTATTGAAAATGGTATTCCTCCTGTTTTAAAGGTAGAAAACCAAAGTGGAAATGCTTTTTATTTACTCGACGCCACTACCGAAGCTGGAAAAGAGGCGATCATAAACCATATCGCCAAAGCGGTTGAAATTGATGGAGAAGTGAATTTCCAAAACGGCTGGAGTGTCTTGACACTAGACGAAAACAGTATTCGCACAATCGACTAACTTAAAAATCATGAAATACTTACCCTTCCTTTTAAGCTGTGGTATAACACTGCAACTCACCGCACAAAATAATTTTGACCAAGCAGAAGTTCGCCAGCAAATCTCTCCACAAGAAACAAAGGAAATCTTATTTACCCTTGCCAGTGACGAAATGAAAGGAAGGGATACCAAAAGTGGAGGCTATTACAAAGCTGCAGATTTTGTCGCAAACTATTTTAAGCAACACAACATCCAGCCTTTTTATCCCGCTTACCGTGATTCTTTGGTGACAGACAGTCTAGTGTCATATAATGTTGTAGGGAGCATAGGTAAATATATTCCGGGGAAGAAAACCATTTTGATTGGGGCACACTTAGATCACATTGGGATTATAGGTACCGAAGGGGACACCCTTTACAATGGCGCAAATGACAATGCTACCGGCTCTACAGCAGTTGTACAAATTGCTGCTTTTTTAGCAAAATACCAATGGGAGCAAAATATCTTAGTAGCGCTTTTTGCAGACGAAGAAAAAGGACTAAAAGGCGCCTATCATCTCGCCGAAAGATTAAAAGAAGAGAAAGTCAACCTGGCCTATATGGTGAATTTTGAAATGCTGGGTATCACTTTGACCACAGGAGCGAACCAAGTCTATATGACCGGCTTTAAATTATCTAATATGGAAAAAGAGATGAATCAAATTTCTAACGATTTTGTGCGCTTTCTTCCGCAGGCAAAAGAACTCAATCTTTTTAAACGTTCTGACAATTATGCATTTTATAAGACCTTTAATGTCCCAGCACAAACCCTTTCTACCTTTGATTTCCAAAATTATGACTTCTATCACAAAGCGAGAGACGAAGCAGCAAAGATGGAGGTGGAGAATATGAATCAGATCATTGGTACTGCCGCCTATACTTTAGCCGAAATGTTGCGCAAAGATACTGCTATCGAATTGTACCCCGCGGCAGTAGAATAATTAAACGTTCTTCTGGGTCTGTTCTCTAAAGGTACTTTCAAAAATCTTATCGGCATTGCCAGCTTCAAAGCCTTCGCGGCGATGTTCTCGTTTTAATTCTGCTTTAGGTAAATGTTGGAATTCCGCAAGCGGAAGTCGCTCGGCAAATTCGACATAGCTCCCTGGGATTTCTTGGATAGTGCCACAGGCAAAAGTAGCTGCTATCATTTTAGCCACAGAGCTGGACTGGCGCAATAAACCGTCTGGGCTTACTTTGATTTTTCCTCCAGCGGTGTTTAATACCACCCCGATTGCTTCTAAAAAAGCATTGAACTTTTCTAGGGTATTGTAGGCTGTTAAAGCGTGAACGCTAATGGTGTAATGGTTGAGATAATAGCGGTTATAAATCACCCAGGCGGCATATTCACTTTCGCTGGCGAGTGCTTCGTATTCTTTGGCCATAGGCAAATCCCACAACGGCCGATGGAAAAACTCCCCCACCTGCGCGGCATTGTCTAGATCTAAAGCATCGACGGGGTCGCTTGTAATGGAGTGGGTGAATTTTTCGATGATTTTTTGGCTTGCCTCAGACAAATCTTGCACCCTTAACTCACTTATAAAAATACGGGGATACTTAGGATGGGGGGGTGCATACCAATAAGCGTCTAGCTTTTTCTTGGCGAAAAAATAAGGCTCCATTTTGGTGTAACCATAATGTAAAAAAATCTTTTCAAAGGAAGCAATGCCTAAATGCGGGACGCCCAAAGTTCTAAAGGCGACATGATCGTTTTCAATCTCGCTCTCTTGTGTAATCATCCCCTTGGCCTGCATGGCGTTGACAATCTTCCCTACATCTGGTACTCGTTCTCTGTAGGGAGTAAATAAAGCATTCATAATTTTGTCTAAGGCATCCATATCGAATATTTTAGTTAAATGTAGGAAGATATTCGTTAATTCCGCATAAATTATAAAATCCTGCATCGAACCACTGGAAGATTACAAAAACGCTATCGCTTCTTATCCAAATAAAGCTATTTGGGATAGAAAATAAATCGAAAAACCATAGTGCATAAAAAAACCCTCTACAGTTATTGTAGAGGGTTTTGAAGAAGGCGACGACCTACTCTCCCACCGTTAGGCAGTACCATCGGCGCAAATGTGCTTAACTTCTCTGTTCGGAATGGGAAGAGGT
>JBMYNN010000022.1:0-30623 GCA_049598335.1 Flavobacteriaceae bacterium
TCTCCATAAACCATCACATGCATATAGCGGTTGAGCTGTTTTTTCATGGCGCGAATCACAGCAGGGTGTCGATGCCCTATACTACAGGCTGAAACTCCTGCGACGAAATCTAAATGCTTTTTCCCTTTTTGATCAATGATATAACACCCTTTAGCACCTTTTACCTCCATTCCCATGGGATAGGGAGTGGTTTTAGCTTGATATTTTAAGAAATCATCTCGCAACACAATAATTGGCTATTAATCTTTTTTGAATAAATCTTCGAGCGTCTTTGGACGTTCTTCTTCTCGCCATAAAAAGCCCTCTAACTTTCTTAAATTGGGGTCTAGCTCTTTCTCTGGGAAAACATCCCCTTCTGGATTTACATAAAAAGAAATATCTTCAATCTCATTATCTTTAAATAGAATATTCAAGGCACTACAAATGGTTTTATCAATCCCTACCAGTTCTCCTGCATCTGAATAGAGATAATAGAGTACTTGAGTGTTTTTAACTACATCTAAGACATTTAAAGCCCCGTCTAAGAAATCTCCATAGAGCTCTTTCCCCACGATCTGATTGTAGCCATTTTTGCTTAGGCTGTCTTTTTCAATGATAAAGGCGTTGCCAAAAATGAATAGAGAATCTAGTTTTTTTGTTTGAAAGTCTGTTTTCATATAGATCACATCTCCACTCATTTGACTTTCATTGAACCACATAACGGGGTTCCTTGCATTCTTTTGATCTTGAGACAGGACTTGTTCTTCTTTTCTTGACAGTGGACGCTTTAAAAGTTCTATTCTCCCAATGGTCTCGTCAAGGTAGAGAGAGTCAGATTTTCCTCTTAAGTCTTGTTTGAGGATTTTAACGCCATAATACCCCCTTAGAATTCTTGCTTCTGAAGGGCCGGTTCCAACTAAGGTATCTGCATGAATGTATAGAGAGTCGTTTTCTATGATATTAATCGCTAGGGCCTTACGGGTGATAATAGCAGAATCTTTTGCTTTGAAAATTTCGGCATAATTCCCTCTTATAATAGATTGGTTAATGGTGTCTGTTATTTCTACTTTATGTGTGGCAGCCGCATAATTACGCTGGTTTTCAAAATATAGACTATCTCCATTAATGATTTTATTATTGTAAAGTATTTCAGCATTTTTTTTAAAATATCCCTGTTGTATGTTAGTGTCATAAAAGCCTTGCTCACAATAGATGTCATAGTCTTGCCCAATGATTTTTGTTGGGCCATAGAGGAATGCCTTATTTGTTTCAGTATAATAATCTAATTGACTTGAAGTGACCTTATATTCAGGGTTGTTGATTCGAACATTTGAAAGAAAGCGGTATTTTTTTTCTTTCATATAATATTTCCCACGATTACTTTTAAGAATACTTGCACTATCGATAATGGTTCCTGGTGTTTCGTAATAGGCAAGATCGTCCAAACGGTCTAAAAACAGAGTATCTGTTTCAAGGGTCATATCGGGTTGTTTTAAAAAAACATCGCCCCAAGCTTTGGCTTTGCCAGTTTCACCATCATATTCCATGTAATCACTAGTCATTCTTAGCGTATCTCCTTGCGTAAACACGACTTGACCTTCTGCCTTAAAGGCGTTTTTTTTAGAATAAAAAAAGGATTTATTAGATTCGATTAATGCCCCTTCATGAAAAAGTTTTACCCTTATGTCTCCTTTTTTTAGGAGGATATTAGCTCCAGGGAAATTCGCTTCGTCTTTCCCAAAAGAGCCTGCTTGCTGAATTTGTATGATTCTTTTTTCTTGACCGTAGGAAGGCTCTCCCCAAAGGAAACAACTACTTAATACAAGAAGTGAAAATAGTTTTTTCACATCAACCGTTATTTATCTAAAGATGGTCTGTTTTCTGTCTGGTCCTACTGATACAATCTTTATAGGTGTTTCTAATTCTTTTTCAAGATAAGCGATATAATCGTTGAAATTCGCTGGAAACTCTTCCTCACTAGACATTTGGGTTAAATCTTCTTTCCAACCCGGTAGTTCAATGTATTGAGGGGTAACATTTTCTGGTTCGATTGAGAATGGGAAATGTTCAATGATTCCCTCTTTTGTTTTATAAGCAGTACAGACTTTAATAGTAGGAAAACCAGAGAGTACATCGCCTTTCATCATCATTAGTTGGGTGACTCCATTCACACTAATAGCATATTTTAAGGCGACAAGATCAATCCATCCACAGCGTCTAGCACGACCAGTTGTCGCACCAAATTCGTTTCCTACTCGTCCCATGGTTTCTCCCACTTTGTCAAAAAGTTCAGTTGGAAAAGGGCCACTTCCCACTCTCGTGGTATAGGCTTTGAAGATTCCATATACTTCTCCCACGGCATTAGGGGCAATACCTAATCCAGTACAAGCTCCTGCTGCTGTTGTTGTAGATGAAGTGACAAAAGGATAAGTTCCAAAATCGATGTCAAGCAGGGAGCCTTGAGCTCCTTCGGCTAAAATCTTTTTGTTGTTTTTTTGTGCGGTATGTAAAAAGTTTTCACTGTCAATTAACGGGAGTGATTTTAAGGTCTCTAAACTTTCAAAAAAGGTAGTTTCTAGATAGGTTAAATCATATTCAATGCTGCTGTCATAATTAGCGAGCATTTTTAGGTGCTTATCTCTTAAAGTATTATAACGATTTTTCCAGTCATCTAGTAAGATGTCTCCCACGCGAATTCCATTTCTTCCCGTTTTATCCATATAAGTTGGACCAATTCCTTTAAGGGTAGATCCGATTTTTGCTTTTCCTTTTGCCGCTTCAGACGCCGCGTCAAGCAAGCGATGGGTTGGTAAAATAAGGTGAGCCTTCTTAGAGACGTATAATTTATTTGGAAAATCAATTTTAAACCCAGCAAGCTTATCAAGCTCTCCCTTAAAGATAACGGGGTCAATCACCACCCCATTCCCAATAAGATTAAGAGCCGAGGGGTGAAAAATTCCAGAAGGAATGGTGTGTAGTACATGTGATATACCATCAAATTTTAAGGTGTGACCTGCGTTAGGCCCTCCTTGAAAGCGTGCTATGATATCGTAGTCTGAAGTTAAAACATCAACAATTTTTCCTTTTCCTTCGTCTCCCCATTGGAGTCCAAGTAGTAAATCAACCGGCATATGTGGGTGGGTGTTTAAGATTCTTTTTTAGTGCCATAAAAGTATAAAGAATGGTGATGAATATCAACATTAAATACTTCCTCGATAGTTTTTTTTATGGATTGAATGCGCGGGTCACAAAATTCTTTTACCTCTCCAGAATCTGTTAAGATGATATGATCGTGTTGTTTGTCAAAAAACGATTTTTCATATTGCGCTTGAGAACCAAATTGATGTTTGCGAATTAATCCAGATTCAATTAATAAATCGACGGTATTATAAAGGGTTGCTCTACTTACACGATAGTTTTTATTCTTCATCATGATGTACAGTGACTCAATGTCGAAGTGTTCTTGATGTTCATAAATTTCATGAAGTATGGCAAAGCGCTCTGGGGTTTTTCTATGCTTTTTTTGATCAAGAAAATTGATGAACACATTTTTTACGATTTCTTGTTGATCTTTTAATTCTTTCATATCACTTTAACTCTGACGCAAAGTTACTGTTTCTTTTACTAATGACGTTCTACTTTCTCAATCCCATCAATTTTTAACAACTGTTGCTTTAGTTTCTTGAGTGTTCCTTTATTATTTACTCGCATGGTGATAATCCCTCTAAATAATTCTTCGTCT
This sequence comes from Flavobacteriaceae bacterium, assembly GCA_049598335.1. GTDB lineage: Bacteria > Bacteroidota > Bacteroidia > Flavobacteriales > Flavobacteriaceae > Arcticimaribacter. The sequence continues at coordinate 3,722 of JBMYNN010000022.1, forward strand.
GTATAAAAGTTGATTTTTTTAATATCAACGTTCATGTTGTTAGAAATTACTCGTGTAACTTGGTTTACCAGTCCTTTTTTATCAATTCCAGTAAGCTCGAATTCTACCGTAAATTCTTGCTCACTTGAATCTACCCACCATGCTGGTACAATACGGTAAGCAAAATTGGATTGAAGTGAGACTGCGTTAGAACAATTATGCTGATGTACTTTTATGCCTTCGTTGATGGTAACAAAACCAAAAACTTTATCTCCAGCAATGGGATTGCAACAAGGCGATAGTTTATAGGGGAGTTCTTGCTTTTCTTTTCCAAAAACCAATTTGTCATACTTAGAAACAAACTCTTCACTTTCTGTAATTTTTGTCTTTTGACTTCTCCCAAGACGTTTTTTAAAGAAGTTTAAGAAAGTGTTATTATAACTGGTTGCAAACTCTTTTAATCTTCTATTATCTATGGTCCTTAAACCAATTCTATAAAAAAGATCTAAGCTTGAATTGACTTTAAAATAAAGAATCAATTGACGAATAGATTTTTCGTTCATATTGATTCGCATATGTTTGAGTTTTCTTCTGAGGATTTCTTTTCCCTCTTCGGCGATTTTCTTTTTTTCTTCGTTCAACGAAGCTTTTATTTTATTTCTCGCCCTAGAAGTAATTACATAATCCAACCAGTTTGCGGTGGGTTTTGCATTTTCAGAGGTGATGATTTCTACAGAATCACCGCTTTTGAGGGTTCTAGATAAAGGAACTAGTTTTGAATTTACTCTTGCCCCACGTGTTTTTGATCCAACTTCTGTATGGATTGCATAAGCAAAGTCTAAGGCAGAAGAGCCCTGAGGTAAAGATTTTAGGTCCCCTTTAGGAGTAAAAACAAAAATTTCTTCTGCATAGAGGTTGAGCTTGAAGTTTTCTACAAAATCAATGGCATTTGAATCTTTTGACTCAAGTACTTCTTGCAAGCGATTTAGCCATCCATCAATTCCCGTTTCATTTGTTTCTCCCTGTTTGTAGCGATAATGGGCAGCATATCCTTTTTCTGCAATATCATGCATGCGTTGAGATCGTATCTGAACTTCCACCCATTTATTGTTTGGGCCCATTACAGTAATGTGCAAGGATTCATAACCGTTTGATTTAGAGGAAGAAATCCAATCTCTTAAACGAGTAGGGTTGGGAGTAAAGTAATCTGTTATAATCGAATAGATTTTCCAGGCTAAAAACTTTTCATCTTTGCGATCTGATTGATAAACTATTCTAATGGCAAATTTGTCAAATACCTGCTCATAGCTGATATTTTGTTTTTGCATTTTTTTATGAATCGAATAGATGGATTTACTTCTCCCTTGGATAAAATAATCCAGTTTTTCTCTGTCTAAGGATTCTTTTACTAGGTTTGAGAAGGACTTAATGTATTGCTTTTGTTCCTCTTGACTTTCTTCAATTTTATTTTTAATTGCATCAAAACGATTGGGCTCGGTATATTTTAAACTAAGATCTTCTAGTTCTGTTTTGATATTATACATCCCAATTCTATGGGCGATAGGAGCATAGATATAAAGGGTTTCAGAAGCGATTTTAACCTGCTTGTATTCTGGCATGGAATCCATGGTTTGCATATTGTGCAAGCGGTCGGCAATTTTGATAATGATCACTCTAACATCGTCATTAAGGGTCAAGAGCATCTTCCTAAAGTTTTCTGCTTGTAAGGAGATGTCTGTGTCCTTCTTTAAATGGGATATTTTTGTGAGTCCATGTACAATTTTTGCAACGGTGTTGCCAAAGAGACGTTCAATGTCATTTAAGGTATATTCTGTATCTTCTATTGTGTCGTGTAATAGGGCAGCTGCGATAGAAGTTGCGTCAAGGCCTATTTCTGAAGCTACTATTTTTGCAACTGCTATAGGGTGAAAAACATAGGCTTCTCCTGATTTTCTTCTTTGATCTTTGTGTGCGTCAACTGCAGTATTAAAGGCTAGTCGTATAAGCTTTTTATCCTCTCTTGAGAGTTGTAAATAACTGATCCTTAGCAGTTCTTTATACTGTTTTGCGATCTCTTTGTTTTCTATTTCTTCATCAACAAGCATAGTAGAAATTTACGTATTTCTTTTGAATACGTTTTATTTTTTTGCTTAGTTTCTTTGTCTTCGTACCTCTGCAAGGATAATGCCAGCGGCGACAGATACATTGAGAGAATCATTTTGTCCCAGCATGGGGATGATAATTGGTGTGCTTTTTTGTGCTAGCCAAACAGTAGATAATCCATCACTTTCTGTACCTACTGCAATGGCAGTAGGCCCTGTATAGTCATGGGCTGTGTATGCTTTAGCATTTTCTGTCAATGCTGCATTATAGAGTTGGATGTTGTTTTTGTTAAAAAACTCAAAAGCTTCTGTTAGGGTTGTTGTAATAATTGGTACAGAAAATAAACATCCCACACTTGACCTGACTACATTGGGGTTGTACAAGTCTGTTTTTGCATCAACCAGAATAAAACAATCAACGCCCATGGCATCTGCTGTACGCAAAAGAGCTCCTATATTTCCAGGTTTTTCTGGGGCTTCTGCTACTAGTATAAAGGTGTTTTTGCTTTTCTTGTGAAAAATATCAAAGTTATGTTCTTTAGATTGAGCAACCGCAATGGCTTTTGAGGTTTTACGGTAACAGATTTGCTCAAATAAAGAAGAAGATACAGTGATGGTTTCCGTACCTCTTATTGTATTTTTTAATGGGTCTTGTTCTTCCCCCTCTTTTAAAAAGAGGGTTTCTATATGGTATCCTCCATTGACTGCCAGTGCTATTTCTTTGAAGCCTTCAATGACAAAAGCATTTTCGATCTTTCTTGTTTTGGCTTTAGCCTGTAAAGCTTTAAGTCTTTTAATCTGGCTATTTTGTGCACTAGAAAGGAACAGCATTTATTGTCTTGAGAATTTTTCCATATAGCGTTTCCATAGCTTTGTTTGGTGGGTTTCAAGGCTTAATGCTCTTCCTTGAATAAAAGCGTGACTTAATTGATTAGTTCGCATATCTAAAGCATCTCCTTTAGCAATAAATAGGGTAGCATCTTTTCCTACAGTTAAACTTCCTAGTTGCTCATCAATCCCTAAGATTTTAGCTGCGCTGAGGGTAATCATTTCAACGGCTTTTTCTTTATCCACGCCATATGCGGCAAATGAACCAGCATAAAATGGAAGGTTACGGGTGTTCATTCTTTCCATACGTCCACTCACGTCAATGGTGATGGTTAGTCCGGCATCGAGTAAAATTTTTGCCATTTTAAAGGGTAGTTTGACATCTTGATCTTCAGTATCGGGTAGGCGGTGTGGTCGGGATAGAATTACTGGAATATCGTATTTTTTTAAGAAAGATGTTATAAGGTGAGCATCATTCCCGCCAACTAATACAATGTTTTCAAGCCCATGCTTTTTTAACAAGACAATTCCATCTAGAATTTGTCGCTTATCTTTTGCATGAAGATAAACCTTTTGGTTTCCATTAAAAATTCCTTTAAGGGCAGCATGGGGAAGGTGTTTCTTTTTTGCTGAATTGTCATAGATTTTTGCTTCAGCGAGGTACTGGTCCAACTCTTTAATACGTTTGCTGTAATTTTTTTGATCGTAGACTAAAGGATCCTCTCCTTTTGTGCGGTTCCCTCTGCGGTAGGTTGGCGGCCAATAAATATGCATGCCTTCATCGACTTTGATTCCTGCATCTTCCCAATTCCACGCGTCAAGTTGTACAATGGTAGAACTTCCAGCGATACGCCCTCTAGTAGGAACAATTTGAGCGGTTAAAATTCCGTTAGGTCGTAATGATTCCACTACTTTAGATTCTGCATTATAGGCAATAATAGTACGTATATTGGGTAAAAAAGTTCCAATCTCATTTAGGTCATTAGTTGGCCGAATAGCGTCAATTTCTACCATTCCCACGGTACTGTTTGCTGCAATAAAACCAGGATAAATATGTTGTCCTTGCGCATCAATAGTGCTTGAATAAGAGTTTATTGGGGTATTTATTGGCCCAACTTCAATGATTTTCCCATCGGCGATGCCGATCATTCCATTTTCAATAATACTTCCATCGCCAATATGGAGGGTTGCACCTTGGATAAGGATTGATTCTGCTTGATTTACTGCTGGGGTTTGTTGTGCATGAGTTATTAAACAAAGGCACAAAACGTATAAGGTGTATAGTGTTTTTTTCATCTTTTGTAATTTTTTAATCTAAAGTATCACAGTGAAATTCTTTGTCCTGTTTTTTAGATGCTTTACGGGTAGGGGCACCACCGTTTTTGGCGTCAGCCATTTGTTGAATTAATTGATTGCGCTCTAGTTGAATTTTATCGACTTGTGCTGTTGCTCTATCGAGTTCATAATAGAAAATTCCATCGATCATAGTCTTTTCTGCTACTGCATAAATCGACATGGGGTGATCATTCCATATAACTAGATCTGCCGATTTTCCCACCTTAACACTTCCTACTTGATCGTCTATGTGTAAAAGTTTAGCAGGGTTAAGGGTGACAAATTTCCAAGCCTCCTCTTCTGATACCCCTCCGTACTTAACGGCCTTTGCTGCTTCTTGATTAAGGCGTCGAGACATTTCAGAATCATCTGAATTAAAAGCCACGGTAACTCCTTGACTGTGCATAATAGCACCGTTGTAAGGAATAGCGTCATTGACCTCAAATTTATAGGCCCACCAGTCTGAGAAGGTAGAACCCCCTACGCCATGTTCTTTCATCTTATCGGCGACTTTATACCCCTCTAGAATGTGGGTAAAGGTATTGATGGTTACACCAAATCTTTCGGCTACTTTCATAAGCATATTAATCTCACTTTGTACGTAAGAGTGACAAGAGATAAAGCGTTTTCCTTCTAGTATTTCTACTAGGGTTTCCATCTCGATATCATAACGAGGGGCAAGGGTTTTGGCCTTTGTTTTTCTTGGCAGGGCATTGTATTTTGCCCAACTTTCTTGATACTCTTTTGCTCTTTGGAAATAATCTACAAAAACTTGTTCTACCCCCATACGGGTTTGAGGGAAGCGATTGTAGCTAGACCAGTTGGATTGCTTTACATTTTCACCCAAGGCAAATTTGATATAGGGATCAGCGCCTTTGTAAAGCAGGTTATCTGCGCTCTCTCCCCAGCGTGGTTTGATAATAGCAGATCTCCCTCCAATAGGATTAGCAGAACCATGCAGGATTTGTAAGGTTGTAACTCCTCCAGAAAGGTTGCGGTAAAGATTAATGTCGTCTGGATTGATTACATCTTCAATGGTTACTTCTGCCGAAGAATTATGTCCTCCTTCATTGATACTAGAAGCCCCAATGTGAGAATGTTCGTCAATGATTCCACTGGTTAAGTGTTTTCCTGTAGCGTCGATTTCATTTACACCTTGGGCACTTAGGTTTTGTCCTATAGCTTTAATCTTACCATTTTCAACCCAAACATCGGTATTTTTTAAAATGCCCTCTGCTTCGTTTGTCCAAACAGTAGCATTTTTAAAGATAATATTTTGCGCTTGAGGTATAGTGGTAAAACCAAAACCATTGTTAGGGTAAGTTACCGCTACAGGTTGTGGATAGGTTTTGTCTTTCTTATCTTTTTTCTTTTTGGAGGGCTTTTCTTCAAAATGTGCCATCCAAGTGATTGACTTGCCATCAAAATTAGTTCCATTTCCTTCAATATGTGCTGTCTTAACTACTTTTGCATTGAGTTGTGCATAAGCATTTTCTTCATTTTGTAATTGAAGACTAATCCAACCGTCTTTATAGTTCGCTTTTGCCTTTAGCTTTACAGAGTCTTTCTTAACAGTAGCAGTGATCTTTTTTGTACTGTTATTAATTTCAAGCGTCAACTTTTCCTTGTCAAGCATTAAGCTATATTTTCCATCGATCCGAATCTCTTCTTTTTGGAGGATTTTATGTTGATTTCCTTGAACCCAATTTTCTTCAATCTTAGTTGCATCGTTAAATAGCGGACCGTCTGTGACAATAAAATTGGCAAAGGCTCCTTTTTTTAATTCTCCTAAAAGCTTGTCCTTTTTAATCATTTTAGCAGGAACTGTTGTTAGTGCCGCAAGTGCTTCAGATTCTTTTAAGCCATAGGCTACTGCTTTTCTAAGGCGGGTTAAAAAATTTCCTTTATCTGATAAACCGTGTGATGTCAATGCAAAAGGTATTCCTGCTTCTGCAACTTTAGCTGGATTTGCTGGCGCCTGATTCCAATAACGCATATCGCTTAATGCAATTTTTTGTGTGCTTAATGGATCTGTTACATTATAGGCTTTAGGGAAATTAACTGGTACTAATAGTCTTGCGTTAAGTGCTTTTAAGCTACTTAACTGCTCGTATTCTTTTCCGCTTGCGGTAATGATAAAAGGGAAATTGAACTCTTTCCCGATTTTTGCCGCACGGGCTACGTCTAATTTATTTTTTGTTTCAAATATTGCTGGTAAGCTTGCATTTTCATTGTGCGCATGTAAAGCAAGATCCGTATTCTTAGCCCCTCCTTTTTTATACCAAGCTGCATCGTGAAAGAATTGTCTTAACAAGGCCATGGCCCCCATGATAGATCCTGGATAGTACTGGCCAGAAAGTGAACTTTTTGTGAAAGAATAATGCTGTGCAGCACTTTCGTCTAGTAATCTTTGCGCATCGTTTTGTTGATCGTTTAAAGCCACAAGAACACTAGTTCCTCTATGAATACCTTCTGCGCGGTGCGCATTGACTACCCCAAAGCCTGCTTTTCGATAGCTTGCTGCTTCTGCCTTTTTATAGCTGTAGTCTTCAATACTGTTATAATCACTAATCATGTGATCGTTCCAATAATAACCTTCTCTACTAGATTCATATTGGGTACTGCGACTTCTTCTGCTATTATTTGATTTTGAGGGCAAGCCAAAGTTACTTTGTAGTTCTATAAAAGAAGCATAAAGATGTTTCCCGCTAAAATCGTGTACCTGTGTATTTTTGGGTAAAGAAATTTCTTGCCCCATAGCAACGATTTTTCCTGCTTTGAATAGAAGCGTTCCGTTCTCTATTACCTTATTAGGAGAGGGGTGTAGGGTTGCATTAATAATCGCTTGATAATGTGATGCGGTGGTTTTAACGCCTCTGTTCGTGGGAAAATAGTCTTGGCTAAATCCACAAAAACTTGCTACAAAAAAGAGTAGCATAAGTCGTATTTTCATATATATTATTTTCCACCAAACTACAAATTATTTGTCAGAGTGAGGTTGATTATCCTCGATTTTAAAATGGTTAATCAACAAACTTACAACAGCATTATAAGATTGAATTCCTAAACTTTGGTTATTGACTTTGAGGTAGCGGTCATAAGACTTTTTAAAAAGTGGCTCTAAGGGATTTTTATGTTTTTGCCAAAAGGCAGAAGAGATTTTATAGTTTTCTATAATTCCAGGATATAAGCTACAAAGGATTTCTGTAGCTTGAGTTGGATTCGCCTTATAAAGTTCGTTATAGGTATACTTAAAACCAAAAAGAGTAGCAGCATATTGTATATCTGGGTCTTGATGTTGATAGCAGTGTAGGAACCCAATAAAGTTGGCCTCGTTTTCTGCGGCATAGCCTTGTTGATGTGCCATTTCGTGCGCAGCAGTTAGTGGGAGGTTAATTTTTGGGATCTTTCCATTCACTTGAGCTTCTAAGGTAAAAGGATTGAGATAGCCAGAAAAACCCATATAAGAAAGGGGAAGGCTAAAGAGAGATATCTTTGCTTTGCCTTTGATTTTATGTTGGCTTGGGCCAGTCTCTACACGTTTAATAATCTCTTTTTTACTTCCATCTATCTCTACCGCTAAGCTATCTCCATCACTTAATTGTAAGTGTAACCGATTACTCTCTAAGGCAAAAAAGCGGGTGAGTTGAGTGAGATCCTCTTCGGTAAAAGTTTTTAATGTTTTGTTGTTTAAAATAGGGGTGCGATAATAATTCAATCCCCATGATAGTTGAAACCACAAAAGCAGTAATAATATCCCTGTGACTAATCTCAAAAGGACCACAAGCCAATTTTTTGAGCGTGATATTTTGATCGAATATAGTATGTATAGGAAAAAAATTCCATAGGTTATGTCTCCAATTGAAAAAGGAAAACTATTAAAATAAAAACTTCTTGCTTCAAATAATAATGGATAAAGACCATTACTGTAAAAAGATTCGAATTGTTCAGGATAATTAGACGCAACCCTAATCATCCCAAAAAGCAATAGCATAAGGGTACAGTCAAACAACAAGAGTGACTTTGTTTTCATGGTACAAAAAACCCACCGCTTGGGTGGGCTATTTGAACGGTTGTTATTTTATTCAATCAATTCGATAATTTTCACTTCGAATATTAAGTTTGATTTTGGAGGTATTCCACGTACACCATTTTCTCCATAAGCGATTTCATAGGGAAGAAATAAGGTAGCTTCGTCTCCAACATTCAACAATCGCAATCCTTCTTTAAACCCTTGAATCATAGCAGCACCATCGCTAACATCAGCAGGAAGGGGTTGGTATGCATTGGCCAATTTTCTTTGTTCGTTTACAAGTCCTAAATCTTCGGCTGTTTCTAACATAGAGGTTTCTAATAATGTTCCATCTTCAAAGTAAACTGCATAGTGGGTAACTGCTTTGTAGGTTGAAGTGACAGCAGGGCCATCTCCTTTATTTGTGATCAAATACTGCAAACCAGAAGCGGTAGTCATCGCTTTCTTTTTTTGGGCATCAAATTTCTCAAGGGTTTTTAATTTTCCTACCGCTAATTTTTCTTCTTTTTCAGCTTTGCGTTGCTCCATGGAGTTAAAATATTCTGAAAAGATTTTTGGCGCGTCAAAGTTCCTTGCTTCACTACCTTTACGTATGATGGTCACTTTTTGAATGGTATCCATTTGAGCAATAGAATCCACGACGTTTTGTCCAGAGACTACTGCTCCAAAAACTGTATGTTTTCCGTCAAGCCAGGGGGTCTCCTTATGGGTAATAAAAAATTGACTTCCGTTTGTAGCAGGACCCGCATTTGCCATGGAAAGAATACCCGGGCCATTATGGGTTAAGTCGGTAATTTCATCTTCGAATTTATAGCCTGGACCTCCAGAACCTGTTGCGGTTGGATCTCCTCCTTGTATCATGAAATCTGGAATTACTCTATGAAATACAATCCCATTATAGTATTTTTTTCCTTTAAATTCTTCACTTACAAACTCGTTTTCTCCTTCTGCAAGAGAGACAAAATTGGCTACAGTAATCGGAGTTTTGTCGTGCGCTAAAGAGACAATTATAGAACCTTTAGAAGTTATAATATCTGCATATAGACCGTTTTCTAGATCGGGGTATTGTGATGCGCAACCGACCATAATGGCAAAAGCGATTAATAAAAGGCTTAGATTTTTCATTGAAAAAATTATTAGTTTGTTGTCAAATTTACTTTAATATTTTGAATCTTTGAGACTTGCTTCTTTATTTAATTCCTTTAGTTGAATGGTAAACCGCAATGGCTGGTTAATCCCAATTTTTTCTCCATCACCTTGATAGCTATAACCTAAAAAAGACGGCATTAAAAAAACCCCAATATCTCCAAGACTCAAGTCTTTTACGGCATATCGTAAAGCAGGGAGCAGTTCTTCTTTATCCACTAAATAGTCTACTGTGCCTAATTCCATTTCGTCATAAATAATTGCCCCTTCAAGTGTTTGTATGATATAACTAAATTTGACCCTGTCTCCCTGTTCTGGTCTAATGCTGGATTCCGTTTTTTCTTTATAGGCATACCAATAGCCTACTGGAGAAGGGCTGAATTTTAAAAGAGAGTCTTTCTCCATCACTTTTTCAAAAAGCATTTGTTGTTGATTATTAATCTTTTTGTTGCGATCAATGGACTGTTCAAGTCCTTCCCGATTGCTCTTGTATATGGGTTTTCTAGCTTCTTGTTCTGCGCAAGCGAACAGTAGAATTCCCGTTAAAAGAACTATTTTTTTCATTGGAGTAGGCTAGAGTTAGCAAGAATGGCTTTTTCTAATTTGAGACGGGTATCCACTAAGGAATCTGTTGACATTCCGCCAGCGGCATTAAAGTGTCCTCCACCATTAAAATACTTTCGTGCAAAGCTATTAACATCAAAATCTCCTTTAGAACGAAAAGACATTTTGATCATCTCTTCTTGTTTGTTTTCGATTAAAATCACCGAAATTTTAATTCCATCAAGGCTTAACCCATAGTTGACAAAGCCTTCTGTATCTCCTTTTTGAAAATCACAGGAATTGAGTTCTTCTTGGCTTAAAAAAGTGTAAACAGCGTTTAATTGACCAACCCTAGTTAGGTTTTTTAAGGTAATTCCTAACAATTGTAACCTTTCAAAACGATAGCTGTCATAGATGTTTTGATGTATAATGGTATGTTCTACCCCTAATTCTAATAATTGAGCCACAATTTTGTGGGTTGTCGCTGTGGTAGAAGAAAAGCGAAATGATCCACTATCTGTCATCATACCAGTATAAATACAGCTGGCAATGTCCTTGTCGAGTAAACTATTGTCCCAGGTATAAAGTATATTAAATACCATCTCGCAGGTAGAGCCAATGCTAGGGTTTGAATACTTTAATCTTGCGTAAGATTGCGGTGCCTCATGATGATCGATCATGACAATTGGGGTGCTTGTTTTTTCTACTATTTTATCTATGGGAGCAATTCTGGCTAAAGCATTAAAGTCCAATGTAAAAAACACTGTTGCCTCTCCTATTAATTTTTCGCAAGTTTCTCTGTCTTTATTGAAACAGTAAATCTCCTCTTGTCCAGGAAGCCACTCGAGAAATTTAGGGTATTCATTAGGGGAAATGATATGGCATTTGTGCCCTTTTTTTTGCAAAAAATGCCATAGGGCAAGGGTGCTACCTAGCGCATCGCCGTCGGGATTTTTGTGGGGGAAAATAACACAGTTTTGTGGGGTGGAAAGCAGCGCTTTAAGCTGCTGTGTGAATTCTTTATACATAACACTTCAAATATACCAAAACCTATTAGAGTAATGAAAACAAAAGTCTTTGAATAATTAAAGGCTCGAATCAATAAGCTAAGATATTTTGTTACATTTGCAGCACAAAAAAAAACTATGATAACGAATAGAACATTTACTATGATTAAACCAGATGCGGTTGAAAATGGTCATACTGGTGCGATCTTAGAAAAAATTACTTCAGCAGGTTTTCGCATTGTTGCTTTGAAAAAAACACAACTTTCTAAGACAGATGCAGAGACTTTTTATAGTGTCCACAACGAGCGTCCATTTTTTGGAGAACTCATTGAATTTATGACCCGCGGACCAATCATCGCGGCGATTCTAGAAAAAGATAATGCAGTAAATGATTTTAGAACCTTAATTGGTGCTACCAACCCCGCAGATGCAGCAGAAGGAACCATCCGTAAGCTCTATGCAACCTCTATGGGAGAAAATGCAGTACACGGTTCAGACAGTGACGAAAACGCTGCGATTGAAGGAGCTTTTCACTTCTCTGGTAGAGAAATTTTCTAGCGTAAGACAATTTTTTGAATCTCATTAGATCCTAAAGCATCGTTCAGATGTTTTAGGATTTTTTCTTTTCCATAAGAAAGTTCCTCTCTTAATGGAGCAGAAGTTAAATGAACATAAAGCGTTTTTCCTCTCAAAGAGATTTCTTGGGTATATTGCCCTACATTAGCGCCCACAGTTGCTTCCCAAGCTTGCTTGATCTTAATTTGATTTAAGCCTTTTGCGAGATTGCGCTGCTCTGTGATTTGTTGTAAGACCGCATTAATGGGTTGGGGTTCAAAAGATCTTTTTTTCTTTGTCATTAGTAAGTTATTTTTTGATGACGCTTGTAGTGATAAGATTTGTCGTTGTGAAAAAGAATCATTTCCTCGGCAGAAAGACTTTTAATTTCTTCTTTCCACTCTTGTAATGCGCTAAAGAAATGAATGCTGTAATTTCCATTAACACAGATAATTCTGTATTGAATCAAATCTTCTGAACTACTATATTTCTCTCCAAAACTGGGAACCATTTTCTTTTTAATCCCAATGCTGTCATTAATCATTTGATAATAATCAACGGCAGGAGCGCTTCCCTTAGGGCTAAAAGTTTCTCCGTGTGCTTCTACTTTTGAAATTTCCCAATGGCCTTCTAAATGCTTTAAATCATCAGCAGCAACCTCTGTACAGGCAGTCCATACTGCTGATGTTAATAGGATAATAAGGATGGATTTCAGCATGAGGCTAAGGTATAAAATCTAAGAGAGTTCAAAAATAGCATAAGACAATTGTGTTGTATTTAAAGCGGATAAGGTGCGTTCTTGATGAGTGTCAGAAAGAAATATTTGTCCAAAGTGATTGCTTTCAACTAATTGCATGATCAAGCCAACACGATCTTGGTCTAATTTGTCAAAAACATCGTCTAGGAGAACAATGGGCGGGACCTTTGCTTGAGCTTTTATAAAGTCAAACTGGGCTAATTTTAAGGCAATTAAAAATGATTTTTGTTGTCCTTGACTTCCAAATTTTTTGATAGCTTGCCCATGAATTAAGAAATCTAAATCTTCTTTATGAGGCCCAGCCGTTGTAAATTGTGCACTGCGATCTTTTGAGAGTGAATTTCTCAATAAGTCGGTGAAATTTTGCTGGTGCAAATCACTATTATACTGGATAGCGATATCTTCTAAACTTTCACTAATACTTTTATAATGATTCTTTACAATGGGAATAAAGGTTTCTAAAAAGCTTTTTCGCTTGTTGTAAATTGTTGTTCCCAATTGAATGAGTTGTTCATCATAAATCGATAGAGTCCCTTGATCAAAGCTTTGGTTTGCGACAAAGTATTTCAATAAGGCGTTGCGTTGTGCTAAAGCTTTATTGTATTGTAAAAGATTCTCGAGGTAGGCTTTATCTGTTTGTCCCATTACCCCATCGATAAATTTTCTTCGGGTGCTACTACCTTCAACAATAAGGTCACGATCAGAGGGAGAGATAATTACTAGAGGGAGCAAGCCAATATGATCTGCTAATCGATCATAGACTTTCCCGTTGCGCTTCATGGTTTTTTTATGGCCTTTTTTTAAACTGCAAATAATCTTTTCTTCCCGCGCTTCTCTTTCAAAAACACCCTCTAGTAAAAAGAATTCTTTTTCGAACTGAATGTTTTGTATTGCAGAAGGATTAAAATACCCTTTTCCAAAACACAGGTGATAAATTGCATCGAGTACATTAGACTTTCCAACGCCATTTTTTCCAATAAAGCAGTTTATACGTGCATCAAATTGATAAGTTGCAGCGGTAATATTTTTATAGTTAGTTATCGAGAGAGCAGTTAATTTCATCGACGCTAAGATAAGAAACCCAAAGGTCCTTTTACGATTGGAATAAAAAGTTTATTTTTGGGCACTTAAATACAAAAAAACCATGGCAACATACAAAAAACGCGGCGCAAAAAAATCAATAGCGAAGCCACTTATTGAAGAACAACAGTTAGAAAGTACAACAGCAGAGGTATTTGAATCTCTCGATGCTAATGCTTCTAAGACAGAAGAGTTTGTTGCAAATAATCAAAATATCATTTTATCTATAATCGGTGTAATTACAGTAGTAGTCTTAGGTTATTTATCCTATGACTCCTATGTTTTAGTTCCAAAAAATGAAACAGCAGTTTCTGAATTGAACCAAGCACAGTACTATTTTAATCTTGCGGTTAATGGAGAAGAAAGCGATGCCTTATATGCTAGAGCAATTAATGGTGGAGATGGAAAATACGGTTTCTTAGACATTATTGAAAATTATAGTGGTACTCCAGCTGCAGGATTAGCCCAATACAGTATTGGTATGGCTTACTTCAACACTAAGCAATACGAAGAAGCTATAAGCTATTTAGAAGACTTTAGTTCAGACGATGTATTGTTGTCTGCACTAGCTAATGGTGCGCTAGGGGACGCTCACCTTCAATTAGGGGATAATCAAAAAGCACTGCAATACTACAAAGCAGCTGTTAAAGCAAGTAATAACGATTTCACCACGCCTAGATATCTTTTTAAAGCTGGTCTTATTGAGGCAAACTTGAACCAAACAAGCGAGGCGTTAGGGTATTTTAAACGTATACAAGAGGAATTTTCTGCTTCTCCAGAAGCTGCCCAGATAGAAATTCAAATTGGTCGTTTAGAAAACCAATAGACTATGGCTACCGCCCAAAGTAATTTATCTGATTTTAATCCAGCCGAAGTTCCGTCAGGCAAAGACTATAAGGTTGCCTTAGTGGTTGCTGAATGGAATAAGCAGATTACAGAGAATTTATTTTTAGGGGCAAAAGAAGCACTTGTAGCTTGTGGGGTAGAAAAACAAAATATCATTAGAACAAATGTCCCTGGAAGTTTTGAATTAGTTTTTGGGGCTAAAAAAGCTCTGGAACAGCAGGTAGATGCAGTGATTGTTATTGGGAGTGTAATTCAGGGAGAAACAAAACATTTTGATTTTGTTTGTCAAGGAGTTACCCAGGGAATAGTCTCCCTTAATTTAAGCTCAAATCGACCTGTTATTTTTTGTGTTTTAACAGATAACACATTTCAGCAAGCCATTGATCGTAGTGGTGGTCAACATGGCAATAAGGGTGTTGAAGCAGCAATCACAGCATTAAAAATGATTGCCCTAGCACAGCAGTAGCGTTTTTCCTTCCTTTTTTCAAATCCTTTTTGGGAAAAAATGTACTTTAGAGAAAAGAATTAGTATGTTAAAATCGAGTCTTTTTAAATTGAATCGGAACCGCAGGTACAACTATACCCCGCGCTATTATCAAGGAAAAGAAATTGAAAATCCTTATGATTTTGATTCGACCTTTAATAAATATAGGGATACCTACAACGCAAATGATTTTGGTAAAAAATGGCAAGAGGCCCGTGCCGCAAGTCGCAACAGAAACAATCGCTCGCTTTCCCCCACACTTTTAATTATCATTGGAGTGTTAGTTCTGATCTTTTTATACATCATTGACTTTGATCTCTCTATATTTCGTTTATAATATATGGAAGATGTAATTGCTTTACTTCCTGATCATGTCGCCAATCAAATTGCTGCGGGTGAAGTGGTTCAACGCCCTGCTTCTGTTGTCAAAGAATTACTTGAAAATGCGATCGATGCTAAGGCGAGTAGAATTCAATTAATTGTTAAAGAAGCTGGAAAACAGTTAATCCAAGTAGTAGATAACGGTTTGGGAATGAGTGCAACAGATGCTCGATTAGCCTTTGAACGTCACGCCACTTCTAAGATAAAGCAGTCAGACGATTTATTTGCATTGCACACGAAGGGTTTCCGCGGGGAAGCACTTGCATCTATCGCTGCTGTAGCACAAGTAGAAATGCATACTAAAAGAACCGTAGACGAACTCGCTACAAAAATTAAATTTGCCGGTGGAGAAATTATAGAGCAAGAATTAATGGTCGCTCCAGAAGGGACATCTATGACAGTGAGTAATTTGTTTTTTAATGTGCCCGCAAGACGAAATTTCTTAAAGTCAAATTCAGTTGAGTTAAGACATATTATCGATGAGTTTCATCGGGTGGCTATTGCTCATCCAGAGTTAAGTTTCTCTATGGTACACGGTGGATCAGAACTATTTGATCTCCCAGCCGGAAAACTAAAACAACGCTTGGTGCATATCTTTGGTAATAAAATAGAAGAAAAGCTTGTCCCAGTAGAAGAAAACACCTCGGTATCTGCCATCAATGGTTTTATTTTAAAGCCAGAGGCAGCTAAGCGCAGTAGAGGGATGCAGTTTTTCTTTGTCAATAGACGATTTGTAAAAAGTAGTTTTTTACATCATGCGATTTTTACCGCCTTTGAGGGCTTGTTAAATGATAGAGCTTATCCTGGTTATTTTCTTTTTTTTGATCTAGCCCCTAATACTATCGATATTAATATTCACCCCACTAAGACGGAAGTGAAATTTGAAAATGAGCAAAGCCTGTTTGCTATTCTTCGTTCTGCTGTAAAACACAGTTTGGGGTTGTTTCAAGTGGCTCCAACCCTAGATTTTGATCGAGATCCCAATTTAGATGTATCCTATCAACAAGTAGATAAATCTGCCGTTCCACCAAAAATAGAAGTAGATCACAATTTTAATCCTTTTAGTAATCCACCTGCTCGGTCTTTTTCTTCAAAACTTAGTCCGCAATGGGAATCTCTTTATCAAGAAATAGGGAGTACAGTGTCTTCAGATATGAATATGTTATCAAATGAAGAGGTAGACCAGAGAATGACTGAGCAAAAGATTTTTCAATTGATGAATCGCTATGTTGTAAGTTCAACAGGAGCAGCCCTATTGTTGATTGATCAACAAAGGGCCCACGAACGTATTTTGTATGAGTTTTTCTTAGCGAATGTTACCCATTCAAATTCGGCTAGTCAACAATTACTTTTTCCTTTAGAAATCCCTTTGACTGCAATGCAAATGGGTTTATTTGATGCTTTTAAAAGTTTATTAGTTGCTGTTGGTTTTCATTTAGGAGAACAAAAAAGGAATACTGTTGAGGTTTTGGGAATTCCAAGTGTTTGCTCTGAAAACATGGCAATTAAAGTATTTGAGGATTTGTTTTCTTCCATAGAAAATAATCTGCCACAAGACACTTTTACTCAAACAGACGTTATGGTTAAATCACTGGCTAAAACACTCTCCGTCAAAAGAGGGAAAATTTTAAAATTAGAAGAGCAACAGCAATTAATCAACGATTTATTTGCTTGTAAAGAAGTACAGCTTTCTCCATTTAATCGACAGATTTTTGTTTCTTTGAACAAAGAAGAACTTGAGAAAAGATTTAGGTAAATGCGTGGGATAACAGATACTGTAAAACACTTATTAATCATCAATGGAATTTTCTTTTTTGCCAAAGGTATATTAGGAGAATTTTTTACAGATCAAATGGCGTTGCATTTTTACCTCAATCCTTCTTTTCAAATATGGCAGCCACTAACCCATATGTTTATGCATGGGAATATGTCTCATATCCTTTTTAATATGTTTGGGTTGTGGATGTTTGGTTCCCCATTAGAACAACTCTGGGGGAAACAAAAATTCTTGTTTTATTATTTCTCTGCAGGCCTAGGTGCAGCTGCATTACAAATGTTAGCCTATGGGTATCAATTTCATTCGGTTACTGCAGTATTGAATGAAGCTGGGATTAGCACTCAAGATTTTATCAACTCTATGGCCGCAAACAGGGTGGGAGACGGTTGGTTAAATCTTGTTAGTATCGAAGATGTTAGAGCTGCTTATAGTGGTTATTTCGCCTCTATGGTTGGAGCTTCTGGAGCCTTATATGGGATAATAGTTGCTTTTGCTTTTATGTTTCCTAATGTTCCTTTGTTTCTAATATTTATCCCTATTCCAATTAAGGCGAAATATTTTGTTCCGTTATTAATTTTAGGGGATTTATTTTTAGGATTTTCTTCTTATTCTATAGGACCCATTGCACACTTTGCTCATGTTGGTGGTGCAGTGACAGGTTTTTTGATGATGTATTATTGGAAAAAGAATCAGTTCAATAAAAATCGTTGGGATTAAGATGAGTAGAATAGATACTTTATATCAGCGTTTTAGTCAATTTAATATTGCAGAAAAATTGATCTTAATCAATGTTGTTTGCTTTGTCATTCCATTTTTTCTTCGCTCAATATTCTTTTTGTTCAACTTACCTTCTCAAAGTTTTTTATCAATTTTTGAGCTTCCTTCCTCGATAGGAGATTTTATTTATCAACCATGGAGTTTGTTTACCTATGGTTTTTTGCATCATAGTATAGGGCATATTTTTTGGAATATGCTTTTACTATACTATGCCTCGCAATTCTTTCTAAACTTATTTTCCTCACAGCGTTTTATCAATGTATATTTTATGGGAATATTACTTGGGGGCTTAGTTTTTATATTAAGCTATGCCATCTTTCCAGCATTTAAAGATCAATCGCCACAAATGGTAGGCGCCTCTGCAGGTGTCATGTCAGTGCTAATTTTTAGTTGTACCTATATGCCCACACAAGAAGTACGTTTGTTATTCTTCAATGTCAAGTTAATGTACATTGGAATTGCTTTAGTGATAGTAGATGTTTTACAAATTCCCACTGGAAATGCTGGTGGTCATTTAGCCCATATTGGTGGAGCAGCTTTGGGATATATATATGCGCAACAATTACAGAATGGAAATGATATTGGGAGGAGTTTTGAACGATTTTGGAAGTGGTTTGGAACTCTTTTTACCACTCAATCAAAAATGAAAACAGTTTATAAAACCCCAAAAAGAAACACTAAAAGAACCGTCGAGAGTAATCAAGAAAAAATTGATCGTATTCTTGATAAAATCAGTGCCTCTGGTTATGATAGTCTTACAAAAGAAGAAAAAGAGTTGCTTTTTAATGCTGGAAAAAAATAATTTCCAATTCTTTATATATGAAATTAAATGTTTTTGAGAAATTGTTACTCACTTTCAACACTTTATTCCTTGTTTTTCAATTAATGTTGATGGGAAGTATCCCTTCTTTCTTTGATTTTTCTATCCTCAATTTATTTGTGCCTCTTGTAGTGCTTGTCAATCTGTTGTTATTTGGCTACTGGGTGATCAAAATTAAATGGCCTTTTTTATTATTTATGTGGGCTTTTTTAATAGGTTATGGGGAATGGAATTTACTCTACCAATTTCCTAAAAATAGTATAAGAAAGAGTAGCTCTTCTATTTCTGTTATGAGTTATAATGTGCGTTTATTTAATAAATTCAATTGGATTCAAGGAAAAGATGTCTCTCGTGAAATAACGCAAATGATTCAGGAAAACAATCCTGATATTATCTGTTTTCAAGAGTATTCGAAGACTGGTACTCCACTTTTAGACACTTATGATTATCGTTATATACAACCCAATAGATCTATGGGGAAATCTCCCCTAGCAATTTATTCTAAATTCCCAATTTTGGATCAGGGTTATATTGATTTTGATAACTCTACCAATAGTGGTGTATATGTTGATTTGTCTTTCAGACAGAAGCGTTTTAGAGTGTATAATTTACATTTTGAATCTTTTAGAATTAATGCTGAAGACAGTTTGTTTACTAATCCAAATTCAGCTGCATTGAAAATAAAATTTGATGAGGTTTTTATAAAGCAGTTAAATCAGATAAGACAATTTGATGCAGTAGAAAATAACAGTGACTTACCCTCGATATTGTGTACAGACCTTAATAACACCCAATTTTCAAAAACCTATAAAGCATTAGCTAAAGGCCGTAAAGATGCTTTTGCTGAGGCTGGAAAAGGATTGGGAGAAACGTTCTATTTTTCTTCTTTTCCCCTAAGGATAGATTTTATTTTTGTGGAGCAAGAATTCAAAGTCAATTCTTTTGAAGTAATTGAGAAAAGATTTTCTGACCATTATCCAATTCTGACCACTTTGGGATGGGATTAGTTTAAGCGCTCAAGGTAGTCTAGACTTTGAGGCCCTAGATTAAAAATGAGGTCTAAAATGCTTAAATGTGGAATAAAACCGTGTTTTGTAGAAAAGACTTGTCGATAGATAGGATAGCTTATTAACGATTCTTTTTTC
Source organism: Flavobacteriaceae bacterium (assembly GCA_049598335.1). Taxonomy (GTDB): domain Bacteria; phylum Bacteroidota; class Bacteroidia; order Flavobacteriales; family Flavobacteriaceae; genus Arcticimaribacter. The sequence continues at coordinate 23,317 of JBMYNN010000022.1, forward strand.
GCATTGATTAAGCTTTCTTCTAAGGGAGATAGAGGACTGTAGTTTTCTATAAACGAAAATGCTATTTCAACTTCTAATAAGGATAAGATACATTTTATAAGACTTATATTGAAGTCCATTAATTTTTCTGGTTGTTTAAAGAAGGTTTCTTCAATTTGGTCTTCATAAAATTCAAAAAATGAAGAAGAGCGATAAGCAGTTGTAAGGGATCTCCAATGAAGTTTTTGCCAATTTTCTTCCCACATAATCTTCACTGCTTTATCTTTTTGATGACTTTGTTGTTTTAGATGCTGTATAGGGATGGTGAGATTAAGTTTTCCGTTAGCCCCATAAATGCTACATCTATTGCGAAAAGTTTGCTTTTGATAATTTGATTCTAGAGTAAAGGTTACCTCTTTAGCTTTTATCAAAGCATTAACGTATTCAATGGAAGGGAAATAAGCTGGGACAAATTGCATTATGCCGATTGTGCTTTTTTTCTTCTTAAAATAAAGGCAACGATTTGCCAGATTAAAATAATTCCGAAAACATAAGGCCCAAAGGCAAAGGCTTTTCCTTCCCCTTTAACAGTTGTCATTACTCTATCCCAACGAATGCTCCAGTTGCGAATACCATCATTGATTCCTTCAATACTAAACCAGATCAGTACGGGTTTTCCCACGATGTGATCTTCTGGAACAAATCCCCAATACCGACTATCTTCAGATCGATGTCGATTGTCTCCCATCATCCAGTAGTAGTCTTGTTGAAAGTTGTACTGGGTGGTTTCTTTTCCATTAATCAAGATCGCTCCATCTTTTACAGTTAAAAGGTTCTTTTCGTATTCTCGAATAATCTTTTTGTAAAGCGGGAGATTCTGTACCGTTAAATCAACACTTGTCCCCGCTCTAGGAAGAACAATGGGACCAAAGTTATCTTCATTCCAATCATAGGGTAAATGGTTAGGGAAAAAGCTTGTGTTAGGTGTTTTTGAACGGTTGACTTGTCTTATAATACTGTCTAATTCCATAACCACCTTTAAACGATTAGCTTCTGCAATGGTGAGTAATAGTTCTTTTTGCGTTTCTAATATTTCACTCATTTTCAAGCGTAGCTTTCGCGCGACTTCATCTGGTATTCCAGCAGCTGGACTAATCACAACAAAGTTATCCCTTTCATTAGAGTAAATTCCATAGATATAAGGCTGTAAAGCTTGATAGCTTTCATTGCTAATATTGTCAATACGGTATTTTCGGGTGAAGTCTTTAAACTTTTCTGACTGTAATTTTCTACCAGAGATCCCTTTTGCCCTATAAGCGGTATGGACATATTGTGTCTTTGCTCTTTCGGGCAAAATACTTCTTTCTCCATTGATATGAACAAAACCATCAATGATGGAAAGGGTGTCTCCTGGAATACCTACACAGCGTTTGACATAGTTTGATTTCTTGTCTATAGGTTTTCGCACTCCTTTTTCTTTTACAAAAAACTGTCTGACTGTATCTGCAGGCCAACTAAAGACAACGATTTCATTGCGAGCTACTTTTTGAAACCCTGGTAGTCTAAAATAGGGGAGTTGCGGGAAATCCAAATAGGATTTAGTTTTTACGATAGGTAAAGTATCGTGTACCATGGGAAATGCAACTGGGGTCATTGGGGCACGAGCACCATAATGGAATTTACTCACGAAGAGAAAGTCACCAATCAATAATGTTTTTTCTAGCGATCCTGTGGGGATGATATAGGGTTGTATAAAGTAATTGTGTACCAATGTTGCTGCCGTAATAGCAAAAATTAGAGCACTAATCCATTCGCCAAACCAGGTGCGAGGAACTAAAGAGCGTTCTGCCACATATTGAACATTATTGCTATAATTGATGGTGTAGGTATATAAACCAAAAGTTATTATCCCTAGTGCGGTATCTAGGGAGGAGTTTTTTCCAAAACTGCGCAGGGTTTCTACCCATATAACAGGGAATATCATCAAATTAATTATAGGGATGAACAACAGGATAACCCACCATCTAGGACGCCTTATAATTTGCATTAATACGATTGCATTATAGATAGGAATCAGGGCTTCCCAACTTTTTCTTCCCGCTTTTTGATAAAGCTTCCAGCTCCCTCCAAAATGGATGAGTTGTAGTGCGAGAAAAAAGATAAACCATTGTAATAGTGTCATAAGTCAAATTATAAATTTAATACGTCTTTCATAGTGAAAATGCCTTCTTTACCTTTAAGCCATTCTGCAGCAATTACTGCGCCAAGGGCAAACCCTTGTCTGGAGTGCGCCTTGTGTTCTATACTAATTTCATCTACAGCAGAAGAATAAGTGATAGTGTGAGTTCCAGGGACTTCCCCCTCACGATAAGCGCTAATTTTTAAATCATTTGTCTCTTGGTCCATAGACCACTTTTTATAGCGATCGTTTTGTGCTGCAATTCCTTCTGCTAGTGTAATGGCTGTTCCACTAGGTGCATCAATTTTATGGATATGGTGGGTTTCTTCTAAGTGGGCGGTATATTTTTTTTCTTGACCCTTCATCAATTTAGCGGTTAGTTCATTTAGCTTAAAAAATAAATTTACGCCGATGCTAAAATTAGAAGCATAAAGGAATCCACACTTTTTAAGCTTACAGTAGTCGTGAATTTCATTTAATTTTGCAAGCCAACCTGTAGTCCCACAAACCACTGGTACACCATGGTCAAAGGCCATTTTTAAATTATCTACTGCTGCTGTTGGAATACTAAAGTTAATAGCAACATCTGCTTTAGAAATGTCTCCTTGGCTACTGTCTTTATCCTGTATAGACACAATCTCGTGACCTCGACCTTTTGCCAATTCTTCAATGGCTTTCCCCATTCTCCCATATCCTAGTAGTGCAATCTTCATAGTTAAAACTTAAGTTGAAGGGCTACCCCAATAGTAGGGTCAGCATAAATATTTTCTTGATTAAAATAGGGCTTAAACGCTAAATCTTGATCCACGTTAAACTGTAGTAAATGTGCCCCAACGTTAGCATCTAAAATATTGAGTAAATATCCTCCCACTAGCCACAGAAAAGCAAGATCTCTATTGGTTTTATGAAATTCCATTCCTTCGACTAATTGACTATTTAGGGCAATTTTATTGGTAAATTCATCAGTAAAATCTCCTCTAATTCTTTGTTTATAAGCTGTTCTATAGCGGTTGTAAGCATCACTTTGTGTTTTGTAAAAATAGCCTGCAGTGGCTAAACCACCATAGATAATTGGGAGTGTCCAGTAGCGTCTTGTATGGATTTGTCCTAGTCCAGGGACCACTGCCGAATAGAATGCCGCTTTAGAAGGAGTTAGGTAATCTTTTTTGATGCGCTCTCTTCTGGGTAAAGCATCTAGAACTGTACGGTCCTGACTAAAAGAAAGCATAGAAAAGAGGGTGAAAAATATAAAGAGAAGTTTATTCCTCACGTTTTAAACGTTTTTTGATGCGGCTAAATTCCTGTTGAGAGTCAAAAGGAATATGAATCACCCCTTTGCCATCTTTGTTAAAGCTAATATTAACCTCAATATCAAAAAACTGACTAAATTCTGCCACGCCTTCTTCTAAATAAGGAGGGGTATGAACCGCTTCTTTTTCTACAGCTCGATTTTTGAGGGCTTTCACTAAGGCTTCTGTTTTACGAACGCTTAAATCTCCTTTGATGATTTTTTGATAAAGGTCAAGTTGATTTTCTCTGTCATCCACATTAATTAAAGCACGGCCGTGCCCCATGGATAAAAATCCGTCTCGCATCCCAGTTTGTACAATGGGATCAAGTTTGAGTAAGCGCATATAATTAGCAATCGTTGATCTTTTCTTTCCTACTCTTTGACTCAATTGCTCTTGGGTAAGAGAAATTTCATCGATCAAACGTTGATATGATAATCCAATTTCAATTGGATCTAGGTCTTGTCGTTGTATATTTTCAACCAAAGCCATTTCAAGTGATTCTTGATCATTTGCAATTCTAACATAGGCAGGAACAGTAGCTAATCCTATCATTTTCGCTGCGCGGAAACGTCTTTCTCCAGAAACTAATTGAAATGCGTTAAAGGCAGTTTTCCTAACGGTGATGGGTTGAATAATCCCCAGCTCTTGAATTGAACCAGCTAATTCTTTTAAGCTTTCTTCATTGAATTGGGTTCGGGGTTGAAAAGGATTGACTTCGATTTGCTCTATGGCTAATTCTATGACATTACCCACGACCTGATCGGCATTTTTATCTGTTGCAGATTGTATGTCGTTTTCTGGGTCTTGTAAAAGTGCAGAGAGTCCTCTACCTAAAGCGGGTTTTTTACCTGATTTTGCCATGGTTTACTTGTTTTTCTTTAAAACTTCTTCAGCCAAACTTAAATAATTTTGTGCCCCTTTACTGGTGGCATCATATTCAATGATGTTTTCTCCATAACTGGGAGCTTCGCTTAAACGAATGTTTCTTTGGATAATGGTTTTGAACACCATAGTACCAAAGTGTTTTTTTACCTCTTCGACAACTTGATTAGACAAACGCAATCTAGCGTCGTACATGGTCAATAAAAGCCCTTCAATATCAAGATCAGCATTGTGAATTTTTTGAACACTTTTAATGGTATTGAGTAATTTACCCAATCCTTCTAAGGCAAAATATTCGCATTGTATAGGAATGATGATCGAATTTGATGCAGTCAATGCATTTAGGGTAATTAGCCCTAAAGATGGAGCACAGTCAATTAAGATATAATCATATTGACCTTGTACAGGTTTTAGTGCTTTTTTCAACATAAATTCCCTTTCCTTCTTGTCGACTAATTCAATTTCAATTGCTACAAGATCAATATGAGAAGGGATGATGTCTAAATGGGGTACACTGGTCTTGACAATGGTTTGTTCTGTCGTAGCAGTATGCTCTAGTAGTTCATAAGTCCCCAATTTTTTATCATCGACAGAAATCCCTAGTCCAGAAGTTGCATTGGCTTGTGGGTCTGCATCAATAAGGAGAACCTTTTTCTCAAGTATCGCTAATGCTGCAGCAAGATTGACAGAGGTGGTTGTTTTACCAACTCCTCCTTTTTGATTTGCAATAGCTATGACTTTACCCATGGGATTTTTTTGTTTTTAAAAGTACAATTTATTCATGCGGAATAAAAAGCATTTCAATGAGGTTTTTTAACAATTTAACGAATTTTTTTCTTAAAAAGATGCTCAATCTTCGACAATAAAAATTGTCTCGTCTTTACGTTTGTGCCCATAGTTTTCACGTGCATATTTTTCAAGACTGTCTAAATTTCCTAATTGGTTTATTGCAGCTTTATCTCTCTCAATGGTTTGTTGTAGATTTTTTTTTCTCGCTTCTAGCTTTTCTATTTCCTCGTTGAGCTCTTTATGGGTTAGCCATGAATGACTGTCTAGAAATAGCATCCAAAATAAAAATACCACTGCTATTATCACATAGGCTGTTTTATAAAGATTTTCCTTTTTAAAAGGTGAACGAAGTAGACGAGATAGGGACATGTTTATTTTTTGATAGAGGCGACTTTTTCTTCTGTGATGATTACAGTGCTAGAATTCCCCCAACTATTTAAAATATAATTCATAACATCGGCAATTTCTTCTTCATCTAAACCTTGAGTAATCATATTACCGTTATAACTCTCCCCATTGACCTTTATAGGTCCTTTTAAACCGTATTTGATGGCATGGATACTTTGATCAATATTTTTTAAATAATCTGAGTTTGCTAAAGGAGGGAACGCGCCTTTAACTCCTTCTCCTTTGGCCATATGGCATTGTAAGCAAAAGTCGGCATAGATTTCTTTCCCGTCTGCGATGCTTTGTTCTAGTGGTTTTTGCTGATAAAGGTTAAAGCTTGTTAAGCTTAATGCTGTGATTAAAAAAGAAAATAAAAGACGCATTAGTTTAAGATTTAGGGACAATTTTTAAAATTCCTTTTCCTTCTACCCCTACGTAGAGGTAACCGTCTGGGCCTTGTTCAACATTGCGCACTCGACCAATTGAGTCCAAGATTTTTTCGCGTTTGATCACCTGATTATTTTTTATTTCTAGGCGTTCTAAGTATTCAAATCTCAATGAACCTACAAAGAGATTTCCTTTCCAGTTTGGGTAAACTCCCGAGGTCGAGAAAGCCATCCCAGATGGAGCAATAGAAGGGAGCCAGTAGTATAAGGGTTGCTCTAGCCCTTCTTTTTTAGTAATATCTGTAATGGGGGTTCCACTGTAATTTATACCATAGGTGATAATAGGCCACCCATAGTTTTTACCTGCTTGAATTACATTGATTTCATCACCGCCACGAGGGCCATGTTCGTGTACCCATATTTTTCCACTTTCTGGATGGGTGATCATTCCTTGCGGATTACGGTGGCCATAGCTGTAAATGGCTTTTCTGTTATTGTCATTATCTACAAAAGGATTGTCTTGTGGAATGCTTCCGTCGAGATTTAAGCGATAGATTTTTCCGCCATCTCTTGTGATATCTTGTGGGTTGACCTCGCGATTCCCGCGATCGCCAATAGAAAAATACAGATGTCCTTGATCGTCAAATGAAATACGTGAGCCCCAATGTTGCCCCTTTTTAGTGTTATAATCTCCTTTGTATAAGAGTTTAGTATTGACTAATTGATTTCCTTCCAGTTGAGTGCTATATAATGCGGTATGCCCCCCTTTGTCTTCGCCTAATGGTGAACTTGTGGTAAAGTAAATTATGCCAGTTTCTTCATAGTTAGGAGCAATGGCGATATCGAGCAATCCCCCTTGCCCTCTTACATAAACTGGGGGTAATCCTTGTACTTCTGTTTTTATACCGTCGACAACATGATAGAGAATACCAGCTTTCTCTGTCACCAATAATTCATTATTGTTTAAAAAGGTTAACCCCCATGGGATGTCAATACTGTCTGTCACAACTTCATAGGTGTAATCTATCGTGGTGGGTAATTGAATTTTTGGGCCATTTTCTTGTGCATCACAGCTAAAAGATAGAAAAGAACAACCGCAGATTATAAGGACAATATTTTTCATAGATAAGATGTTAAAGTATAAAAATACAAAAGTGATATTAACCAGCTAGAGATTATTTAAAAAGAAACTTTAAGGCGACAAATTAATTTAACTGAATAGTTAAAAAAAAGGATGAAGTTACCCATCCTTTTTTTTATAAAAACCTAAGTTTTTAGTCGGGATGACAGGATTTGAACCTGCGACCCCACGCACCCCATGCGTGTGCGCTACCAGGCTGCGCCACATCCCGTGGTCCATTTTTGTCGGGGTGGCAGGATTCGAACCTGCGACCTCCTGCTCCCAAAGCAGGC
>JBMYNN010000023.1:0-25236 GCA_049598335.1 Flavobacteriaceae bacterium
TATGGAGGGATTCATTATATGATGGCAATTGAAGAAGGAGTGAGTCAAGGAAATAAAGTAGGAGAACACATTGCCAAACGACTTCAAACCCAAATTACACCCACTCAACTTGCCTCGACCAAATAATTAACGATGGAAAAAAAACAACTCTCCTTTGGCCAAATCCTTACCATGAATTTTGGCTTCTTTGGGGTGCAATTTAGCTTTGGTTTACAGCAAAGCAATATGAGCGCTATCTACAAATACCTCGGCGCAAACGAGGCTGAATTACCAATGCTTTGGTTAGCGGGACCTGTTACAGGACTCTTGGTTCAACCCATTATTGGGGCAATTAGCGATGGCACTTGGTCGCCTAAATTTGGCCGAAGAAAGCCTTTCTTCCTCATAGGGGCAATTATTGCTAGTTTAGCCTTAATCGCCATGCCTTTTTCTAGTTCGATCTGGATGGCAGCGAGTTTATTATGGATTTTAGATGCGGCGAATAATATCGCTTTAGAACCTTATCGTGCCTTTATATCCGATAAATTGCCAGAGAAGCAATATTCTCTAGGCTTTTTAATGCAGAGTTTCTTTACTGGATTAGGAACTACTTTAGCGAACTTTACACCAGCCATTCTAGTTTCCCTTGGGATTTTAGCCATGAGTGATAAAATGGACAATGGAATTCCTGTTTCTACCTATTGGGCCTTTGGAATTGGTGCCATTGCTTCAACCGCAACAATATTAGTCACTGTCTTAACGACCTCTGAATATCCCCCCACTGAAGAGGAATTAGCAAAACTAGAAGCAGAAAAACTAAAAGGAAGTATCATAAAACGCACTTGGGAAGAGATCGTGGTGGCTTTTAAAGAAATGCCCACAACCATGAAACAGCTTATCCCTGTGATGTTTTTCCCGTGGTATGCTATGTTCTGTTATTGGCAGTACTTAACTTCTGCTTTATCGATGTCTTTGTACAATACAATGGATCCCAACAGTAGTTTCTTTAACCAAGCACAACTCTTAACAGGAAACCTCAATGGTACTTATAATATCATTTGTTTTTCGATTGCTTTTGCCTTGATCCCTATCGCACAAAAGCTGGGAGCAAAGCGATTGCACTTTGTCAGTTTAGCGATTGGGGGAATAGGATTGCTTTGCATGCCCCAATTAAACGATACAGATATCATCTTCACCCTTCCTTTTGGGAGTGGGATTGAGGTATCACAGATATATCTCTTTTCTTTTGGTTTAGGGATTACTTGGGCTTCAATGATGGCCATGCCTTATCAAATGCTAGCCTCTTCCATTCCCAGGGATAAGACAGGAGTTTACATGGGGATTTTTAATATGTTTATCGTAATTCCTATGATCATTCAGATTTTTACCATGCAGTATTTTGTGTATGATTTGTTAGGAAATAACCCGATTAACGTCATACGTTTAGCGGGAAGCTTTTTGATTATTGGAGGAATCTTTTCGCTCTTCGTTAGTCAAAAAGAAAGCGAATAAATATTCTTTAAATTAAATACTAAAAAAAACCGCTCTTAAAGAGCGGCTTTTTTTTTGATTAATTGCGTCTATTAAAAAGGACTTCCTACATTTGTTGTAATACATTACTATGAGTAAAGAAAACAATCGTAGGGAGGCTTTAGTCTATCACGCTAAACCACAACCTGGAAAAATAGAAGTAGTTCCAACAAAAAATTACAGTACTCAACGTGATTTAGCCTTGGCCTATTCTCCTGGGGTAGCTTTACCCTGTTTAGAAATTGATAAAGAAGTTGACAACGTCTATAAATACACCAATAAGGGTAATCTGGTTGCCGTAATTTCTAACGGAACAGCTGTACTTGGCTTAGGGGATATAGGACCCGAAGCCTCAAAGCCTGTCATGGAAGGAAAAGGTCTATTATTTAAAATATTTGCTGGAATTGATGTCTTTGACATTGAGGTAAATGCAAAAAACCCAGAAGAATTTATCGCAGCGGTGAAGGCAATAGCCCCCACTTTTGGCGGGATTAATTTGGAAGATATTAAAGCACCAGAAGCCTTTGAGATCGAGCAACGACTAAAAGAAGAACTGGATATTCCAGTAATGCATGACGATCAACATGGAACAGCCATTATTTCTTGTGCCGCTCTACTCAATGCTTTAGAATTGTCTGAGAAGAAAATAGAAGAGATTAGGATTGTTATTTCTGGAGCTGGGGCTGCAGCGGTATCTTGTACTAGATTATACAAAGCTTTTGGGGCAAATCCAGAGCATATTGTTATGACAGACAGTAAAGGCGTAATTCGAAAAGATCGCGAAAACTTAACCCCAGAAAAAGCTGAATTTGCGACGGCTTTAGACCTAAATACATTAGAAGACGCCATGCAAGATGCCGATGTTTTCATTGGACTATCGAAGGCGAATATTGTTACCCCAAATATGCTGAAATCTATGGCGAAAAACCCCATCGTTTTTGCCATGGCAAATCCAGATCCAGAAATCGCCTATGATCTAGCTTGTTCAACCAGAGATGATATTTTAATGGCGACTGGTCGTTCAGATCATCCTAATCAAGTAAACAATGTTCTAGGCTTTCCTTTTATTTTTAGGGGAGCACTTGATGTTCGTGCTACTGGAATTAACGAAGCCATGAAAATGGCAGCGGTTAAGGCTTTAGCCGAGTTGACAAAAAAGCCGGTTCCAGAGCAGGTAAACCTAGCGTACAATGAAACACGATTAACCTTTGGGCGTGATTATATCATCCCAAAACCCTTCGACCCACGTTTAATTGTTGAGGTACCCATGGCTGTTGCTAAAGCCGCAATGGAATCTGGTCTTGCAAAAGAGCCCATAGAAGATTGGGATCGCTACCGCGAGGAATTAGCCGCGAGAACCGGGAGTGAACAAAAAACCTTAAGGGTATTACACCACAGGGCAAAACAAGACCCTAAAAAGTTGGTTTTTGCCGAAGCAGATCAACTCGATGTGCTAAAAGCAGCCCAAATTGTCAAAGAAGAAGGGATTGCAAAACCTATTCTTTTGGGAAGAAAAGAGGTGATTAAAGATTTGATGGCTTCCATTGATTTCGACCCTGATTCTGTAGAAATTCTTGACCCTAAAAGTTTGGAGGAGCGAGAAATCAAAAACCATTACGCCTTGCATTATTGGGAAGAGCAAAAGCGAAAAGGGGTAACAGAATATGAAGCAAAATCGATTATGAGAGAACGAAATTATTTTGCTGCTATGATGGTTAAAACAGGAGATGCAGACGCTATGCTCTCAGGTTATTCAAGAAATTATGCTTCGGTTGTAAAACCGGTAATGAAAATTATTGGTAAGGCCAAAGGAGTGACTAGAATTGCCGCTACAAACTTAATGTTGACAGAAAGAGGTCCCTTGTTCTTATCAGATACTTCTATCAATATTGATCCCACGGCTAAAGAATTAGCTAAAATCGCTTATATGAATGCGCAGGTGGTTGAAATGTTTGGATTCAAACCGGTGACTGCCATGATTACCTTTGCTAACTTTGGGGCGTCAAAGTATCCCGGGGTGAAAAAAGTAAGTGATGCAGTGGATTACCTTCACCAATATTACCCAGAGCTTGAAGTCGATGGTCCCTTGCAATCAGATTTTGCTTTAAATAAAGAAATGCTTGAAGAGAAGTTCCCTTTTTCAGAACTAGTAAAAAAGAATGTTAATACCTTAATTTTCCCTAGTCTAGAATCTGCGAATATAACCTATAAACTCTTAAAGGAACTCAATGGAGCGCAGTCTTTAGGACCAATTTTATTAGGGGTAGAGAAAGCAGTTCACGTACTTCAATTAGGGGCCAGTGTTGATGAAATGGTCAATATGGCTGCCGTTGCTGTAGTGGATGCCCAACAAAAACAACAGAAATAACCAATATGATAACCCTACTACACGGTCGCCTAATTGAAAAAAATCCAACATATGTGGTAATCGATTGCCATGGTGTAGGTTATGAAGTCAATATTTCTTTGCACACCTATGAACAAATTGGTTCTGCTGAAAACATTCGTTTACACACCCATTTACAAATAAGGGAAGATGCCCATACCCTCTATGGTTTTTATCAACCCGTGGAGCGTAGTATTTTTCGGTTATTAATTTCTATTTCGGGGATTGGTGCAAATATCGCTCGAACCATGTTATCTTCCATGACCCCAACAGAAATTCAACAAGCAATAGTACATGAAGATTTAGCGGCTATAAAAGCCGTAAAAGGAATTGGATTAAAAACAGCACAAAGGGTTCTAATCGAGTTAAAAGACAAAATTCAAAATGTGGGAGGAATGGGGGAAATACCCTCATTTAAAAGCAATACAATCAAAGAAGAAACGTTATCAGCTTTAGAGGTTCTTGGTTACTCTAGAAAGCAAGCCGAGAAAGTGATTGATAACATCATTCAAGGTGCCCCAGAGAGTTCTGTAGAAGAACTTATCAAGCAAGCTTTGAATAAATTGTAAACGACCTTTGATTGAACAAAGAAAAGCGCATTTAGAATACCTACGCTTTTTCCTATTGCTCACTTTATTTTGGGGTATAGGAATCTACAAAAGTAATGGGCAAGACTCAACTAAAGACACTTCTGAATTGGGAAGAATCGCTTTGCCCCAAAGTCAAGACATTACTTCTTTTTATAGCTATGACCCTGAACAAGAATTGTATATTTTTACTGCGTCTATTGCAGACTTTCCCGTTGGGACTCCCTTAATCTTAACGCCAGAAGAATTTGAAAAGCGCGTGCTTAAAGCACAAATGAATGCTTATTTCCAGCAAAAAATTACTCTGATTGGTAAAAATATAGGGCAAAATGATGAAGCACAAAAAGACCTTCTTCCAGAACTATATGTCAATTCAAAGTTTTTCTCTTCTATTTTTGGGAGCAATGAAATTGATGTAAAGCCACAAGGTTCTATAGGAATTGATCTAGGAGTTCGCTATCAAAAGACAGATAACCCCTCTTTTTCTCCCCGAAACAGAAGAAACTTTGGGTTTGATTTTGACCAGCGTATTAGCCTTAGTCTATTAGGGAGTATAGGAGAGCGTTTACAAATCACCGCAAATTATGATACAGAGTCTACTTTTGACTTTCAAAACTTGGTTAAACTTCAATTTAACCCTCCAAAATTAAATGAATTACAAAGCTATTTGCCAGATTCCTTGACCGATAAAGTAGATGATTTAGAGCAAAAAGGGAATAACATAAGAAATAAAGTCAATGAAATAAGGGGCAAAATTGACGACGTCAAAGGCAAGCTTCAAAATCTTCAAGATAAAGCCAATAATCTGCAAGGAACCGTTGGAAATTATCAAAATAAGATCAACGACTTTCTAAATAAACCCGCAACAGAAGATGCAATTCTTCAAAATATTGATATTGGAAACATCAATATGCCCTTAAATAGTACCTTGATTTCTGGAGCACAAAGTTTAATGGGGGTAAAAGCACAATTGAAATTTGGGCGTACCAATATTACGGGGGTATTTGCAGAGCAGCGTTCTCAAAGTCAATCGGTAATTGCACAAGGCGGAGGAGCCTTACAAGAATTTTCTGTTTTTGCTTTAGACTATGAAGCCGATCGTCACTTCTTTTTGGCACATTATTTTCGGGATAATTATGATCGATTTTTACAAAGCTACCCTTATATTAATTCTCCCATTCAAATTACAAGAATAGAGGTATGGACTACCAATCGTCAATCCCAGGTAAATAACATTCGTAACATTGTTGCTTTTCAAGATTTAGCAGAATCTAATCCAGCTCGTACACGCTTAGGGCAGTTAAACACTACCTTTTTTAATACCCCTTTGCCTAATGGTGTTCCTGCAAATCAAGCCAATAAATTAGATCCAGAAAAAATTAATGCTGGCTCCTATATCACAGAAGGGATTAGAGATGTAGGGACATTAGCGCAATCTTTCGGGGCTCTTAATGGTCAAGTTCAAGAAGGTTTTGATTATGCCTTTCTAGAAAGTGCTCGCAAGCTAGATCCATCTGAATATACTTTACATCCTCAACTGGGATATATTTCTTTAAATCAGCGATTGAGTAATGACGAAATTTTAGGGGTAGCCTTTCAATTCACCTATAATGGTGAGGTTTATCAGGTAGGAGAATTTGCGAACGGAGGAATAGCTGGAACAACAATTGATCCCAATACGGCCAATGCAGCTGTTCCACAAGTGGACACAAATAACTTAGTGGTAAAAATGCTAAAAAGTAGCTTGACAGATGTGCGTCAACCGGTGTGGAATTTGATGATGAAAAATATCTACAACACAGGAGCATTTCAATTAGAACAAGAAGATTTTAGGCTTAATATTCTTTACACCGATCCTTCCCCCATTAATTACTTATCTGCTGTTGATGCGACTATATGGCCAGAAGAATTAGAAAATAGTATTCTTTTGCGTACCCTTCGATTGGATCGCCTTAATATTTACAACGACCCAGAACCAGAAGGGGACGGATTTTTTGATTATATCCCAGGGATAACCGTCGATCCACAATATGGGCGTATTATTTTCCCAACGGTAGAACCCTTTGGTGAAAGCCTTTTTGCCTTGCTTGACGATCCTGCCAATAGCGCAGAATCCTATACCGATGAAATGACCTACAATGCGAATCAAGCAAAGTATGTTTTTAGAGAAATGTATGCCTTAACTCAAGCAGCGGCACTTGAAGCGACAGAAAAGAATAAATATCAGTTAAAAGGGCGGTATAAATCTGCTGGGGGAGATGGAATTGCCATTGGAGCATTTAATGTGCCTAGAGGTTCTGTACAAGTAACGGCTGGGGGTCGAGTTTTAAGAGAGGGGGTAGATTATACCGTTAATTATCAAATTGGTCGGGTAAAGATTTTGGATCCTGCATTGCAGGCGTCAAATATTCCTATCCAGATTTCTGTAGAAAACAATACTTTCTTTGGACAACAAAATAAGCGTTTTAGTGGGTTTGATATTATGCACCAATTTAATGAAAAGGTCGCCATAGGAGGGACCTTGATTAATCTTAGTGAGAATCCATTAACTCAAAAAGCCAACTATGGGACAGAACCAGTCAATAACACCATGATTGGTTTTAATACAAATTTCTCTACAGAGATTCCTTTTCTAACCCGCTTGATCAATAAAATCCCCACCATCGAAACAACGGCGCCCTCTAGAATTTCTTTCCGTGGGGAAGTTGCTTCTCTTATTGCAGGAGATCCACGCAATACCCAGTTAGAGGGAGAAACAAATGTTTATTTAGATGATTTTGAAGGGGCACAAACAAATATCGATGTTAAAGGGGCTTTTGCTTGGAAACTGGCCTCGGTTCCTTTTGAAGGTTTTGGAGGGTCAGACGCTATCCAAGACGATTTAGCAGCAGGCTATAATCGCGCAAAATTAGCTTGGTATACAGTTGATCCGGTTTTTTATTCTACACAAACTAGACCAGCAGGAATTAGTAACAGTGATATTTCTCTTAATACAACCAGACGAATTTTTATTCAAGAAATTTTTCCAGAGCAAGATTTAGTTCAAGGACAACCCACCATACAACCCACTTTAGATCTAGCCTATTTTCCAGAAGAAAAAGGACCCTACAACAATCAAATAAACAGTCTCTTTGAGAATCAGCCAGAACAAAATTGGGGTGGAATTATGCGTTCCATTAATGCAACAAATTTCGAACAGTCTAATGTTGAATTTATTGAATTTTGGGTGCTCGATACTTTTAACAAGATAGACTCAAACAACAATGATCTAGGTGAGCTTGTTTTTCATTTAGGAAACATCTCAGAAGATATTTTAAGGGATGGACGCAAGCAGTATGAAAATGGTTTACCTAGCAGTGAACCTACTGCAGTGCAAACAACTAATTGGGGTAGAACTCCCTCTGCACAATCTCTTTTATATGCCTTTAATACCATAGAAGAAGATCGTTTGTTACAAGATGTAGGTCTAGATGGTCTAAACGATGAAGAAGAACGCCAGATTTACCCTAATGGTCCAGTAAACGACCCAGCGGGAGATAATTATGAATACTTTTTACAGGCAGAAGGGAGTATCATTAACCGCTATAAAAATTATAACGGGACCCAAGGCAATTCTCCCATTGCTTTTTCTGACACTGATCGAGGAAGCACTGCAGAACCCGATGCTGAAGATGTCAATCGTGACCAAACCATGAACACCATTGATAGTTATTTTGAATACAGAATTCCTATCCAGAAAAACATGACAGTGGGGACACATCCCTTTGTGACAGACGTAAGAGAAAACGTTAATGTGGAGTTGCCCAACGGACAAAACTTAACGACCAGATGGATACAATTTAAAGTTCCCATTGACAAGAGCTATTATCAAGGGACTAATTTCTCCAGCTATTTTAATACGGTAAATGGGATTCAAGATTTACGTTCGATTCGTTTTATGCGAATGGTATTGAGTGGTTTTGATCAATCTGTGGTAATGCGTTTTGGAACCCTTGATCTGGTAAGAGGAGATTGGCGTCGCTATAACCGTTCTTTAAACGAAGCTGTTTTAGCCAATGCTAATACAACAGTGGATATTTCTACTGTAAATATTTTAGAAAACGAAAACCGTATCCCGGTTAACTATATTCTTCCACCAGAAATACAGCGAGAGCAAATCAACAATAACAACACCATTGTTCGTCAAAACGAACAATCTCTCTCTTTTAGAGTCTGCGATCTACAACCTATGGATTCTCGTGGAATTTATAAAGGAGTTGATGTGGATTTAAGGCAGTACAAAAAATTAAAAATGTATCTGCATGCAGAATCGATTCAAGGGCAAACCCCACTGCCAGGCGCTGGAACAACAGATGAATACGACAGAAGATTGGTGGCTTTTATCCGACTGGGAACAGACTATCAAGATAATTACTACCAAATTGAAGTCCCACTAAAACCTACAAGCTATAGTGAAGGTACATCTAATCGATTTAGCGCAGAAGAAGTATGGCAACCCGATTTTAATTCTATTGATGTTCCAGTGGATCTCTTGTCAAAAATTAAAGCAGCCTATTTGAGTAATCCTTCTTTTCAGTCGGCGAGCTATTTTGATGAAGAACTTAATCCCATTGAAGAGTTTACTCCCATTAGTAGTTTACCTGGACAAAAGCGGTATAAATTATCAATCAAAGGAAATCCTTCTTTGGGTGCCATTAAAACAGTCATGATAGGGGTGAAAAACCCCTCTACCCAAGTGGGTGAAGTCTTATGTGGAGAAGTATGGTTTAACGAATTCCGGATTGCAGGGATAGACAGCAAAGGCGGTTGGGCCGCTATCGGAGCGGTAGATGCAAACATTGCAGACATTGCTAATGTAAGTGCTAGCGGTCGTTATTCTACCATAGGTTTTGGTAGTATTGATCAATCCCCTAATCAAAGAAGTCGAGAAGAATTATTACAATATGATGTTGTATCTACCATAAATGCAGGTCAATTACTTCCGCAAAAATGGGGCGTCAACTTACCCCTTAATTACAGTGTGGGAGAAACAGCTATTACTCCAGAGTATGATCCTTTTTACCAAGATTTAAGGTTAGAAGATCGGCTAAGTACCGCTCAAAATGATACAGAACGTAAAGCAATTCGAAATCAAGCCATTGATTATACCAAACGCAAAAGCATTAGTTTAATTGGGGTGCGTAAAGTGGGGAGTCCAGCAAAACCACGTTTTTACAATATCGAGAATTTTGATTTCTCTTATGCTTTTAACGAATTAACCCATCACGATTATGAGATTGAAGATCAATCTAATACTTCCTTGCGTTTGGGGGCTAATTATGGGCACACCTTTAAGCCTTTTGAAATCAATCCCTTTAAGAAAGTTAAGGTTTTTAGTAAAAAACAATACCTGCGCTGGTTAAAAGAAATCAATTTTAATCCAGTTCCAGCTAATGTTTCGATTAGTTCTAATATCAATCGTCTATTCAATAGTCAACGCTTTAGAGAAGTGTATTTAGAGGGAGTAGATGCAGCAAATCAATTGAGTTTACCTGAATTACAACAACGCAATTTCTTGTTTGACTGGACCTATTCTTTAAATCATAATTTGACCCGATCACTACGACTAAATTTCACGGCTTCAAGCAATAATATTGTCAAGAATTATTATGACGAAAACGCCGAAGGCGTAAGAAGGGTGGACAAAGCGAGAGGAATCTGGGATGGGCTCTGGGATTTGGGTGATCCAAACAGGCATTTCCAAACCTTAAACCTTACCTATAAATTACCGTTTAACTATTTACCTTTCTTAAGTTTTATTGATGCAAACTACAGTTACAACGGTGACTTTAGCTGGCAAAGAGGATCTGATATATTAGCAGAGGTAGTGAACGAAAATGGAGATGCTTTAGGAATTGTAAATACCATTCAAAATGTCAATTCAAAATCCCTTAATGGCTCGATACAAACAGATCGTCTTTACCGTATTTTAGGCTTAACTAAGAAAAGGAAGAACACCCGTTCATTGCCTGTAAGAACCAATCCTGCAGATACAAGCCAGACGAAAAAACCAAAGGGGAAACGCAAGCTTTTAACTAGTGTTGTCGATGTATTATCTATTTTGAGACGTTTACAATTCTCTTATACAGAAAATAACGGAAAGGTCTTACCAGGCTATCTTCCTAAAGTAGGATTATTAGGAACCCTGCAACCCTCTCCAGGATTTACCTTTGGAAGTCAAGCAGATATTCGATATGAAGCCGCTAAGCAAGGATGGTTAACAGACTTCCCTAACTTTAATCAACCCTTTACACAACTTAATAACACCCAGCTTAATTTAACTAGTCAGTTAGATTTTGGGAAAGGCTTAATCATTGATTTAAGTGCAGAGCGCAATTTTTCTGAAAGCTTGACAGAGAATTTCCACGTAGTTAATCAAGAATATGTCCCCCTAAACTCTAATAGTTTTGGAAACTTTGGGATCTCTACAATTTTAATTAAAACAGCCTTTAAGCGATCTAAAGGTGAAGCAAGCCCCTACTTTGACACCTTTAGAGAAAACAGACAGATTATCGCCAATAGACTAGCCCAAGAAAGAGGAATACCAGTAAATCAATTAGATCAAGATGGTTATCCTAGTGGCTATGGCAAAAGTCAGCAAGAAGTTGTTATCCCCGCCTTTTTAGCGGCTTACTCTGGCAATGACCCCAATACTATTTCGCTTGATCCAATCAAAAAAGTGCCTTTACCCAACTGGAACTTAAAGTACACTGGCTTGATGAATATTAAGTCTTTAAAGAAAGTATTTAATCGATTTTCTTTGACCCACGCCTATCGTTCTAGCTATACCATTAATCAATTCCAAACGAACCTTGATTATGATCCTCAAGCACCAAATTTAAAGGATACTGGAGGGAATTTTATTTCAGAAAAACTATATGGTAATATTAATTTAGTCGAGCAATTTAATCCTTTAGTAAGGGTAGATCTCGAATTAAAGAATTCGTTTAAATTTTTAGCAGAACTCAAGACAGACCGTGCCTTGTCTTTAAGTCTAGACAACAATCTTTTAACCGAAACTAGCGGAGAAGAATATATTCTGGGAATGGGCTATCGCATTAAAGACCTTCCTTTCTCTACAAATATAGGCGGAAGAAAGCGCACCCTTAAAGGGGATTTGAATATCAAAGCAGATCTTTCTTACCGCAATAATATTACCGTACTGCGCAATCTCGAAATTGATAACAATCAAGTCACCGCCGGGCAAACCCTATGGTCGATTAAAGTCACGGCAGATTATGCACTATCTCGCAATTTGCAGGCCCTTTTCTTCTATGACCATAACTTCTCTAAGTTTGCGATCTCTACTGCCTTCCCGCAAACCAGTATCCGATCGGGAATTACCATGCGATATAATTTTGGGAATTAATTAACTGGGATTTCAGTCAAAAATTTATATTTGCTTTAAACAAAATTAAAGCTATGAACATACCAGAGAATTTACTCTATACAAAAGATCACGAATGGATTTCTATTGAGGGAGATGTTGCCACTATTGGCATTACAGATTTTGCTCAGGGAGAGCTTGGGGATATCGTTTATTTAGAAGTTGAAACCATAGATGAAACTATTGACGCAGAAGAAGTTTTTGGCACGGTAGAAGCCGTTAAGACAGTCTCAGACTTATTTATGCCGTTAAAAGGCACAGTAATCGAATTTAACGAAGCGCTTACAGATGCTCCAGAAGTGGTTAATGACGATCCATATGGTGAAGGCTGGATGATTAAAGTCCAACTTGATAATGTAGATGATCAAGCAGGATTACTCGACGCGGCGGCTTATAAAGCGCTAATTGGTGCCTAAGTTTTCCTGGACAATATTCACGGTCACTGCAGCTGCATTTATTGTGTTTCTTTCCACTGTACCGTTACAATTACCGCCATTAAATAATATTGGTTTAAGTATAGATAAACTAGCACATTGCCTCGCCTATTTTGTACTCTCTACTAATCTGGGATTAGCCCTTGAGTTGGATTGGGGAATTAAAAACAATAATATAAAGGTCTTTTTATCTGTATTTCTTTTTGGCTTATGCCTTGAGATTATTCAAGGTTATCTATTTGTTTATAGGGCATTTGAAACCTATGACTTATTTGCAAATACAGTTGGAATTTTGGTATTTATTCTTTTAGCAAAAACTATTAAAAAAATTGTGGTCAAAAGCCGTATTTTTATAAATTAGCTATCTAAACTTTGTGCAATGCAATTAAAAAAGAATCCCAAAGCAGATTTAACCAAAAATAGTAGCCTCTATTTTGCCATTGGATTAGCTGTAGTATTATTCATTTCATGGCAAGCCATCGAATGGAAAACTTATGATAAAACTGGCTATGGCTATGAATCTTTAAATGTTGAAGACGAAGATGATGAAGAAGTGCCCATCACAGAACAAATAAAAACTCCACCACCACCGCCACCACCACCACCAGCGCCTGAGGTGATTGAAATCGTGGAAGACGAAGAAGAAGTGGAAGAGACCGTGATCGAATCAACAGAAACAGATCAAGAAGAAATTGTCGCGGTAGATGATATCGAAGTCGAAGATGATTTTGAAGATGTTGATGTCCCTTTTGCCGTAATTGAAGATGTACCCATCTATCCTGGTTGCGAAAAAGTAGCGAAGTCCCAAAGAAGAGCATGTTTCCAAGAACAAATTAATAAACACATTCGTAAGAATTTCCGCTATCCAGAAATTGCACAAGAAATGGGGATTCAAGGACGCGTATATGTTCAATTTGTGATCGCCAAAGACGGTTCTATTACTGGTGTACGCATGCGTGGACCAGACAAGAACTTAGAAAAAGAAGCGCAAAGAATTATTTCTAAACTTCCTCGAATGACTCCTGGAAAACAACGTGGGCGGGCAGTACGTGTTCCCTTTAGTATTCCAATTACCTTCCGTCTTCAATAGACAGAACATTAAATTATAAATGACCCAAAGGAAACTTCGGGTTTTTTTATGGCATAAATCTTGGAGATATTGGAAAGAACCCTAAATCACACCAAGATGAAACCCAAGAAAAACCCTAAGAAAGACCTGTCTAAAAACAGTAGTTTATACTTTGCTATTGGATTAGCCGTCGTATTATTTATTTCATGGCAAGCCATCGAATGGAAAACTTATGACAAGACAGGCTATGGCTATGAATCTTTAAATGTTGAAGACGAAGATGATGAAGAAGTTCCCATCACAGAACAAATAAAAACTCCACCACCACCGCCGCCGCCACCATCAGCGCCTGAGGTGATTGAAATTGTAGAAGACGAAGAAGAAGTGGAAGAGACCGTGATCGAATCAACAGAAACAGATCAAGAAGAAATTGTCGCGGTAGATGATATCGAAGTCGAAGATGATTTTGAAGATGTTGATGTCCCTTTTGCCGTAATTGAAGATGTACCCATCTATCCTGGTTGCGAAAAAGTAGCGAAGTCCCAAAGAAGAGCTTGTTTCCAAGAGCAAATAAAAAAGCACATCAATAGAAACTTCTGCTATCCAGAAATCGCACAGCAAATGGGAATTCAAGGCCGGGTAATAGTCCTTTTTTTTATAGGCAAAGATGGTTCTATAGAAGATGTAGTATTGCGTGGACCAGACAAGAATTTAGAAAAAGAGGCAGAACGAATTATTCGCAAGCTACCCCAAATGACTCCTGGAAAACAACGTGGGCGTGCAGTTCGTGTTCCCTTTAGTATTCCAATTTATTTTAAACTCCAATAAAGCAAAAAAACATAATTTTAAACCCGATATTAACTTTGGTTTTTTTGTACTCAAAAAGCAATAGAAAAGTCGGAATATCGCTAAAGGTGCGTTATCTTTGCCCTGCAAGAAAGAATGAATATGTCTGCCGAAGCTACTGCAAAGAATACCACCTGGTTTGATGACTTTAAAGTAATCACCAAGATGCGCCTTGCACTTAGTGTGGTTTTTTCTTCTATTGCGGGTTATTTTCTAGCTGCAGATGCCATTAACTATGTTGATTTAGCCCTACTTGCCGTGGGGGGGTATTGTCTTGTAGGTGCTTCTAATGCTTTCAATCAAATTATTGAAAAAGATTTAGATGCTCTCATGGAAAGAACAAAGACTCGACCATTACCAGCTGGGAGAGTGACTCCTTCAACAGCGATGATTTTGGCCATTTTCATGACAGTAATCGGCATAGGAATACTGTATTTACTCAATTGGCGTACCGCTTTTTTTGGAAGTATATCAATCCTATTATATGTTTTGTTTTATACCCCATTAAAAACAAGAACACCCCTTGCCGTTTTTATTGGGGCCTTTCCAGGAGCTATTCCTTTTATGTTAGGCTGGGTGTCTTATACCAACTATTTTGGTATTGAGCCGGGGGTGCTTTTTATGGTACAATTTTTTTGGCAGTTTCCTCATTTTTGGGCCATTGCCTGGATGCTTGACGAGGATTATAAAAAGGCAGGGTTTAAGATGTTGCCTACAGGGGAAAAAGATCAAAGCACAGCTTTTCAGATTCTGGTCTATACCCTGTGGATGTTATTGATTTCGCTTTTGCCATTTACTCATTATACTGGAGCCTTACAACTAAGTATATTTGGTGCAATAGCCGTGAGCCTTGTTGGTTTTGTGATGTTATACTTTGCAGGTAATCTAATGAAGAAGAGAGACCACCAATCTGCACGTCGCCTTATGTTAAGTAGTGTGTTTTATATTAGTGCAGTACAAGTGATTTATGTGATGGATAAATTTTTAGTCTATGGAAATTAACAAGAAAGAAAAAAATAGTAGAACCAAAAAGATGATGCTTTGGTTTGGGATGATTAGTATGGCCATGACATTTGCAGGGCTAACTAGTGCTTATGTAGTAAGTAGTTCAAGAGCAGACTGGCTAGAAGGTTTTGCTTTACCTGAAGTATTTACTTACAGCACCCTTACCATAATAATAAGTAGTATTACTTTTTATTTAGCGAAAAGAAATTTAAGCCAAAATAAACTAGTACAATTTAAAACCCTGCTTTGGGCAACACTAGCACTTACAATCATTTTTATTAATTTTCAGTTTCAGGGATTTAGTGAGATTATCTCCTCGGGATATTATTTTACCGGGGCAGAAAGTTCAATCACCACTTCATTTTTATATGTTTTGGTATTACTACACCTGGCCCACGTCTCGGCAGGATTGATCGTACTAAGTGTGGTTATAATCAATGCTTATCGAAATCAATACAGTCCAGAACAAACCTTAGGGGTTGAGCTAGCTGAATTGTTTTGGCATTTCCTCGATTTTCTATGGTTATATTTGTTCTTGTTTATAACAATTTATCAGTAAAAACATTTAAATTTGCAATAATAATTTGACAGTATTATATGGAAGTAGCAGCAACCAACTCTAACGCAGAAACTAACGTTTGGAGTGGAGGGAATAAACCATTAGACGCGAGTTATGGCAAGCTAATGATGTGGTTCTTCATCGTTTCTGATGCCTTAACATTTTCAGGATTTTTAGTAGCCTATGGCTTTTCACGATTTAAAAATATAGACTCATGGCCTATTGCCGATGAGGTTTTTACCCACTTTCCATTTTTACATGGAGTAGATGCGCCAATGTATTATGTTGCCTTGATGACCTTTATTTTAATTTTCTCTTCTGTGACCATGGTACTTGCGGTAGATGCAGGCCACCACATGAATAAAGCAAAGGTTACTTTCTACATGCTTTTAACTATTATTGGTGGTGCTATCTTTGTGGGATCACAAGCCTGGGAATGGAAAAATTTTATTAAAGGGGAATATGGAGCATTAGAGACAAGAGGAGGGCAGATACTTCAATTTGTAGACGGGAACACCGGAAAACGTATTGCCCTAGAAGCTTTTGCGACTAATATTTCTTCTGATCGAACCACTCATCAAAGCAGTAATGGGATTTGGTTTGTTAATGAAACAAGCTTACCTAATTTTACTGTAGAAGAAGTTAAAACCGGTTTTGCTGCTAACGAAAATCTTTTAATTCGCGGTGAAAAAGTAAATGAAAAAGGACATAAGATTGTACTTTCAAGAGAAGCCTCTTTAGCTAAAATTAACGATGCCACAGGTGTTGTTGAAGGAGCTAACCTAATTCACAATGAATATGGTAACCGTCTATTTGCAGATTTCTTCTTTTTTATTACTGGTTTCCACGGTTTTCATGTATTCTCTGGAGTTGTTATCAATACCATTATCTTTTTTAATGTGATTAGAGGAACATATGAGCGAAGAGGACATTATGAAATGGTAGAAAAAGTAGGACTTTATTGGCACTTTGTCGATTTGGTTTGGGTTTTTGTATTCACCTTTTTCTATTTGGTATAACAATAAACAAAAGCACACATGGCACATGCAGATCAAAAATTAGCCATTTTTAGAGGACTATTAAAATTCAAATCTAACGTTCAAAAGATTTGGGGCGTATTAATCTTCTTATCTATTGTAACAACTATAGAAGTTGTTCTTGGGATTATCAAACCAGAAAGTTTGATGAATATGTTTTTTGGGATGAAAATGCTCAACTGGATTTTTATCATCTTAACCATTGTTAAAGCTTATTATATTGCATGGGATTTTATGCATATTCGTGATGAGAAAAGTTCCCTTAAAGGGTCTATTGTTCTTCCTTTAGTAATTTTAATACCTTACTTAGCATTTATCCTTCTAGTTGAAGCAGATTATATTTTTGACGTAATGAACGAAGGTTTCGTTAGCTGGAACTTCTAACCTCTCCTTAATGAAGAAGGAAGCATTAAAGAAATTTTTAGTTCTGGGGATACTCTTTATTTTTCCTTTAGTGATCTATCTTTTCTTTGCTTCTGGAATTAACAATTTTGCACGCCTTCCTATTCTTACAGAAGAGGTAGATGAAATTAAAACTTGGTCAACACTTGAAGGGACTTCACATCAATTTGACGGAATGATTTCTGTCGTTGGTTTCTGGGGCAGTGATCTTGAGCTGCGCAAGGCAGATGCATTCAATCTCAATCAAAAAATTTACAAGCGCTTTTATCAATTCAAAGACTTTCAGTTTGTAATGATTGTAGAAGACGGTCTACAAAATCAAGTTAAAGAAATTCTAATTGAGCTGCAAAAAGGTGCAGCGACAGATTTGTCCAAGTGGAAGTTTATCTTTGGGGATAAAGCAGCCATAAATCAACTTTTTTCTAGTTTTAAAACAGATGTTTTCCTTAATGATAAATCCAGTAATTCAATAGTATTTATTATTGATCGCGCAAAAAAATTACGAGGAAGAGACGATGACGAAGAAGTAGGAACGCTCTATGGTTATAACACCTCTTCTGTGGCAGAACTCAACAAAAAAATGACCGACGATGTTAAGGTAATCCTAGCAGAATATCGTCTTGCCCTTAAAAAGAATAATAGCGATAGAGCTAAATAAGTTTTCTATTCGATCATCAGCTTAAAATTACTTAATTTTATAGAATGAAAAAGGGCGGTACTATTGGGCTAATTATTGTACTATTAATTTTTGGTTATTTATTTATTCCAAAAATACTTCAACGCATCTCAGATAATAACACAATCGGTAGTAATCGATCTGTAAAACCTGGCTACACTGCGCTTGATTTTATTCGCCTAAATGGTGAAGCGAAAAAAGTGCCAGAATTCCTGTTTCTCAATCAAGACAGTATTTATATTTCAAATGAAGATTTTTTAGGAAAGGTATATGTGGCTGAATTTTTTTTTAGCCGTTGTCCTACTATTTGCCCCATCATGAATAAGAATATGAAAGTTCTATACGATCGTTTTGGGGATCGAGATGATTTTGCCATTGCTTCTTTTACCATTGATCCAGAAAATGACACTCCTTCGGTTTTAAAAAAATACGCAGAGGGGTATGTCGATAAAAATCCCTCTTGGCAATTTTTAACTCTTGATAAACCTAGCGTTTATTCACTCGCCAATGAAGGGTTCAATATCTTTGCATCCATTAATCCCGAAGTAGCAGGAGGTTTTGAACATCAAGGGTATTTTGCTCTAATCGATCAAAATGGTTTTATTCGCTCAAGACGTGATAGTTATGGTAATCCCATTGTCTATTATATGGGTATAGATCAAGAAGAGGACGTAGAACAAGGTGTAGATCAGCTTTTAGTTGATATAGAAAAACTATTAAACGAAAAATAAATATGAAAAAGGAATCATTAAATAAAAACAAATTAAAATATAAAAATTTAATTATTACTGTTTCAGTCCTTATTCCAATTGTGGTGGCATTGCTCTTTAGAATTAGATTAGAAGGAGTGCAAGCTTTTACCTTTTTGCCGCCTATATATGCAGCGATTAATGGCTACACTGCAGTAATTTTGATTATTGCGCTTTGGGCCATTAAAAATAGAAAAATCACCTTGCATGAGCAATTAATGAAAACAGCCATAGGATTGTCTCTTACTTTTTTAGTGATGTATGTGGCTTATCATTTGACTTCAGATCCTACTCCATTTCAGGGAGAAGGTTGGGTTAAACCAGCCTATTATTTTATCTTGATTACACATATCATCCTGTCTGTTGCCATTATTCCATTGGTATTAATTTCTTATGTTCGTGCTATTTCACAGCAGTTTACTTCACATAGAAAGATTGCAAAAATCACTTTCCCAATTTGGTTATATATAACCATTACAGGGGTAATAATTTACTTGATGATATCGCCTTATTATTCTTAAATGAAAAAAAAGACACTTCTTTTTACTTTAGTCATGTTAGTAGGCTTCTTTTTACCAGATCAAGTAGAAGCGCAATGTTCTATGTGCCGCGCTGTACTAGAGTCTGAAGAAGGGCAAGCAACTGCAAAGGGGATCAACGACGGGATTGTTTACTTAATGGCCATACCCTATTTATTAGTCGCTGGAGTCGGTTTTGTGGTTTACCGCATGATGCATAAATAATTTTTTTTGTTTGTAACAAAAAGAGAATATCTGCGTCTTATAAATATATTTTATAGTCGCCCATGATACAGATTAATGAATTACACAAATCTTACAAAATGGGGAGTAGTTCACTCCACGTCTTAAAAGGAATTAACCTCTCGGTTGAAGATGGAGAGCTAGTAGCTATTATGGGTTCTTCTGGATCTGGAAAGTCAACTTTGTTAAATATTATTGGGATGCTAGACATCTTGGACAAAGGAACCTATGAACTAGATAAGGTTTTAATTGAAGACTTAGATGAAACTAAAGCGGCCAAGTATCGCAACAAATTTTTAGGCTTTATTTTCCAGTCCTTTAATTTGATCAATTATAAGACCGCTCTAGAAAACGTCTCACTTCCGCTATACTATCAAGGAGTAAATAGGAAGGAACGTCAAGAAAAAGCCCTTAAATACTTAACAAGTGTTGGATTAGCAGATTGGGCTACTCACTTACCTAGTGAACTCTCTGGAGGGCAAAAACAACGCGTTGCTATCGCTAGAGCATTAGTATCAGAACCAAAACTACTACTGGCAGATGAGCCTACAGGTGCCTTAGATACACAAACCTCTTGTGAGGTGATGGATATCATTCAAAAAATTAATCAAGAGGGAAAAACTATTTTGGTGGTTACCCATGAAGAAGAAATTGCACAGATGTGTAAACGCATTGTGCGATTGAAAGACGGTGTAATCATAGAAGATGTTAAAGTTAACCAAGTTTTAGCATAACAATATGTTTAGTCAAGATCG
This sequence comes from Flavobacteriaceae bacterium, assembly GCA_049598335.1. Taxonomy (GTDB): domain Bacteria; phylum Bacteroidota; class Bacteroidia; order Flavobacteriales; family Flavobacteriaceae; genus Arcticimaribacter. Next base: position 20,202 of record JBMYNN010000023.1, read on the forward strand.
CTGGCAAGAGATTTTTGAAACAATTCGCAAGAATAAGCTCCGCACTTTCTTATCGGGATTCACCGTAGCCCTTGGGATTTTTATCTTTATCATCCTTTTTGGTTTTGGGAATGGACTAAAAAATACCTTTAAAGAGTTTTTCCTTGACGATGCTACCAATACACTCTTCTTATTCGCTGGAAAAACCTCCAAGCCTTATAAGGGATTTAAAGCGAATCGTCTAATTGAATTTAAGAACGACGATCTTAAAGATATCAAGGAAAACTTCCCTTTCTTTATAGAATACATTACTCCCAGAATTTCAAGAGGTGCTTCTGTGCGGTATAAAAACGAATTTGACAACTACACTACTCGTGGCATTGCTCCCGATCATCAATATGCCGAAAAGACCATTATCATGAAGGGGCGTTATATTAATGAATTAGACATTAAAAAAAAGAGTAAACATGCTGTTATAGGTTGTTTAGTTGCGAGAGACTTATTTAAGCAAGAAGATCCTGTTGGAAAGTTTATTGATGTAGGAAAAAGTGTTTTTAAGGTAGTAGGCGTTTTTCAAGACGAAGGTGGTGACAATGAAGAGCGATTTATTTATATCCCATATACAACAAGACAATCACTTGAAAAAGGTAATGATAAGGTAGACCAAATTATCGTTGCTTTTAGACCAGAATTAGGTCATACAGGAGCAGTCGCTTTTGAAAAACAGTTGCGCAAATTTTTAAAAGCCAAAAAATCGATTGATCCAACTGATCCCAGAGGGATTTTTATTCGAAATATTGCCGACCAACTAAAACAAAACCAGCAGTTCGCTAATGTATTACAGCTTATCGTAACCTTTGTAGGTTTGGGAACTTTGATTGCGGGAATCATTGGGATTTCTAATATCATGGTTTTTGTGGTAAAAGAAAGAACAAAAGAATTAGGGATTAGAAAAGCTCTGGGGGCAACCCCAAAATCTGTGACACAAATGATTCTTCAAGAATCTATTTTTATCACCACCATTTCTGGTTATGTAGGAATGAGTGTTGGGATATTAATTCTCAATAATATAGGAGAATCCCTAGAGGATTATTTTATTAAGAACCCCTATATCGACATGGAAACAGCGCTCTTTTCTACTTTAATCTTAGTCATTTTTGGTGGAATTGCAGGATACATTCCTGCAAAACGAGCCGCAAATATTAAACCTATAGTTGCCCTAAGAGATGAATAGTTTAAAAATCATATTTGACCGCGACACTTGGCAAGAAATTTTTGGTTCTATCCAAAAAAACAAAGTGCGAACCATTATTACCGTTATTGGGGTTTTGTGGGGAATCTTTATTTATATTACTCTTTCTGGCTCTGCCAATGGGCTTGACAATGGTTTTGAAAGACAGTTTGAAAACATTGCCATGAATTCTATGTTTGTGTGGGCACAAAGAACGAGCATACCTTATGAAGGTTTTAAGACCGGAAGAAACCCACAGTTAAAATTAAAAGATGTACAGACCTTACGCAATAATGTTCCTGAAATACAATTTATCGCCCCTAGAAATGTTCGCGGTGTTTTTGACGGAACCAGTGGCTCACAAATCGTAAGAGGGACTAAATCTGGCACCTATAATATTTATGGTGATTTCCCAGAATACACTAAAATTGCTACAAAAAAGATTTACAACGGTGGAAGATTTATCAATCAATCAGACATCGATGATGCCCGTAAAGTATGCGTGATTGGAGAACGTACCCAAAAAGAATTATTTGAAGAAGACGAAGAACCAGTAGGCAAGTTTGTACGTATTGATGACATTTATTTTCAAGTCATTGGTGTGCACAAATATATTCAAGGAGGAGGATTTGAAAGTGACGGAGATGTATTTATCCCCTTCGCGACCTTTAGAAAATTATACAATACAGGAGAAAATGTAGAATGGTTTACCATTGCCGCTTATGATGATGCCGATGTTATTCAAGTAGAAAAAGATGTAAAACAAACCTTAAAGCGTATTCACAGTGTAAGCCCAAAAGACGAAAGAGCCTTTGGATCTTTTAATTTAGGAGAAGTATTTAACCGTATTATGGGATTTGCTAGAGGGATGACTTTTTTATCTCTTATCGTTGGTATTGCAACTATTATTGCCGGTGTCATTGGGATTGGGAACATTTTATTAATTTCTGTCAAAGAACGCACTAAAGAACTCGGGGTAAGAAGAGCTTTAGGAGCAACCCCCTCTGAAGTCCGTATGCAAATCATTTTAGAATCGGTCTTTTTGACTACAGTTGCAGGAATTTTTGGGATTGTATTAGGAGCCTTTGTCCTAGCTGGGATTAACGCTGGAACAGCCAACCTTGAAGATTTCCCTTATACGAACCCCACCGTGCCTATTTCCTTTGTATTAGGAGCTTTAGCCATTATGATCAGCTTAGGAACACTCATCGGTTTAATCCCAGCGCAAAGAGCTGTTAGTATTAAACCAATTGACGCATTAAGAGATGAATAAAATAAAAATAAATTGAACCCATATTATGAATAAAATTGTCCGTTATTTAATTATTGCTATAGTTGTTTTTGGTGTATTATTCGCAGCAGCCTACTTCATCAAATCTAATAGCAAAGCATCTATTAGCTACGAAACTGAAACGGCTTTAATTATTTCCATCGAAGAGAAAACTGTCGCTACTGGCAAAGTAGTCCCAGAAGATGAAGTAGCAGTTAAACCTCAAGTTCAAGGAATCCTTCAAGCGCTTTATGTTGAAGAAGGAGATTTTGTCAATGAAGGTGATTTGCTAGCAAAAATTAAGGTTGTAGCAGACGAAGGCCAGTTAAACAGCGCCAAAGGTCGTTTGGCCAATGCTAAAATTGTACTGAAAAACGCTCAAATCGAATACAATCGTAATAAGACCCTTTTTGAGCAAGAAATTATTTCTCAGCAAGAGTTTCAAACATCAGAACTTAATTACAACCGTGCAAAGCAAGACGTAAATAATGCGCAGAGTGATTTTGAAATCATTAAACTAGGTTCTGCTGGTGGATCTGCCTCTGCCAATACAAATGTTAGAGCAACTGTAGCAGGTACCATTTTAGAACTGCCTGTTAAAGAAGGAGATCAAGTGATAGAAAGCAACTCTTTTAACGCGGGCACTACCATTGCGATTATTGCTGATTTAAAGAAAATGATCTTTGAAGGTAAAGTTGATGAAGCCGAGGTTGGTAAACTCGTTATCGGGATGCCATTAAAGGTGAGTCTTGGTGCAATTCAAGACAAAGAATTTGATGCACAATTGAAATTTATCGCCCCTAAAGGGAATGAAGAACAAGGTGCAGTTCAATTTAAAATTGAAGGAGATGTAACATTAGATGAGAATTTTTTTGTTCGTGCCGGCTATAGTGCTAACGCTTCTTTAGTTCTTGAGCGAAAAGATAGCATTCTCGCTTTACCAGAAGCTTTATTACAGTTTGACAAAGACACAGAACAACCTTTTGTAGAGATACAAGTCGAGGAGGAAAAATTCGAACGCAAAGACATCAAGATTGGAATTTCTGACGGGATTAACGTAGAAATTATTTCTGGGCTTACCATCGAAGATAAAATTAAAGTTTGGAATAAGACTGAACCCAAAAAGATAGGAGAAGAAGAATCAGTTGAACAAGAATAAATAAGCACATGAAAAAAACATCCTATTATTTTACGTTAACCTTACTTATTTTAGGGACTTCAACTCATGCACAAACAAAGTATTGGTCATTAGTTGAGTGTGTTGAACTGGCTTTAGAGAAAAATATTACTATCAAGCAAAATGAATTAAACTATGCTAATGCAGAATTAGACAAACTTTCTGCTTTTGCCAGCTTTTTCCCCAATGTTAATGCTAGTGCAAATCACTCTTGGAATATTGGTCTTAATCAGAATATTACAACAGGTCTTTTAGAAAATGTGACTACACAATTCTCTTCTGCGGGAGTTAATTTAGGGGTAGATATCTATAAAGGAAAACAAAACTTTAACCAGTTACACCGCGCTAATTTAGCCTTACTTGCTAGTCAATATCAATTAGCAGACATTAGTGATGATATCTCCTTATTAGTGGCAAATGGTTTTCTACAAATTATGTTTAATAAAGAAATTCTAGGGGTGCAACAAGCTCAGTTAGAAGTATCTGAAGTAGAGTTAAGTCGTTCAAAAGAATTAATCAAAGCTGGGGTTTTAACCCTTGGGGATGTTTATGAGTTAGAGGCAAATATTGCGACCCAAAAACAAGCCGTTGTACAAGCAGAAAACACTTTGCGGTTAGCAAAAATCAATCTTGCGCAATTATTGTTGATTACAGACTATGAAAATTTTGACATAGAAATGGTTGACTTAGATGTTCCATTTTCTAAAGTCATGGAAGAATCTCCTAAAAAGGTCTATGAAAAGGCTTTGAGCTTTCGTAGTGATATCAAATTAGCCGAGACAAATGTTGAGATTGCAGCGACCGACTTAAAATTAGCTAAAGGAGGATTACAGCCCACTTTAAGAGCTTTTTATGGGTATAGCACACGATTATCTTATGCAGATAGATTACAAGGAACAGGCGTGTTTACAGATGTTCCAATTGGTTTTGTAAACAGTACCGGAGAAATCGTCAACACCCGTGTTGAAGGTAGAGAAGTTGTTGCTCCACTCCCTGTAGCAGATCAATTGGGAATAAATGATGGACACAACTTTGGATTACAATTAAGTATTCCCATTTTCAATGCCTTTGGGGCAAAAAATAATGTAAAAAGAAGTAAGATTAATCATGCCCGTTCAGAATTCACAAAAGAACAACAGCAACTCGATTTAGAGACAAATATCAATCAAGCCTATAACGATGCTGAAGGCGCGGCTACATTTTATGAGGCAGCTAAAAGAACCGTAGAAGCTCGAAAACTTACTTATAACAATGCTCAAAAGCGTTTTAATGCTGGAGTGTTAGACTCATTTAGCTTTTCACAAATCAAGCAACGCTATGAAGCAGCAGTGTCTGATGAAGTTCGTGCCAAGTATGATTATATCTTTAAATTGAAGGT
>JBMYNN010000024.1:0-24493 GCA_049598335.1 Flavobacteriaceae bacterium
CAGATGCTCTAATGCTAGCGGTGATAGAAACTGCACCAGAGGAAATATCTACACTTGTAGGAGATATTGTAAAAGAAGATAATACAGGAGCAATGAAATCATTTTGCGCATGTAAAATACCACTCATAAAACAGAGTAGTAAACTATAAAAAAGGTAATTTTTATTAGTAAAATTCTTTACCATATGCTCAAATTCAAATATCTACAAAAATAGTAAATAAATAATAGCCATAAATCATGCCAACTGTTAATTTATGCATTGTGAATTAGTGTCGTCTTTTTTTCATAGTTTTAATCTTACAACAAGAGAAAATGAAAAAAACCCTATTATTCTTTGCACTATCCTTTTTTACCGTAATAGTATCACAAGCCCAATTAGCAGAAGGTCCTTTTGATCAATTAATTATTCGAGGAGTGACTTTAATTAATGGTAATGGTGCTCCCCCACTTGGACCAGTAGATGTAGTGGTAGAAAATAATCTAATCACTCAAGTAAAAACAGTAGGTTACCCTGGGGTTGAAATCAACAATAAAAGAAGACCCGCATTAAAAGAAGGTGGAAAAGAAATCAATGCCGAAGGGATGTATTTACTTCCGGGTTTTATCGATATGCACGGACATATAGGGGGAGTCGCACAAGGGGCAGATTGGGATTATGTTTTTAAATTATGGTTGGCCCATGGAGTGACCACGGTGAGAGAACCCAGTGGTCGAAGCCGTGACTGGACTTTAGACCTCAAGAAAAGAAGCGCTCAAAATAAAATCATCGCTCCACGAATAATTCAATATACTGGTTTTGGGGCTGGGGCCGAAAATGGCATCAATACTCCAGAAGAAGCGAGATCGTGGGTAAGAGCAAACGCCAAAGCGGGCTCAGACGGGATTAAATTTTTTGGGGCCTCGCCCGAAATTATGGAAGCCGCCCTAGACGAAAACAACAAACTAGGCTTAGGCTCTGCTTGCCATCATGCGCAATTAAGTGTTGCTCGATGGAACGTATTGCATTCTGCCAGAGCTGGGCTTACCAGTATGGAGCACTGGTATGGTTTGCCTGAAGCTTTATTTGATGACAAAACCGTTCAAGATTATCCTTTGGATTACAACTATCAAAACGAACAACATCGTTTTGAGCAAGCAGGGAAATTATGGGAACAAGCCGCAAAACCTTATTCAGAGCATTGGAACCGAGTGATGGAAGAATTATTAGCCCTTGATTTTACGCTTGATCCAACCTTTAACATCTATGAAGCCAGTCGAGATTTACATCGCGCTCGTCGCGCAGAATGGCACGAAGATTACACCCTTCCAAGTCTATGGCGTTTCTACCAGCCCTCTATGATTTCCCATGGATCCTACTGGCATTTTTGGGGCACAGAACAAGAAATTGCTTGGAAACGCAATTATCAACTTTGGATGACCTTTGTAAACGAATATAAAAACCGTGGCGGAAGAGTGACTACAGGATCTGATTCTGGATTTATCTTTCAGCTATATGGCTTTGCCTATGTGCGCGAGTTAGAATTATTGCGGGAGGCAGGTTTTCATCCCTTAGAGGTAATTCGTTCTGCTACCCTTAATGGGGCAGAGGCGCTAAAAATGGACGACCAAATAGGGAGTATTGAAGTAGGTAAATTAGCCGACATGGTATTAATTGATAGTAATCCATTAGAAAACCTAAAAGTACTCTATGGAACTGGTGCCATCAAATTAACCAAAGACAACGAAGTTGTTCGTGTAGGAGGGGTGAAATACACCATTAGTAACGGTGTTGTTTACGATGCAAAGGCGCTCTTACAAGAGGTCAAAAACATGGTTGATCAAGCGAAAGAAGAAGAAAACTTTACCCTTAGCCAACCGGGAGTCAACTAAGGGTAATTGTTTTAGTATTGATTTAAACTTGCATAACGATCAAGGTGATAATTATAATCCCCAAACAAGCGCTGGGCAACGCGGGCACGTTTAAAGTAAAACCCAATATTGACATCGTCGGTAACGCCAATTCCACCGTGCATTTGCATGGCTTCATTTGAAACGACCTTGATGGTTTCGCCTAGTTTTGCTTTGGCCAAACTGGCCAACTCATCTAAATTTTCTGCTTGCTTATCTAAGCCTTGTAAGGCGGTAATCACAACGCTTTTGCACAGTTCAATTTCACAAAACATTTTTGCAGCCCTGTGTTGAAGTGCTTGATAGCTTCCAATGCGTTTGCCAAATTGGGTACGCTCTTGCAAGTAAGCAATGGTTTGTTCAAAAGCCGCTTTGATCATTCCCATCATTTCTGCAGAAAGGCAAATGGCACCGGCATTATTGACTAAGTTAAGTAGATCATTTCCTTTTCCAGGTTCGCTTATGCGCTGGTCATTTGCAATGTCGACCTGGTCAAAACTTAAGCTTGCATAAGTACCTGCGTCTAATAAAACGTCTGTTTGAACAGTAATTCCTTTACTGGTGGCATCTACCAGAAACAAGGCAAATTCTCCTTCGACTGTTTTGGCCACAACCACATAAGCATCTGCACCAGCCCCATCGATTACCATTTTTTTGGTTCCGTTAATACGGTATCCATTTGCAGTAGCTACTGCAGTAGTTTCGATGAAGGTAGGGTCAAAATAATTCTTTTCATCTAAAGCAAAGGCCAAGCGTTTTGTCCCATTCATGATTTCTGGAATCCAAGTTGATTTAAGTCCAGCATTGGTTGAATTGACTAGGGCGGTTCCACCCAAAACGATAGATGACAACAATGGAGCTTTGGTCAAATTACGCCCCATTTCTTCTAAGACTTGTCCTAAACCTACATAGCCAAAATCTAAACCGTTATACTCTTCTGGAATGGTTAAAGCGGTCCATCCCATTTCTACCATAGCCGGCCAAAGATCGGGGTCAAAGGCTTCATAATTATTATCCCGTAAAGTTCTAAACTGTTCTATGGGTGCATTTGCTGCTAAGAATTCGTTCGCAGAATCCTTGAGCATTTTCTGTTCTTCGTTTAATATTAGTGCCATAGCGTTGTTTTAAGAGGGTAGGTTTAAGATGCGTTTTGCGATAATGCCTAATTGAATTTCAGAGGTACCCCCTTCGATGGTGTTTCCTTTAGATCGACAAAATAATCTGGCCTGGTTCATGGCATCTTTATCGTCGCCTTCCCAGATGAGTCCATCACTCCCGGTAATGGCGGTCATGAGTTCCATGCGAGAAACGTTTTGTTCTGTTCCATAATATTTAAAGAAAGAAGACAGTGCTCCTGCATTTACTCCTGTTTTTGCTTCGTCCATTATGCGTTGAATGGTCATTTCAAAGATTTTGTCGTTCATGTCTTGCACGCTCAGTTCAGACCGTAAAACAACATCACTAATTTTGCCGTCTTTCATGGGGAGATGGTCTTTAGCAATATCGTGTAATTCCCTGCGTTGATCTGTTTCTCCTACACCGCCAATCATTTGACGTTCGTGGGTTAAGAGATATTTTGCAATGCTCCATCCTTCGTTCAGTGTTCCAATCAAGTTTTCTTTGGGGACTTTAACGTTATCAAAAAAGGTCTCACAAAAAGGAGATTTTCCGCTAATTAATTTGATGGGTCGGGTGCTTACACCTTCAGAGGCCATATCGATCAAGAGAAAGCTGATTCCATTGTGTTTTGGGGCATCAAAATCTGTTCTAACCAGACAAAAGATCCAATCAGCCTTATCTGCATAAGAGGTCCAAACTTTAGATCCAGTTACTAGATAATGGTCTCCTTTGTCTTCGGCTTTTGTTTGTAAGCCAGCTAAATCACTTCCCGCATTAGGTTCGCTATAACCTTGACACCACCAGGTTTTTCCTGCACTGATTTCGGGGAGGAAACGCATTTTTTGTTCCTCGGTAGCAAATTTATGTAAGGCCGGACCCAGCATTGAAATTCCAAAACTAAAGAGGGGTTTACGACAGCCTAAACGGGTCATCTCTTGGGTAAGAATATTGTTTTCTTCTCTGGTGAGTCCCCCTCCGCCATATAAAGTGTCCCAGTAAGGAACAATCCATTTTTTTTCTAACATTTTTTCAAACCAAACTTTTTGATCTTCACTGGTAAAAGTAGCATTGCGTCCTCCCCAAAAGTAATCGTTTGAGTCTTTGATGGGTTTGCGCATACTTGCCGGACAGTTTTCCTCCAGCCATCGTCTTGTTTCAAGTCTAAAATCCTCGAGATCTGTTTTTGTTGTCGTTTCCATACTGTCTTGATTAAAATAAGTGGTCTATTTTCTTTTTTTGTATCGCCTGTTGGGCCACTAAACCATACAACGATACAATTTTGTCTAAATGTTTAAAGCGAGGATCTTGTGTATAACCCAAGCTGTAGCGGTAATAAATTTGTTGTACAATCACGGCAATTTTAAATAGTCCAAAAACAAAATAGAAGACAATGTCATCTACAGTTTTACCACTTTTTTTGGCATACATTTCCACAATTTCCCCCCGGGTGGGATTCCCTTTTTGGGTGGTGAGATTTAATTGATTTTGAGCAATGAAATCGGGGTCGGTATGATGAATCCAGTAGCCTAAGGTGGTGCCTAAATCCATTAATGGATCTCCCAGTGTTGTCATTTCCCAATCTAAGACCGCTTTTACATTGAGTTGATTATCTGGGGTTAAGACTAAATTATCGTATTTGAAATCGTTGTGAACAAGGCTTGCTCCACTTTTTTTAGGCATGTTATTGTTTAGCCAGAGTGCGGTCGCCTCCATTTCTTTATGGTCGTGGGTTTTGGCTTTTTGATAGCGTTTACTCCAGCCCACCACTTGTCTTTCTACATAACCTTCTGGATTCCCTAAATCTCCTAATCCAATCGACTTATAGTCTAGTTGGTGTAATTCAACAAGGGTAGTTACTAAATTACTTGAAAGGGATTTAAATTGTGCTGGATTGGGCATTTGTTCTTGTGGGGTAGAAGCCCTTAAGATGATACCCTGGACTCTTTCCATCAAATAAAAAGGTGCATCCAGAATAGTAAGATCTTCACAAAAAAGAATGGGTTTAGGGGCTTTGTCATAGTTTCCCTCGAGGGCAGAAAGAATTTTGTATTCCCGTCCCATATCGTGACCCGATTTAATGTTTGCCCCAAAAGGGGGACGGCGCAAGACATAATCTGTCCCTGCAAATTTTATTAAATAGGTCAGGTTAGAAAAACCTGAAGGGAACTGCTGTACCCTTAGTTCCCCTTGTTTCTGTCCTAAGTTTTTGACTAAATATTGTTGTAACGCAGCTTCGTTAAGGTTTTCTCCTTTGCGTACTCCTTTTGCTTGGTCTAATGATACTCCCATTTTATTCGTTGTTAATATAATTATACAAGTTCTTTAGCTGTCTTAAGCGGGAGGTGTATAGGCTAAAGCCAAAAATTCGGCGACGCAAGCGGGTTTTTCTTCTCCTTCTAATTCAAAGACAATTTTCATTTTATATTTAGCTCCGCCAGGTATAGCATCGTATTCCATCAAAGAGACTCTGCCTCTTAATTTTGCTCCTGACTTAGTCGCGTTAGGAAAACGGACTTTGTCTAAACCATAATTAACGCCCATTACAACATTCTCTATAGAAAAGGCGTCATAAGAGATTTTAGAGGCTAGCGAAAGGACTAGAAAGCCGTGCGCAACAGTTTTTTTATAGGGAGAAAAGGCAGCACTTCTTTCTGGATCGGTGTGAATCCACTGGCGGTCTTCGGTCGATTCTGCAAAGCTATTAATACGTTCTTGTTCCATGGTCATCCATTCAGTCAGACCTAGTTCTTTTCCGATATAATTTTCTAATTCACTAAGCTCCTTGAGCTTAGTGGCATAAGGGGTGTTGCTTTGTTCCATCATAAGGGTTTAGGTTAGCATATGTCCTCCATCGGCGTTTAATACGGCTCCTGTGGTATAAGAAGAAGCCTCAGAAGCTAGATATACTGCCAGTCCAGAAATCTCATGTGTTTCTGCTGCACGACGTAAGGGGAGGTGATTGTTGACTTGCTGCATAAGCGTATCATTTGTCCATAGCGCTTGACTAAATTTGGTCTTGATTAATCCTGGACAAATGGCATTAGAACGAATACCATATTTCCCCCATTCACTGGCTTGTGATTGGGTCAACATAATCAAAGCCGATTTGCTTATACTGTAAATACTCAAGCCATTACTAGGTTTCATTCCTTCTACAGAGGCTATGTTAATGATGCTTCCGCCTTTGCGCTCTTTCATAGAAGGAAAGCAAAGCTTGGCCAAATCAAAACAGGCCTTCACATTAACATTCATAACCTTATCAAAAATATCGTTTTCAATTTCTTCTACGGGAGCAAATATCGGATTAGTAGCTGCATTGTTGACTAAAATATCGATTCCGCCATAAGCAGCAATGGTTTTTTCAACTAGTTCTTTGCGTTGATCTTCTCGCCCTACATGGCAAGCAATTCCAATTGCTTCGTGGCCGTTAGCTTTAATCTCGTTGGCAACTTCATCGACGGCTTCTTGCGCGCGACTGCTTACGACAACTTTAGCGCCATATTCGGCTAGGGCCTCTGCAATGGCTTTTCCTATTCCTTTACTGGCTCCAGTAACAATCGCAACCTTGCCGTCTAATTCAAATAATTTTTTTGTACTCATTTCTTATTAGGTTGGGAAAGCACCTCCATTGGCATGTAAGGTGGTTCCGTTAATAAATCCTGCTTCTTTTGAGGCTAAATATAAATAGGCATAGCCCATATCTTCTGGGCTACCAATTCGACCAACAGGAATCATGGCGATCCCTGCTTTTACCACTTCGGGGGGCATAGAGGCCGTCATTTCTGATTCGATAAAGCCGGGAGCTATTGCGTTAGCTGTAATACCAAAACGTCCTACTTCTCTGGCTAAAGCTCTTGTGAATCCTGCAACACCTGCTTTTGTTGCCGAATAGTTTGTCTGGCCGAAGGCTCCAGTAAAACCATTGACTGAAGAAGCAGATATTATACGACCATAACCTGCTTCACGCATGTGTGGAAGCACGGCTTGTGTTGTGGTGAAAAGAGAACTGAGGTTTACATTGATAACAGTATCCCATTCTTCTTGGGTCATTTTCAAGAAAGAGCGATCGCGTAAAACCCCTGCATTGTTGATTAATATATCAATCTTGCTATAGCCTTCGATAATTTCTGCTACTGCTTTATCAACGTCTGTTCGATTAGTGATATCTACTTTTTGAAAGAAGATGTTGCCACCTTCGGCTTTAATTTTATCTGCAGTATCAGCACCAGAGTCCCGCACATCCCATAAAGCAACTGTGGCACCCGCCTTACAAAACACTTTACAGATGCCTTCTCCAATTCCTTGTGCGCCTCCTGTAATGATGGCGACTTGTCCATTTAAATTGAGCATTTATATTAGTTTAATAATTATTCTACGATTCAATATTTGTCACAATATAAAGTTTGTTTTTGATTTATTGCATGAGTAAATCAGATAAATAATGCATGCATAAGAAAGATTTTTTACTGCCCTAATCAAGGGTGTATATTCCAAAGGTGGGCTCTTTTAAGCTTCCCAAGTAGAGCTGATTTTCTATTTGTAACACACTGGTAATATAGTCATACTTTCCACCTGGGTCCTGTAAATTGTAAATAGCCTCACCTTCTTCATTAAAGCCTAAAAGCATTGCATAGCGTGGGGGTAATACGGCATTACGCACAGATTCTGGTAACCTTAAAATCACCGATCTTAAAAAGGGGTGTTCAAAGAGAGGTTCAATATCGACAACACGTTGTGTGGGGATGGCGACCCAAAAAATTCCTTTATTAAAAGTAACATTGTCAGGGAAGCCGGGTAAGCGATCATTGAAAATTTCGTGGGTGCCTGCTTTTGGTCCATTGAGCCAATATCTACTTAGACTAAGGCCAAATGTTTCGCTGTAAACAAAGTACGTTTCGGTAGCATTAAGGGCTATACCATTAGCAAAAAATAAATCATCTAGGACCAAATTCAGCTTATTTGTGTTGAGGTCATAGGCGAATATAGCTCCAGACGCTCTTTGTTCCCAAGCTTCGTTTTCTACCACAGTAGGGTTGCGTTGTGTAGCGTTGCTAAAATAGATGACACCTTCTTTACTAATGTCGAGATCATCGACAAACTTGAGTTGTTCTCCCTTGTATTGATCAACCAATACATTGATTTGATTTGTGCTGTCTAATTTGAGTAATCCTTTAATTTGATCTGCAATGATCAACTCACCGCTGGGGGCGATTTTCATTCCTAATGGGCGCCCCCCAGTATTGGCAATAATGTTTTGTTCTTCTCCTGTTGCGTTGAACTGGACGATATCACCATTGGCCAGTCCTGTGAAAAAGTATCCCTTAGGATGGCGAACAATTGATTCTGGTCCTGCAGAAGGGAGATGAATTAAAGTAGCGCTGGCTAATTTTGTATTGGGTTCATATACCCCAGTCAAGCCAGGGTAGGGGGGAGCTTTTCGTGCAACAGGATCTAATTCTATGGGGTAAAAACCTAAATAGGCAATTGCTGAAAACAAGAGAAGCTTGAGAAGTAATTTGAGTATTTTCATTAAAGAAGGAGTTTTATTTCAACATATTCATTAAAGCCTTGTAGATTCCCATCCTATCTCCCGATAAATGCTCAAGCCCGTCAACAGCGAGGCTTACACCGCTGATATAGCTGGCCAACGGGCTAGATAAAAATAGTACCGCATTGGCCACATCTTTTGCTTTCCCAAAACGTTTCATTAAATTATTTTGTTTCATTTCTTTAAAGGTCTCTTGTATCAAAGTGGGGTATTGGTCTAGCCCAGTTGTTGCTATTGTTCCAGGGGCAACAGCATTGACACGAATCCCAAAACTGGCCCATTCTTGTCCTAGACTTTTGGTTAAATTTTCTACTCCGGCTCTTGCTGCACCTGTATGGGCCATCCCAGGGAAACCGCGCAAAACATTGGCCGTAATGTTGACAATATTGCCCTGGTTTTGAGGGATAAAAAAAGTGTTGGCCATTTTTTGACACATATAAAAGGTGCCGTTGAGGTTATTGTTGATTACAGCTGTCCAACCTTTTTCTGCCATAACATGGGCAGGAGCCGGGAACTGTCCACCTGCATTGTTGATCAATATATCTAAACGACCAGTAGTTTCTTTTATGGTTTTAGCGAGGGTATCAATATCTTCGGTAGAGCGAATGTCACAAGTCACGGCATGACATTGTCCGAATTGTTTCAATTCTTTTTCTGCTTTTTCGAGTAGCTCTTTTTTCCGCGAGGCGATAAAAACTTCAGCGCCGTGCGCTAAATAAGATTGGGCAATAGCATAGCCAATTCCACTCCTGCCGCCAGTAACAAGGACGATTTTATCTTGAAATAATGTGGGTGAGTACATAACCATCAATATAAGAAAAAGACACAAAAAAAGCTTCGCTAAATTGAGGTAAATCGTTAGAAAAAGGAAAGTTAGTTGGAGGATTATCCAGCGTTCATTCCGCCATCCATTACTAGAGTGTGACCGTTGACAAAAGAGGATTGATCAGAGAGAAGCCATTTAATTGTATCTGCAGCTTCTTCTGCCTTTCCGTGGCGTTTTAGAGGAACTCTGTGGTTTTTTACAAATTCCAGGATCTCTTTTGGAACTGTTTGAATAATATCTGTTTCAAGAAAAGAAGGACATATCGCATTAACACGAATGTTATGTGCACCGTATTCGATTGCAGCGCTTTTTGTGATTCCAATTACACCGTGTTTAGCGGCTGAATAATGTGAGCCAGCCTTTACTCCTTTTTTACCAGCTAATGAGGCTACATTGACAATGTTTCCACCACCTTGAGGTAAAAGGATATTGATTTGTGCGTGTAGGCAATAGAAGATACTGTTAAGGTCCACCTGGATTACATTATGCCAGTTTTCTGCTGTCATTAAATGAATGGGGGCTAATGTGCCACCTATCCCAGCGTTATTGACAAAATAGTCAATATGTTGGTGGTCTTTTAAGGCTTGTTGGTGTACTGTATTTACTTGTTCTTGAATAGAAACATCGAGTAGATAGGTTGTGGCTTTTCCACCACTTTTTTCAATGTCATTTTTGGTTTTATCAAGGGCATTTTGATTTACATCAGTTAATATTACATGGCAACCAGAGGTCGAAAGAGCAACAGCTGTTGCTCTTCCGATTCCTTTGGCAGCACCAGTAATGAATACTGTTTTACCAATCATACTTGTTGATCTATCAAAAATTATAGATCAAAGGTTATTTTACCAATTACTTGTCTCCCTATGATAGGCATGTTAGCAAATGCACGGTATTTTCTATCGAATAAATTAGATGCGGTAAGATCAAAACGTACACCATTTGCAGTGGTGTAACCAATGTTAGCATCGATGAGGTTTTTTTCAGGAGCTATACCAGCAAATTGACCTACGTTCGCATAGAATTCCTCATCATATTGATACGTAACCGACCATCTAAAGTTATCATCAGCATAACGTACTCCAGCTCTCGCTTTTGTTTGAGGAGCGTTTAAGAATGATGTAAATGGTAGATCATCATCACCAATAGCCCATTCAGTTTGACTTAACCAAGAACCATTCGCAAAGAAGCTGTAGTTTTCGTTTGCAAAATATTCAAGGTCTACGTCGATACCGTAGTGGCTTCTTTTTGCGTCTTCAAAACGACGGTATCCAGCAGGAATGTGAACAATGCCATCATTTTGTGGAACACGATCAGATTCAACAGCTCCAAGCGCAGCAAAAGCCGCAGGCCCTGTTACAGCAATTAAGTTTTGAGCACCTCCGCCAAAATATTGACCAAGTACACCGCCTAATAATCCAGCAGTAGCAGCATCAAGAAGTCCATTTGACACAGCATATGTTGCAAAGTCGCCTCCAATAATTCCACCAAATTCAGCTGGAATTCCGTCTAAGGATGCAGCAGTTCCTAATAGTCTTGGGTCTCCACCAGCTTCAAGTAATCCAATGGTAGGACCAATGGCAGAGAATTGAGTAAATCCTTGAACTTCGTAAGTATAGAAATCAACCCCAACTTTTAATTTATCAAATAAAAGTCCAGAATAACCTATTTCGAAAGAATTGGTATAACCAGGTAAAGAACCAGGTGTTCCTTCAACTTCGTTCATAGGCTCTCCAGTAAATAGATTGTATTTGTAGAACGAACCTACGCTAGCTGTTGGAACGTATCCTGAGCCTAAAAATCCATTAACAATACCTGCAAGTGCAGGTGCTGAAGCTGCAGGAACTCCATTTGCAACTAATACATCAGGGAGTGTGCCTAATAATTGTTGGAAGGCTGGATTTGTCATTAAACCACCATAGAGGTAAGCTGCAGGTAAAGCATTAGCTGCAAAAGGAAGGTTATCCTCAATTCCAGGAGTTAATGCCAAATCAATTGTTGGATTAGCAGAGAATACATGTGGGTCTGCCTGTCCAGCTAACCATACATCAAGAACGCCTGGAGCTAAAATTGCTAATGGGAAATCAATGAATTGTTGTAATGCAACAGGACCGCTAGTTGCGCGGTTAAAAGATGCTCTTAAGGTGTTTTTATCATTTAGTTTATAGACTAAAGCAGCACGAGGGGCTAATAAACCTTCATCAAAAATATTGAAGTCATCATAGCGAAGTGCATAGGTTAACTCTAGTTGGTCACTTAAACGCGATGTACCTTGTATATAAGCTCCAGCAATGATGTAATCATCATTGGCATCATAACGTCCATATAAGGTATTTGCAGAGTCAGAGTATATATCTCTATAGTCTCCCCCAATGGTAAAGCTTGTATCTAAGAATTCAGGTAAGTCAAAGTTATACTGTAACTGTGCTTCAAAAGCAGCACGTCGAGCCACCTGTCTAAAACCTGAAGCATATAAGAAGGTTGGGTTATCCTCAAGACCTCCATCGTTGTAGTTGTAAGAAAGTGCTCCAAAGAATCCTCCAGAAGAAACACGCCCTTGCACCCAGTAATCTGTCCCTTGGGTCATACCTGCACCTTGATCATTAAAGAAAAGACCATTTCCGCTAGCTAAACCTCCAGAGAGAAAAGCTTCAGTTTCTTCGTTAGGACGATACTGTAAATGGGCGTTAACAGAATAATTTTGGTAACCTCTACCTAATGGATTACCATCGAAATCGTCGTCTAGATCAGCTGAGTTTAATAAGATAGTTCCTGGTGAAGTTACGTCAACATATCCTTCTGGGGTAATATCTGGTTGTGCGATAGTTCGACTAAAGGTAGCAATTTGGTCTGCGTCTTCTTGATTGTCAAGTCCAAAATCATTTCCTTCGATGTAGCGAGCATTGATTTTATAACCAAATGTTTTGTCCTCATTAGCGAATGCATGGCGGATGGAAGCACCTAAGGTTCGCATATTTCCACCTAAAAGTTCTACTGTAGTACCTGGGTAGTCGATAGGGCTTTTACTCATAAAATGCACAACTCCAGAAGTAACCCCAGGGCCATAGAGTGCTGACGCAGCACCACGAACAACCTCTACCTTAGCGATATCGATGTTTGAGAGTCCAGTTTGGAAACTGTTAAATTGTCCACCAGAAGGAGTAACTAAATAACGGTAGTCCAAAATAGGGAAGGCAGATGTGCCAAAAATCCCAGAACCTGCGCGCATCTCAATGTTAATTTTGTTAGCAGATTGTTGCTGGAGTTGAACCCCAGGAATGTATTGTAAGTGACGAACTGGATCAACAGCCACTGCTGAATTTTCAATATCTTTAGCAGATATAATACTTACTGAAGCGGGTGCATCTTGTACTTTTTGTGCTTTTCTTGAAGCAGAAACAACAATTTCATCTAGATTTTGTCCTGCTTGAAGGGATACATTAATTACTTGATCGGCTGAAGTCACTTCTACCGATTGTGAACTAAATCCAACTGAACTTATCTGAAGGGTAAATGGAATCGCTTGATTTGAACTTAGCATAAAATTTCCATCAAAATCGGTGTTAGTCCCTTCTGATGTTCCTTGGATAAGGATGTTGACGCCTGGTATGGGCTCATTTGTTTCTGCATCAGTCACCTTACCACTAATCGTGCTTTGGGCCAAAAGCAAATTAACACAAAACAGTCCAAGAACCGAAAGTGCAATTGTCAATTTGTTGTTTTTCATAATTGTTTGATTTTAATAATTACTGGTTTTCAAAACTTAGAGCAGATCATCCTAAATGGAGAGATAAATGGGGTAAGTATTAATGAGATGTTTATTTCCCATTCAATAAATATAATAAGTTTTTGGTGTTTTTGAAGTATGTTGACTCTTTTTTTAAGCCGTAATAAAGACAACAGAGGCCACAACCGTTTCAAATATTAAGCTTCAAAAATGACTTTATCCTCACTCGAATACCATTTTTGATAATTGGTTTGATATTTTTTGTCCACTTGATTGCGTTTGATTTTTAAGGTGGGTGTTGTTAATCCATTTTCCACGGTCCATTCGTCTTTTGTGACAATAACAGTAGCAATTTTTTTATAACCAGATAATTGTGTATTAACTTCGTCAAGGCGTTTTGTAAGAATGGTTCCCAAAGCTTCGCTTCCTTTTGCTTTTCCTACTTCAGAGGCTACGCCCAAAAGAATAGGTTGTGGTAAACCTAGACCAGCTACACAAATTTGTTCTAATTCAACGATATCTGCGAAATAAGCTTCGAGTAATAAGGGTTCAATATATTTCCCTTTAGACGTTTTGAACATGTCTTTTACTCGACCGGTAATAAATAAAAAGCCGTCCTTGTCAATATACCCTTGGTCGCCGGTATGCAGCCATCCATCTTTAATGACTTCTGCAGTCAATTCTGGTTGCTTGTAATAGCCTTGCATCATAAATGGGCCTTGCATCAAGATTTCTCCACTTTCTGGATCTGTTTTAATATTTACTTCTGGCTGCGGAATTCCCACAGAGCCAGGTTTGTTTAAGATACGTGCATCGAGTTGTGTAGTAATGGCACAATTCTCTGTCATTCCATAACCGTTAGTTATACCAATTCCTATTTTTCTAAACCACGCTCGTTGCGTTTCCAACATGGGCGCAGCACCAGAGACGATGGCTCTCGCTTTGCTTAAGCCAAGAGCTTTTTTGAATTTCCGTTTTAAAACACTAGAAAGAATAGGGATTTTTAATAGTTTATCTAATTTTTCTTGTGGAAGTTTAGCTAAAATTCCTGTTTGGAATTTTGTCCAAATACGAGGTACAGCAAAGAATACTGTGGGTTGTGTGTCTTGAAGGTTTTGTGCAAAAGTATCGAGACTTTCTGCAAAAGAAACTGTTCCCCCAAAACGAAAGACAGCATATTCAACCACGACTCTTTCTGCAATATGATTTAAGGGGAGATAGGAAAAAAAGTCATTTTTTCCGTTAAAATCAACCTTTAAAGGGTTTGACTCTAGGGTGAGTACAGCTGTTTTAGCGTTGGCAAGGTAATCTAGCACAACTCCTTTTGGGTTTCCGGTTGTACCCGATGTAAAAATAATGGTCCATGTATCGGTCATTTTAGGTTGATGGGGTTCTTGCATGGGGTCGAATTGATTAATAAAATCGAACCATTGGTGTCCTTCGGTAATATTGGAATGATCTTTATAGTGAGGGAAAGCAATCGTTGGCATTCCTTCAGGAACCCCTGCTTTTTGTTCTTCCCAATTTTCTACCTTTCCTATAAAGAGTAAGTCAACATCTCCAAAGGTGAGCAGGGTGTTAATTTCTTTTGCATTAAGGGTAGGAAAAAAGGGAACACTAATGTAGCCTGCCATTACAATAGCTAGATCTGCAATAATCCATTCGCGACAATTTTTTGAAATTAATCCAATATGCGCATTTTCGCGTAAGCCTAAAGATTTTAATCCTGTGGCTAATTTACGGGCCATTTGACCCACTTCACCCCAGGTGTATTCTTCCCACTTATTTCCAAAGGGTTGTCTTAAAAACGGTTGGTCTTTAAAGCGTTTTTCCCACTCATAAAATTTAAAATCAAATAGGGCATCGTTGGTTAAAGTACTCATAAAGTTGAATTAATCTAGTCTTGGTTGTTTCAAACCCTAAAAAAGTAAGTTGATTTTACATTTTCGAGCGTTTGATGAACCATAAAGATACAAATCTCTTTTCCAAATCAAAATGATAGCTATATGCCTAGAGGGATTAAACGCAAGCTAAAGTTTTTCAAATTTCCGAGGAATTACATA
This sequence comes from Flavobacteriaceae bacterium, assembly GCA_049598335.1. GTDB lineage: Bacteria > Bacteroidota > Bacteroidia > Flavobacteriales > Flavobacteriaceae > Arcticimaribacter. The sequence continues at coordinate 15,168 of JBMYNN010000024.1, forward strand.
TAAGAGACTATATTTGGATAAAGTAAATTTTTAAAATTATAAAGACAATACCAAAATTATACAATCATGAGAGAAGCACTAATTGTATCTACAGCCAGAACACCTATTGGAAAAGCCTATAGAGGGGCCTATAATAACACCACTGCCCCAACTCTGGCTGGAATTGCCGTAAAAGAAGCTGTTCAACGCGCAGGCGTTGACCCTGCTCAGGTGGATGACGTGATTATGGGAGCCGCTTTACAACAAGGAACCACTGGCGGAAACATTGGGCGAATGGCTGCTTTAGCTGGAGGACTTCCTGCAACAGTTAGTGGGATGAGTATTGATCGCCAATGTTCTTCTGGAATGATGGCTATTGCCACTGCAGCAAAACAAATTCAAAGTGATGGGATGGATGTTGTCATTGGGGGGGGAGTAGAATCCATTAGTTTGGTTCAGAATGAACACATGAATACGCATCGCATGGTCGATAAAGCTTTGGTTGCGCAGCACAAACATATTTATATGCCCATGCTGCAAACTGCAGAGGTGGTTGCAAAACGCTATAATATTTCGCGCGAAACACAAGACGAATATGCTCTACAAAGCCAACAGAGAACCGCTGCAGCTCAAGAAGCAGGAAAGTTTGACGATGAGATTATCGCCACAACAACAAATATGGGAGTGATGGATAAAGCGACCAAAGAAATTAGTTTTCACGATTTTGAACTCAAGAAAGATCAGGGGAACCGCCCTGAGACACAATTGGAGGGATTAGCCGGTCTAAACCCAGTGATTGAAAATGGTTGTATCACAGCAGGGAATGCCAGTCAATTATCAGATGGAGCTTCTGCAAGTGTTTTGATGGAAGCTAGTCTTGCCGCTAAACACAATGTAACTCCGCTAGGGATTTACCGCGGGATTGCTGTTGCTGGTTGCGAACCAGACGAGATGGGAATTGGACCTGTTTATGCCATTCCAAAATTGTTAAAAGCCAATGGGCTTAAAATGGAAGATATTGGCCTGTGGGAATTGAATGAAGCTTTTGCTGTACAAGTCTTGTATTGCCGTGATCATTTAGGAATTCCCAATGAATTAATGAACGTTAATGGAGGAGCCATTTCTATAGGTCACCCTTATGGGATGTCTGGCGCTCGAATGGTTGCTCATGCCTTAATTGAAGGTAAACGTCTCGGGGCAAAATATGTTGTTTCTACCATGTGTGTAGGGGGAGGTATGGGTGCCGCTGGCCTTTTTGAGGTTATCTAATAAGAACAAAGGTTGATTTTTTTTGACCTAAAAAAGGGCTTGCTTTTTTAGGATTAAAACTTTTTGCATTTAAATGGGTCTTAAAAAGTATGGAGATTGTTTTATCCTATTATAGTCAAGATAACACAGTGAGTGATTCAACAAAGATAGACTTTAACGCATTGCTTGAAACCCATCACGATCGTTTGTATTGGATGATTCGTAAAATCGTTTTGGTTCATGATGACGCCCAAGATGTTTTGCAAAACACTTGGCTAAAGATCCATAAAGGTCTTGCTGGGTTTAAAGGGGAAAGCAAAATAGAAACTTGGATGTTTCGTATTGCTTACAATGAGTGTATGCGTTTTTTAAAGCAAAAAAAACAGCATTATCGTTTAGACCATGTCGACAGTGAATACCTTGAAACATTGAAAGCAGACACCTATTTTAATGGAGAGGAAAGTGAAACTACCCTGCACAAAGCTTTGAGCATTCTTAAAGAAAGAGAACGCCATATATTTAATTTAAAATATTTTGAGGCATTAAAATTTTCTCAAATAGCCCAGCTTACCCAAATGAATGAAAATTCAGTAAAAACACTATATTATAAAGCAGAGAAGAAAATTAAACAAGAGATCGAAAAGTAATGATAGGATGAATAATAAGAAGTACACCCATAAAGATTTAGGTTATAAAAGACCTGATAATCATTCCGAAGAAAGTAAAAAGCAAATCTTAGAATTGATTCAAGCAGAAAAAAATGAAACTCAAAAAGTGAGATTAATTTCCCCATGGGTTACGCTCAGCGGAATTGCTGCTTCCTTATTATTTATTTTCTTTTTAACGAAAACAAATGACACCCTAGTTAAGCCGACACCAGAAGTAGAAGAGGATATTTTTGTTACTTATTTATTGATGGATACCCTTTTGTTAGAAGAAGCTGAATTAGATCAAGCGATTCAAGAAGCCCTTTTAGATAATTTTGAAAATAATCTTGCCCTCAATTAAAACTTTATTCTCTTTTCATGGTCTAAATACTAAATCCTTAAAAATGAAAATACTCAAAACACCCTTCTTGGCCTTCTTACTGCTCATCTTCTCTCTGAATGGTATAGGACAAGAAACTAGTTCAACAACCAATCCTAAACTTGAACGCTTAGAAAGTCTCTCTCAAGAGCAAAAAGCCTTGTTGAAGGAGCGTCGTGAGATTATCAAGAGTTTAAGAGCAGATTTTAAAGCATCTTTAAGCGAATCGCAAAGCGCCATATTAAAGAATGACTCAATGGATAAACACGAGCGGAGAAAAACCTTTCTTGAATCTCTAACAGAAGAACAAAGAACACTATACCGTGCCATGAAAGAAGGAGTGCGTCACTCCCGAGGAGCATACCTCAAAAGTCTTTCAGAGGACCAAAAAGAGAAGATAAAAAAAAGACATCAGCATAAAAGGAAGCATGGTCATAAATGAGTAGAAGATCCTTTCTCGCCAGCACCCCCCGAGCCAGTAAAAAATATTGAGCAAGAAATTCGCTAGGTAACCGTGGGCCTAGTTTCACTGTAGTCTTCGTATTCCTTGTCAAGTACAATTTCTTTCAATCGATTAATCGTTATCCACATGTCTTCAAAGCCTACATACAAGGGGGCAATTCCAAAACGAATAAAATGCTGAGGTCTGAAATCAGGGATGATTTTCGGTCGACCATCTTTACCCTTCAATAAACATTGACAAATGCGCCAAGACTCTGGATGGGAAATCGTAACATGAGAACCTCGTTCTTCTTCTTTTTCAGGACTTTCTAAAACATAACCTAGCGGAGCCAGCTCAGACTTAAATCCCTCGATAAAAGTACTGGATAAAGCCACACTTTTAGCCCTAATCTCTTTTATCCCAGCCGATAAGCTAATGTTGATTCCTTCTTCCATGGCAGCTATTGAAAGTATTGTGGGTGTACCTGCATCAAACTTTTCAATTCCTTGTGCGGGCAGGTAATCTTGAGAAAAATTAAAAGGTTTTATGTGACCAAACCAGCCTTGAATAGGACTCGAAAGTTTTGGGCTTAATTCTTCGTCTAGATAGATAAAAGCAGGGGATCCAGGTCCACCATTGAGGTATTTATAGGTACACCCAATGGCCACTAAAGATTCTGTTTCTTTCAAGTCGATTTCTACTGCACCTACCGCATGACTCAAATCCCAGATAATGACGCTGTTGTTCTCTTTTGCATGCAAATTAAGGGCTTTAATAGGGTAATAATAAGCACTTTTATAACTCACTAAACTAAGGCAAATGACGCCGGGATTATTTGAAATAGTCTCCTTGAGTAAACTTAAATTAGCTTTTAAATCTGAAGTGTATTTAATGCAAATAGGCTTCGCCAAAGCATTTTCACTACTAATACCGTCCAGGATATAATTATCTGTTGGGAAATTGAGAGAATCGGTCAGAAACTGTTTTGGATATTGCCCAGATTGAATTAAGGCAAGAGCAACTTTATATAGATTGACCGAGGTGGATTCGCCCACTAAAACCTCTTTCGCATTGACATTTAACAACAGTGATAATTTGGCCGCAAGGCGTTTAGGTAAATCAAGCCAATGGTCGTTCCAGCTTCTAATCAAATTATTCCCCCATTGATCTTGTATTACCCCATTGATGATTTCCTTGGTTTTTAGGGGAAGTTTCCCCAAAGAATTCCCATCGAGGTAAATTTCATTTTCCGGATGGAAAAAGCTTGCCTTAAAAGAGGCTAAAGGATCTTTTCTATCGCGTTCTTTTGCTATTTCACGGCTATTCATCTTCTACAATATAAAATATGGTAGTACTGATTTGGCCCTTACCTACTTATTCTTGTAAGGGTTTTTTATATAAAGCTATCAAAACAGCGATTGCTCCTGCACAATAGCTTATTGTCATTAATATTCCAGAAACCATTACTAGATAGGCCAAAGAACTATTTCCCAACCAAATAATATAGATCCCTCCAAAGGTTACAATAATGGAACAAAAGGGTTCAATCATAAAGAATTTTTTCCAGAAAAGCGGAAGTTCTGTTCCCCAAATCAATACTCCTAAAAAAGCGAAAATAAAACCAATTGAAAGGATGTGTGTATGTAAGATAGTTAACATTTCGCGTTCTCCTTTTTTAAACTTTAATACAGCTGCATCTTCAACCTCTTCATTTCCGTTGTAATTCTCTACCATACCCTTAGGCGAGGTACTATCTGTTTGCGCTACAAATAATAAACCTGTAAAATAGCCTACTGATAAGACCACGATAAATGCAAATAAAAAAGACTTAAAAGGTTTAGAGAAGTTGCGAAGTAAAAAAGCTGGCTCCATTACTGTACTACAGCGGCTATTCCACGATTCTTTAAAGAAGAGAAAACATGATTGACAGAGGCGGTCATCGATTGAACAGAAATGGTCGCCCCAGAAATAGCACTGATATTATTTCCAAAGACGAAGGCATCATTTGATTGCTTTTTAACAAATTGTGATAACCACCGCTTACTAGCTATCTCCCCACCATAATCTTCACGATAAATTAGAATAGTTGCTTTTTTGATGGTAAAGCTAGGGTCGAATAAGATTAAATATTCAAAGGTATCTGTTTTACTGGGGGCAGTCCCTAAAAAGGCATATCCAAGTAATTGGTTATTTACTTTGATTTCGTTCATCTGTTGTCCTACTAGAAAAGGACTAGATGGAATTGTGATGGCCGAGTCAGTGAGTTCAAATTCTTCTACAGAGAAGATCGCTTTGACTTCTTTTACAACCTTCTTTTGAATTCTTTTAGCAACAGCATTACTATTTATTGTTGTCCCAGAGCTAAGGAGAAAGAATGATAAAAACAAAAAGAGGATTAAGTTTATTTTCGACATAATCAAATTCTATGGTACAAAGATATTTTACAAAATTTAAACCTCCAAGTTTATTTAGATTAATTTTAAATAAATTAAAACCAAACCCCAACCCCAACATTAAATTGGCCATATTGACTATTCGCTAATCCAGTAGATTTTGATTGATAATCCACTTTAAAAACCGTTCCAATAGACATATGATAGCTAAGTCCAATAGTCCATTCTTCTCTGTCATAAGCAAGGTTTTTAGCTAAATTACCTGCTACCCCCTTGTGAGTATCATATTGTTCATAACGAGCAAATGCATCAAGTCGCTGTTTATTCGTAATGGGAAGAATATTGTAAGCAGCTTCTATATAATATCCTTCTAATTGGCTCCCTAAGTCGCGTCCAGTAAAAGTATTGTAGGCTTCTGTATCACTCAAGTTAGCATGAACATATTGTCCTCTAGCAGAAAAGTTCATCCATTTGTATCGTATGTCTAGTCCAATCATTGACACGCCAATATCACTTCCTGAAATGCTATTTACAGCATCGTCTGCTTGCGTTCTTCCTTGATAAGCAGATAATCCAATGCGTAGATTAGGAATGCCATAGTAATCTAGCTTAGCAGAAAGGTTAAATTGATCAACCACTGATTCAGCCCCTTTTTGACGTCCACCGCGAAGACCGTTGCTTCCTATTAATTTTCCGGCTTCGCCGTCGTGAGAAATAAACCCATTGAATAAATAGGCTTGATAACGCAATGCAAGTCCATCTAGTCTCCCTGCGACTCCTATTCCAATTTCTCTCCAGGTAGTTGGAACGATTTTATTGTCCATACTAGGACGTTCAACCCCGTTAAAGGTGGTAGGTTCATGAAATTCATTGATGATTCCCATAGGGACAAGCATTAATCCTGCTCTAATATTAATAGCATTGGCAATAGAATAGTTGACAAAGGCTTGCTCAACATAGACTTCTTTGACATGCTCATATTCAATCTCTGTCACAAATTGTACCCTATCGTCAAACTTATAACCAAATAGCATTACAAGGCGCTGTACATCTAATTCACCATTAAGGTGATTAGGTTGATTATAGAGAATTTCTCCATATCCTCCAATGGTAACACCTTGCGGGATTCCTCTAAGATTATTTAGAATTCTTTGATATCCATTGATTTGTAGACTTTGGGCTAAAGAATCTGCCACAGACATATTTTGATTTGAGATGGTCTGTTGTGCAGTTAGGTTTATAAAATTTAAAAGAAAAAATACAGCAGATATACAAATGGTTTTCATTTTATTTTTATTTAGACTTGTTTTAAATAACAGTCCAAATATATATCTGGTTGCAGAAATAACAAAACTTATTTAGAATTATTTTAATAAAAAATAGAATAGCTCATTTTCATATAATTTAGAATTGATTTAAGTAAAAAGAACTAGGTCGAAAACTTGAAGAGGTATAATGTAAAACTGACACTATAGATCAATAAGACTTCTTTCAACATTTTTAAAATGCAATAAATGTCTTATAAATTAATCGTTAATCAAATGCTTTTTAGAAGGACTATTAATCTTAGGTATTTATCCATGATCTCACCCAGATATCTGACTTTGATTCTTAAAAAATAAGATTAGATCTCTCACATCTTTCAAAGGATAATGGTTTTTCGAAAAAAATATTAAAAAAAACCTCTGGATGTTCCAGAGGTTTTTTTTAAGGTTCTTAAATATGTTTATTTAGCGAATTGATCCATTGATGTGATTTTACCTTCTAGATCAAAATAATAAATTTCCATTAAATCTTTTTTCCATTTTTTCCCATTTTTATAAGTGCGAGATTCTGTACCGTGAACAATTACCCCTGATGATGCATCGGTATTCCTAATTTTAATTGGAACGATTGAGATGGCTCGCCAATTCAAGGCTTTATAAGGGCTGAAAAAACCATTTAATTCGTTTTTTTTGTAGGTATTTTTCACCCCTTTGTAATCAGTGATGGTAAATTCATCGGCAAAGGCCGTTTGTACCCCTTCAAGATTCATGTTGTTATAGTCTTCAATAAATTTCTCAATTATTGCTGTTTCATTGCGATTGGAAAACACAAAAGGACGTCCCGTATTGGGAGTATCGATTCTACCCAAATATTTTCCTCCGTAACGTTGCCCAAAATTCACAGAGTCGATGGCTACCCATTGTCGAAATCCATTTATTTTTCCATCTTCATCGAGACGAAATTGCTCCATTAAATCCAACTTTTCATAGGAGCCGTTTTTATAAACACGTTCTTCTTTTGACCAAGCAAGAATTTGCTTAAACTTACCGTCTTTTGAATGCAATGGGATAATTTTATATGGCTTCATGCTGATAGATTCCATTGATTGCAACCACTGGTCTGTGGTTTCAGCTCCATTTTCCCCTAAAAATTCTTGGTTATAAAACGTGATTAACTTTTCAGTGTCTTGTTCAGAGTAAGCTAATGAAATTCCCTTGAGATTTTCAATTTCTGTAGCTGTTCCAAAGACATAACTTCTTCCATAATTTTCTCCTTCTCCCAGCCATATACCACCTTCAGTTTTACAACCGAATAGAAGTAATCCTAGAACCGAAAGAATAACTGCTGTAATGTTTTTTTGAATCATATTTTTCATTGCTCTGAATTAAGGTTTTGTTGATAAGTCGGGTCGTATCATATAGTCATTGGTTGGACGCGTCCATTCCACTAATCGTTCGTTATATTTTTGGAAGTCGTCTTCCCAGCTTCCATCACCATACATTTCATTATATACTTCTCTTATATCTCCATTTATTGTTGTGCCTTGACGTTGACTAGGATCGTTAAAGGCGGTGAGTAGTCGCACCATGTTGGTGTTTCCACCAGAACTCAAAACAAAAACCCCATATTGGGTGTCAGGGCGAGTTTTTTTTAGAACAGCAGTGTAGCGTTCGAGGTAACGCCAAAAATCTTCGTTGTTTCCATTTTTTAGTATACGAATAAGCGAGCGAAAATATTTGGTTGGTCGTGATTCTTCAAAATTAATGCAGAGCGGTTTGATACGCTGCCATACGTAGGGACCTTCACCCGATTGAATATATTTGGCCACGTTGTTTTGCCAAAATTTTGTTTCCTCGGTACTTAGTGATTGACTGTACCAATCGTTAGTTCTCCTTGGCATAATGCGTTCATAGCGCCCGTTTTCAGCTTGCGCTCCTGTCATTAATACGGCCGTATAAGCTGAGTTATCTTCTTTATTGAACAATTTTGTTTTTTCTGCAATAGCATTTTCAAACTTTTTATTCATCCCTGGCTTTGGGCTATATTCAAAAGTGATCCATAATTCTGGACCCGAATTTTCTTGCGCAAATGCAAAAGTAACCATCGCAAAAGCGAGTGTAAAAAGGTATTTTTTCATAAGAATTAGTTTATAGTTATCTCGTAAATTTAAAAATTTAATCAAACAATCCCATAGTTTTTTATTTTTTCGGTGTTATATTAAAGTTAACTAGAGAAAGATGTAGCCAACCAATCACTCATAAAAAAATTAAAGCCTGTTAATATTAAATTTACAAGTTAGTAGAGTTTAGAAGGAGGGAGTAAAGGCGAACTGATTTAAAGAGGATTTGCTTAAAATTATAAAACCGCAACTTTAGGGGTTACTGGTTTTACTGTGGAGTCTATGGCTAACTAACCTGTAAAGATCACTCCATTGTGAATATAAATAAATCCATGCACTATAAGAATTAGAAAGAGTAAGTTACATGAATAAAGAACAGCGGAAAGATATGAAATGGTTAGCGATGTATCTAAAGAAGTATGCAGAGGTTGCAGCAACTCAATACATAGAAGAAAAGAACGAGAAGAATAATTTTATCCACTAACACTTAATCATTCATGGAGGAAGTAATCCAAGCATCATGGGTACACTTTTGAGATCCACTTTACTCACTATAAATTGGGCAGAAAAATATTTAAGGAACGTTTTGAAATGGTTAGAATATTCTTTAGAAGTTTGGGCGCAAAATTGAGAGAAGCATACTGGAAAATGCTAAAAGAATTGTTAAAATATCTTTATTATGGCGCTTTAATTTTCTCTATCATTATTATTTATAAAGTGCGCTTCATATCCCTAAGTTAGATTGACTTTCTCGGTATCTTTAAGAATTTAGATGAGTGCGGAGATGATGAATAAGCTACTGCATTTATACTGCATAGTGTTCATGTATCATTATTCCAATTTGAGGGGAAAT
>JBMYNN010000025.1:0-24297 GCA_049598335.1 Flavobacteriaceae bacterium
TGAAAAAATTTATTCATGATTAAATAATTTTTTAGAATGTACAATACATTTTGGTAGGAGAAAAAATTTTGTGATAATTTTTACTCGTCTTTAACTACGATAAAAGTTGCTTTTGTTCCAGTGGCCAGATTCCAGCGATTGGCCATCATTAGGTTGCCTTGATCGTCATAGACACGAACTTCGGCGGTATTAGGACCAGATTCTCCTTGATTAAGGGCGACAAAATCTATTTTGTTAAATCCTGTTTTTAAATCTACATCTAGCTTTTTATAGCTTTCAAGTAGTAGGATATTAGGGTAAAATATTTCATCGTTAAGCCTAACTTGCACGCGGTCACCGTCGGGGTGCTGGTGGTCGCGAAAAACAATCCTAACACTTTTTGCGTTGCTTTTAAAGTCACCTAAATATTGATCTACTTTAAAATTTCCAGGGTTTTTTTCTGCTTCTGGGGTTTGTAGGCGTTCTAAGTATTCTTGTCCGGGATCGATAAAATCTTCTTTAAAACCCATCTGAATGTCTTTTTTAATGCCTTTTGAGGGGGCATTTACATCAGGGGTTTTTGATAAAAAGTCTTTTTGTAAAAAATTGGGTAAGGGGTTTTTTTCTGGAATTTTTAAGAGGGATTTTGAGGCAGGATCGACGTCAAATTTTCGCTGTACAGGTTTGTTTTCGGTTTGTCCCCACACTAGGGCCGAGCTAAAAAAGACCAACAAAAAGAAACCACACCGCCATTTCATAAATCAAACCTACGGAATCTCTTCCCCATTTAAAAAGCTTTAACAGGGATTTATTTCAGCTCGTTATTATTATATTTTATGCATTTTTTTGCTCAGTTCAATGAAAAAGCCAAAATTTTAGGATTTTTGAGTGTTTTTTCTTCTATTTCGCATAAATCCAACACTCTACTCAAATATGCAGTTTGTTCATATGAGCAGATTCCATAAAATGGATGAAGTCATACCTAAAGATTTGGTTTTATAAATAAATTGTAATTTGATCTTTCAAACCAATTGAATTATGCAATTAACCTCTTTAGACTGGTGGATTATTCTCTTGTTTTTTGGACTCACCTTAGCGGTAGGGTTATGGGTAGCACGCTCTGCCGGTAGAAGCACGACAGACTTTTTCTTATCTGGACGTAATATGCCCTGGTGGCTTTTAGGCATTTCCATGGTAGCGACCACCTTTTCTGCTGATACACCTAATCTGGTGACAGATATCGTTCGCACCAATGGAGTGGCTGGGAACTGGGTTTGGTGGGCCTTTTTATTGACCGGGATGTTGACAGTTTTTGTTTATGCTCGCCTTTGGCGGAAGTCTGGGGTGGTTACCGATTTAGAGTTCTATGAATTGCGCTACAGTGGGAAAGAAGCCGCTTTTTTAAGGGGTTTTCGAGCCTTATACCTAGGAGTGTTTTTTAATGTAATGATCATGGCAAGTGTTTGTTTAGCAGCTATTAAAATAGGCGGGGTCATGTTAGGCTTTTCTCCAGCCGAAACTGTTTTAGTGGCTTCTGTGATAACCGTTATTTACAGCTCTATGGGTGGTTTAAAAGGGGTGATAGTCACAGACTTTTTCCAGTTCATCCTTGCTATGGGAGCGACTTTTTGGGTGGCAGCCTATCTAATCGACCTACCCCAAATAGGGAGTTTAGATCAATTATTAACTCACCCTAACGTAAGCGGGAAACTCAATTTTATTCCAGATTTAAGTCAACGTGAATTATTGATTACCCTCTTTATCTTGCCCATTGCGGTTCAGTGGTGGAGTGTGTGGTATCCTGGAGCAGAGCCCGGGGGTGGGGGATATATCGCCCAGCGAATGTTGTCTGCAAAAAACGAAAAGCATGCGATCTGGGCGACGCTTTTATTTAATGTAGCCCATTATGCTTTACGTCCATGGCCCTGGATTTTAATCGCTTTGGCCTCTTTAATCATTTATCCAGACCTCAATGCGATCCAAGCTGCTTTCCCTCAGCTCGAAGCTGGTATTATTCGTGACGATTTAGCTTACCCAGCAATGATGACGCTCTTACCAGCTGGTGCAATTGGTTTAGTGGTAGCTTCTTTGATTGCTGCCTTTATGTCCACCATTTCTTCTCATTTGAACTGGGGATCTTCTTATGTGGTTCACGACTTTTACCACCGCTTTATTCACCCTGAGGCTTCTGAAAAACACCTTGTGGCTGTGGGACGTGTATCGACGTTGGTTTTGATGCTCTTTTCGGCACTGTTTGCCTTAGTCTTAAGCAATGCTCTTCAGGCTTTTCAAATTCTTTTACAAATTGGTGCAGGGACTGGACTATTATTTATCCTACGCTGGTTTTGGTACCGCATCAATGCCAACAGTGAACTAACGGCAATGGTGGTTTCTTTTGTTTTAGCCATTTATTTTCAAGTCGTTCATACTGCTTTAGGCTTTTCACCTATCCCAAACGATTTGCAATTCTTGTTGAGTGTTGGAATCACTACGCTTTGTTGGGTGGGGGTAACGTTAATGACCTCTCCTTCTGATATGAGCACCCTAACTTCTTTTGTTCAAAAGATTCAACCCGGTGGTCCTGGCTGGGCTGTTGTAAGGGCAAAGATGGCTAGAGAAGATTTAGCATCAACAACTACAGGATGGAATGTGCCTCAAGGGATTCTATGTATGTTTACTGGTGCCTTTGCCATTTATGGCGCACTCTTTACCACCGGTTATTTTATTTATGGGAAAAGCCTTGAAGGTTCTGTGCTAGGAAGTTTAAGTCTTTTTGCTTTTTACCTGCTTTGGCGTTTATCCAAAAAATTATAAGTGTTTTAAAGAAGTCTATCAAAAATTTGAAATTAAAATGACACAACACAAGTATGAGATAAAAGTTGAATGGACAGGAAACCAGGGTTACGGAACTCAAAACTACAAATCATATAATAGAAATCACAAAATCATCGCCGATGGGAAATATGATGAAATTAATGGTTCATCAGACCCATCATTTCTGGAAGATAAAACGAAATATAATCCCGAAGATCTCTTTTTGTCCTCCTTGTCGGCTTGTCATATGCTATGGTATTTGCATTTATGCTCTGTACATAAAATCGTAGTGACTGAATATTTAGATAAGGCCTCAGGCATTATGGAAGAAACGCTAAATGGAAGCGGGAAATTTATAGAGTTAACGCTTAATCCCAGCGTAAAAGTCACAAAAGAAAATATGATTGAAAAAGCAATTGAATTACACAAAGAAGCGAACAAAAAGTGTTTTTTTATTGCTAATTCTTGCAACTTTAAAATTAGGCATAAACCGAATACAATAGTTGAAAAAAACTTTGTGTAACAATGGAAAAGTAATCGCCTGTCCTTATCTATTTTTTGACATCTACATGGATTTAAAGCTTGGTCTAAGTTTGTAAGTTTATAGTTAAACTATGCCGCCATTTAAACACTGAGACCGATTTGAGGCCTGACTTTTATTGGTAAACTCTAATATAGTCGATCACATATTCCTGCGGAAAGACAGCGTCGTCCACGTCTTTTCCGCCAAAATTACCGCCAACGGCAAGGTTAAGTAAGAGGTAAAAAGGTTGATTAAAAGGCCAGACCTCTTGGCTTTTATCATTAGGTGCAAAAGTGTATACATTTTGCCCATCGACATAAAAGGCGATTTGATCTTTGGTCCAATCTGCGGTATAGGTATGAAAGCCCTCTTCGATATTTTCAATACGGGTGGTTCTTGTACTCGCATAGTCTCCATACCCCGCTTTGGTGTGTAATGAAGTAAAAATTTCTTGTGGAGATCGTCCAACATATTCCAAGACATCAATTTCTCCACACAAGGGCCAGCCCACTTGATCAATATTGTTTCCTAATAACCAGAAGGCGGGCCACACTCCTTTTCCAATAGCGAGTTTAGCACGCACCTCAAAACACCCGTATTGAAAGGCTTTTTTACCTTTTGTGTTGATTCTAGTTGAAGTAAACCGATCTCCTTCTTTTGCTGCTTTTATATAAAGCATACCATTTTCTAAGCGGTGATTTTGATCGGTATAGACTTGAAGTTCGTCATTTCCCCATCCACATAATTGTGGGCATCCATCTCCAACAATCAAAGACCAATTTTCTTGATTGAGTTCTTTTCCGTCAAATTCTTCTGCCCAGACTAATTTTCTTTCCTGCTCCTGAAGGCTAAATAGACCCAACATGAGTCCTGCTAATACAACCGTTTTTTTCATCGAAAAGCTTAAGCTCGTTCTGCTCTTTTGATTTTTAATTGTGCTTTAATTTCATTGGCGCGTTCTTCAGAGATGTCATAATTGCGCATAATTAGCATGGCGATTATAGTACCAAGAATGGGTAAACCAGAGAAGAACAAACGCAGTCCAACGATGGCAGATTCTGGTTGAACTTCTAATGCTGTATCAAAACCAATAATAGAAAAAATTGCTCCGCTAAGCCCTCCTGCGATGGCAAAACCAAACTTTACCATCCACCAGTAGATTGCTCCAAACACTCCTTCACGGCGTTGACCAGAGGTCAATTCGTCTAGATCAATGACATCTGCGGTCATGGACATCATTATTGTAAACAAACTTCCAATTCCAAAGGAAAAGAAAGGTAAAGCGGTTAAGAATAAATAAGGTTTACCAGGAACAAATAAAAACCATAGCATCACATAGCCCAGTACCGATACAGATTGGGAGATAAGAAAGGCTTTCTTTTTCCCCATTGCTTTAGACATTTTAGCTACAATTGGGATGACTAAAAAGGTGGTACATAAAGCTCCTACGCAGCCAAAAAGGGTGGGCCATATTCCTGCGGCACCTGCATCTCCATTAAATAGATAATAGACAATGATAAAGAAGGTAAAGGCCGCAACTGTATTAAAGGCGTTAAAGATTAAAAAAGTGGCAAAACACAATTTTCTAAAAGGAGCAGAGGTAAAGGCTTCGCCAAAACTGTCCCATATTTTAATCAAACTTCCTCCAATATTTTTCAATGTCATGGGAGAATAATTTTCTTCAAGCGTAGATTTGCTCTTGATAAAAATGGCTGGTACCATAGCACAAATCGCACAGCCTAGTCCAACCCAAATGGCTAATTCTCGTACAGCAGTATCTGCGGTTTCAAACCATGCAGTATCATACATAATGACCCAAAACCAGGGGGCGATAACCCAGGCCCATTGACCAATCCATTGTGCGATGGCCATAATACTAGTGCGTTCGTGAAAATCATCACTCATTTCATATCCCATGGCGACATAAGGCACACTAAAAATGGTCAAGCCTAAATAGAAAACAATCGACCAAAATAAGAAGTAAGCAAAATTATAATTAATAGGACTATCTCTAAAAAGTTGCCACATAATGATAAAAGAGATCCCCATAGTAATAGCACCTAAAAAAACGTATTGTCTTCTTCTTCCCCATTTTGATTTGGTATTATCAGAGATAAAACCCATAATGGGATCGGTAAGAGAATCGAAGATTCGAGGGGCAAGAGAAACTACTCCCCACATCCATCCAGGAAACCCTAAGTCCTGAACCAACACTACGATAAAAATACTGATGGCTGCTGGGAACATCTGGTTAGCGAGCATACCTACACCAAAGGCTATTTTTTGATGCATCGGGACTAGAGTAGTTGTTGAGTGATTCGGCATATTTGTTAAATAATCATTTGTTTAATTGCTTTGGGGACTATCGTTGTACTGTTTTTGGACAATATAAAAGGCTTCTTTTTTGTTTCTATCTATATCGACAATTCCCCAGTATTCTTCGTTAGGTGCCCCGTCATAAGGCACACCAGAACTGAAGGGCGCCCAGCCCCCTTGATCTTGTTGATTAGGATTTCCTGCTTTCCACCAGCCATCTGTAAAGGAAAAGAGGGTGACGCCATTGACAATTTTGGACTTTTCAAAGATTTGGTCTAAAATGATTCGGGTAGCATCTGCTTGTGCAGTTTGATTCTCGCCAGCTTGATAGTCATCTTTTGGAGCAGCCATAAAACTATCTGCTCCTGCTTCTGAGAAATAGAGGGGGAGTTCACTTCTTTCTTCCCATTCTGTAATCAAACTTCTTGGTTGATCCCAACGATAGACATTGACTCCCCATATATCAATGTTGGGGTTGCCTTGAAGTACTTCTTTGGTGGGAATTTCTCCATGGGCTGTAGCCACCGGGTGATTTTGATCGATGGTTTTTATTTTCTGTGCGGTGTAGTTTAAGGCGCTGTACCAGTTATCGAGATCACCTTTAAACCATTCTGGGTGGTAGTTATATTCGTTTCCTAATTCCCAAAAAAGAATCGCAGGATGATTTTTATACTTTTCAATATAGTCGAGGATTGTTCCAGAAGCGATATCAAATTGCCCCTCTTGATTATAACCAAAACCCATAATTAATTTTATTCCTGCCGCATTAATTTGATCTAAAACAGCGAGGTTGTCAATGGGTTCATATACCCTTATGGTGTTGATTCCAGCTTCTTGCATTAGCTTTAAGTCCTGTGTTATTGAGCTAAAACTTCGCTTGGTTTCTCCTTTTGGAACTGGGTGATAACAAATTCCCTTGATTTGATAGACTTTGTTGTCGAGTAGTAGCTTTCTTCCCTCTGTTTTGACAAGGGTAGTAGGACTTTTGCCACAGGCAGATAAAACCAGTGTTAAGAGGACTAAAAGGGAATAAGTTCTTTTCATAAGTTCTTTTTAGGGGGTTTACTTTGATCGAAAACTTGTTGTGCATTTCCCTCAAAAGTCTTTTGGATGTGAGAACCGTTCTCTTCTCGGCTTAAGTGATTAAATATACCGCTATCCACAAGTGGCCAAAGGGCGTATTTTGCATTTCCTTCTACGGTAAATAAGCCAAAGTTATTTTCTGAAGCCATAGGCCCATTAGGGTCTTTCCAGGGTTCGTCAAAGGCAGAAAAGTACACATTAGTGATCTTGTTTTCTCTTGACCATTGCTGCATTTTATGGTAATAAAGCGCCTGCTTAAACTCATCAGCGGCATGGGAACCATTGTTTCCATATAAGCCTTTAGATTGGCTAGACCAACCTGTTTCTCCTATATGAATGGGTTTGTCTGTGCCAACTTTTTCTAGGTATTTCTTTACTGCATTGAATTGTGCTGTAGCATAGGCTAAAGCCCTGTCCATTCCTGCTTCAATCTTTTCTTTTTTTGATCCACTAGTTTCGCTATCAATTTCCCAAAAATCTGGATTATAATGTGTATCATGAAAAGGATAGGTATGGATTGAAAGATAGTCTACCGCTTGAATGAGTTGGTTAAGTGCTTCTAAATGATAGCTGTCGTCGCCTCCTCCCCAAGAGGCAAAATTATCTGAGCTTGTAATCCAAAGATCAGCGGGTAATTTCCCTTCTTTCTTCAATCCCTGTAAGTGTTTGACCCACTTTAAAATGATTCCAGGAACTACATAATAAGCTTCTGCCCAGTGAACCATGGCCTCATTCCCAACAGCAATAATTTTGACGATTTGTGGGTATTGATTGGCCAGGGTGATGGCTTTTTCAATTTCAGAAGTATTGTTCTCAAGATTTTCTCTTGTATGGTCTCGAACTTCTGTCCAAGCCCCTTTACAGTCTATCCATGTCCCTAGTATTACATACATTTCAAAAGAGGGCTGTTCTCGCTTTAACTCTTTTATCGCTTTTATGACATTAGGAGCGTGTTCAAATTGTAAATTATAAGTTCGAATAAGCTTAATTCCCATGGCATAAAGGATTTGCAGATCATTTTTTATCTGCTCTATAGTGGGTTGTACTTCTCGAGATTTTTCACGGTATCCGCCATAAGATATGGCTTGATAAGCTGGATTACCCAAAATTTCTGCCGCCGTGATTGTCGTTTCTTTCTTAGGTTGTTTTTGTTCACTTCCGCAGGACAAAAAAGCACAACTCAAGATCCATAAAAAACAGATCCCTATGCTTTTGTGAAGGCGAAAAGAAGAAAAGGCTATGTTTTTCATTTAACGAGGAATAGACACGACAATTTTTTCAATAATATTATTTCTACTGAATAATTCTTGGGTAGTTTCAATATCTAACCCACTAGCTTGAATGGTTTTTTGTTGCCCTGCTGTATAGCTTACATCTATGCTATCTTTTTCATTGTTTTTGCGGTAAACAATAGGTACTTGACAATAGGTAAATGCTAAGCTACCTTTGTTTAGATTAAGGCATTTTTTTTCTCCAATTACATTGAAGTATTCAAAGCTTGCTGGAGCTTCAAGGTATTCAGCATCTTTAAGCAAAGAGGTATCAAAATGCAAGGCACCTTTTTGAATGCGCACCCCTAATTCACCAAAACGACTTAGAATATCTTCTTTTACTTGTCCAGTCATCCCAGGCTGTTGAACTCCTTTTCCTCCTGGAGTGTGAGAGTAAGGATCACTTGGGAATGCCCCATAATCTAGCGGAGATTTATGTGCGCCGATACCTTCTACAATTTCATAATAATGATTTTGTAGTTGTTTTACTAGTGCTTGATCTTCTCCTGCAAGGATGGATTGATTCACCACTTCAAAACCAGCTAAGGCGAGTTTTGAAACCATGTGCCAATAGATAGAGCCTAAACCTTCATAACCATAGAATGTTCCAGAACGACCGGTAAAGGCTTTGTGATTAAATACTTGTTCAAAGGCCGCTAATATAATTCTGCTTTCTTCTTGGACTAAGTTGGAATATTGTGCTGGTAATTGCCCTATTGCTTTTTTTAAATCTTCGGCATTTTTAAAGTTCCCATTGAAATGATATTCCCCTTTGATGTCTTGCGACAGGATTTGATGGTTTCCATCTTTGAGGAGTTGCTGCAACAGTTTTGATTTTGCTACAGCAGCTGCAGAGATGGTATTTCTGTTTACAAATAAGGGTAAGGTCTTATTGGGGTAAAGGATATAGCTTTTTTGATCTTCTCGATACAATTGGCTTTTTCTCAATGCATCAAGTACGTCTAAGCTTTCTTTAGCGTCTAAATACCCTGAACTAAGAACTGCGACTTGTCCTTCGAGCATTTCTGCTAAATAATCGACACTGACTTCTGTATCATTGTCAAAAGTGATTAAGTTATAGGCGTGGTATAAGCCATCTTCTCTTTTATTTTTTCGAATGGCGTCTTCTAAAAACAACTGGGCAGTTTTAATAAATTGAGCTAAATCTACTTTCTTTAAATTGGTTTTAACTCCAGAAAAGCCGTGCTGATAGATTTTTTCTCTATAGTTGCTCGCTGCTGTTCCTAGTGCATCCATAAGATTTTTGCGCGCTTGGTTAGAGATGTTCGCATCGATTTGTTTTGAGTGATCGCTGAAAGCTTTATTTAGCTCGTTAAAGAAGACATTGATTTCACTTGAGATAGCAAAAGTGTCTTCGTTAGAAGCACTGATATTCTCGTCAAAAAAAGCCAAGAATCTTCTCAAGTAATACAAGGTTACCATAGAGACTCCATTCCCTACAAGAGCGTTGTTGGCATCATTCCATTCTGGACGTTGGGTGTTCATCCATATTCCCGCTTCTGGGACAAAGTTGGATAATTTTGCCAGTAGTGTTGCCAGCATTTTTTCGATAAACGTGACTTTGTAAATACTTTGGTCTGGTGTAGTAAGTAAAGCACCATCTGCTCCTAATTTGTTTCGCCTCTGGATAATGTTATCTTCTCCCGTGTAGTCATAAAGAATGGTATTTTTTGGATCTTTAACTATCTCACTATAGGGTTTGATTCGGTAAGGAACATTAGCATAAACAAAATGTTCTTGTGTGTAGAGTGTATTTAATTTTCCTGGATAATGATTTTCGATAAACTCCAGAAACTTAAGTAAGTAAATAATTTGATGGTCTCCCCAATATCCTATGTATGCCCATGGGTTGTTTGGCTCGATGGTTTCCCAGTCAAAGCCATCTTTTGTGACACGATATGGGTTGTAGCCATCAAAAGTTGTCGCATTGAGAAACTTGTAAATCATCCCTTCAATGAATTGAGGGTAGGAGTGGGCTAAGGCTTCCCAGTTTTGAAAAATATCTCGCCAATTTCCCTGGTAGTCAAGAATTTTTGACCCATCTAATTCATTTTGAGTGTTGATAGAAAATTTATTCCACGGGCGACTTGGATCTCCATGCCTCCTGCTAAATTTTAATGGGAGATACTCTGTGGCTAGGCGAAAAAAGTCTGCGTCATTTATATGCTTAATTTTATCCTTTAAATCAGATAGAGTAAAGATTTCTGGAAGACTAGCGAGGAAATCAGCGTTTTCGTGCCCTATTTTTTTATTCGCCTTTTTAATGTAGGGGACAAAGTCTGCTTTCTCAATTTGATAATTACAATCGAAAATTCCTCCTCGCATTATATTAAACATAGTGTTGGCAAAATGGCGATCATTACCCCGCTTATCGTTAGAGAGTTGTATTCCATCTGCGGCCCCTACCAGTTGTAATAACTCTTGGGTGCCAGCTTCAATGTCTTGTTCGATCAAGGTGTTGATGGCGGAATCTTGAATTTTTTCTTCTAGTCCTACTAGTGCAGTAATGCTTTTATTTACTTCGGCAATAATGCTCCAATTTTCTTCCTCACCAGCGGTTAATTCAATTTTCGCAGCAAGGAGATATGCTCCTCTTTTTGCACGTATATCTGTTTCTTCAATTACGTCATGCCCTTGTCTAAACTGCTCGAGCTGAGTTGAAGAAAGTAATCTTTTAGCATTTTTAAGTCCAGTTGACCAAACGATATTCGCTTTTAATGCCTCATTGGGTTCTGCGCGATCAACAATAATGGCACTTAGAGAATATATCCCCATTCCAGTGACCGGATTCAGTTCGGTTTTTTTATAAGCATTTACTAGGTTACTACTTTGTTTTTGTAAATCTTCTCCTACGCCATAAGGCAAGATATTTTGCAAACCATCAATGAGTTCTGCTTTGATGGGGGTAGAACTGGTGTTTTTCAGTTTTGCTTTGCGCACAAAGCCAAATTGATTACTGGAGTTCCACTCATAAGAAAAAGTAAGGCTTAAATCATGATTGATTTCCTCAAAAATAACTTTATTCCCGAAAGCATTCTTGTAAAGATTTTGCTGTGTTGCATAAATCCCTTTATGAAGATTTGAAAAGGGCTCCCATAAATAGGTCTTTTCATCTTTTTTAATTAATAGAATAGTCTTACTTCCTGTATGTTCAATTGATTCAGTAATCTTATCATCTGTATAATAAGGGAAAAGAGAAATATCACTATTTTTTCTCCCTGCTGTTATTCCACCGTTACTAGAGATAAACATCCAGTGATTAGAATTACTAACTATGCTCATAAAGAAAAGAGGCATAGCGTTTACATGCTCAATTTTATAAAAAAATTCATTATTGCGAATTATTTCATCAAATTTGATTTTTTCTGCTGAAGGGTATAGTTTTGTACCACCGAGAAAAATGTGTTCACTCATTACTGTTTAATTCCTTAGTATAATGGTCTATTACTTAATAAACAGTCTTTGTTTAAAACGTAATATGATCGTTATTTATTTTGGTTTCTTTTTCTATTGATAAACTCTTACGTAATCTATTTCCATTGAAGAAGATGTAAAAGCTGGGTCTATGTTATTCCCAACAAAATCACCACCCATAGCGACGTTTAAAATCAAAAAGAAATTTTGATGGAATGGCATATCAGGTGTAACAGAATAATTATGATGTTGAACACCATCTACTGAAAAGCTTATTACATCTTCGGTCCAATTGACTTCATAAATATGAAATTTAGTTGCTTCATTTTGTACGGTAGTTTCACCACGAACATAACTATCTTCTCCATTTGGTCCTGCTCGGTGTACTGTTGAAGAAATTACTCCTGGACGTAGATCACCATGTTCCATGATATCGATTTCTCCACACTGCGGCCATCCTGCAGAATCAATATTGCTTCCAAGCATCCAAATAGCTGGCCAAGTTCCTTGTCCTTGAGGTAGTTTTGCTCTTACTTGTACTTTTCCGTATGTAAATTGAAATAGGTTCTGCGTGGTTATTCGAGCAGAAGTATACATTTTACCACGATAATTTTCTTTTTTTGCTGTAATTCTTAGTACACCATTTAAGACAGAAGCATTTTGAGCTCTATCTGTGTAGTATTGTTGTTCATTATTCCACCAGCTTCCATTATTTGGAGGTACAGTTTCAAAGCTCCAATTGTCTAAACAAATTTCAGTATCGTCAAATTCTTCAGCCCATACGAGTGTGGTATTATCCCCTGTGGGGGTTGCGTTTGGAATTGCGGCTGGAAGACAAGCATTAGATAGATCGATGACTAGTTCACTAGGATAATCATCAATATTGTAATCTTTGTCTTGACAAGCCATAAGCAAGACGAAACAAGAAATGAGATAACTTTTTTTCATAGTAAAAAGAAAACCTCCAAGGCAAAGCCTTGGAGGTTTAAATTAAAATTTAATTAGCACAACTGCCATAAGTTCCACTCTGGTTTGCACCACCAGGCGACCATTTTCTATTTGCGTAAGAAAAGTAATCGGTATTGAAATTACCTCCATCAATTAAAGAAGTACAATCACCATTTGCAGCAGCAGCGATTAGATTAGGTGATTCACTAACACCATCTACCCACCATACATATTCTACTGCAGCTGAAGGAGCTGGGGAAATAGTATAGCTCCATGTACCGTCACCATTATCAGTAGCAGGAACATTAGGATCCCATCCATATAATCCAGACTGGAAGGTAACTGTTGTAGCCGTTGCTGGCACAGAAACAGTAAATTGAACAGATGCATTACTGCTTACAATAGCACAACTGCCATAAGTTCCACTTTGGTTTGCACCACCTGGCGACCATTTTCTATTTGCGTAAGAAGAGTAATCGGTATTGAAATTACCTCCATCAATTAAAGAAGTACAATCACCATTTGCAGCAGCAGCGATTAGATTAGGTGATTCACTAACACCATCTACCCACCATACATATTCTACTGCAGCTGAAGGAGCTGGGGAAATAGTATAGCTCCATGTACCGTCACCATTATCAGTAGCAGGAACATTAGGATCCCATCCATATAATCCAGATTGGAAGGTAACTGTTGTAGCCGTTGCTGGGACAGAAACAGTAAATTGAACATCACTCGCAGCAAAAGTATCTGTAAAGAAATAGATGTTGTCTAAATAAATTACTCCGCTTTGTTCTGCTGATAGCACAAACTGAGCAAAGTTAGTGTTAACACCCGTAAGTTGTTTACTAACAGAGTTCCAGCCTGCAGAAACCTCTATAGGAATCTCAAGCGCTTGCTCAGAATCATCACCTCCAGGAGCATATCCACCAGCTGCGCCAGTTCCATATTCACCATTGGCACCATAATCAACAACTTTTACAACAAGAGATTGATTCGTAGCTGACCACATATCTAGATGTAAAGCGTTATGAACCGATACATCATTTACAGTGGCAACATCGGCTAGGGCATATCCATTTGCTGCTGTAATACTAAGTTTTAATACATTGTCTCCATTAATTTCGACTTCTTCAACGCTAGCGTTTACACTATATTGAGAAGCCCAAGTTGCCATTGCCTGATTTGTATAAGCATCACTGAAGTAAGAAATTACGTCAGATTCAGCAAGTGTAGGAGCTGCTGCAGCTGCGCTAGGACCAGCTGGACATCCATTGAATTCAACTGTACCAGCGGTAGTGCTACAGTCATCAACAGGATCTAAGACGGAGTCTCCATCTGTATCTGGAACATCTGTATCACTGAAAAGACCACCTGTTAGGTTATCAATATAATGTACACCTTCAGCTCTTTCCCCGAAACCAATAAATATTGCAACTATTTGGTATTGGTCAAAGGTTACAGTTGGGTTTTCATGATTTGGAAAACTATTTACAGCACCTGTTCCAAAGTCGAATTCAATTGTTTGCCACCCAGCTACGTTTTCAGCTCTTTTTGTCATTTCGATAGCAAAGGCACCATCGGTTAGGGTGTTTTCAAATTTAATTCCAATGTTTGGAGTAGCTGCAGTTTCTTGATAAAAGTCAAGAGAAATTGTTCTTTTAGAGGGGTCTGTAAGATCAATATACTTTGTGTTTACAACAAAACCAGCTTCCCAGTTTGGATCATCTTCACTTACATTTGTGATTTTACCTACTCTAGTAGTATTGTCACCAATTGGTCCATCAACACTTTCAAATGGAGTATCACCATTCGACAAGAAAGGTGCTCCGCTAGTGTTTTCAAAATCTGCTATAACTGTATCTGGCACAACTGTAACGGTGTGAGATTTTGTGAGCTCTACATCATCTGCGCCATCTAAATTACTTGCGACAACTTTAATCGTATAAGTAGCGGTAGCTTCAGGGTAAGTATGGGTTACAATAGTTCCATCACTGGTTTGAAAAGTAGTTGCATCTCCAACAAAATCAAAGTAAATTTTATAGGAGGTTGCACCTACAGCTGAAGGTGTTACCCCAACTTGTAGTGGGTTTTCTTCATTAGTGGTGATGGTAAAATCTAGTCCTGTGATTGGTGTAGCTGGCTCTGGCTCACTATCTTTACTACACGCCCATACAAAAGCAAATGCGATAAGCGTTAAAAATAATTTCAATGTAAATTTCATCTTGTTTGTGTTTAATTAGTAATTGTTTTAGTATCCATTGTTTTGCTCCCAATTCCCATTTGAAAATTGAATTTCTTCAAAGGGAACAGGAAAGAGTTCATTTTTATTTGAGGTGAAACCGTCAATTTCTTGAGCGGCTCGACCCGTTCGCACTAAATCAAAGAATCGATGTCCTTCACCTACAAATTCAACTCTTCTTTCGTGGAATATGGCATCTATTAAAACAGCACCACTAGCGGATACCGCCCGTGAAGTTGTTCCAAATGCACGTTGTCTTACGAGATTCAAATATGTTCTCGCTTTATTTTCATCTGGCGTAGCTTTTCTCGCATTTGCCTCTGCGGCCAATAGCAGTACATCAGCATAACGTATTGCTCGATAATTATTTGGATTGGTAAGGTTTTGATCTCCTACATTGGAGTCTCCTTTACGGGCAATATATTTTCTATTGAAATAGCCAGTATGTTCATAACCTCTACCATAAGTTGCACCACGTTGATTTGCCCATCGCTCGATGTCTAAGATGGCTACATCTTTTCTCAAATCTCCCGTTTCAAAAGCATCTACTGCCTCTTGTGTAGGGACGTTAAAGCTAAAACCACTATCAAAGACTGGCCCGTTGTACTGTCGTATTCCATTAAAGCCAACAGCAATATTTCCTTCACTACATTGAAAACAGTCAAAACTAGCGCCTTCTGCATCAGAGTATTGTACTTCAAAAACAGCTTCAGCTCCGTTTTCTCCTTGATGTTCGAAGATTTCATCGTAGTTTTCTACTAGGGAATATGCACCACTATTGATAACTTCTTCTAGTATACTACTCGCTTCGTCAAATTTATCTTGATAGACATAGGCTTTTCCGAGTAGTGATTTAGCTGCTCCAGAGGTCACTCTTCCTTCTTGCCCTGGGGTGAGGGGTAAATTTGGAATGGCAGCTAATAGATCATCTTCAATCAACTCATACACATCAGAAATAGGTGATCTAGGGAGTCTTTGTTCATCACCAACACTAAATCTTCCTTCTGCTTTGATGGGAATTGGACCAAACCATTTTACCAATTCAAAGTTGTAATACGCTCTAAGGAAATAAGCTTCTGCAATCAATGCATCTTTCCCGTCAAAGTCAATCTTGTCCTTGAATTCAATTACATAGGCCGCTCTTTGCACCCCCGCAAACATCCAATTCCATAGGTCTTGTAAATTGTCATTTACTGGCGTATGAATCATGTCATCTATTTGCTGAAATCCTGGAACGTCTGTTGCGCTTTCTCCTCCACATAAGGTATTGTCAGATGCAATTTCCCCCAACATGCTATTGAGGTATGTGGTCTGAAGTAAATCATATGCAGCTATGACGGCTTGTGCGTAATCTTCAGGAATATTAAAGTAGTTTTCAGAATCAATCGAATACTCTGGTGGTATGTCAACAAAATCATCATTACATTTTACTGAAAAAAGACTAATGATGATAATCAAGATATAAGTATTGTAATTCTTCATGTTTAAAATTTAAGATTTAGTCCAGCTGTCAAGGTTGTGGGAATTGGATAAAAACCATTATCAATACCGCTGCCTATAGGGGCACCACTTGATGCCGCAGGATCAAAGCCTTTATAATTGGTTAACGTGAATAAGTTTTCTGCAGTGATGTAGAAACGTACATTATCTACTTTCACTCTTTTTACTACTGAGTCAGGTAATGTATAGCCCAATTGTATGTTTTGTAAACGTGCAAATGAAGCGTCCTCAATAAAGAAGTCAGAAAGGACGTTATTCGAAGTTTGTCCTGTAGTAAGTCGTGGAACGGTTGTACTTGTTCCCTCACCCCTCCAGCGCTCAATATAATAATTCAAGCGGTTAGCAAACACTTGAACTCTTTCATAGTTGCGAACCATTTCTTGACCAATAGAAGCAAATGCGTAGAGCGAAAAATCAAAATTACGGTAGTTAATTCCCAAGTTCAAACCAAAGGTGTAATCGGGAATTGGGTCTCCAAGATAAGTTCTGTCCTCCTGGTTTATCACTCCGTCTTCATTCAAGTCTTTATAACGTATATCTCCAGGCGAAGCAACTGCTCCTAGGCTTAGTTGTGAAGGATGCAAAATTGCCTCAGCTCTATTTTGAAAGATACCATCGGTTTGATAGCCATAAAAATATCCTATTGGATAACCTACCTCCATTCTAGATGGAGCCAGTTGACCTACGCCAAAACTTCCTCCCTCAATAAAACCAGAATTATTATCTACTTTAGTAACTTCATTATCAAGGGTTGTCGCATTTATTGAGGCAGAGAAGTTTAAATTCTCATTTAGCTTATTATTAAATGAAAGCATAAACTCAAACCCTTTATTAACTACTTCACCAGCATTAACAGTAGGGCTTCCACTCCCAGGCGCACTGGTTCCTAAAATACCACTTACCGGTATATATTGAATGAGTAAGTCATTTGTGGTTTTTTCAAAATAGTCTGCTGTAAGATTAAATTTACTTTCTAGGAAAGTAAAATCAACACCTATGTCTAATTGTTCAGAGGCTTCCCATTTTATAGCAGAGTTAGGCACTATACCAACGGCTCTTCCAAAAGTAAGTTCATTGTCAAACACATAGACCCCCTCTCCAGAAAGCTGTGATAGGTAGAGAAAATCTCCGATTTTGTCGCTACCTAGAAGACCATAACTAAAGCGTAATTTTAGAAAATCAACAAAATCGTTATTAGCTAAGAAATTCTCCTCTGATAAAATATACCCTGCCGATACAGAGGGAAAGACACCTACTCTATTTTGAGGGCCAAATTTTGTTGAGGCATCTCTTCTTACTAAGGCAGAAAGATAGACTTTCTCATTATAATTATATTTTAACCTTCCAAAATAGGAAAGCCTTCTTTGATCATAAGTATAAGAGCCTGTGGCTTTTTGGGTATTTAGACCGTTGGCCAAACTAATATCAGCATTGGCCCAAGTATTATTTGGAATATCAAATCCTGTAGCAAATAACCCATCTCCCCAACTTCGGAAAACTGTAGTCCCTACTGTAGCTATTAAGCTATGGTTATTTATTGGTTTTTGATATTCTATAAAGGCATCAAAAGTATAATCATTGTCGTTTATACGATTTTGATTTACAGCGCTGCGTGTTACATCAAACACTTTACCGCCATAATTTATTTGCGGTGAAAAATCTTTTCCTTTGCTATTGGAAGCATTAAATCCTAATCGGGTAGTGAGGATTAATTCTTTCATGATATCAAAGGTAAGGCCGATGTTACCGTTAAGCTTATTGAGTTTGTAGTTGTTGTAAGTATTAGCCACTTGTGCTAAAGGGTTGATTATTTCTATTCCCAGGTTAGCAGGAGCTAAAGTAAAATTATTATTCTCATCATAAACTGGAAGGGTAGAAGGCATGTTGATGGCGTTAAATAAAACAGATCCTAACCCAAAATCATTGATCGACTTCCTTTCTATATTTGTATAAATAATAGAGGTATTTAGTTTGATTTTATCTGAAAGCTGGAAGCCTATATTTGATCTCAAAGTGTTGCGTTCAAATCCTGACTTTTCTTTTCCTACAATACCATCTTGCGATAAGGTTGAAGCTCCAATAGAGTAATTGATGGTTTCAGAACCACCAGTCAGTGTTAGGACATTTCGTTGAATAGTTGCAGTTTTAAAGAGTTCATTTTGCCAATCAGTGCCTTCGTTAAGAGTACTTACATTGGAGACAGGGGGAAACCTACCATCATTTGTAAAAGCTTCATTAAGGAGTATACCATATTCTCTGGCATTAAGCACTGGAAGCTCACGAGAACTTTCTTGAAAGCCAAGCGATGATTCAATTGTGATTTTTGTTGGTGTGTTTTTTCTTCCTTTTTTAGTAGTAACTAAGATAACACCATTAGCACCAATAGTCCCATAAATTGCAGCTTGTGCGTCTTTTAGAACCGTTATACTCTCTATGTCTGCAGGGTTTAGCGTGCCTAGATCTCCCTGGTAACCATCTATTATAGCGACAGGAGAAGCGTCTCCATTGGTAGAGATACCACGAATTCGAATATTAAGCCCAGCACCAGGCGCTCCTGATTGTGTTGAGATATTTACTCCAGCTACTGTTCCTTGTAAGGCTTGTTCAATTTTGATGGGCTTAAGCTCGTCTATTTGTTTTGAATTAACTAAAGAAACAGCTCCTGAAATATCTCTTTTCCTTTGACTTCCGTATCCTGTAACTACAATTTCATCAAGAGACTCGGTAGATTCCTCAAGTTCTAAAACAAGATCATCAAAATTTTCGATAATAACATTTATGGTTTTAAATCCTACATAAGTAACCTCCAGTTGATCTCCAAAATTGATATTTGTTAATGTAAATAAACCATCAAAATCTGAGCTTGTACCTTTATTACTTCCTTTAATCAAAATAGTCGCGCCTGGAATAGGTTCGCCAGAAAGTTGATCAATAACAACTCCCTGTAGCGTCCCTTGCGCTTCTAACATCAATGGAGAGATGATTAATAAAAATATTAATATTCGGTTCGATATGGTGTGCATTTAGCTAATTTCAATAAATTTTACATCAATATTAGATATTTAATTCTCTCTATCCTAAAAAAAAAACTATACAAAAAGTATACAGGATATGTGTTTAACAAATTAGGGGCTAAACAGCTATTTTTAAGATATAAAGTTCAACAAACTAATAAACAATCAATTAAAAAATATTTCTATTCCAGACAAGCATCTTCTTTTTCAAGAATCTTTAGGATTAAAATGTCATGATGTACTCTACAATTCCTTGACTACGGCTCAAGCCCATTTTTTTGCGTAAGCGGTAGCGTTTTACTTCTACACTGTGGATCGAAATATTTAATAGTGGGGCAATTTCTTTAGAAGAAAGGTTTAAGCGTAAGTAGGCGCACAATTTTAAATCGTTTTTAGTCAAGCTGGGATGGGCTTCTTTTAGTTGGCTAAAGAGGGCTTTATCGGTATTATCAAAAGCTTTTTTAAAGTATTCCCAATCGTCATTATTTTTGAGTTTTGCATTGATGCTTTTGATTAATTGCTTTGCTTTTGTTTCCCCCTTAATGGTATCTAACTCTGCTTTAATGGTATTTAAAAATTCATTGCGTTTCAAGGTGCTCATAGTTGCTACAGCGAGTTCTCTGCTTTTCCCTTCTATATCTTTTTCGAGTTGTTCATTTTTAAGTCGAATAATTTCTTTTTGTGTTTCTAATTCTTGAATTTCAAGAAGGCGTTTATTCTCCTTTTCAAGTTTTTTACGTTGTCGCTTCAATTTTCTTTTGTAAAAACTATTATACCCTATCAATAATAAAACGATTACAACTGCATAAATTGAAATGGCAATCCTGTTGAGGTGCCAGGGGGGACTTATATTAATCGTTGGGGAAGTCATAATTTCAGAAACGGTGTTCCCCTTTCTACTTCTTATTTTAAACAGGTACTTTCCATGGTTTAAGTTAGCATATTTCACCGAAGTGTTTTCTGTCCATTTACTCCATTGTTGGTCCTCTCCTTCTAATAAATATTGAAAACGTGTTTTTCCATAGCGGTTAAAATCATAGTTGGTAAATTGGAAGTCCAAGTTGTTGTATTGATAAGATAAATTGCCCTCAAGGCTTAGGTTTACAGGACGACTTTTTTGCTTATTATTCGCATGAATTGAACTTAATTTTGGCGCTGTATTCTCTTTGTTTAGTGTGTTTAGATCAACAGTTAGATATCCTCTATTTGTTCCGATTAAATAATTTGTCCCTTCGAGAAGATTGATGTGTTCAAAGCCAGATACATTTTTACGATCTTTTTCATTTAAGGTAAATCCGTTAGCTATGGTTTTGCCCTCTTTTGTCTTACTAATGTAGTAAAGATTGTTTTTTGAGAATAGCCACAACTGTCCAGTGGGGTCATTCAATAATTTTCCGTTTCTAAAATCTATTTCCGTATTTAGGTCAGTCAAAAAAGGGTTCTTTTCAAAGACTCTTTCCTTTAGGTTGTATTTATATAGATTATCTTTCGCTTGATAATAGATATTATCATTAAACTGAACCAGACTGGAATTACAACTTATACA
Source organism: Flavobacteriaceae bacterium (assembly GCA_049598335.1). Taxonomy (GTDB): domain Bacteria; phylum Bacteroidota; class Bacteroidia; order Flavobacteriales; family Flavobacteriaceae; genus Arcticimaribacter. Next base: position 20,672 of record JBMYNN010000025.1, read on the forward strand.
GCTTACGCTATCTAATTCTATTTCAATGGCTTGTTTAAATTCTGGGTCAAGTTTTATTTTAAAGACTCCCTTGTACTCATGGTTTACAATAACTTGCTTAGGGGAGCTAAATTCAAAAAAGCGGGAAGAAATATCAAAGCCATTTATTTTATTGCGATAAACCCATTCTCCTGCTTTTTTCTCCATCACGTATAATCCGGTAAAGTTACCCATAAAAATAAGGTTTGGTTTGGTGGGATGTTGTTTAAATAGCCAAGTTCCCATTTCGTCTGAGATCAATTTAACTTCTTTTCCTTTCACTTGTAAGGCACCTCTATTATGTCCACAAAATAGGGTTCCATCGATGATGGTTAGATTCCAGACCTGCCCTTGCGTTTTCTCGACTAATGTAAACTCTTCCTCACTATTGCGTTTTTTCATAAAGAGTCCTTGATTTGTTCCAAGGTACAAATACCCCTTGTTTATGGCAGAGGTGTAGATAGAACCCAACTGGCCATTAACATCAATGTATTCTTTAAAGGCAGAGGAACGATTAATCAGGTTGATTCCATTGTCTAACCCTAACCACAGATTTGAGAATTGATCTTCATAGAGGGATAGAATGGTATTGTTAGAAAGGCCTTTTTCTTGATTTAATTCCTCAATAAGTGTTCCGTCTTTTGATAAAATAAGTAGGCCTTTCCCTACAGTACCTAGTGCAAATCCTTTATTGTTTAATTCTAATGCGGTATATAGGGTGTATTTCCCTATTACAAATTGATTGACTTCTTGCCATGGAGTGAGGGTTTTATCTTGCCAGAGATAGAGGCCTTTCTCTTGTGTAGCGACTAGAAGCCCATTTTCTTTTTTAAAGAGTTTGACTAAGCTTTGATCTTTAAAAATAGGCGCAGAAGAAATAAGAATACTTTGACCCTCTATTATTTGAAAAAGACCTTTCCCTTGTACTTGATAATACAGTTGCTGGTCTATTTTGAAGGATTTTAAAAGGGTGTTTTTTGTCGATATAAAAGAAATTTCTTTGGTTTCTGGATGAAAGAATATCAATCGATTTAAAGACTGAAACACCACTTTTTTCTGGTATTCAAAAATATTCCAGAATTGCTCATCTTCTAAAATTTCAATCTCTAATTCTTTGCTAAGCGAGGTATATTGTAATTCACCCGTTTGATTTTTTTCCCAAAAGCCAAAATCTCTATAGCTACTGCTATAAATTTTTGACTCAATTACTTTGACCGCGCGAACAATTGAATTGTCTTTTGCAGGATGGAGCTTCCATTGTGCCCCATTATAACTCAACAATCCTTGATTATTTGCAAAATAAACAGTTTGATCTTCTCCTTGAGAAATCATCCAGTTTTGATTTCCAGCGTTAATTTGCTGAGGGGTAAAAATTTGAACAGGGGAGATTTCTTGTCCAGAAAGTCGATTAATGGGCCCTAAGCACAATATAAAAATCAGTAATAAAAGGTAATCCTTCTTCATCTCAATTATCCTGAAAATCAAATATCCTTAATTTTACTAAAACCGATGATGAAATTGTGAAATAAGTGGTCTTTATCCTCTCAATAACTCAATAAGGAAATCTCTGGCGGTCATGAATTTAATCTTGTGGACGGCATCTTTAACATCGTTATTATCGATGCGTTCTTGTAAGTGAGTGATGGCGTGTTTAAGGTTGGTTTCTTCTGTAATCATATTAAAATTTTAAGGGTACATCTATTAATAAGACCCGCGAATTTTTAGCAATATTGAAATCAACAGTAGTGGTATCCCAAACTCCTAAGGCATCTCTTATATGGAGAATTTGCCCTGCTATTTCAAGACTCCCGTCAATGACAAAAACATAAACGCCGTTGGAAGGTGAACCCAGTGTATAGCTTGTTTTAGTTTCCTGAGAAAAATCTCCTAAATGCATCCAAGCATCTTGATAAATCCATGAGCCTTCGTCTTCTTTTTTAGGCGATAAGATTTGATAAAATGCATTATCTTTTTTAAGATCTCTGATAGAAATCTGATCATAGCGTGGGCTAACATTTTGTTGATTAGGGAAAAGCCATAGCTGTAATAATTCTACTTGGCTATCTTGTCTTTTGTTCTGTTCACTGTGATAAATCCCTGTTCCAGCACTAATCACTTGTATGTCTCCCTCGCAAATTACTGCAGAATGTCCCATACTGTCTTGATGAGTTAGGTCTCCTACAAGGGGAATGGTGATGATTTCCATATTGTCATGTGGGTGGGTCCCAAAACCAGTCCCTGCAGCGATGTAGTCATCGTTTAAGACCCTTAAAGCTCCAAAGTGAACTCGTTCTGGATTGTGCCAATTTGCAAAACTAAAGGAGTGATTTGCCTTTAACCAGCCATGGTCTTGGTAACCACGTGTATTGGCGTCGTGAAAAACTGTTTTCATAGCAATTGTATAACTGTTGTAGGTACAAATGTAAGAAAACTTAGAGATACGTTTTCTTTATTTCAAATCAATTTTTCTTATTCCTTATTTTGTTTTTCTATTTGCTCTTGCAGTTTTTCATTTTTTAAATCAATAACCTCTTTGAGTTTTTTGACATAGGCTTCGTCTTTCTCGCGTTCTGCTAACTTTTTTTTAGCCTCCCAAGACATTTTTTTGTAGTCTTTTATGGTATTACCAATAATGGCCATCAACATAAAAGCCCCCAAAATAATAACCAACATTTCTTCTGTTTCTGAGAGTATCACTTTCTTTGTTTAATAAAAAAATAAAGAAAAAAAAATGACAGACCAATCCCTGCATATAAATAGGGTTTATCAATAAAGCTTAGTTGACTGTGCAGATAATAAACTTCGCTAAAGCAAGCTAAGGCCAATATTAAAAGAAGGTATTTAAAATATCTCATGACTGAAAGTTACATAAAACTTTGAAATACTGTTCTCTGATCAATTCAGTTGCTTTTCCTATTTTTAGAAAAAAAAACATGAAAGCATTAATCGCAGCAATTTTATTTTCTTTTCAACCCAATAGTGTGGTGGGAACCTGGGTCAATATTGACGATGAGACTGGCGTTGAAAAATCAGAAATCATTCTTTATATAGAAGACGGTAAACTTTATGGTCGTATTGAAAAACTCCTTTTGCCAGAAGATCAGGGAAAATTATGTGTCAACTGTAAAGGAAAAGAGAAGAATCAGCCCATTGAGGGCCTTATTATAGTTAAAGGCCTAGAGCAAGATGGCGATAGCTGGACAGATGGCGACATTATGGATCCTGCCAATGGAAAATCATACGATTGTACCATTAGTTTAGACGATTCTAATACATTAAATGTTCGTGGATTTTTAGGCTTTTCTTTTTTAGGTAGAACCCAAATATGGAAACGTAAATCATAGTTCTAAAAGGGATACGCTTCGCATAAAATCATCGGCATAACTATCTCGATTTTCTTCAAGGCCTATATATTTAAGGAAGGTTGTCTCTCTTGAATGTCCTGTCATGTTCATCAATAGGGGTGTAGGGATCTTGCTATAAAAGTTGGTCGCAAAAGATCGCCTCAAATCATGGGAGGCAATCACGGCGTATTTTGGAAAAATCCCTGTTTCTTTTCGTTTGATTTTACCATTGTATTTTTGAGCAGTGACCATTTGCGTTATTCC
>JBMYNN010000026.1:0-23578 GCA_049598335.1 Flavobacteriaceae bacterium
GATTTAGGATCTAGTGCTTCACGGCGTGGGGGTTCGAGTCCCTTCACCCGCACATAAATACCTCTATAGCTATAGTTATAGAGGTTTTTTTTGACAGTAATTCATGGTTATTCTAAACGACAATATATATTCGCTTTTTTTATCATGATAATTGTAAGTTGTGAAATGTTAATGCGTTCTTGGGAAATATCAAATGTATTATCTACTAATCTATTAAGCCATTAAGAATGAAAGAAGAGATGATTCGTGGGGAAGAAGCTTTCGGAGGTTGTCTATTTACAGGCTGCGCAAGCTTAATCTTAGGAACTATATTACTGGTTATTTTTATCTTTAGGGAGACAATTTTTTAAACCCTAAATTCTTCTAATTTGATATCATCTAATCCTTGATGATCAAATGGATATTCCATATCATCTTGAATATTGTATAACGATATCAATATGAATTCGCTTAGTAAAACAACAAAATAAGTTAACCAAGCTGGATTTTCTAACCCTATTTTATTGATAATTGTAGGGGTATAAATTATTGGAAAAATATAGATAAAAACTTTACAATAGGCTTTTAAGCTGATAGGAGTTCTATGGGTATGAATGGCCATACAATTTGAGGCTCCTTCTTGTGCTTTTTGTAAAAAACTAAAAACTTTTCCTTTTGTGCTGTTTGATACTGTTTCTGGATGAGCTTCCATAAAGTCAACTAGTTTGCTAAAAGATTTCTCTAGTTTATTGGAATTTTGTTCAGTCCCGTCTAAGTGCTCAATCAAACAATTTGAAATGTTTTTACTCAAACTTATACCATCCTCTATTTGTTCTTCTGTCATTTTAGCATTACCCATGAAAGTGTAGCATATTCCGATTAAAGAACTTTTTACCTTGCTAAGATGTTCTAATGCTTTTTCTCTTCTTTTAAAAGCACCACGTATGGCAAATACTAAGGGAAAAATGATGGCAATACTAATTAATGTAAGGTCGATATTATAAATAATTTCAAAATTGTAACAGATGTAGGGAACAAAGATTGAAATTATTACTGTATACAAGGTACGTTGATTGATTATGGAGAAATACTGATTCACTTCAAATATTATTTTTACCTTTATTGTTGCTATTAACTATATATATTGCAATATATGAAACAATTTATAATCCTATTCTTTTGTGCCACGTTAATGTGGGCGCAAGAGCCAGAAAATGGTCTTTTTTCTACTCAAGATATACTCGAAACACAAATTGCTTTCTCTCCAAAACAATTGCGTAAAAGTAATAATGATACCTTATATTTTGATACTCCTTTGATGTTTAAGGTTAGAGGAGAATGGAAAAAGATGGAAATAGGTATTCGTGCTCGTGGTAATTTTAGACGTGCTACCTGTTATTATCCTCCAATTAAGGTTGACTTAAAGAAAAAGAAAGCCAAAGAAACCATATTCGAAGGTCAAAAGAAATTAAAGTTAGTACTACCCTGTTTAAATGAAAGTGATAAAAATGATAATATTCTTAAAGAATTAATGGTTTATAAGTTATTTGAATTGGTCACTCCATATCACTTCAAAACAAGAAGATTGACCATTGAGTTTACAGATTTAAATAAGAAAAATCCCGCTGTTGAAAGGATTAATGGATTTTTTATTGAAGATGATAAAAAAGTAGCCAAACGAGTAGATGGTAAGGTGTTTGAACGCTATATCCACCCAATGGCGATGGATAGCGATGCGTCAATTCGCAATGCCTTATTTCAATATATGATTGGGAATACAGATTTCTCTACTGCCTACCAGCACAACGGTAAATTGCTTTTTGTTGAGAAAAAAATTATTCCACTTCCATATGATTTTGATATGTCTGGCTTTATTAACCCTAGTTATGCTGTAATAAATCAAACATTAGGGATTAATAATATTCGCGATAGAAAATATCGTGGATTTAAACGAGATGAAGATGATTTTCAAAAAGTAAGAGAAGTCTTCATAGCACAAAAGCAAGCCATGTATGATTTGATGAAATCTTATGAGGTAGATTTCGAGAATCCAAAAGAATTTAAAGAAGCTTATAGCTATATTGAAAGCTTTTTCGAGATTATTGAAGATGATAGTCAATTCAAGAAAAACATACTAGACGCAGCAAGAACAAAATAATTCTTGTTTATTTACCAAATTAATTTTCAGGGAGCACCGCTAGCATTTTATCAAATATAGCGGTGTTTTCGTATATTCCACCGAAATTTTCTGCGCCAACTCCCATTGCAAATACAGGAACCATACTTGCAGTGTGCCCCCCAGTTACGAAACCACCTTTGGGTTTAAAGTTTTTAATGTTCCCAGATGAGATTCCTAATCCCCCTGTTTCGTGATCTGCAGTAACAATTAATAAGGTATTTGGGTTTTCTTTAACAAAAGCGACGGCTTGACCTATTGCTTCATCAAAGTCTTGAAATTCTGTTGTGATATAAAACATATCATTTGCATGCCCCCCCCAGTCAATTTGAGATCCTTCGACCATTAAAAAGAAGGGATTTTTTTTGGCTATTAGTTTTTTAAACATGCTATTTATGCCATCTTTTAGAGTGGGTTTTCTTCCTTCTACAATTCGAATAGGTTCGTCCTCGTTGGTAAAATATCCTACCCTAGACCCAGTTGATTCATCAAATGTATTTAGACTATTGACGAATTGCCATGTTTTCATTTCGTCTAAAAGATTACGTCCATCTTTACGACGAACGAAGTGTTTTTTCCCTCCTCCGATAAAAAAATCGACTTCATTTTCAGTCATTTGTGAAGCAATATCTTCATATTGCCCACGTGAAATTACATTCGCATAAAAAGATGCTGGCGTTGCATGTACAATACTTGAAGTAGCAATCAAACCAGTTCCATAACCTTTCTTTTTGCTTAATTTTAGGATGGATTCTTGATGTAAATTATCGATTCCAATCCCTACTACTCCGTTAAAGGTTTTTACTCCACAGGCCATCGCGGTACCGCTAGCGGCAGAATCGGTTACAAGTGCATTTGAAGAATGTGTTTTGGCTAGACCAATTACCTCAAATGATTCAAGATGCGTTTTATTACCATTAGCATACATACCAGCAGTTATTTGGGCAAGGCCAGCACCATCACCAATCATCAAAATAATATTAGCAGGTTGTTTTTGAGCCCTAATTGTCCCTGATAAAAGGAATATAATTAGTGATAAGATAGAGTATTTCATAAAGTATGGATTATGTTTAAAATTACGCATAATCATGTATAGAATTATGTTTTTAAAAAGATTTTTTTTGCTGTAGTACCAGTGATTATTTTGGATAAATTTTTATTACTCTTTCTCTTTTTTAAAAAGGGCAATATTTTTTGCAATCGATTTTCTTTACACTAAAAAAATATTGTTTTTAAAGAGAATGGTGCTATAAGTTTTCAAAGTAGTAGGCGAAAGCAAACAAAAAAATAAAGCACATAAAAACATCTGGTCGCAAAAATACTTCATCCTAAGGTAGTTCAAAAGCGATTCCCTTTTTTTAAATTTGTAAAAAAATAAATATGGAGCCCATCCGCATGGTTGATCTCAAAGGTCAATATACATTCATCGCAGGTGAAGTCAAAGCTGCTTTGGACCAGGTGATAGAAAGTACCGCTTTTATAAACGGTCCAGTGGTAAAAGATTTTCAAACAAATTTAGAAGCTTATCTAGGAGTTAAACATGTCATTCCATGTGCGAATGGGACAGATGCCCTTCAAATAGCTTTGATGGGGTTAAAGTTAGAACCAGGGGACGAGGTTATTACTGCAGACTTTACCTTTGCTGCAACGGTTGAGGTAATCTCTTTATTACGCCTTAAACCAGTATTAGTCGACGTTGATCCAAAAACGTTCAATATTAATCCTGAAGCCATAGAGGCAGCAATTACGCCAAAAACAAAAGCCATTATTCCAGTTCATTTATTTGGGCAAACTGCAGACATGGAAGCCATTAATGCCATTGCAGAAAAGCATCAGCTTTTTGTTGTTGAAGATAATGCTCAAGGGATAGGGGCAACTTATACCTTTAAAGATGGGCGAAAAGTAAAAACTGGAGGATTGAGTCATGTCGCTGCAACTTCTTTCTTTCCCTCAAAAAATTTAGGGGCTTATGGAGATGGTGGTGCTATATTTACCAATGACGATGATCTCGCTCACTTTATTAGAGGTATTGTCAACCACGGTATGTATGAACGTTATTACCACGATGTTGTTGGAGTAAATTCACGTTTAGATGCCATGCAGGCCGCCATTCTTAATGTCAAGTTGAAATATCTTGACTATTATAACGAAAGGAGAAAAGAAGCGGCGATTCGCTATACTACTTTACTTAAAGATCATCCCAATATTATTACCCCTTATAGAGAAGCAGCATGTTCTTCTCATGTTTATCATCAATATACCCTGCGAATCATCAATCATGATCGCGATGGATTAGTCAAATACTTGAATGAAAATGATATCCCCTGTGGAGTTTATTATCCAGTGCCTTTACACCGTCAAAAAGCTTATATTGACCCTGCTGTTTCTGAGGATGATTTTCCGGTCACGAATCAATTGGTTAAAGAAGTAATTTCTCTGCCTATGCACTCAGAGTTAAGTGTTGAACAAGTTGGGCATATTGCAGCAAAAGTATTGGCTTATTTAGATTAGTCAATCAAGAAATCCATCATTTTATCTAAAACCTTTTCTATGCCCAAGATTTATAATGTCCAGTTTCTGTGACTTCACTAATTCTTGCTACCGGCCATTTATTAGCGATTTCTCTTGACTTTTCTACCAGAAGAACCCGGTCGTTTTTGTCATGTAATAGAAGCGCTTTCTCTACCGATGATTTTTGCGCGTAGTCTTCTACGTTAATTTCATCGACTTTTATATCGTGTACTGCTTCAATTATTAAATCAGGATTTTTCTGGGGGACTTACTTTAGACTAATAGCTAAGCTTTTTTGACAAAAAAGTCAGGGAATAGGGTGGCAAAAATCAGATGAATTTTTGTTTCAAAGTTGATTTGTTTGGAAGCACAAAATTATATAAGAAAAACACTATCTTGAATCAAAACTTTTATAATGATGAAAAAAATAAGCCTTCTTTTATCCTTCCTTTTTTCGGTGGTATTATTTGCACAGAAAACCTATTTGCACTGCGGTAAAGTCTTCGACAGTAAGTCCGGAAAAATTAAAAAAGAATTGACCATCATTGTTGAAGGTGAAAAAATAAAAGCGGTCGTTAAAGGCTATGCGACGCCAGAAGAGGGTGCAACAGTTGTTGAACTAAAAGATAAAACGGTCTATCCTGGTTTTATCGATATGCATGTTCACATTGAAGCAGAAAGTAGTCCATCGCGTTATCTAGATCGCTATCGATTAAACGATGCCGATATTGCTTTTGATGCGGCAAAATTTGCCTATCGCACTTTACAAGCTGGCTTTACCACGGTTCGTGATTTAGGGGGTTCTGGTGTGAATATCGCTTTACGAAATGCGATTGCAGCAGGAAAAGTTCCCGGGCCTCGCGTTTACACCGCTGGAAAAACCATTTCTTCCACCGGAGGTCATGGTGATCCCACTAATGGGAATAGCAGTGCTTTACAGGGTGATCCAGGTCCAAAAGATGGGGTGGTTAATTCTCCCGCAGATGCTAGAAAAGCCGTGAGACAGCGCTATAAAAATGGAGCAGACTGGATTAAAATCACCGCAACTGGTGGAGTGTTAAGCGTCGCAAAAAGCGGGCAAAATCCACAGTTTACCGAAGAAGAAATTCGGGCTATAACCAGTACGGCTAAAGATTATGGAATGAAAGTAGCTGCGCATGCCCATGGAGACGAAGGTATGTATCGCGCGGTAGCCAATGGTGTAAAAACCATCGAACATGGCACCTTAATTGAAGCGCCAACGATGAAGTTGATGATTGAAAAGCAAGTATATCTAGTTCCCACCATTAGCGCAGGAAAATTTGTTGCCGAAAAGGCTAAAATTCTAGGATTCTATCCCGCTATTATTGTTCCTAAAGCGATAGCGATTGGGGCACAAATCCAACAAACATTTGCTAACGCATATAAGATGGGAGTACCTATTGCCTTTGGGACAGATGCTGGGGTGTCACCTCATGGTGATAACGCCAAAGAATTTAGATTTATGACAGAAGCTGGAATGCCAGCAAGCGAAGCTTTGCAATCTGCTACTATTGTCAATGCAAGCTTATTAGACGAAGAGGATAGTCTAGGGCAAATTGCGCCTAATTTTTATGCAGATATAGTGGCTTCAAACGACAACGCATTAGAAGATATTTCTACCTTAGAAAACATCACCTTTGTGATGAAGAATGGAAAAATCCACAAGCAGTAATCATTATTTTTTAAATGGAATTAATCGATCGTTCCAGAATATGTTTCTGCAGAACGGTCGATTTTTTTTACCAATCCTTGTAAAACTTTCCCAGGGCCAACTTCAGTAAAACTTTCTGCCCCATCGGCGATAAGCTGTTGTAAGCTTTGCGTCCATTTTACCGGTGCAGTTAGTTGAGCAATTAAATTCGCCTTAATTTCCTGGGCATTAGAAACGCCTTTTGCCACAACATTTTGATAGACGGGACAAATTGGCGAAACAATCTTAGTTGTCTCTATTGCAGCGGCTAATTTTGTTTTAGCAGGTTCCATCAATGGGGAGTGAAATGCCCCTCCAACAGGGAGCGGTAAAGCGCGTCTTGCTCCCGCTTTTTTAAGTGATTCGCACGCTGTTTCAATTGCTTTCTTTTCTCCAGAGATCACTAATTGTCCTGGGCAATTATAGTTTGCTGCAACGACAACTCCTTCTGTTTTGGTGCAAATATCTTCAATGATTTGATCTTCTAGACCTAAAACAGCGGCCATTGTCCCTGGAATTTCATCACAAGCAGCTTGCATAGCAAGAGCGCGCTGGTGAACAAGTTTTAAGCCATCTTCAAAAGACAATGCTTTTGTGGCAACGAGGGCAGAGAATTCTCCTAATGAGTGACCCGCAACTGCCTCTGGTTGAAAACGATTGCCCATTAGTTCACTCAAGATTACAGAGTGAAGAAAAATAGCGGGCTGGGTTACTTGCGTTTGTTTCAATGCCTCTGCATCTTCCCCAAACATAATGTCTTTGATATTAAAGCCTAGAATTTCATTAGCTTGATCAAAACGTTTTTTAGCGACTGGAGAAGCTTCATAAAGCTCTTTTCCCATTCCGGGAAATTGAGCACCTTGTCCTGGAAATATATAAACTTGCATGCTTATTTTTTTTCGAATGTTAAATAGGAATAATGATAGGGTTGTTCTTCGGTTGCATCGATTTGCTCACGAGCAATTTCTTCCCATTGATTTAAATCGATTTCTGGAAAAAAAACATCTGCTTCAAAGTTGTGATGAACTCTTGTTAATTCAATGCGGTCACAGTAGGGCATAAATAGACGATAAATTTCGCCCCCACCAATAATAAATGGTTGAGAATCGTTTTTTACTAAGGTTAATGCATCTTCTAGTGTATTTACTACAGTAACCCCTTCTGGTTGATAGTCTTTTTTATTGGTTAAAACTATATTAGTTCGATTAGGCAATGCTTTAGGCATAGATTCAAAGGTCTTACGCCCCATGATAATTGCGTGCCCAGAAGTCAATCGCTTAAAGCGTTTTAGATCTTCAGAAATATGCCAGATTAAGTCATTGTCTTTTCCTAAGGCATTGTTTTCTGCCGCTGCAGCGATAATTGTGAGTAAAGGGGTTTTTGCCATGGGTAAAGTTTCTTGTTGAATTTCTTCTTCGCTTTCATAAAGAAGACCTTCGTTCTTTTGTTTTATAATTTGCGCAGTCAAGGTATAAATAAAGTTATGCAAGGGTAAAAATAAAGGTAATTATTCGATCCAAAACAATTTTCTTAAAAACTTATGTTGTGGAAAAACCTGTACTTTTACTAAAAATAATCCATGCGTAATCATTTTCCTATTTTAGAAGACTGCTTGTACTTTAACACCGCCTATACAGCACCACTTTCTTCTGAATTATCACAATGGCGACATGCCGATGATTTGGCTTATTTGGAAAAAGGAGATTTTTACAAAAGTAAGATTGAAAAAGATTATTTTCAAACGGCAAGAAATGCGCTAGCTCGCTTTGCAGATGCAGAAGCAGAAAGTACTTTTATCACTGGGAATTTTTCTTTGGCTTTTCAAATTTTCTTAATCCATCTCCCACGGGACTTTCGCTTTTTGGTCTTAGAAGATGAGTATCCCTCTCTTACGGGAATTGTTGCTGATTTGGGGTTTGTTTCTCATGCACTACCCATCTCTGTAAATATTGAAGAAGCCGTGTATAAAGAGTTACACAAAGCCCCATATGAGGTGCTTACCCTTAGTGCGATTCAATATACCTCTGGGATATTTTTTGACTTGACATGGCTGAAGAAAATCAAAAAGGCTTTTCCCAACTTGATTATCTTAATTGACGGAACACAATTTTTAGGGGCAGAGCTTTTTTCGCTTCGTGAGAGTGCGGTTGATGCTATTTTTGGAAGTAGCTATAAGTGGCTTTTGGCAGGTTATGGTTCGGGTTATGCTGCCATTAAAACGAGTTTATTATCCCAGTTGGGACTTAGTGTAAATAAACTTGCTGCTATATATGATCGGGGGCAACTATCGGTCAAGGCAGTGGGGAGTTTAGGGTTTTCTTTAAATCAAATTATGGCTGCAGGGTTTCCAGCATTGATACATCAAAAGCAAGTATTAGCCGACCAAATGTTTGAGGGGCTAAAAAAACGGGCTTTATTAGCTGATATTGTAGCTCAGAGGAAACGCCACTCTTCTATTTATAATCTTCAAATTACAGAAGAAGTTTATCAAGAATTATTATCGAGGAATGTGCGTTGTATAAAAAGGGGTAATGGTGTAAGAGTTGCAGTACATTATTACAACAACCAGCAGGATATCAACGCTTTTTTACAAATTATTGACAACTTAATTAAATAGCAACACTTCCTTTTATTAATGGATGTGGGTCGTAGTTGATTAATTCAAAATCCTCAAAGGTAAAATCAAAAAGATCTTTCACTTTAGGATTCATTTTCATGCTAGGAAGTGATTTTGGCGTTCGACTCAATTGCAGTTCAATCTGTTCTTTGTGATTAGAATAAATATGTGCATCGCCAAAGGTGTGCACAAAGTCTCCAGCTTCTAATTCACAAACTTGCGCCATCATTAGGGTAAGTAAGGCATAAGAGGCAATGTTAAAGGGTACCCCTAGAAAGACATCTGCGCTGCGTTGATAAAGTTGACAAGATAGTTTTCCTTCGGCAACATAAAACTGAAAAAAAGCATGGCAGGGGGGGAGGGCAGCTTTGTTATTCGCTACATTTTCTTCAAAACTAACGCTAGTATCGGGTAAAACACTTGGATTCCATGCAGAAATAAGCATGCGACGACTATCGGGATTTGTTTTTATGGTATGGATTACCTCTTTAATTTGATCTAATCCCTCGCTATTCCAATTCCGCCATTGATGGCCATAAACGGGGCCTAAATTTCCTTCTTTGTCTGCCCATTCATTCCAAATTCTTACCCCATTTTTTTGTAAATAAGCAATGTTGGTGTCTCCTTTTAAAAACCACAACAGCTCATGTATGATGGACTTAAGGTGTAGTTTTTTAGTTGTTACCATGGGGAAACCCTCAGATAAATCAAAACGCATTTGGTAACCAAAAACACTTTGTGTCCCAGTTCCAGTGCGGTCTGTTTTTGTAACGCCGTTTGCTTTGATGTGTTTTATAAGATCCAGATATTGCTGCATTATCGTCTATTTGCTATAAAAATAATTACTTCGCTTATCCAAATGGGAAGTAATAGAAAATATTTATTCAGAAAAGTAGTTAATAAATTAACTTATTCGTCTAGTTCTCCACGTTTAGTCAATTCGTCCCTTACTTTTGCGGCGGCCTCATAGTCTTCTTTTTTGACTAATGTAGCAAGAAGTTTTTTCAATTCTGTAGTCGTGACCTTTGGTAAATCGTTGATCATACTTTTTTGTGGGTTCTGTTCTTGGATAAAGTTTTTAATCCAATCCTCATCTTTTTTACTAGTCCCTTTTGATTCTCCTTTTCCTTCTGTATATCCAGCTTTGGCTAAAATATTCTCATAGGTAAAAATTGGTGCTTGAAAACGAATAGATAAGGCGACTGCATCTGAGGTGCGAGCATCAATGATTTCTTCAATATCATCTCGCTCACAAATTAAACTAGAGTAAAATACCCCGTCAACTAATTTGTGAATGATGATTTGTTTGACAATAATTTTGAAACGTTCAAAACATTGTGCCATTAAGTCATGGGTGATAGGACGAGGTGGATTGATTTCTTTTTCTAGCCCTATTGCGATAGACTGGGCCTCAAATGCTCCAATGATAATAGGTAGGTTTCGATTGCCCTCAACCTCATTTAAAATTAGTGCATAAGCACCGCTTTGTGCTTGACTATAAGATATTCCTTTAATTGCTAATTCTACAAGAACCATAATTTAATTGACATTCTTAATACAAAGAAAACGAATTTCGATCAAAGGCTTTCTTTTTCAATATAAAAAACGAAATGAATTATATGCCCTAAATCAATCTCATATGCTTCGAAAATCTTAAATTTGCAGACATATTAGAATTTGCATGAAAACAATACAGTTTAGAGAAGCGATTGCTCAAGCAATGTCAGAAGAAATGAGAAAAGATGACAGTATCTATCTCATGGGAGAAGAAGTGGCAGAATACAATGGTGCCTACAAAGCATCAAAAGGTATGTTAGACGAATTTGGGGAGAAGCGTGTCATAGACACTCCGATTTCAGAGTTAGGATTCGCTGGTATTGGAGTAGGATCTACTATGACAGGGAATCGACCCATTATCGAGTTCATGACTTTTAATTTTGCCTTAGTAGGGATTGATCAAATTATTAATAATGCTGCTAAAATTAGACAGATGTCTGGTGGACAATTCCCTTGTCCTATTGTTTTTCGCGGCCCTACTGCTTCTGCAGGTCAATTAGCTGCAACTCACTCTCAAGCTTTTGAAAGCTGGTATGCAAATTGTCCTGGTCTAAAAGTGATTGTTCCTTCTAACCCATATGATGCAAAAGGATTGCTTAAAGCAGCCATTCGAGATAATGACCCGGTTATTTTTATGGAGTCAGAACAAATGTATGGCGATAAAGGAGAGGTACCAGAAGAGGAATATATTCTTCCCATTGGCGTAGCAGATATTAAACGTAAAGGGACAGATGTAACCATTGTATCTTTTGGTAAAATTATTAAGGAAGCCTATATAGCAGCAGATGCTCTTGCTAAAGAAGGAATTGAATGTGAAATAATTGATTTGAGAACAATACGTCCAATGGATCATGAAGCCATTATGACCTCAGTCAAAAAAACAAATCGCTTAGTTATTCTTGAAGAGGCATGGCCTTTTGGAAATGTCGCCACAGAGATTGCCTATCAAGTACAAAGCCAATTGTTTGACTATTTGGATGCACCGATAGAAAAAATTAATACCGCAGATACTCCTGCCCCTTTTTCACCTGTTTTAATGGCAGAATGGTTGCCCAACAGCGAAGATGTAATTAAAGCGGTTAAAAAAGTCATGTACAAATAACAAATCCTAAAGATTTTCAACTTTTCGAAACTTTTTCGTTAGTTTCGCGTAGTTTTTTAAAGAACAAAATTTATTTATGGAAGCGAATATTATTTATCTACCATTACTCATGTCAGTTATTGGGCTTACTTATATGCTAGTTCGTGCTAGTTGGGTAAGAAAGCAAGATGCAGGAAGCGAACGTATGGCAGAAATATCTACCGCAATTAAAGAAGGAGCATTAGCTTTTTTAAATGCAGAGTATAGACTCTTATTTATTTTTGTTGTAATTGCTTCTATTGCGTTATACGGAGTTTCAGTCTTAGTTGATACAACAAGCTGGATGATAGTGCCTGCTTTTATCTTAGGAGCAGTTTTTTCTGCATTCGCAGGTAATATTGGGATGAGAATTGCTACAGAAGCAAACGCAAGAACAGCAGAGGCCGCTAAAACAAGTTTGCCAAAAGCTTTACAAGTGTCTTTTGGTGGAGGAACCGTCATGGGATTAGGGGTTGCAGGTTTAGCAGTTTTAGGTCTTACATTATTATTCATGTTCTTTGTAGGACAGTTTATAGGACAAGATGGAACTTTCTATGACAATATGACCATTGTTCTTGAAACCCTTGCAGGTTTCTCTTTGGGAGCAGAATCAATTGCCTTATTTGCACGTGTAGGTGGAGGTATATATACTAAAGCCGCCGATGTAGGTGCCGACTTAGTTGGTAAAGTTGAAGCAGGTATTCCAGAAGATGATCCTAGAAACCCTGCAACAATCGCAGATAATGTAGGAGATAATGTAGGTGATGTTGCTGGAATGGGAGCAGATTTATTTGGATCTTATGTCGCTACAGTTCTTGCTGCGATGGTATTAGGGAATTATGTAATTCGCGATATGTCATCGAATGGTCAATATACAGACGCGTTCAATAATATGGGCCCAATCTTACTTCCTGTGGTCATAGCAGGTATCGGGATTTTGGCATCTATCATTGGGACGTTATTTGTAAAAATATCAGACAATACGGCAAAAGAAGCAAAAGTACAAGCCGCTTTAGATTTGGGCAACTGGACATCGATCATCATTACTTTAATCGCTAGTTATTTCCTAATTGACTGGATGTTGCCAGAAACATTGACGATGAACTTCTTTGGAGAAGGAGATAAAGTAATTCCTTCATTGAATGTGTTTTGGGCAGCTTGTATTGGTCTTGCCGTTGGAGCGTTAATCTCTATGGTGACTGCCTACTATACAAGTTTAGGTAAAAAACCAGTATTAGATATCGTAAAAAATAGTTCAACTGGAGCAGCAACAAACATTATTGCTGGTTTAGCGGTTGGGATGAAGTCAACCCTATTATCTGTTATTCTTTTTGCAGCCGCCATCTATGGGTCTTATGCATTAGCAGGATTCTATGGTGTTGCTCTTGCAGCTTCTGCTATGATGGCTACTACTGCGATGCAATTAGCGATCGATGCATTTGGTCCTATTGCAGATAATGCAGGTGGTGTAGCAGAAATGAGTGAATTAGATCCAGAGGTTCGTGAAAGAACAGATATTTTAGATTCCGTTGGAAATACCACAGCTGCAGTTGGAAAAGGTTTTGCCATTGCCTCTGCGGCATTAACAGCACTCGCATTATTTGCTGCTTATGTAACCTTTACGGGGATTGACGGTATCAATATTTTTAAAGCAGATGTTTTAGCCATGCTCTTTGTAGGAGGGATGATCCCAGTAGTCTTTTCTGCTTTAGCGATGGAGTCTGTAGGAAAAGCAGCCATGGAAATGGTAGAAGAAGTTCGTCGCCAGTTTAGAGAGATCCCTGGAATTATGGAAGGGAAAGGAACTCCTGAATATGCTAAATGTGTAGATATTTCTACAAAAGCTGCATTGAAAGAAATGTTATTGCCTGGTTTAATTACCATTATTACACCTATTTTCATTGGTCTTGTATTTGGTGCAGAACCATTAGGAGGCTATATGGCAGGAGTATGTGTTAGTGGTGTAATGTGGGCTATCTTTCAAAACAACGCTGGGGGTGCATGGG
This sequence comes from Flavobacteriaceae bacterium, assembly GCA_049598335.1. Classification (GTDB taxonomy): domain Bacteria; phylum Bacteroidota; class Bacteroidia; order Flavobacteriales; family Flavobacteriaceae; genus Arcticimaribacter. The sequence goes on from JBMYNN010000026.1 coordinate 13,678, forward strand.
ACAACGCTAAGAAATCTTTTGAAGCAGGAGTTGAAATCAACGGTGAAATGACTTTTAAAGGATCAGAAGCTCACAAGGCTGCCGTTACTGGAGACACTGTAGGAGATCCATTTAAAGACACTTCTGGACCTTCGATGAATATTCTCATTAAACTAACCTGTTTAGTCGGTCTTGTTATTGCACCTTTATTAGGGTCACACGCGGCACCTCAAGCAAAGTTAATTAAAGAAGAAGTTCGTAAAGAAATTCGTGTTGAGGTTAATTCAGATGACCAAGGTCAAATGGAGGCTGTGATTAAAACAACCACTACAGAAAACGGTGTGACTGTTGTAGCAGAAAAAGTTATTTCTGGAACAGAAGAAGAAATTCAAGCTGCCGTTGAGCAAATTAATGATGTAGAGATCAACATTAATTCTACAAATGAATAATGGATAAAGAAAAAAGTAACTGTTGTCTGACAAGTATTTTTTTTGTCAATCTAAATTTATTTCAGACGCTAAAAAAACATTCAAAAACTGTTATTTGAGATTCTGAATTGAATTTAGAATGATACCTCTAACACTTTTCAAATACTCTTTTAGATGCCCTAAAATAGACCGTTAATCTCTGCATCTATCATTTCAATGATTTTACCTAAATCTTCTGCCTTGTCTACAAAATTAAGGTCATCAACATCAATGATTAACAATTTTCCTTTGTCGTAATTATGGATCCATGCTTCATAGCGTTCATTTAATCGGCTGAGGTAATCAATACTGATTGAATTTTCATACTCTCTCCCTCGACGATGAATTTGATCCACCAAATTAGGGATACTACTACGTAAATAAATCATTAAATCTGGTCCTGTTACCATGCCCTCCATAAGATTAAATAAGGATTGGTAATTTTCATAATCCCGCTTTGTTAAAAGTCCCATTGCATGCAGGTTGGGTGCAAAAATATAAGCGTCTTCATAGATCGTTCTATCTTGAATTACTTTTTTTCCACTATTTTGAATTTGAATTAGTTGACCAAAACGACTATTGAGAAAGTAAATTTGAAGATTAAAAGACCAACGTTCCATTTCTTGATAAAAATCGTCGAGATATGGATTTTCAAGAACCTCTTCATATTGAGCTTGCCAACGGTAATGTTTTGAAAGTAGTTTGGTCAGAGTTGTTTTTCCGGCCCCTATGTTACCGGCTATGGCAATATGCATTTTTCGTTGATTTTTAATTTTTATGGTTATTGTAAAATGGCTAATAAAAATAACCTCTTTTTTTGGAAGATAAAAGGATTTTCGTGCTTTGCAAAGAAGAAAAACGAATTGTGTTTATTTTTTTGGATTAGTAAAAAAATAAATATATTTGTATTATCAAATAACGAGGAAGGATTTGACTGATTGCACACCTCGATAAAAAAATGCTAAAACAGATTTGCTTTCAATAAGAGAATTAATCTTAAAATCCTTCCTGAAAGCACAATAAAATGGCCTATTTTTTTACCTCAGAATCTGTAAGCGAAGGACATCCTGACAAAGTCGCAGATCAAATTAGTGACGCATTAATCGATAACTTTCTGGCTTTTGATCCAGATAGTAAAGTTGCTTGTGAGACGCTGGTTACAACTGGACAAACAGTATTAGCTGGTGAAGTAAAGAGTTCAACTTATCTTGATGTTCAGAAGATTGCACGAGATACCATCAATAAAATTGGATACACAAAAGGAGCATATCAATTCTCTGGTGACTCCTGTGGAGTCATTTCCTTAATCCACGAACAATCTCAAGATATTAATCAAGGAGTTGATAAAGCAGATAAAAAATCACAAGGTGCTGGAGATCAAGGAATCATGTTTGGTTATGCTTCTAATGAAACTGATAATTATATGCCACTAGCACTAGATTTGTCGCACAAATTGTTGATCGAATTAGCCGCATTAAGAAGAGAAAATAAAGACATTAACTATCTAAGACCTGATGCAAAATCACAGGTTACCCTTGAATATGATGATAACAATAGCCCCATTCGTATTGATACGATCGTAATTTCTACTCAGCACGACCCTTTTGATAATAATGATGAACGCATGCTGGCAAAGATTAAACAGGATATTATCTCTATTTTAATCCCAAGGGTAAAGGCACAATTACCAGAACGTTTACAAGCATTATTTGACGAAAACATCACTTATCATATCAACCCTACTGGGAAATTTGTGATTGGTGGACCTCATGGAGATACTGGTTTAACTGGGCGTAAAATTATTGTTGATACTTATGGTGGAAAAGGAGGACACGGTGGTGGAGCCTTTAGTGGAAAAGACCCTAGTAAAGTGGATCGCAGTGCAGCCTATGCTGCACGTCATATTGCTAAAAACCTTGTTGCTGCTGGAGTTTCAGGCGAATTGTTGGTCCAGTTAAGTTATGCTATTGGGGTGGCAGAACCTACTTCTATTGCGGTCAACACCTATGGTAAATCAAATGTTGCTTTAACCGATGGAGCGATTGCAGAGAAGATCAAAAGTATTTTTGACTTAACCCCATATGGCATTGAGCAAAGATTAAAATTGCGCACGCCAATTTATTCAGAGACTGCGGCTTACGGGCATATGGGAAGAACGCCAGAAACAATTACAAAGACTTTCACATCCCCTTATAGTGGAACTAAAGAAGTCGAGGTAGAATTATTTACCTGGGAAAAATTAGATCAAGTAGAAGAGATAAAAGCGGCTTTTAACCTTTAATCATGCTAGGAACACTTATCATTAACGAATTACAGAAACTCCAGCTAACAAACGGTCAGGTATTGAGTTACCAGCATTTTGGGCAAGATTATACCGCTGCACCTGTAATAGTCATTAATCACCCTTTAACTGCAAATTCCTGTGTTACTGGAGCAAAGGGCTGGTGGAATGATCTGATAGGGGAAAATAAAACAATTGATACCAATACTTATGCAGTCATTTGTTTTAATATTCCAGGGAATGGTTATGATGACTTTTTTATTGAAGATTTTAGACATTGGCATACAGGAACTGTTGCAGGTTACTTTATAGCAGGACTTAGACAGTTGGGGATTAACAAAGTCAATGCCGTTATCGGTGGATCTATTGGCGCAGGAATTGCATGGGAAATGGCCGCTTTAAGTCCACAGTTTATTAAAAAAATCATCCCAATTGCGGGTGATTGGAAATCATCAGATTGGATGATTGCCACGACTTATATTCAAAATCAGATTTTGGAGAGTAACCCAAAACCCCTTGAAATTGCACGCATGCATGCTATGATGTCTTACAGAACCCCAAAATCATTTAAGCTTAGGTTTAATAGAACGATCAATAAAGAGTTAAATGTGTTTAATGTACAATCCTGGTTAAAGTATCATGGAGATAAACTCAAAGAGCGTTTCTCACTTCAGGCCTACAAGGCCATGAATCATTTATTAGGGAGTATTGATATTACCCGTAATGGGAAATCTTTTGAAGAAAACATTAAAAACATACAATCAGAAATTCATATTGTCTCGATAGACAGTGATCTCTTTTTCCCCTTAAGTGAGGACCTTGAAACTGTAACTTTAGCTCAAAAGGCTGGAGTGAAAATAAAACATCATGTGATTGAATCAGAATTTGGTCACGATGCTTTTTTGATGGAGCCTAAGAAGGTAAAAGTCATTTTAGAAAATATTTTGAACCAATAAAGGCAAGCCTATGAAAGTTAGCTTAGAAAGAATTAACAAAGATTACTTATTTGAAGTTCGTAACGAAGCGGGCCGTTCTGTTATTTTAGATAATAAATCTAAGAGTGAAGGCGTGGTCGCTGGAATTAGCCCCATGGAATTAGTCCTTATGGGGGTTGCCGGTTGTAGTAGTATTGATATTATTGCCATTTTAGGCAAACAAAAAATTAATCCAGACAGTTTACGCATGGAGGTACACGGTCTTCGTGAAGAAGGAGCCATACCAGCCTTATTTCATACCATTGAAATTACCATTCATTTAGAAGGAGAAGACATTACCCCAGAAAAGGCGAATCGTGCAGCTAAATTATCCTATGAGAAATATTGTTCAGTCTCTAAAATGATTGATTCTGTGGCTGATATTCAATTTTCAATTATCCTTAACGGAAAAGCAGTATGAGTCACAAATTAGAAACAAAGGCTATTCGAACCCAGATGGAGCGCTCTCAGTATTCTGAGCATTCTACCCCCTTGCACCTTACCTCAAGTTTTGTTTTTGAAGATGCAGAAGAAATGCGCGCTGCTTTCGCAGAAGAAAAACAGCGTAATATTTACAGTCGTTTTACTAATCCTAATACTTCAGAACTTGTCGCTAAAGTTGCTGATATGGAGGGAGCCGAAGATGGCATTTCTTTTGCCACCGGGATGGGAGCGGTTTTTGGAACCTTTGCGGCGCTACTCAATAGTGGGGATCATATTGTTTCAGCCAGATCGGTTTTTGGTTCTACCCATAGTATGTTTACTAAGTTTTTACCCAAATGGAATATCGAGACATCTTATTTTGATGTTGCTAAACCAGAGCAGGCCGAAACTTTAATTCAGTCCAACACAAAGATTATCTATGCAGAAACCCCTACAAATCCTGGGGTAGATATTTTAGACCTTAGTTATCTAGGTGATTTAGCTAAAAAGCATAATTTAATTTTAGTGATTGATAATTGCTTTGCCACTCCTTATTTACAACAGCCCATCAAATTTGGAGCAGATTTGGTCATCCATTCTGCCACAAAATTAATCGATGGTCAAGGGAGAGTGCTTGGCGGAGTAACTGTGGGTAAAAAAGGCTTGATTCGAGAGATTTATTTATTTGCTCGTAACACAGGTTCTGCCCTTTCGCCGTTTAATGCATGGGTGTTATCGAAAAGTATGGAAACTCTTCCAGTGCGGGTTGATCGCCATTGTCAATCTGCTCTTAGTATTGCAGCGTTTTTAGAAAGTCACCCAAAGATCAATTGGGTAAAGTACCCTTTTTTAAAATCTCATCCACAATATGAATTAGCAAAAAAGCAAATGAGTCAAGGTGGCAGTATTATAGCTTTTGAAGTAAAAGGAGGACTAAGTGCTGGAAGAGACTTTTTTGATAATATTAAAATGCTTTCGCTTTCTTCTAATCTAGGGGATTCAAGAACAATTGTTACCCACCCAGCATCGACTACCCATAGTAAGCTATCTCTCGATGACAGAGAAGCTGTAGGGATTACAGATGGAATGGTGCGTTTATCCATTGGCTTAGAACACCCAGAAGATATTCAAAACGATTTGGCGCAAGCTTTAGAAAAAATATAAATGGCGAAAATTGAACAAGTCTTAGCGGAAAAAATTCTAGTGCTTGATGGCGCCATGGGCACCATGTTACAAGCCTATAAATTTGAGGAAGAGGACTTTCGTGGAGAACGGTTCAAAGATCATTCATCGCCCCTAAAAGGGAATAATGACTTATTATCGATCACACAGCCAGAAGCGATTAAAGCCATCCACCGTAAATACTTTGAAGCTGGAGCAGACATAGTTGAGACCAATACATTTTCTTCCACTTCTATTGGAATGGCAGATTATGCGATGGAAGATTTAGTCTATGAACTCAATGTTCAATCTGCTCGACTTGCAAGAGAAGTAGCAGATGAATTTACGCAGGAGAACCCTGAAAAACCTCGTTTTGTTGCCGGCTCAATTGGTCCGACAAATCGTACGGCCAGTATGTCTCCAGATGTCAATGATCCAGGTTATCGTGCAGTGACTTTCGATGATTTAGTCGAAGCCTATAGTGAGCAAGTAAAGGGATTAGTCGAAGGGGGATCAGATGTTTTATTGGTGGAAACAGTTTTTGATACACTTAACGCGAAAGCCGCCCTTTATGCCATCGATGTTTTAAAGGAGGAAAATAACTGGGATATCCCTGTGATGGTGAGTGGAACAATAACGGATGCTAGTGGAAGAACCCTATCAGGTCAAACCGTAGAAGCCTTTACCGTTTCCGTCTCTCATATCCCGCTTTTAAGTATAGGATTTAATTGTGCTTTAGGGGCCGATCAATTACTGCCGTATTTAAGACGTCTCTCAAACTCAACCGATGTTTTAGTTTCTGCTCATCCCAATGCAGGTTTACCAAATGCCTTTGGTGCCTATGATCAATCCCCTGAAGAAATGAGGGACTTGATTAAAAAATATTTAGACGAAAGTCTTGTCAATATAATAGGAGGATGTTGTGGCTCAACACCAGAACATATACAATTAATCGCAGAAGTCGCCCAAAATTATTCCCCACGAAAAGTTTCACAAACAGTCTAATGGAAACACGTTATTTAAAACTTTCTGGTCTTGAGCCCTTAGTGGTAACCCCTGAGTCCAATTTTGTTAATGTAGGAGAGCGTACCAATGTCACAGGTTCGCGACGTTTTTTGCGTTTAATTGAACAGGGCGATTTCACTACAGCCATTGAAATTGCACGCGATCAAGTAGAAGGTGGAGCGCAAATTCTAGATGTTAACATGGACGAAGGAATGATCGATGGGGCTAAAGCCATGACCAAATTCCTTAATCTAATCGCAGCCGAACCTGATATTTCACGAATCCCAATTATGATCGACTCTTCTAAGTGGGAGATTATCGAAGCTGGTCTTAAGGTGGTACAAGGAAAATGTGTGGTCAATTCAATTAGTTTAAAAGAGGGAGAAGAAAACTTTATTCAACAAGCCAAAACCATTCGCCGTTATGGGGCGGCAGTTATTGTAATGGCCTTTGACGAAGATGGCCAGGCAGATACCCTTGCTCGTCGAATCGAAATCTGTGAACGCTCTTATAAAGTGCTGGTTGAGCAAGTCAATTTTCCACCAGAAGATATTATTTTCGACCCCAATGTTTTCCCCGTTGCAACAGGAATGGAAGAACATAAACTCAATGCCTTAGACTTTTTTAAATCGGCAAAATGGATTCGTGAAAACTTACCTCACGCGCATGTAAGTGGGGGAGTGAGTAATGTGTCTTTTTCTTTTAGAGGAAACAATCGCGTGAGGGAAGCCATGCATTCGGCTTTTTTATATCATGGGATTCAACATGGCATGAATATGGGGATTGTCAACCCTACTATGTTAGAGATTTATGACGAAATTCCAAAGGATCTACTTGAGCATGTAGAAGATGTTCTCCTTAACAGAAGAGAAGATGCGACAGAGCGTTTATTGGAATTTGCAGAAACCTTGATTAATGATCAAAAAGACCGAAAAGTTGAGATAAAGGCCTGGCGAAATGATGCGCTACAAGACCGCATTACGCACTCATTAATCAAAGGAATTGATGAGTTTATTGAAGAAGATGTAGAAGAAGCCCGCCTCGTTTCAGAAAAACCCATTCATGTTATAGAAGGACATTTAATGACCGGGATGAATGTAGTTGGCGATCTTTTTGGATCAGGGAAAATGTTCTTACCACAAGTGGTAAAATCTGCTCGAGTGATGAAAAAAGCGGTGGCCTATTTGTTACCCTATATTGAAGCAGAGAAAGACGGAAAGCAACAAGCAGCCGGGAAGATATTGATGGCCACAGTAAAAGGAGATGTCCATGACATTGGGAAAAATATTGTAGGCGTCGTCTTGGCTTGTAATAATTATGAAATCATTGACCTAGGGGTCATGGTTCCGCCAGAAAAAATCATTGAGACTGCTAAGCAAGAGCAGGTAGATATCATTGGTTTATCAGGCTTGATTACCCCCTCTCTAGATGAGATGATTTATATCGCCCAAGAGTTAAAGCGACAAGCATTAGATATTCCCTTATTGATTGGAGGTGCGACAACTTCTAAGGCGCATACCGCCGTAAAAATTGCACCAGAATTAGAAACTTCTGTAGTTCATGTAAATGATGCTTCTCGCGCAGTAACTGTGGCGGGTAGTTTACTCAATAATGAAACAGGAGCCAGCTATAAATCTCAAATTAGAGAAGAATATGAAAAGTTTCGGGCGAAGTTTTTAGACCGTCAAGAAACCAAAGAACACATTCCATTGGACCTAGCTCGCGAACGTAAACTCAAACTAGATTGGGAAAGTTTTACAGCTGTTGTTCCCCAAAAATTAGGCGTTCAAGTGATCGAAAATCAAGATCTTGATGCTTTAGTGCCCTACATTGATTGGAGTCCATTTTTCCGTTCTTGGGACTTGCATGGACACTATCCTGCCATTTTGAACGATGACATTGTAGGAGAACAAGCGACAGACCTTTTTGCTGATGCTCAGGTAATGTTGTCTGAAATCTTAGACAAAAAATTATTGGCTGCCAAAGCTGTTTTTGGTCTTTTTCCCGCTAATACGGTAGAAGAAGATGATATTGAAGTTTATGCCGATCAAGATCGGAAAAAGACTTTGGGAAAATTCCTAAGCCTTCGTCAGCAATTAAAAAAGCGTCCAGGTAAACCTAATATTGCTTTGGCCGATTTTATCGCGCCAAAAGAAACTGGAAACACTGATTATATTGGTGCTTTCTGTGTAACCGCTGGATTTGGTACCGCTGAATTAGCCAAACACTATGAAGACCAAAATGACGATTACAATGCCATTATGATCAAGGCCCTTGCCGATCGTTTTGCTGAAGCTTTTGCAGAATACCTTCATCGTGAAGTGAGAGTCAAATACTGGGGGTATGCTCCAGAAGAAAGTTTAGACAATGAAGCGCTTATAAAAGAGCAGTATAAAGGTATACGTCCTGCACCGGGTTATCCTGCCTGCCCAGATCATTTGGAAAAAAACACCATTTGGGACTTGTTAGCCGTAGAGGAAAATATTGGTGTTAGCCTTACCGAAAGTTTAGCTATGTGGCCAGCTGCCTCTGTTTCGGGCTATTATTTTGCCCATCCAGAAGCCCAGTATTTTGGCGTTGGTAAAATTACCCAAGATCAATTAGAGAGCTTTGCTCAACGAAAAAATATCACCCTTGAAGAAGCCGAAAAATGGCTTCGACCTAATCTAAAATAAACCATAAGTGAAAGTAACGGAACATATTGCTAAAGCAAAAGAGCAAACACAATTTACCTTTGAGATTCTCCCACCATTAAAAGGGCAGAATATCCAATCGATTTACGATTCCATTGATCCACTCATGGAATTTAACCCTCCTTTTATCGACGTGACCTATCATCGTGAGGAGTATGTGTACAAAGAATTAGAGGTCGGCCTCTTAGAAAAGCATGTGATACGTAAGCGCCCAGGAACTGTAGGGATTTGTGCCGCAATACAGCACAAGTACAACGTTGATGCCATTCCCCATATTTTATGTGGAGGTTTCACTAAAGAGGATACAGAAAACTTTTTGATAGATTTAGACTTTTTAGGGATCGATAATGTTGTCGCTTTACGTGGGGACGCTGTCAAAAGTGAAGTCTATTTTAAACCCAACAAAGATGGCCATGCTTATGCCAGTGAACTCGTTGCGCAAATCACTGATCTTAATCAAGGGAAATATTTAGACGAGGAAATTCAAAATACCTCTAAAACTGATTTTTGTATTGGGGTTTCTGGTTATCCAGAAAAGCATATGGAAGCTCCTAGTTTAGAGAGTGACCTATACTTTTTAAAGAAAAAAATAGCTGCTGGGGCCGACTATATCGTTACTCAAATGTTTTTTGACAACCAGAAGTTTTTTGAGTTTCAAGAAAAATGTAAGGAGGCAGGAATTAATGTACCCATCATACCAGGCTTAAAACCCCTCGCGACCAAAAAGCAATTAAATGCCTTACCCCATAGGTTTCATGTCGATTTACCAGATGATTTAATTCGTGCCGTGATTGATTGTAAGGATAATAAAGCCGTGCGTCAAGTAGGGATAGAGTGGTGTATTCAACAAAGTAAAGAATTGAAAGAGGCAGGAGTGCCCTTCTTGCATTACTACTCAATGGGAAAATCAGATAATAT
>JBMYNN010000027.1:0-22705 GCA_049598335.1 Flavobacteriaceae bacterium
TGGTAGACGCGCTAGGTTGAGGGCCTAGTGGGAGTTAAATCCCGTGGAAGTTCGACTCTTCTCGTGCGCACTCTTCAACATTTCATTTTTTTTTTGTACTTTCGTTTAAGCTTTCTTAATGTAACGTTAGACATATGAAAAGGGTAAAAGACAGCTTTAGTATAAAAAATCTTGAGAATATCTCAGGAATCAAAGCACATACCATTAGAATTTGGGAGAAAAGATACGATTTGCTTTCTCCAGAAAGAACAGATACGAATATTCGTAGATACTCTCTTGACAGCCTTAGAAAGCTACTCAATATTACGCTTCTATACAATCACGGATTCAAAATATCGAAAATCGCTAATTTAGAGGAAGAGGAGATTCCAATTCTCGTGCGTGAAATTGCATTAAAATCCAATTCTGAACAAGTGTCTATCAATGCCTTCAAATTGTCAATGGTTAATTTTGATTCTGTTTTATTTGACGCTACTTATGACGAATTGATTTCCAAAAACAATTTCTCATTCATTTACCTTCATATTTTTATTCCGTTAATGAACGAATTGGGTATCCTATGGCAAACTGGTGCAATTTCTCCCTCTCATGAACATTTTATCACAAATCTAGTTAAGCAGAAGGTCCATGTTCAAACTGAAATTATTCAACGATCAAATACTCCCGTAAAAAATAATCCTACTTTTGTTTTGTATCTTCCTGCGAATGAAATTCACGAACTAAGCATTTTATTTTTAAATTATTTCCTTTTAAGTAAAGGATATAAGACCATTTCTTTTGGGCAGTCTATCCCTACAGCGAGTCTCAAAACCTTGTTGAGCTATAGTACTAGCTTACATTTTATTACCTATGTAACGGTTGAACCAAATAAAGATGAAATCAATGATTATCTTCAAGTATTTTATAGAGAACTCATTTATCAATATGACAACCAACTCTCCATTTTTGGACCTCAAGTAATTAACATTGACAAATCTCAAGCCCCTGCAGGTATAAATGTTTATGACAAAATTGAATTTTTCATTGAAGAACAACTCAACACAACTGTTTTTGTCTAATTTTTTTGTTTAACTTTTTTGTATATTTATTCAAAATACTAAACAAACTCTTGAAAGTTTTTAAGTATTAACTAAATACTATATGAAAAAGTTATTCGATGAGGTTTCTTATCATTGTAGCAAAGAAGTAACACAGTCCTATAGCACTTCTTTTTCTCTTGCAACTAAGATGTTGGATGCTTCTATACGCCAAGATATATACAATATATATGGTTTTGTTCGATTTGCAGATGAAATTGTAGATAGTTTTCACGATTTCCCCAAAGAAGATCTATTCAACCGCTTTGAAGCAGATTTAGAACACGCAATAAAAAATAAAATAAGTCTTAATCCTATTTTGAATTCCTTTCAAAATACTTTCCATCAATATAACATTGACCCTGAATTAGTTAATGCATTTATGCGCTCAATGCGTTGGGATTTACACAAATCTACCTACTTGACAGAAGAGGATTATAAAGCTTATATCTATGGCTCTGCAGATGTAGTGGGATTAATGTGTTTAAAGGTTTTTGTTAATGGTAATGAAAAAGAATACCAAAGACTCAAAAGTTCTGCAATGTCATTAGGATCTGCATTTCAAAAAGTAAATTTTTTAAGAGATTTAAAAGATGATTTTGAAGGCTTAAGTCGTTCTTACTTTCCAGATGTTAATCTTCAAAACTTCAATGAAAAAGATAAAATGAAGATTGTAACTGAAATAGAAGAAGATTTTGCTGAAGGGCTCAAAGGAATTTTTCAATTACCTAACACTGCACGCCTTGGGGTTTATACCGCTTATAAATACTATGTTAAGTTGCTTCAAAAATTAAGAAAGACAAGCTCGACTGATATTAAGCAATCTAGAATTCGTGTTCCTAATTATCAAAAAATGAGTGTCCTCGCTCGTTCATATGTCAAATACAGATTTAATTTATTGTAATTAATGATCTCTACTGTTCTATGGGGCATAGTGTATGTCTCTACCTTTATATTTATGGAATTTGTCGCTTGGTTTTCTCACAAATATGTTATGCATGGCTTTTTGTGGTCTTGGCATAAAGATCACCACAAAAAAGATCATCAATCATGGTTTGAGATGAACGATTTATTCTTTCTTTTTTATGCCCTGCTAAGTGCGGGTTTTGTCATACTTTGGGGTGAGTTTGGATTTTGGCCTGGGCTTCCAATTGCCTTAGGAATTTTTACTTATGGTATGACTTATTTTTTAGTTCATGATATCTTTATTCATCAACGTTTTAAACTTTTTAGAAAGACCAATAATCGTTATGCAAAGGGATTAAGAAGAGCTCACAAGATTCACCACAAAAACATTCATAAAGAAAAAGGAGAATGTTTTGGAATGCTGTGGGTTCCCAGAAAGTACTTTAACTAATTATTGCTTCAACCAGTTGTTTGAGAAGTCACAAGCTCTAAAAGAACGGTTAACACTTACATAAGTGTCTTCAATCTTTTCTTCCATCCATTTTTTAATGGTTTTCAATTGCTTGTCCTTAAGCGCCAATTCTTTGATTTTACTAAAATCTTTTGAATAGTCAGCTTGATGTTCTTCGTATCGCCTTGTAATTTTAAGAATTTTATACTTCTGGGATCCAGAACGATCTGCTTCCAATAGCGGTAACGAAATTTCTTCTTCTTTCAAGTTCTTAATTTGATTGTAGAGTTGCGGATCCATTTTTGTTAATTCAAAGCGCGAATCTCCTGTGACCGGGTTAACTAATTTACCACCATTGTTCTTGGTCTCTTTTTCAGAAGAAAAGTTGAAGGCGGCAGTCGAGAAATCAATTTCTTTATCTATGATTCTTTTTCTAAGGGTGTCTAAAACTTTTTTCGCTTCAGAAAGTTTTGATGCATCTGTATTAGGGGTTAGCAGAATATGACGAATATCAACTTGCTGCCCTCTAATTTTATCAACTGTTAAGATATGCCATCCAAATTCTGTTTTAAAGGGGCTCGATACTTCTCCTTCTTGCATACTAAAGGCAACATCGCGAAATTCTTTGACCATGCGTGGACGTTTTCTGTAAAGAGTGTATTTTCCACCACTCGCTCGTGAGCCTGGGTCTTGAGAATACAAAATGGCCTTAGAGGCAAAGCTCAAACCTTTTTCTTCGACGTCGTTTTTAAAATCATTGAGTTGATCGATTATGCGCTTTTTCTCTTCTTCAGAAACTTGAGGTTCAATAACGATTTGCGCGATTTCAACTTCTGTCCCAAAAACGGGTAAATCACTTTGAGGGATAGAGGCATAAAACTCTCTTACCTCCTCTGGAGTGACTTCAATACTTTCTACAATATTAGATTGCATCATTTGAGAAAGCTTTTGCACTTTATTAATTTGATACAATTCGTCTCTAAAAGAAAGCTCATCTTGTTTATTGTAAAACTCTAATACCTTTTCTAGGCTTCCTAGTTGTTCGGTAAAATACTCGATACTTTGATCTACATAAGAATAAATCTCTGCATCACTAATCTCTAAACTATCTTGGGTAGCGTGATGAGCATAGAGTTTGTCTTCCATTAATTTACCAAGTAATTCGCAACGGGTAACTCCTTTTGTAGGGATTCCTTGGGACTCCATGTCTGCTATAGTTTTATCGATATCTGAATCAAGAATTACATAGTCACCTACAACAGAGACCACACCATCTAGCTTTATCCTTTCTTGGCTAATAGTGTTGACTTGTGATAAAACATAACTATATGATAGAAGTAATAGATAATTAAGGAAATATTTCAAATTTATTGGTCTGTATAGCATCTTGTAAAATTTCTTGGTCAAATTTTTTTATATATTCTATTTTTTTGCGGCTAAAAATAATTTTTCTGATGGTGTTTTTCACCATTGAAAAAGGGGCATTTTGATTTGCTAAACGATAGTCGCTAACGTAGAGCAAATATACCTCGATTGCGTCTTCAAAGAAGAAAAATTGTGATTTTTTTAGATAGTTAGTGAACTCATTGGGTGGAATAATAGGCAAGTTTTGAAGAAATTCTCTTTTTGTGAACCAAATACTATCTTTTATTTCATATCGATTGTATTGATAATTCAAAGAATCTAAAAAGTGCTTATCTACAGGGGCATTTAATTGAAAATGTTCTCGAATTAAAGAGACATCAATATTGTCTTTTGGTAAAACGATATATCGCATTTGCACAACAGCTTCTTTTAAAGCAAAACTATTGTTATGTTCCGCATAATAATCTTGCATTTCTGTTAAAGATAAAACGGTATCTATCATTGATTTTATAATAGACTCTTTATATGATCTTGCCCATAAGTCCAATTTATACTCATTCACAAACCGTTTGAGTTTGTTTTGAGTTTCATCGTTTAAATTAATAATTGCTTGATCATAAAGTAACTTTTTCTTTGCCCAAGTATTGATGATACTTTGGGCTAAGAGTGTACTGTCTTTTCCTGATATTTTTGGTAATAGCATTCTCTTTAATTCAGATTCATAGAGATAATGAGCACCTGCACGGGCTACTACCCTATCTTGCTCAACACTGGGGAGGTGATCGCAGGAATAAGCAAGGACGCAAAGGAGAAAGATTTTTAATAACCTAGGCATAGTTCTTGTTATATTTTAATCAAAAATGACAAATTGTATTGTTTAATCCCAACGCAAAAAATGAAAAAAATTGTGTTTTATTAACAAAATTGGGAGTATTACTTTTAATAAAATTCATAAATAACTAATAATCAGTATTATAATTGTTAATAATTATTTTTTTATCAACAATTATTGTATTAAATTGCTAACATATATTTGAAGATGAAACGTCTGTTACCATTTTTCGCTTCACTTTTTTTCCTAATGGCACCTCTTGCCACCCACGGAAAGGCCATCAAGACGACTTCTATCTCTTCTATTTCTATCAATACCGATACTGCCATTGTTAATATCATTTACAAAAACGGTGTGCTTAATATTAAGGGACTTACTGGCATAGGAAACATCACTATTTACAGTATTATTGGGAATGAAATCGGTGAGTATTACAACGTTAACCTAGAAAATTTTCAACGAAACATTGTCCTTGACACAAAAACAATGTTTATTATTCGAGTTGAAATAGCAGGAGAGATTAAAACCTATAAGTTGGTTACCCGCTAATCAGACTTTTTTTAATTACCTACTGTAATTTGGGGCCTCTTTTGTAATCTGAATATTATGTGGATGACTCTCACGAACCCCAGCCGCAGTAATTTGAATAAATTGTCCATTATTCTTCAAAGCTTCAATTGAATTAGTCCCACAGTAGCCCATTCCTGCTCGAAGTCCCCCAACAAATTGGTGAATACTTTCAAAAAGCTCTCCTTTATAAGGTACACGCCCCACAATTCCTTCTGGGACTAATTTCTTAATATCGTCTTCTACATCTTGGAAATAACGGTCCTTGCTCCCTTTTTTCATAGCTTCAACAGAACCCATCCCACGATAAGACTTGAATTTTCTTCCTTCATAAATAATGGTTTCTCCAGGGGATTCTTTTGTTCCAGCTAATAAAGACCCTAGCATCACACAGTCTGCCCCTGCAGCGATTGCTTTAGGAATATCTCCCGTATACCGAATTCCGCCATCGGCAATCACAGGAACACCACTCCCTTTAATGGCATTGGCTACTGCTAATACAGCAGATAATTGTGGATAGCCTACTCCAGCAATAATCCTTGTGGTACAGATCGATCCAGGTCCTATCCCTACTTTTACTGCATCGGCACCGCTATCTACTAAATATTTTGCTGCAGCTGCAGTAGCAATATTTCCAACAACTACATCTAAATCTGGAAATTGACTTTTAATCTTTTTTAAAACTTCAACTACTCCCTTAGTATGCCCGTGAGCTGTATCGATTACTACAGCATCTACACTAGATTTTACTAGTGCGTTGGTTCTTTCGATAACATCTCCAGTAACGCCTACAGCAGCAGCTACACGAAGTCTTCCAAAGGAATCTTTATTAGCAATAGGTTTAGTGGTGTGCTTAGTGATATCTCTAAAAGTAATTAAGCCTACTAATGTATTTTCTGAGTCTACAACGGGTAACTTTTCAATTTTATGTGTCTGTAAAATTACTTCTGCTTCTGTAAGAGAAGTGCCCTCTCTTACTGTAATCAAATTATTCACTGTCATAACTTCTGCGATGGGACGATCTAAGTCCTTTTCAAATCGCAGGTCGCGATTAGTGACTATACCTTCTAATTTACCATACTGATCAATAATGGGAATACCCCCAATTTTAAAGGTCGCCATATTTTGCTGTGCGTCCCCCACTGTAGCATTTTTAGTCAAAGTAACCGGGTCTAAAATCATTCCAGATTCTGCCCTTTTAACCATTCTTACTTTGTCTGCTTGCTCGGCTATGGTCATATTTTTATGTAACACTCCTATCCCACCTTCTCTTGCCATAGCGATCGCCATTTGGCTTTCTGTTACTGTATCCATAGCAGCAGAAATAATTGGAATATTTAACGAAATATTGCGGGTAAAATTAGTGTTAATATCAACTTCTCTGGGAAGAATTTCTGAATAGGCAGGAACAAGTAAAACGTCATCATATGTTAGGCCTTGTTCGACAAATTTGTTGGAGAGATTATTCATGGCAACTACTTATAAATTAGTTGCGACCAAATTTACAAAATTTCATGCACACAATAAGCACGTTTCTTTAATATCTTAACCTATCATTCATGAACCTGCGCTCTTTAGGAAGGAAAAGTCTGTAGTGCCTGATTGTAAGCTGCCTCAAAATGCAGCGGATTAAGCAGATGCGGAATTTTATGTGTTGTACAATAGGTGAGGATTTTTTCTGTCGGCATATTGCCAATCAATTCGTCTTTTGCCATAGGACAGCCCCCATAACCCTTTATAGCTCCGTCAAATCGACGGCAGCCGTGTTGATAAGCGCAATCAATTTTCTCCAAAGCATCTGCGGCTTTTACATGTAAATGAGCACCAATAGTAAGATGAGGGAATTGCGGAATGATCAAAGAAAACAGCTGCCCAATGGTTTCACTTGAAGCCACTCCTACGGTATCAGATAGGGATATGGTCTTTACTCCTTTAGACGCCAGAATTTCAATCCATTGGGCAACAATCTCTGGTGACCAAGGATCTCCATAGGGGTTTCCAAAACCCATAGAAAGATAGACTACTAAGTCCTTATTATACTGAATAGAAAGGTTGAGCAAACGGTCTAGAAGCACTTGAGAAGCTTCAATGGTTTTATGCGTATTACGCATTTGAAAATTCTCTGAAATGGAAAAAGGATATCCTAGCCTATCTACCTCTGCTTGCGCGCAAGCTGCCTTTGCTCCCCTTTCATTAGCCACAATGGTGAGTAATTGTGTACTACTCTCACTTCGGTCTAAGCCTGCGAGGACAGCTGCGGTATCTTGCATTTGCGGAATGGCTTTAGGAGAAACAAAACTCCCCACGTCTAAGACATCAAATCCTACCTTAAGTAATGATTGTGCATACCGTATCTTCTGCGCAGTAGGAATCCATTGTTTTATTCCCTGCATCGCATCTCGAGGACATTCAATAATTTCGATTCGCTGCATTATATAAAGATACAAGCTTTATGTGAGTACAATATAAATCCCTAAAATAATCCATAACAACCCGCTAATTAATCCTAATCTATACCGACTAAAAAAATCTTTGAACTGGGCAGAAAAAACCGCTACTAAAGAAAATATCAATGCCGCTTGAAGTAAAAAAAGACTCCCTAAAACAGTGTATTGTTTTGAAAGTGTCCAACTTTCTGAAAACAAAAAACCAGGAAAGAATAACCAAAAAAAGAGACTAACCTTTGGATTCAATAGATTCATTAACACCCCTTGTCGATAATGATTTGAACTAATATTGTAGTCAGTCCCTATTTTTAAAGGTGTTGTAAAGTATTGATAAATAGAAACAATCCCCAAATAAGAAAAATATACAGCTCCTACTATTTTTATCCCCATTACAATTGCCGGACGTTCACCAATCAACTGTGGCCAACCCAAAATCAATAAAAGTGTATGGGCGCACAAACCTGTCATTAAACCTGCAATAAAATAAAGGGCAGTGGTAACTCCTTTTTCAAGACTTTTTGCAATAACCATCAATAAATCTGGTCCTGGTGAAAGAGTCAATAAAATACTCGCTAAAACAAAAGAGCTTAACTGTTCCATAGAGTTGTGAATATAAAAGAATTATTTTTTTGTATCTCCCGTTTACAAGTATATTTGCATTCTATATGAAAAAGAATATGCACGATTTTGAAAAAGAGTTGGCTCCCTTTAAAAAAGCCTTGACCGAACATCCCCTGTACACAAAAATACAAAGCATTGAAGATATTCATGTTTTCATGGAGCAACACGTTTTTGCGGTATGGGACTTTATGTCTTTAGTCAAAAAACTACAAATTGAATTAACCACGACAAATCTCCCATGGACTCCCTCTAAATACCCCAAGGCAGGAAGGTTAATTAATGAAATTGTTTGGGGAGAAGAAACAGATCTCAACAAAGATGGGGAGATCATGAGTCACTTTGAAATGTACCTGCAAGCAATGCAAGAAGCAGGGGCAAATACCCTCGTCATGCAAGAACTACTTGATCAATTATCCCAGGGAACTCCCATTGAACAAGTCATTAGTGATAGTACATTATCTCCCTATGTAAAAGACTTTTTATCCTTTACCTTTTCAACGATTGCCACCAATAAAATCCATGTCATTGCTGCTGTATTCACTTTTGGTAGAGAAGATTTGATTCCAGATATGTTTATTGCGATGGTAAAAAATCTTCGTAAAGAAGGTGTACCACTTAAACACTTAATTTATTATCTTGATCGCCATATAGAGGTTGATGGCGATGAACATGGTCCCATGGCCCTTCAAATGATAGAAGAACTCTGTCAAGGAGATCCAGAAAAAATATCCGAAGCTATTGCTGCTGCTAAAACAGCACTTGAAATGAGGATAAAATTATGGGATGGTATTTTAAGAGAATTAACCTCTAGCGTTTTAATTTAAATTTTTTCCATGAAAAAAATCACACTAGCCCTTTGCCTTATTGCGGCACATTTTGGCTTCGCCCAAATGGAAACCGCAAAAACCTATGCCGAAACAATAGAAGAACAAGACCTAAAAGAACTGTTATATGTTTATGCTTCTGATTATTTCCAAGGAAGAGAAACAGGAACCTTAGGTCAAAAAAGAGCTGTAACCTTTTTACGCGAATTCTATCAAAAAAGAAATATTAAGGCCGCTCAAGGTACTCAAGATTATTTCCAGCCCATGGAATTGAACATTAAAGGGCAACCCATCGCTACAGAAAATGTTGTTGCTGTCATTGAAGGAATTTCGAAACCAGAAGAATATATCGTTATCTCTTCTCACCTTGACCATGAGGGAATCAAAAATGGCGAAATTTATAATGGAGCAGACGATGATGGTTCTGGAACAGTAGCTTTATTAGAAATAGCCGAAGCTTTTCAAGTTGCAGCTGAAGAAGGGAATGGCCCCGCTAGATCAGTCATTTTCCTACACGTTTCTGGAGAAGAAAAAGGATTATTAGGGTCACGTTACTATACAGATAACCCCCTTTACCCTCTTGCTAATACAGTAGCCAACCTCAATATTGATATGGTAGGTCGTACCGACCCAAAGCGGGAAAGTGATAACCGCAACTATGTCTATCTAATTGGAACAGACCGCTTAAGTACAGAATTACATGAGATTTCTGAACAAACTAATGAAGCAACCGTTAAAATGGAATTAGATTACACCTATAACGCTGCAGACGATCCTAACCGATTTTACTTTAGAAGCGATCACTATAACTTTGCTAAAAATAATATTCCCGTGATCTTTTATTTTAATGGTACTCATGCAGATTACCACAAACCTACAGATACCGTAGAAAAAATTCAATACGACCTTCTTGCTCAACGCGCACAACTTGTTTTCTATACCGCTTGGGAATTAGCTAATCGTAAAAGTCGCATTGTGGTTGATAAAGCTGAATAACAAACACAACTATAAATTAAAATTAGCACCATTATGAAAAAATTATTACTAACTATTTTTATATTTTTTTCAATCATTGGCTTTGCACAAGAAATTAATCAACAAGAAGAAACAATCGATTCACTATCTCCCAGCATAAAGCGCTTTTCTGTAGGGGTTAAAGTTGGAGTACCTAATATCGCAGGCCTCTCTTTAGAAGCAGTTACACCTCTTTTAGATAATCGCATTGCTCCCTTTGCAGACTTTAGTGGTTTTGACGTAAAAGACGCAGAAACAGAAATTGCCTTAAGCTATACTGAATTTGGAACTAATGTTTATTTTGGCAATAAAGGAAAAGGTGCCTATGCAGGAATTGGTTTTGGAAACTTATCTACCGACTTAACTTTTTATGAAAACCTAGATGGCGGTGGACAAGGAAAAGGAACTACTGGATTAGACATCAAATCTACCAACCTAAAATTTGGAATCAAGACCGGAGGAAGATTCTATTTCCGTTTTGAAGTAGGGTATGGATTCACCAGTGATGTGCCAGATGAGATTACGGTTACTTTAACAGAAATTGTTGGAAATGAAACAGATACAGACACCTTTGAAGTTCCAACTATCCCTGGTTTAGGAACAAATGGTCTGCTAGTTGGAAACTTTGGCTTTGGCGTTTCATTTTAATTTCAGCTATCACAATAAAAAGGAGACCCCAAAAGGTCTCCTTTTTTTACTTCATTTATTTGCAACAGGTTTATTTTATTCAATTAATAGTAATTGACTTGTCACCCCATGAGAAGAAACTTGAAGAATGTACAGATTACCATTAGTTCGGTCATCAATTTGTGGGTACACCTCTCTGCCCAAAATCTTATTCGCAAGTGCTGGAGTTGTGTTACTGTGCCCCACAACCAAAACAATTTTTCCTTCATTCTTTTCTTTAAACAAAGAATCGTATAAATTAAGTGGGTCATAACTTTCAACCGCAAGCTGTTTAGCACTAGCTGTAGGCTGAGCCGTTTCTCTTGTACGATGATAAGGAGTTGAATAAACAATATCAAAAGGAACTTCCTCGAATACTTTTTGCCAATTCTCTGCTCGATCTTGTCCTGCTTCTGTAAGGTGCGGATCTCGATTTGATGGGTCTATTCGTTCTTTTTCTGCATGTCTAATCAAATAATAAGTAGTGACTTCTTGCGCTAGACTTATTTGCCCCATCAACATTGAGGCAATAACGATATATTTTCGCATTGAATTAATTTAAAGCATTGAAAAAAAGATTGATTTAGGACAATATACTCCTTTGAATGAAACTTCGTTTTGTGTTTTTAAAGATAAAAAATACTACTGAAATACAATCAACCAATACCCATAGCAATAATTAATAACACTTAAGTTAAGGTTATAAATGCAATAATTGAATACTAGTATTTATTTCTCTACTTTTATTATCTATCAATCCCATATAATATTTCATTTCTTGATTCAAAAATTTGGTCAACAATTTACAGATAGCTTTAAACGTTACATGCCTGATGCTTTTGTCTTTGCCCTTTTATTGAGCTTTGGGGTGGGAGTTAGTGCTTGGATATTTACCGATATAGCTTTTCTAGACCTTCTGCGTGCTTGGTACAAAGGCTTTTGGCAATTATTAGAATTCGGGATGCAAATGTGTTTATTAGTGGTCACTGGCTATTCAATAGCATTGTCCCCGTACATTGATAAAAAAATTAATGTTTTAGCAAACAAAATATCTAGTCCAAAACAAGCTTATTTAATTGTCCTACTATTTGGTTCCCTTGCTTCTTTGGTAAGCTGGGGTTGGGTAGTTATTGCTGCTGTACTTGGAAGATCATTAGCCAAAAAAATTCCAAATATTCACTACCCCTTTTTGATCGCATGCGTCTATTTATCAAAAAACATTTGGTCTACAGGATTGTCTAGTTCTATTCCATTGTTATTGAATACGGAAGAAAATTATTTGATCAAAGCAGATATTTTAGAACAAACTATTCCTACTAGTGCAACGCTAGGCTCTCCTTTGAACCTAAGTATGATAGTCTTGTATTTAATTGTTACACCATTGTTAATGATGGCACTTAGACCTAGTTTTGCAAAGAAAAACACTTTAGCTGAGCTAATAACAGATGATAGCAAAGAATCAACGCCAATAGATATCGAACCAAAACCATTAACATTATCAGATCGCTTAAATAACAATACTTTAATGGTTTTCGGTATCTTAATAGCTGGAGCAATTGTCATCGGTGATCATTTTTGGGTAGAGGGTTTTAATCTCAATCTTAACTTGATGATTTTTATTTTTCTGCTTCTAGGGATGGCTCTACACAAAACACCCGTTCGTTATGGGTTAGCGGTTCAAAAAGCTAGTGGAAATATTGCGCCATTGCTTTATCAATTCCCTTTTTATGCAGGAATTATGGGAATAATGACAAAAAGTGGATTAGCTACAAAATTAGCGATTGGATTAACTAAAATTGCCACCGTTAAGAGTTTAGTAACTTATGCATTTATTTTGGGCGGAATGGTCAATTTTGCCATTCCCTCAGGAGGAGGAGAATTTGCTGTAATAGGTCCGAGTCTTATCGAGGCAGCGAAAGAAATTGCCACAACATTACCCGAAGAAGAACAATATGAACTTGTCATTCGCACCATTTTAGCTTTAACCTATGGAGAGAGTTTAACCAACCTATTGCAACCTTTCTTCATCTTAATTGTATTACCAGTGATGGCTTCAGGTACAAAACTTCAAGCTCGCGATGTAATGGGCTATTTATCCCTCCCTTTTTTAGTCTATTTTTTCCTTCAATTGTTACTAGTAAATTTAATCCCAGTTTTATAGACTCGCATTATTTTATAACTGATTTACAAGAACAGTGGTGTTTTACCAATATTGGAAATAGTTGTATCATCTAATGGTATATTTTGTGCTTTTAATGCATTGATCAAGGCCACAACAATAAGAACTATTAAACATCTCGATTTATGATCCAGAGAAACTTCACCTTTATGCATCTTTACTATTAAGAATGAAAGACTTTAAATTTGATATTGGCAAGCTTAAGTTTTTAAATAGCTTATCTGGATTTATAAAGATAGATATTGTATTGAGATAAGTTTAGTTTTGCTAAGGGATCAAGAATCAATCTAATTGGAGTTTTGGTAAACTATTGATTTTTAGGCAGTATTGCCATAAATCAAAACCAAATCTGGTGGTGCAATCTCTAGTGTATTTGTTTGTAGGTTAGTTTTTAAAATTATTTACTGTTATGGATCAGTTTTATGCCGTCATTAATTAAATGAGTAAATGCAGGATTATTATCAGCCAATAATTTCAAATGATCTAAGATTAGTTTTTCCCATTTTTGATTATTTTGATCATAAACTGCTTCATAAAAATCAAGAATAACCAACCATTGACTAGGTGAAATAACAAGTATTCTTTCACCTATAGTATCAATTTGTTTTGAAGTTAAATTTGCATTTTTTTTAAACGCTGCTATCTCCTTATAAAGTTTTTCATATGGAGATGCAATTACTGGATCTGAAGTTTTTGGTGTATGTTTGACAAAAGGAAAGTTAAAAGAATCTGCTGGGCCTGCATATACAGAAGAAATATTTTTCCCTATAGCCATGTCATATTGACCCCAAGAGGGTTGAAATAAAACTTGATCTTGAAAACGAACGGTACAAAAAGAAAATGAAATTAACATGATTTTTCCAAAAATGTTTCGTCTTCCAGAAATGATTTTCCCTTTCACCTCCACCCCGCTCTGAAAAAGAAGATTAATGGTATTTCCTTCAACAATATTAAATTTCTCTAAATCGCTAGGGGTCATGTCTTCAATGGCCAAATTGGTGCCTTTAAGTTTCCCAACAGGAGAACCAAAGCCGTTAGGATGTTTTTTTGTGCTGTGCCCAATCAATTCTTGATTACGATAGGCAAGTGCAGTCGATGCCATTGTTTGGAAATAAGCCACTTCGTTAGGGGAAAAAGGGTTATCAATACAATGAGTAAAATGCCCCGAAATTTGTAACCCAGTACTTAATTCAATAGTCCCTATAGCATTAGATTTAATCAATTTTTTTAACCCATTTATTCCACCTTTACGTAAACTCATTCCATTGGCAAACTCCTCTAAAACTTTGCTGAGGTGTGAAAAATTGGGTGTGACATACAATTGAGGTTGTGGTTTTGTAATATCAAAATTTTGATTTTTTGCTTCAAGAGTAAAAGGTAGTTTTAGCACGTCTTTAGATAAACACCACTTGCTTTCACCAATTGAAGAAAGTAAACCTGCACCATAGAGTTTAAAGTGTTTTTCTGTGCCAATCAATCCATATTCAACAGTCCACCAGTGTAAATTCCGCAGCTCATCCATTTCAGAAGGCTCTACTTTCTTATTTTGTAAATGGAATACTTTTTCACGCGCTAAAGAGAGTTTTTCTGGATCAACATTTGTTTTTTCTTCTAAAATTGAAAGTTCACGGACAGCTTGATACACCTCGTTATTGTGGAACGATCCAATGGCCTTACTACCAAGTTCACCAAAACGTTGTAAAAATGCAGAATACTCTAAATTAACAAGCATAGGGGAATGTCCAGCAGATTCGTGAATTATATCTGGTGCAGGGGTATATTCAATATGTTGGAGTTGGCGAATATCACTAGCTATTACTAATACATTATATGCTTGAAATTCCATAAAAGCAGCAGGGGGAATAAACCCATCTACTGCAACAGCAGCCCAGCCAATATCTTTAAGGATCCTATTCATCCCATAAAGGGAAGGAATTTGATTTTCCTTCAACCCAGCTTGAAGGAGTCCTTTAGCGTAGCTTTTATGTGCGTGTTTTGTTAAAAATGCTTTATTTTTCCTGAAGGTGTAACGCCAAACTGCTTGATCAATAGAAGTATAGTTTTGATAATTTTGCGGCTTTATATATTGCCTTAAGTGCTGTGGCAATTGCTTTAAAATATCATTTTCTACCATAGTTAATTTATCCTTTTTATAATCTTCTAATCATTTAATTCTGATGTAAAAAGAAGTATTGCTAGTGCCTCCTCTGTTTCCCCATTCTCTAATAATTCCTTGGCTTTTTGATGTAATTTTAGTTTTGATGTTTCTGAAATTAAACCATATTTGATCATTATTTTATTGATATTATCTTTTGTAGGAAGTTTCTCAATATTCCCCAACCTTCCAAGGTTATTAGCAGATAAGACCTCACTTTTTTTTATTTCATTGGGTAATGAATCTATCCCAATCCCTTTATTAATAATCGGTTTAGGTATTTCAAATAGAGAACTTTGATTGGCTCGACTGTACCAACTACCTCCCATTCTTGCGACTAAATCAAGTTTCTTTGTATCAAGAAATCCATTTTCATTAATGTATTTTTCTTTCATATGAATTAAAACCACTCGGGCTATAACAAGATTTCCTGCCCCTCCATTTTTACCCAATTCGATGACTTGATCTACTTTGCATTCAAATGATATAGGGGCTTCTCCTACTCTAGGGGGACTAACTTTTTCACTTGGAACTTGAGTTAAACCTGCTTTGATAAATTCATTTATGCCCTTATCATATTCTGTACTTGATAGTGACATTTGTTCAACTATAGGATAATTCACAATGTTAATTACTGTTTCTTTAACCTCAAGGATATTTTCATAGGTGTGCTTAGTTGTATTGTCTCTTCCTCTACGCGCGGGGGAAAATATCATTACTGGTGGATTAGAGCTAAACACATTAAAAAAGCTAAAAGGGCTTAGGTTGACATTTCCTTTTTTATCTATTGTACTGGCAAAACAAATCGGTCTAGGAGCGACTGCAGTCAATAAAAGATGATGCAATTCCTGCTGAGGAATTTGGTTTGGATCAATTGTTTTTATTTTATCCTTAATCATTTCGCGGGGAATACTTTTGCTGTTAGTTCTCCAAATCCAACTCTAATTCCATTTTTTTCACCATATCCTCTCATAGTGACTGTATCTCCATCTTCTATGAAAATTCGCTTGCTGCCATTTTTTAGTTGAATAGGTTTTGTTCCCATCCATGCCAATTCAAGCATTGAACCATAAGAGTTCTCTTCTTTCCCAGAAATGGTTCCTGAACCGTATAAATCTCCAACATTAATATTACATCCATTAACAGTATGATGCGTTAATTGTTGGACCATATCCCAGTACATATATCTATAATTGGAATTAGAAATAGTTTGTTCCTCACCTCCTTCTGGTTTAAGACTCACTTCTAATTGAATATCATAATTTCCATCCTTCTTTTTATTTAAGTAAGGAAGTACGTCTGGGTTTTGTTCGGGTCCAGGTATTCTAAAAGCTTCCAATGCTTCTAAAGTGACTATCCATGGAGAAATATGAGAAGCAAAGTTTTTTGAAAGAAATGGTCCCAATGGAACATATTCCCACTTTTGAATATCTCTAGCAGACCAATCATTCAATAGCACTAAACCGAAGATGTAAGCCTCTGCTTCATCTAGTGAAATACTATCTCCCAAAGAGGATTTTTTCCCTGTAATAAAACCAACCTCAAGTTCAAAATCTAATCTTTTAGTAGGGCCGAATACTGGGGGGGCGTCTTCTTTGGGTCGGGTTTGTCCAAGAGGTCGATATAAGGGTGTACCCGAAACTACAATGGAACTAGCACGCCCATGGTAACCTACTGGAATATGCTTCCAATTAGGTAGAATGGCATTTTTAGGATCACGGAACATTTTTCCAACATTGGTTGCATGTTCTTCACTTGAATAAAAATCGGTATAGTCTCCAATACTTACTGGCATTAGCATTGTAGCACTTGATTGTTTTATAAATAACTCTTGATGCTTTGATAGGATCGAATTACAGTCTTGTAGCCATTCTTGAATGTCTGTTCTTACTTTAATGGTTTTTTCTTTCCCCAGTGCTATAAAATCGTTTAAAGTATCTTTCTTTAAAACCGAACTATCAAAATCAAAAACACCGTGATATGATAATTCTTCAAGGTCAATAATATACTCTCCAATAGCCACTCCTGCTCTAGGACTTTTATCATTGGTTTGAAATATTCCGAACGGAATGTTGTGTATAGAAAAGTCTGAGTCTTTTGATACTTCTATAATCATTTTCTTTATGTGCTTCTTCCTTTTTATAATTTATAGCATTAAGTACTAATCGCAAATAAATTACCCTAATGCTCTAACCAAGATTTATAATAATTACCATCATCAATTTTCAATGCATTTTCTGTGACTTGCAAAGGCTTAAAGGTATCAATCATTACTGCTAGTTCAAGTGTTTCTTTCTTACCAATACTTGCTTCATAGGTGCCAGGATGTGGGCCATGTGGAATACCTGCTGGATGAAGGGATATATGTCCAGCTGCTATTCCAGTTCTACTCATAAAATCACCATCGACATAATACAATACCTCATCAGAGTCAATGTTGGAATGGTTGTAAGGAGCAGGAATTGATTTTGGATGATAATCATACAACCTTGGGCAGAACGAGCAAATCACAAAAGCGTCTGTCTCAAAAGTTTGGTGTACGGGTGGGGGCTGGTGTATTCTTCCAGTGATAGGTTCGAAGTTATGAATAGAAAATCCATAGGGATAATTATATCCATCCCAACCCACGACATCAAAAGGATGGGTGGCATAAATTAAACTGTGTAGCATTCCTTGTTTTTTAACCTTGATCAAAAAATCTCCATTTTCATCATGGGTTTCAAGGTCTTGAGGGAGTTTGTAATCTCGCTCACAAAATGGGGAATGCTCTAATAATTGTCCAAACCGGTTTCTATAACGTTTGGGGGTATAGATTGGACGAAAAGATTCGGCATAGAGTATGCGATTATCTTCGGTATCAAATTCTATTTGATAGATCATCCCTCTTGGTATAATTAAATAATCCCCATACTCAAATGGGATGCTACCCATAAAAGATTTTAATTTTCCAGACCCTTTATGTATGAAGAGCATCTCGTCTGCATCAGCATTTTTGTAGAAATAACTAGTTAGTGATTGTTTGGGAGCTGCAAGGCCAATATGCACATCGATATTAACTAAAAGTGGTTCTCGAGCGTCCAAATAGTCATCTTGAGGTAATATGTCAAAACCAAAAAGTTTTCTGGAAGTGATATTTTTTTCTACAACAATTTTTGGACTAATGTCGATCGAGGTACTAATTTCTTTAACCTGTGTTGGGCGATGAAGGTGATATAATAAAGATGACATACCATCGAAACCAATGGTGCCAAAAAGTTGTTCATAGTGCAATCCTCCATTCTGTTTTTCGAAGCTAGTGTGTCTTTTATGAGGAATCTTTCCAAGTTTATGATATATTGGCATAATCAATAAGTTTAATTGAGATTCATTTCTGGAATAATACCATTGATGATTAATTTCCCTTCTGTTGCAGATTTTATTGTATCTACCGAAACGCCAGGTGCTCGTTCTAACAATTTAAAACCACCTGGGACAATGTCGAGTACGGCGAGATCAGTAACTACTTTTTTTACGCAATTAACTCCAGTTAAAGGCAGGTTGCATTTTTTCAACAATTTAGACTTTCCATTTCGACTAGTATGGGTAGTGGCGACAATTATATTCTCTGCCGAAGCGACTAGATCCATAGCACCTCCCATGCCTTTTACCATTTTTCCTGGTATTTTCCAATTGGCAATATCTCCTTTTTCAGAAATCTCCATGGCACCTAAAACAGTAAGGTTAATGTGTTGACCGCGTATCATTGCAAAACTGGTAGCTGAATCAAAAATACTCGCCCCAGGTAAGGAAGTGATGGTTTGCTTACCTGCATTGATAAAATCAGCATCTTCTTCACCTTCATTAGGAAAAGGACCCATGCCTAATATACCATTTTCAGACTGAAATTCGACATTAATATTTTCAGGAATATAGTTTGCAATTAGAGTTGGGATTCCTATTCCAAGGTTTACATACCAACCGTCTTTTAATTCTTGAGCAATACGTTTCGCTATTCCATTTCTGTCTAACATAAGTTATTGTTAAATTATTATTCTTTTTTTATTATGGTTCTTTGCTCTATTCTTTTTTCATAAGATTCACCCTGAAAAATACGTTGAACAAAAACACCTGGGGTGTGAATAAAATTTGGATCTAGCTCACCAGGCTCAACCAGTTCTTCTACTTCCGCAATGGTAATTTTTCCTGCCATGGCCATAAGAGGATTAAAGTTTCGAGCAGTACCTTTATAAATCAAATTGCCATAGCGATCACCTTTCCATGCTTTTACTAGGGCAAAGTCTGCAGTTAATGCACTTTCTAAAATGTGGGGTTTCCCATTGAATATTTTTGTTGATTTATTCCCTTGTATCTCGGTACCAAAACCTGCTGGTGTATAAAATGCTGGTATTCCTGCCCCTCCAGCTCTGCACCTTTCTGCTAATGAGCCTTGTGGTATTAATTCAACCTCAATATCACCCTCTAACATTAATTTTTCAAAAACAGCGTTTTCACCAACATAAGAAGAGATCATCTTCTTTATTTGTTTTTTTTGAAAAAGTAACCCTAAGCCGAAGTCATCAACTCCCGCATTATTTGAAATACATGTCAGTCCTTTAAGTTTTGATTGAAATATAGCTGAAATGCTGTTTTCTGGAATTCCACACAATCCAAAACCACCGACCATCAATGTTGAATTATCTTCAATATCTTGAATCGCCTCTTTTGCATTCTTAACTATTTTATTCATCTTCAGTTTATAAAGTTCCTCTTAATTCTTGCTCACGTTCAATGGCTTCAAAAAGTGCTTTGAAATTTCCTTTTCCAAAGGACGAGGCCCCTTTTCTTTGAATAATTTCAAAAAAAATAGTAGGTCTTGGTTCAACTGGTTTTGTGAAAATTTGAAGCAGATACCCTTCGTCATCTCTATCAATCAAGATACCTAACTCTTTTAAAGATACAATATCCTCATCTATTTTTCCTACTCTGTTCAGAACAACTTCATAGTAGGTGTCTGGCACAAGTAAAAACTCAACTCCCCTACTTTTCAATTCTTTCACTGTCTTAATGATATCGTCTGTAGCTAAAGCAATGTGTTGTACTCCTTCCCCTTCATAGAAATCTAAATATTCATCAACCTGAGAACGTTTTTTACCCATAGCAGGTTCGTTAATGGGGAACTTTATTCTACCGTTCCCATTACTCATAACTTTACTCATTAAAGCAGTATACTCTGTTGAAATATCTTTATCGTCGAAACTTAATATATTGGCAAATCCAAGAACATTTTCATAAAATTCAACCCAATAGTTCATCTTTCCCAAACTAACATTTCCCACCATATGATCGATATACTTTAATCCTGTTGAGCTAGGATTATAATCTGGTGTTTCCCACTTTTCGAAGCCTGGTAAAAACAGACCTTTGTAATTCTTACGCTCTACAAATACGTGCACGGTATCTCCATATATTTTAATTCCAGATCGGGTTATTCTTCCATTTATGTCTTCTTCAATACAAGGTTCTAAATAGGACTCTGCCCCTCGTTTAATAGCTTCGTTATAAGCGTAGGTTGCATCGTCCACCCAAAGCGCAATTACTTTGACTCCATCCCCATGTTTATCAATATGTTTACCAATTTCAGTTTCACTGTTTAGTGGGGAGGTCAATACAAGTCTAATTTTATCTTGGATAACGACATAACTTTCTCTGTCTCTGAGACCCGTTTCTAATCCAGCATATGCTAAAGATTCAAAACCAAAAGCTGATTTATAAAAATGAGCTGCTTGTTTGCTATTACTTACATAGAGTTCTAAATAATCTGTTCCATTGAGCGGCATAAAATCTTTTGCAGCATCATGAATTTTAGGAAGATAAGGTAATTCTGACATAGAAAGATTTTTAATGTTGTTAGCGCAACAATAAAATTAATCATTTTCTTTTTAGAACTAGTCTTAATTTTATTTTTTTTATAAAGAGGTCATAGAATTAAAGTAAGTTTAGGTAAATAAAAAATTAATACTGTAATCTTTTATTGTTAGTTTTAGGCTATGGATAGAACAAAAGGATTTGGAGTTAACCTTGACAAAACATTGAAGAAAATACAACAGGTATACGTAAAAGAATTTGAAAGAAATCATATTAACATTACAATTGAGCAATGGGTTATATTACAGAAAATAAGCCAATTAGGAAAAGACGCTACGCAGGCAAGTATAGTTCAATCAAACTACAGAAATAGGGCTACTACCTCAAGATTGATTTCTGCACTTTGTGAAAAAGGAATGATCATAAAGAAGCGCAAATCAGATTATCCAAATCGTTTTAAACTACTTCTTACCCAAAAAGGAAGTGAGTTAATTAATAAGGCAACTCCTATTGTAGAAAACTTAAGAATTATAGCCTACAATGATATAAGAAAGAAAGATTTTGAAGTTTTTTTAGAAGTGTTAGATAAATTATGGAATAATTATGATAAGTATTTCGATTGAACTAAACCATGCAAATCACTTTCTCTGAACTATAAATAAAAATTAAAACACCTTTTAAATAGATTTATAATTGCATTGTCTCAATGATAAGGAGATGCCTATGATAAAATAATATCATTATTTTAGGATTTCAATTCTCCCTTTTGTGATACATAATAAAGTCCTACTACAGGAACTAGAGTTAGTAACATTATCAATAGAGGAGGATGAGATGATCCTCCACTTAATAGGGTCAAAAAATCGGGTAAAGTCCAAAATAAATGAATGATAAACAATATGAAAGTTGCAGCTTTTAGTCCTTCAAGTGTTTTTAAGCTAAGTGCATAAATTACTGATAATACAGAGCCCAAAATAATAAAAATAAATATGTATAACATTATATCAAGGACTTCTAAGGCTGGAGTGCTGGATGCTAAACCCTCGATGTTAAAGTCATTTATAATTTGATTTTTCATTTCGCCTCCTATTTTAGCTAATAACAAAGGGATGCCTTGAATAATATCCAGAATTAATGTGACAATTAAAATTGTTTTAAAGTTTTTCATTCTATTTGTTTTTTGGTTATAATTTAAATATAAAATACTTATTCGTAATTGAGATTATAAAAGTCTAAAGAGTCGATATAAGGTTTATTCATCAATAAAAATATTAACGTGCTAAGGAGGCATGGTTCAAACTACAAGCGTATTTTGCTAATAAATAATATAAAGTTTGATTCTATTATAGTATAACAATAGGACAAATAATTTCACACCCTTATGAATATTTACAAGTTTGTTAGGTTTGCTTTATTGAGCCTCTTTAATTATATATCCTATAAACTTTTCTATAAATTCTATTTTTATTAAATTCTTTAGCCACATCTGAATTCCAGAAAGCATCTAATATTTTATTGTAATTCTCCCCTACATCATGTGTCATTTCATAGTGCTTGTCACTGGTATATGTACTAATTTGAAAATATCTATGCTTTTTGGCAATATCATCATCCTTTACCTTGTAGATTTTATAAAAATTCTTTCCAAATCCAGCAATTTCAAGTTCTTGATTAATTTGTTTATTGAATTCCATAAACTGTGCTTCTAAATTCTCAGGAATATCGAAATAATGAACACTTAATCTTTCCTGATTTTGA
>JBMYNN010000028.1:0-22211 GCA_049598335.1 Flavobacteriaceae bacterium
AAAAGATCCTCCACTTCTTTATAGCCTTCGGTTTTATTAATCACTTGTTTTTGCATTACATTCCCATGATTTTAACGGCAAGAAAAGATTGTTTAGCATTGGTCTTTTTACTTTCGATATCAAGGGTCATTCCTTGCATACTTGCAGCAACAATTTCTCTTTTAGATTGAATGGCTTTAGCTTTTTCTTTTCTGCATATGGCGTCAAAATAAGCATATATAACCCTGGTGGCATCTAATTTTCAGAGAGAACGTTATCATAGTCAGGGCGATCTATTTTCTTGCCATACTTGTCATAGAATTTGATGGGTAGTGTTGCACCAAGTGGACGAATTTTTTCTAGATTTTTAAGAACCTCACTTCCTTTTCCTGTCACAAAAATGCGCGCTTTGTCAAGGTGAAAATACTTCTTGCTAACACGTTGAATATCCTCAATATTTACTGTATTGATTTTTTGTAAAAAGGTTTTGTAAAAGTCTTTAGGCAAATCTTCTATTAAGATAGAAAGTGTATACTGTGCAATGGTAGAAGGTCGCTCTAGGGCTAAGACAAAATTTCCCAAGTATTTTGCTTTGGCTTGATCTAATTCTTCTTGACTAACAGTGAGTTCTTTAATTTTATTAATTTCTTTAACCATCTCAACTACAGCACTATCTGTAACTGAATTGCGAACTTTCGCAGAAGCACGAAAAAGCGCTTTGGAGTATTTTGATGTCTTTAATGACGAATAAGCACCATAGGTATAGCCTTTATCCTCTCTAAGATTTGCAAATAGGCGTGATTGATCTCCCCCGCCTAGTATTTGGTTAGCAAGAAGGACTGCAAAATAATCAGGATGGGTTTTTTTAATTGATGTTGTAAAGTTTACCGCAATTTGTGATTGCACTGTATTGGGCATATCAGTGAAAAAAATAGTCAATTCATCTGCATTTTTTGCAGGTGGAAAAGGTTCACCTATCTGTTTTTCACCTTTCCAGTTTTTAAATAAACTTTTTATTTGCTGGGTAATCTTTTGTGGGTTTATATCACCGATTAATATTAAATAGGCGTTTTTTGGAGTGAAATTTATTTGGTAGAATGAGCGAACATCCTCTAAAGTGATTTTGGCAAGTTTTTCTTCACTTAGATATTCACCATAAGGGTGTGTTTGCCCATAAGTAATCATTCGCTCTACTCGCTGTGCAATCGTGGTTACTTGATTATCTGCATTTTTAAGGTTTCCAATTAATTTTGCCTTTTCCTTGTTGAATTCTTCAGGGTTAAATAATGGCTGTAAACTGGCACTTGCCATCATGGTCAATACACGCGAAAAGTATCGTGAAAGTGAACTGCTTGAGGCACTTGCAGATCCAAAATTCATGCGTGCACCATAAAAGTCAATTTCTTCTTCAAAAATATCTTTTTCAATTGTTAAGGAGCCTTTACCAAGAATACGAGAAAGCAATGCATTAGCTCCTACCTTTTCTCCTTCAAAAATGGGAGGATTATCTATATTTAAAACTGCAACAACTCTAGGAAGTTTATGGTCTTCTACAATAAGAACTTGAAGGCCATTGTCTAGTTTGAAGTAAACGGGGTCATCCAGTTGTATTACGGGAGCTGGACCAGCAGGGGGTTGTTGGCTTCGGTCAATTTGACCATGGACAAGGTTTATGACAAAAAAGAAGAAGCTGGATATAAGTATTTTTTTCATCATCAAATTATTGTTTTACTGAAGCTGGTAAGTAATTTAGAATTAAACGTTGTTGTGGGTTTAGATACTTGTTAGCGACCCTACGAATATCTTCTCTTGTAATTGATCGATAAAGATCAATTTCCTTATTAATTAAGTTAGTGTCACCATAAAAGGTATAATACTCTGCCAGTGAGTTAGCAATGCCCTCTACCGATCCATTTGCATTGATAAAGTCTGTCTCGAATTTATTTTGAATTTTTTGGTAGTCACGTTCAGAAATTAAGGTTTCTTGAATTTTTGAAATTTCTTCATTGATTGTTACAAGCAAGTCGTCAAAAGTATTTTCACCGAGGGGTAATCCGAGAATTATATAAATACCATAGTCTTCTAGATTTAGATTAAATGCGGCAACTTCAAGTGCTATTTTTTCTTTGTCCACCATTCTTTTGTAGAGCCTTGAACTTTTTCCATCACTTAAGTAGGTTGAAATAATCTCTAATACTTTTGAATCTCTGTAGGTCACCCCTGGGATGCGATATGCGGTAATTAAAGCGGGTATCTGAATGTTTTTGTCATAGTATGTTGCTTTCCTAGCTTTTTCAATGGGGGTTTCATTGATTGAAATTCTCTTTATAGGGGGACCCATAGGAATTGATGAAAAATAATCTTCAATCCACTGTTTTGTTTGAGAAATATTAATATCACCAGCAACAACTAGAACTGCGTTATTTGGGATATAGTATTGATTTCTAAAATCGATAAACTCCTCTAAAGATGCAGCATCAAGATCTTCCATTGACCCTATTGAAGCTCGCTTGTATGGATGAAGATCAAAAATATTTTTTTTAACCTCGTCTTCATAATACCCATAAGGTCTATTGTCATAATTAGCTCTTTTCT
The DNA here is from genome assembly GCA_049598335.1 of Flavobacteriaceae bacterium. Classification (GTDB taxonomy): domain Bacteria; phylum Bacteroidota; class Bacteroidia; order Flavobacteriales; family Flavobacteriaceae; genus Arcticimaribacter. Next base: position 2,575 of record JBMYNN010000028.1, read on the forward strand.
CTTCTTTTACAACTTCATTTTGAGTATTTACTCCCGCTTGATTAATTAATGGATGTAGCATTCGCTCAGACTCCATCCATAAACTTAATTGTAGCTGATTGGAAGGAAATATTTCATAATAATAAGTATAATCATCACTCGTGTAGGCATTGTAGGTTCCCCCTGCATCTGCAACAATAGAAGGCCACTCTCCCCGACGGATATGTTTAGTGCCTTCAAACAGTAAGTGTTCAAAAAAATGTGAAAACCCTGTTCTGCTTTCTTTTTCATCTTTTCCACCTACGTGATAAAGAACAGATGTTGTGACAACCGGGGCATTATTGTCTTGATGTAAAATAACATGCAACTCATTGGGTAAATCATATTCCTCAAATTTTACTTCTTGCCCATAGACTACTAATGTAAAAATTGATAATAATGAAATCATAAGCACCATTCTCATAAGATATAATTTCTAATATATTAGGTTAAAGTAATAAGGATATTACAATTTTTGATGATTAAGGGCAATAAAGTCTGTTTATTGTCATTCTTATTTAAAGACTTAATAGGTGATTACAAGATTATTTCCATTATGGGTAAGTTTATGTGCTTTTATAGCACTCATTCATCCTGGTTTATTTACATGGTTTTCAGGGCAGTGGATCACTTATGGTCTAGGGGGGATAATGCTGGGTATGGGCTTGACTTTGCAATGGAAAGATTTTAATCAAATCGTTCAAACGCCAAAATGGGTTTTTTTAGGACTACTCCTGCAATTTAGTTTAATGCCTTTGATGGGTTGGGCTTTAGGTGTTTTATTTCAATTACCCCCTTTTTTTGCAGTAGGCTTGATTCTTGTTGCCAGTTGTCCTGGTGGGACCGCTTCAAACGTGATCTCCTATCTTGCCCGCGCTAATGTTGCTTTATCTGTGGCCATGACCACATGTTCAACGCTTGCGGGTATAATTTTGACGCCCTACTTAACGGCCAGTTTATCAGGAAATTACTTATCTGTTGACGCTTGGGGTTTGTTTTATAGTACCATAAAAGTGGTTTTACTCCCGGTGAGTTTGGGGGTAATACTCAATCAGTACTTCCCAAAATTTACTCATAAAGCAACTCCTTTTGCCCCCCCAGTTGCAGTAGTATTAATTGTTTTGATTGTCGCAAGTATTATAGGACAAGGGAAAGAGGTCATTTTAAACGCTGGATTAAATCTGATTTTAGCCATTATGATTTTACATTTTTTTGGTTTTGTATTAGGCTATATCCTTAGTAGAATTTTTATAGAAAATCTAGGCGCGAGTATAACCATTGCGATAGAAGTAGGGATGCAAAATTCTGGTTTAGGGGCAGTTTTGGCGAGAGAAAATTTCACCAACCCAGCTACAGCAATTCCCTCTGCAATTTCGAGTTTGGTGCATTCTATTTACGGGAGTATCTTTGTAGCAATTTTTAAAGAGAGAAATATCACATAAAAGTCTCAAGCTAATGAATAAAGTAGTCATTGTTTCGGCCAAAAGAACTCCTATTGGAAAATTTATGGGAGGTTTAGCTACAGTCCCAGCACCCGCTCTTGGTGCAACCGCCATTAAAGGAGCATTAGCCGCGGCTGGGGTAGATCCTTCTACAGTAGACGAAGTTTACATGGGCAATGTTTTACAAGCAGGCGTGGGACAGGCTCCAGCCCGTCAAGCAGCCATACAAGCAGGGATACCAGACACAGTTCCATGCACTACAATCAACAAAGTTTGTTCTTCAGGGATGAAAGCCGTCAGTATGGCAGCTCAAGCAATTGCCTTAGGGGATGCTGAAATTGTCGTAGCTGGAGGAATGGAAAACATGAGCCTTGCACCACACATTGTTCCCATGCGAACGGGGATTAAATTTGGAGCAACCCAATTAGAAGACGTTATGCAAAAAGATGGTTTACTCGATGCTTTTGATCAAGTTGCTATGGGGACTTTTGCTGACGCTACTGCTGTAAAACACGATATAAGTAGAGAAGAACAAGACGCTTTTGCGATTGAATCCTACACTCGGTCTGCAGCAGCCTGGGAAAGTGGTATAATGCAAAATGAAATTGTTCCCGTCTCTGTACCCCAACGAAGAGGAGAAGATAAAATTGTTGCAGAAGACGAAGAATACACTAATGTATTGATAGAGAAGATTCCCAACTTACGCCCTGCTTTTACCAAAGAGGGAACAGTTACTGCTGCCAACGCTTCGACCATCAATGATGGTGCAGCTGCCCTTGTTTTGATGTCAGAAGCTAAAGCAAAAAGCTTAGGGATAGAAATTCTTGCCACCATAGAAAGTTATGCCGATGCCGCACAAGACCCTAAATGGTTCACCACAGCTCCTGCAAAAGCACTTCCTAAAGCCTTAGCGAAAGCAGGGGTTAGTCAAAAAGAAGTAGAACTTTTTGAATTTAACGAAGCATTTTCTGTGGTAGGTTTAGCCAATATAAAAATTTTAGGCCTCTCGGCCGAAAAAGTAAACATTCATGGTGGGGCAGTTTCCTTAGGACATCCCTTGGGGTGTTCAGGTGCCCGTATTGTCGTCACCTTGTTGAATGCCATGCAATCAAAAAATAAAACCCTAGGAGCTGCTGCCATTTGTAATGGTGGTGGAGGTGCTTCTGCCTTAGTTTTGCGTCGATAAATGCGAAAAATACTCGTTTACCTTGTTGTTTTCTTTTCTGGTCTAATTTCAGCACAGGAAGCACACATATTATTTAATCGAATGAATATGGCGGTCTATAACCCGGGATTTATCAAAGAACGGGTGCTTTATTACCTTCAGGTTCTTATTACTATCGGATTGATTTAGGAGATGGAACAACGCAAGACGGTTGGTTATACATTAGCTATTGATATGCAACCCCCTCTTTAAACCATTGGATAAGTCATTCAATGGGGATCAAATGCTCAAATGGATTTGTTGTAGGCTTATACCCAGGAATGGGGTTTTGCCGCAATAGTAGATGTATGGGAGAATTATACTGCGCTTTTAGAGGTATAACTTCCTTTGTTGATCAATACCGAATCTCTTCCGGCGAAGAGCCAAAAAGCATTGATCGCCTTTTTAAGTGATCCTAATCAAGGCGATCATTTAGAAATGAGTACAGATGAAATGGCCATGATGTTTTTACGTTTTTTAGAAAAAGACTAACTTCATTGATATAAAATCTTAAAACCCTAATGCATAAAACGGTTCTTTTACTTTTCTTTTTTGTTCAGTTGGGCTGGGCTCAAATTGATTTATCTCCTTATGAAATGACCGTTACTTCTGAATTGGCTTTTGCTCCTGCAATAGAAGAAATAGATCAATTGCGCCTAAGTTTTGAAGTACAAGCATGGCCAGTAGAAGTTTTAAAATACACTTTATATCGATTACAACAAAATCCCTACATCGTAAGTTCTTTTTTTGTTCAGTTGACCATTATTCACCCAGATCAATCGAAAAAAATTGTTTTACCAGTTCCTATCAATGAGAAATATATCAAAGCTTTTCGAACTGAAGAGGGTTTTAATGAAAAGTATTATGATTTTCTCTCAGATACCTATGAGTGGATTTTAGACGGTCTCTAGATAATCCCTTAAGTGGTCATTTTCAAAGAGTAATTGTTGAGGTTCCTCTAAACCGATGCGAAACATTGCAAGGGCGAGTTCTTCTGAAGTAATGCTTATTTTTTTACCTAAAAGTTTTAGAAGAGGATAAAGTTTTCGACTTAGCACATAGGTAAAGCTAGGTTCTTTCCTTGGGGTCACTGGATAGATATAGCCTGGGCGACAGCTGTAGAAAGACGCCCCCATTAAAGCGATTAATTTATTTTCGATTATGCCTTTGTCTTTTGCAAACATCATTTTACTTTTTTCTGTGCGATCTGCTCCTTGTCCGCTGAGTAAAACAAAGCGACATTGAGGACTTTTTTGCTGAACAGCAACTGCTAATGCATAGGGATAATCTATGGTTATAAGACGAAATAAATCTCGATCAACGGTTCCTGTATATACTCCCACACAATAATAAACTACATCAACTTGTTCAAAAAATGCTTGCTGGGAGTGGTAGTTAAGAAAGTCTCTTACAACGACTTCTTTGAGTTTGGGATGTTGGATGGAAGAGGTGGTGCGCACTAAGCTTATTACTTCTTTGATATTTTGAGCTTCAAGGGCGTTGTTTAAAATAAGTTGCCCTATCATCCCGCTGCTTCCTGCGATAAGTATTTTTTTCATTTATTGACAGTATTCATCTCCTATTGAAAATGCATTATAAACGCTTTGAGTTACCTCTCCACTCAATCGATTATCGGGTAAAAAAGAAGCATTATCGTTCTCTGTAGATACATCAAAACTATAGTTCGCATCTAGGATAAAAAAGAAGCGTCCGTCCCGATTAACTTTATCATAGATCTCTCCACATTTTTCTGGTGTGGTACAGTGACTCACTAGTAATAAAACAATCATTAAAGACAAAAGGTGCCGCATCTTAACAAGATAGAAATTTTAAGCGATAGTTGAGAAGATGTAATGCATCTCTGTCGCAATCTCGATAGATTTATTGAGGTAAGCTACCTTTTCTTCTGGGGTATCGTCAAAAGCTTTTGGATCTTTATATCGCACAGGAATACGTTTTTCTGCTCCTGGGATAAATGGGCAGTTTTCGTCTGCATGGGCACAGGTCATTACTGCGGCAAAATCTTTTGTTGGGTTGGAGGAATCATCATAAAGCTTTGAGAAATATTGTCCATAATATTCCCCTTCCATCCGAATGAAATAATAGGGGTTGTCACCATTTTCTTTGGGCTCTATTTCAAAACCTTGAGACAAGAGGGTACCGATAACCCTTTCATTACAAGCGGTTACTTCTACCCCTCCAGAATAGGTGTTGCAGTCGATCCCGTGATACTGTGCCATTACTTTTGCCCACAACTGTGAGAATTGACTTCTTCTGGAATTATGGGTACAAATAAAGTTGAGGTGAAGGGGTTTATTTTTAGCTTTTTGGGTCTTGATATAATCAATCAATAAGGCCAATTCTTCTTTGCGCTTTTGAGTAAGATCAGCGATTGGAAGTTTTTTAACAAATTGGTTTAGTTGTGTGCTCATAGCTCAAAAATACAACACTATTCAACGCTAAAAACGACTAGAATGATTAAAATAAAGTTAATTAAACCCTTTTGTGTAAACGCAAAATAATTAGGCACATTGATAGCATTCCAATAGCTGGTAAGCTTTTTAGCAGCGGGTCTGCTACTTTCAAATGCATGGCGATAGCCCCAATCATTAACACTGCAATAATTTGTGTTGAGGGAACAACTATTCTTTTAAATCGTAATCCAAAAAACAAGGAAAGTGCAGCCAGTAATTTAATTCCCCCAATGAGGTAAAAAATACTTTCGCTTAAGCCATAGGCTAAAAATTCTTCTTTAAGAGAAACTGCAACACCCCCTCTGTAGGGGGAGGCATTATTCATATTTAAAAGCCAAACATAAAAAACAGTCCCTGAAACAAGGGAAATAAAGAGACGATAGATCCAAATCATTATAATTTATTTTAAAGTTGTTTTATTTCCGTCTTGATCAATCGCTACAAAAACGATATCACAGGCGCAATTCTCTTTCTTCACTTGTTCGATTAAATTCTCGCTTGAGACTTTGACATGAATGCGCATTGAAGTATTTCCTACTTCAACTAAGGTTGCGGTCAAAAAGACCAAATCTCCAATATGAATCGCTTTTAAAAACTCAATGTCATCAACAAATTTTGTAACACAGTTTTTTTTAGCATAGCGAACGGCTAAAGCATAGGCGACTTCATCTATCCATTTCATTACCTTTCCACCGTGGACATTGCCGTGATAATTCACATCGGTTGTTTGGGCTAGAAAGGACATACTAAGGATATTTTCTTTCATTTTCCTTTAAAGTTAACACAAATTCTTTACAAGAGGATTAAGCCGAATAACAAAATTCAAAAGGTATTAGAAATCCGTTTATCTTTGAATTAAGTATATAAAACATGAAAAATATTACAGTGGTTGGTAGTGGTACCATGGGAAGTGGGATTGCACATTGCTTTGCACAATATGGGTTTAACGTCAATTTAGTTGATTTGTCTCAAGATGCTTTAAACTTAGCCTTAGCAAAAATTGAGACCAATTTAAATCGACAGCTCAAAAAAGAAATATTAACCTTAGAAGAAAAAACTGCGGCTTTAGCGAGAATTACGCCTATGACTATTTTAGAAGAGGCCGTTCAATCTGCAGATTTAGTGGTAGAAGCTGTTTCAGAAAATCAAGCAGTAAAAGCCAAAGTCTTTGCCCAATTAGACCGGCACGCACCAGTAGAATGTATACTAGCGACCAATACTTCTTCTTTGTCGATTACAACAATAGCAGCCTTTACAAAGCGTTCAGAAAAAGTGATTGGGATGCATTTTATGAATCCGGTTCCTGTTATGCGACTCGTGGAAATTATTAAAGCACACCAAACCAGTAAAGCTACCGTTGAAACAATTACTGCTTTGACACGGCAAATTGAAAAAGTGCCGTTGGTTGCAGCAGATTACCCTGGTTTTGTCGCGAATCGTATTTTACTCCCCATGATTAATGAAGCCATCGAGGCGTTATTTCAAGGAGTTGCAGAGGTCGAAACAATTGATGAAATGATGAAGTTAGGAATGGGTCACCCCATGGGTCCTTTACGTTTAGCAGATTTTATTGGTTTAGATGTATGTCTTTCTATATTAGAGGTGTTACATCAAGGTTTTGGAAAAGATAAATATGCGCCTTGCCCTTTACTGCGTAATCTTGTAGCGGCAGGAAATTTAGGGGTCAAAACGAAAAGCGGTTTTTATGACTATAGTGACAACCCCAAGCAGCCCACTCCACTAAAATTTTAAAGACCGTTTAATTTGATAAAGGGGACCTCTTCTCATTTTATTTTACTCAATCTTTCGGTTTTGTTCATCAGCACTTCTGGAGTATTGGGCAGGTGGATTGCCCTTCCGCCAGAAGTCAGTATTTTTTGGCGAAGCCTTATAGCGATTCCTCTACTTATTGCAATATTGAAATTGAGTAAACAATCTTTGAGTGCTGTTTTTCAATGGGAACCCAAATTAATTCTCGCCGGTCTCTTTATGGGTACCCATTGGGTGACTTATTTTTATGCCTTGCAGTGGTCTAATGTTGCCATAGGGATGCTTTCTTTATTCACATATCCGGTCATTACAGCTTTTTTAGAACCCTTATTTTTTAAAACTCGGTTTGAAAAGCGTCACTTATTTGTGGGGGGATTAACCCTTTTAGGGATTTATTTTTTAGTTCCTTCTTTTACAATGGCACAAACCCATGGAGGGGCACTTGCAATAGGGATTTTTTCCGCCTTTTGTTATGCCATGCGAAATCTCCTTTTGAAAGGGGCTGCCCAAGAACAGAGTGGCTTGCAATTAATGCTATTTCAAGTAGTTATTATCGCGCTTTGTTTTCTCCCTTTTATGTCATTTGAAAAATTTGAAAAGAGTATTCCCTTTTGGTGGGCGTTACTTTTCTTAGCCCTTTTTACAACTGTTATTGGACATAGCCTTTTTTTACACTGTCTAAAATACTTTACGGTTACCACGGCGAGTTTGATGTCAAGCATTAATCCACTTTATGGAATTTTTATCGCCTACCTTTTTCTCAACGAAGTTCCTCACTGGGGAGTTTATATAGGGGGGACCCTTATTGTTTTCGCAGTATTATATGAAAACATCCTCTCTCGTTAAGCAAGGTCATTAAAAACACACAAACTGTTATATTTTATTTAATTGAAAAAAAATTAATCAAAGGATTTTATTATGCAAGAATAATAGTTTACTTTTGGTAAAGAAGAAAAATGTATCAACCCTTAAAGAAAAGGATATGAAAGTACTCGTATGTATTAGCCATGTACCCGACACCACTTCAAAAATCAATTTTGTAGAGAATGACACAAAATTTGATACTGCAGGAGTGCAGTATATTATTAATCCAAATGATGAATTTGGTTTAACACGTGCCATGTGGTTAAAAGAGAAAGATGGAGCAGAAGTAGATGTGATTAATGTGGGAGGAGCAGAAACAGAATCTACCCTTAGAAAGGCATTAGCCATTGGGGCAGACAAAGCGATACGTGTAAATACTGAAGCTCTAGATGCAACTCAAGTGGCCAAAGAAATTGTGGCAATAATCCAAAACAATTCATATGATTTAATCATTGCAGGAAGAGAATCTATTGATTATAATGGTGGAATGGTTCCTGGAATGATAGCAGCCATGCTAGACACGAGCTATGTCAACAACTGTGTTGGTTTAGAAATAGAGGGCGATAAAGCGACAGCGATTCGCGAGATTGATGGTGGAAAAGAAACCGTTACAACTCATATGCCGCTAGTTATTGGTGGGCAAAAAGGTTTGGTAGAAGAAAGTGATTTAAAAATCCCCAATATGCGAGGGATTATGATGGCGCGTAAAAAACCACTAGAGGTAATCGAGCCAATTGGCGCAACTGCTTCATCAACCACGATTAAATTCGAAAAACCAGCCCCTAAAGGGGAAGTAAAGTTAGTTGACGCAGATAATGTCGATCAATTAATCGAACTATTACACAACGAAGCAAAAGTAATTTAACCAAAAAAAATAGAGAAGATGTCTGTATTAGTCTATGCCGAATCCGAAGGAGGAAAATTAAAAAAAGTTGCTTTTGAAGTAGCATCTTACGGGAAAGCTGTCGCTGACCAAATGGGAGCAGAAGTAATTGCTATAACCTTTAATGCTGCAGATGCTGATGCCCTAGGAAACTATGGTGTAAGCAAAGTAATGAACATCACTGTGGATGGAAACTTTGATGCAAAAATTTATGCCAGTGGAATCCAGCAAGCCGCCTCTCAAGCTGCTGCTAAAGTTGTTGTTGTAAGTTCAAGCGCTGACAGTCGCTATTTAACCCCTTTATTAGCCATAGGATTAGAGGCGGGATATGCAACGAATGTTGTTGCTGCTCCTTCAAGCCTTTCACCTTTTACAGTAAAACGTACTGCTTATACCAACAAAGCCTTTACCCATACTGAAATTTCTTCTGAGGTAAAAATCATTGGGGTATCTAATAACGCCTTTGGATTAGTAGAAAATGCCACTGCGTGTACAGTAGAAGATTTCGCTCCTGGTTTAGCTGCATCAAGTATTACGGTTGAATCTGTCGATAAAGCAACAGATAAAGTTACCATAGCAGATGCAGAAGTAGTTGTTTCGGGTGGTCGTGGATTAAAAGGTCCAGAAAACTGGCACTTAATTGAAGATTTAGCCGACACCCTGGGTGCAGCAACAGCATGTTCTAAGCCTGTTTCAGATATGGGATGGCGTCCACACAGCGAACATGTGGGACAAACAGGAAAGCCTGTAGCGTCAAACTTATATATCGCTATTGGTGTCTCTGGAGCAATTCAACACTTGGCAGGGATTAATTCTTCTAAGGTGAAGGTCGTGATCAATAACGATCCAGAAGCTCCTTTCTTTAAAGCAGCCGATTATGGCATCGTTGGAGACGCGTTTGAGGTTGTGCCACAGTTGATTGAAAAGCTTAAAGCATTTAAGGCTCAAGCTTAAGATCATTTTAGACTTTAACAAGGCGATGTTTAACATCGCCTTTTTTTATGCCTTTATATCCCGTATTTTAGACAGATGAATCCTATAATTTCAAGCAATTATTTTGGCACACTCAAGAATGGTCAACGTGTTAACGCTTATACTTTAAGTAATCACAGCGGTTTAGCCGTTGAGGTACTCAATTATGGGGGAATAATTCGACGTTTATTTCTGCCAGATCGAGACAGACATTTTGAGAATTGTGTTTTAGGTTTTGACAATCTTGAGGATTACGAAGAAAAGAGTCCATATTTTGGTGCGCTTATTGGTCGCTATGGCAACCGTATTGCCCATGGAAAGTTTTCTCTTGATGGGACAACATATACTTTAGCTCAAAATCACGGTGAGCACCACCTACACGGTGGAGAAAAAGGTTTTGACAAAGCCATCTGGGCTGTTCAAGAAGACATAACAAAAGAAGGAGTTGGCTTAATTTTAACCCATATTAGTCCCCATATGGAAGAGGGTTACCCAGGGACACTAAGCTCACAAGTTACTTATCGACTAACAGAGCAAAACACTTTAAAAGTAGACTATTTAGCACATACAGATCGCCCCACTGTATTAAATTTAACACAGCATAGTTATTTTAATCTTTCGGGGAATCCACAGCAAAACTGTTTAGATCATCACTTAGAAATACAGGCACACCACTTTTTAGCTATAGATAAAAATATGATTCCTAGTGGAGAGAAAATTGCAGTACAAAACACCCCTTTTGATTTTACAACAGCTCAAAATATTGGTTATGCCCTTGAGCAACCCCACGAGCAATTAAGTAAGGGAAATGGTTTTGATCATTGTTATTGTTTTGATTCAGTAGCTCATCAATTGAAAAGTGTAGCTACACTATTTCATCCGCATAGCGGAAGAAAAATGCAAGTTCACACTACTTCACCTGGGATGCAATTATATACTGCAAATCATTTAGAAGCTCCTTTTGTTGCTCATGGGGCAGTTTGTTTAGAAACACAGGCTTATCCGGATAGCCCAAATCAAAGGAATTTTCCTTCTACTATTTTAAGACCAGAAGAAACTTTTAAATCTTCAACACATTTTCATTTTTCTATAGATTAAATCACCTCTTATGAAACGACCACTAGTTACACCTTTAGACCGAAATGCCACCCCACAAGCCAAAGAAATGGCGCGTTTTTATGAAGAAACCCTTGGCTTTACTCCCAATAGCTTATTTACCATGATGCATCGCCCGCATATAGCACAAGCATTTCTTGAAATTAATCAAGCAGTAATGGAGAATAAAGGAAGACTAACCAGTGCCTTAAAACGTGAAATTGCCTATCTCTCTAGTATGACCACTGGTTGCCGTTATTGTGAAGCACACGCCATTCGCGCGGCAGAACGTTATGGGTCTTCGAAAGACCGAATGCATCATATTTGGGAGTATAAAACTTATGCTGCTTTTACTGAAGGGGAGAGAGCAGCTTTCGATCTTGCTATCGCTGCATCTCAAGTCCCTAATGCGGTAGACGATACAATCGCCGAAAAGGCACGTCAATACTGGGATGAAGGAGAAATTGTAGAAATCTTGGGGGTAGTCGCCTTGTTTGGTTATCTCAATCGATGGAATGACAGCATGGGAACTCAATTAGAAGGACCTGCTGCAGATTCTGCCCAAAGTATTTTAGGACACAAAGGCTGGACCAGTGGGAAGCATCAATATTAAGCTAGCTTCTGGCCTAGATTCAATAATACCCAGTATTCAATCTCGCTAGCATCAACGGCTTTTGAGTAACTTTTTGCCACTACTCGCTTTCGAGCTTTTCAAATTTTCCAACATTTTTGGCTTTAACATGGTGATAGTAAGCTTTAAATACTTCTTGTGCTTAGATTTAGGTAGCAATGAATAATAAAATATGGAAAAATAGTTTTTTCATTTTATTTTGGTTTATGGTTATTCCAAAATATTAACAATGATTTTCAAACTGCTAATCAATGCAGTATAAATGTTAAATTTTTTATTCTTCAAAAAGGAAAAACTCTTCGATGGGTTGATCAAATAATTGCCCCATTTTGAATGCTGTAGGTAAACTAGGATCAAATTTCTCTTTTTCGATGGCATTAATGGTTTGGCGTGAAACGCCTATAATTTCTGCGAGTTGTTCTTGGGTTAAGCCTTTTTCTTTTCGCAATTGACGCACTTTATTTTTCATAAGTACTTCTTTCTGTTGATCAATAAGCTAATTAGGTAGGTAATGCTTATGAACATGATTAAAAAGCCAATTTCTGCATCGCCTTGGATTAAGTTAGTTTGGTCCAACAAGGAGTAACTCAAGCCTACTATAACCGTTGCTCCTAAGGTGAGACCCATAGCTTCGGCATGAATTTTTTGTTCGAGTTCGTCATAATGACGAAATAATTTTACATTGGCTAAAACCATCAATCCCCCGTTGATCAAGTTGACTATAATAGCAATAATCGTTAGCGTTCTATTTTCTTTCCAAAGGAAGTTTGGACCAAAAGTAGCTAGGGCGAGTGTCGCTACCCATGTCCATGTCCAGAAGGCTAATTGCAAGGTGCGTTTTTTTCTTTCTGCTTTCATAACGTAAAGTTTACTTGACAAAATTAAGCAAAAAAATGAAAATGTCAAGTTTTATTTACAATAATAATGCGAATATAAAAAACGTCCTACTCTAAGGGCATAACGATTTGATTATTTTATTTTTAAATAATCGGCTAAAAATTTGGGGATATTCAAAGCCTAAGTCAAAAGCGATTTCATTAATTAATTGGAGCTTAACAAAAGTCTTTTGGCTTTTTGAATTACGTAATTATTGACATGGTCTTTAATTCCTTTTCCGGTTTCTTTTTTCAAAAGATTACTCGAATAATTTAGAGTCATATTCATTTGTGATCCGAAAAAAGATAAAGAGGGAATTCCATCTAATACTTGGAAGTTTGACGATTCCCAAGTTTTTAGATAAGTTACTCTTTGAATTATATCGGCGGTAGCAACCTCAAGTATTACAACTTAAAGTGAATTTTCTTCCGATTTATCTGTATCTGTATTTGAAATATTTCAATTGGATGACAACTCTTGAATTTTGTTTAATAATCCTGAAACATCCATATATTCGTCTACTTCAACAATTTTATTATTCTCATTAAACTTAAAAACTTCATAAGCTTTAATACCATCAACAGAAATTTCTCCAAGATTAGCGCTCCATTTTGCATAAATTCGAACACCACCATCAGGAATAAATAATGAGTCAACCGTTGGATAAAAATCTCTATCATTCGCTTTTATATTATTAAGTAGTTGAAAAAAGCCATTATAGTTTTCTAAAATTCCTTGTTTATTCAATACTTTACCATTGTAAGCAGGAGGATTAAACTTCGCTTCTTCTGAAAAAAAAGATGCTGCGGTCTCTAAATCTTCTTTCTCTAAAGAATCAAATAATGCATGGACAACTTTAGCATTTTGATTATAAATAGTCATAGCAGTGTCCATTTGAGTTTGATTTTTAGAGGTTTGATTGCAAGAAAGAATAATGCTGCTGATAGTTAATATGGTTAAAATTTTTTTCATTTTAATTGATTTATTAGTTAGATGGATTTAATGAGTCCCTCACTTTGGAGGACTTAGAATATTATTTCCTTTTTTTGCTTGAGGCTGCTATTTCATTATTTAAATGGGTAGCATCATAAATGCCTACTATGCGTTCTACTTGATTATCCCCGTTCCATTTATATCCTAAATGAACAATGTTAGTTTTTTTGGATTTTGTGAAATTGCCAGTACCAGTCCATTCTCCCCAAAAATGAGTCCATACATGTCCATTTTCATATTCTGTTGTAATTACAGCCCAAGTGTTAAAGGATATGTCCGAATATAGGCTATGATGACCCATTTCAGCCTCTTTAAGGCTATTTTTATCCATTTCAATTTCATTATATCTTATTGAGGCATCTTCAGAAATTATTCTTTCTAATTGACTGTAATCTTGGTTGACATATGATTCAATATAATATTTGATCATGTTCGATTTTTGATTGTCTCCATCAGAATTTCCTTTCCATTGGGCATAAGAAATTAATGGGAACAATAGCAGTAGTGTAAATATTTTTTTCATTGTTAGTTGGTTTATAGTTAATTAAATTTATAAATACTTTTTTGCAAGTATATGAACTTAACATTAAGTCATATGCTATCCTATTCCCCCTTAGACTGAATTGACGAATTTAGGGCACTTTTAAATCAAAGTTAATTGACTTATTCTAGAGGCTAAGAAGTATCAAAATTAATCGAATAGGATAGGACAATCACTTAATGATTACTCTTCAAGATGTTGATTTATAAATCCGCCAACATCAAAAAAATCACTGAATTGATATATTTTTCCGTCTTCATTAAACCACATTATACCAACCCATTTATGGGTTACATCAACTTGAGTTTCAGTATGCGTATGATGCCAATTTCCAAAGACTCTTATTGCATTTGGGTTATCACTACCTGTTCCCTTATCTGAATATACACTTCCTCCAAAAAATCTAATATCTTTTAATTTGTGATTATCATAAAGAGACATATAACCTTTTAGTGCATTCTCAAGTACTTCAATTGACTCATACTCATTTAATTTAACTTTATCAGGACCACTCCATTTTAAACTATCTGCAAAAACACTCATAAATTTATCTGAATCCTCAGCATAAAATCCATTGAGCATATATTTAATAGTTGATACGTTTTTGTCAAAAATCTCTTTGTTTTTTTGATTTGAATCATTTGAACTTTGGTCACAGCTAATAATTAATACCAAGCTGAGCATTAGAAATAGTTTTTTCATTTTAAAATTGTTTTATAGTTATTTTTAATAGTTTCATTCTATTGGCACTCCTTTGGCTCCAGATTTAGGAGACCAATGTGAGTGCATAAGTTTCCAATTTCCATCTTCATTGGTCCACATCTGTGATGCTCGGGTTGAGTAAGGGACATTTTTTTTGCCTTTATCAAAGTTTATTGTTCCAACTGCATCAAATGTAACGACTGCGGCTTTTTTACCTTTTGAAAAAGAAACGTTAAAGTTTGCCATATCAAATCGCCCAAAATTCCACCCAGCTCCCGAGTTTTCAATCTCATCTTTGGATTGAATTACTAATGGTTGACCACTTGAATTGTAAATCGACGTCTGAAAGTTATCCGACAGATAATTTTTTGTTACTGCATAATTGTTTGTTATATAGGCATTTTGAAACGCCTTAGCGCTTTCAACCAGACTTTTAACAGATTGATCATAATCGGAGACTTGTCTGTTCATAGCAGCATTGTAAGCTGTGGGATCAAAAGCATTGTAAGCTTCAACTACTTTCCCATTCTCCCATTTAAACCATCCATACCCTTTTAAATTCAATTTTTCGCCTGAGGATTTTATCTCACCACTCCAATCATACCAAATATTTGTATAGATACTTTCATTGTTATAATACATTGTGGCCATATCAACATTGTTATGCGAAATATTGTTGAAGAATTGATGTCCAACGCTGAATCCTGCAATCATATCATCAATAGTTAGTTTGGTATCATTTATATAGAAATCAGCATCGTTAGCAAATATATCTTTGGCGGAAGCCATGTCATTATCAACATAGGCTTTCATGAATTTTTTTATTCCTTTTGTATACTGATCCTCTCCCTTTATAATACCTGACATTTCATGATTATTAGGAGAGTCTAGTTTTTGATTTTGACAGCTAATTATAAATGCAACTGCAGATAATAGAAAAATAATTTTCTTCATTTTAATTGATTTATGGTTGTTACTTGTTTATTCAGTTATTTTTGATAGGACATTGCTGGCATTATTGGCAAAACGGAAATTTTCAATCGCTTTAACGTAAAATACTCTTGCATCATCATTCATTTTATTTTTGAGGTAATATTCCCCCATTGAATCATAGGAGTTATATCCATTAGGATATGCATCAATGTAGTCTAAGAATGCCTTTTCTGCACTTTCCATATCACCAATAGCCATGAGTTTGTAGCCTAATAGATTGAGTAAATTTTCATATGGGTTGTTACCTACTTTGGCCTCAGCAATAAATTTTTTTATTGTGGCAATGCTTTGGTCATTGTTTTTCATAGTGTACGCATAAAATTGCTGAATGAAGTTTCCTCTTGGTTCTAGTTGATGCATTTTTTCCCATAATTCGTGGGCTTTAGAGGAGTCAAAATAGCCCCAATATCCATTGGGTTCTTGGTCTAAAAGAGACACAAATAGCTTAGATGTTTCATTTTTATTTGCAACATTTTTCTTTGCTTCTTCAATATGGTATTTCTGTTTATCGGATCCATCCACTGACATTTCTGCAAGACATACATGGGGTGCGAACATTGTTGGGTCATATGCAATGGCTGCTTCAAAAAAGGCAAAGGCTTTTTCTTGTTCAGCATTCATAAAATGCCGCATACCGATCATAGCAAATTCATTGGCTAGGTCGTTATCCCCAAACCATTCGATGTATTTTCCCTCCTCGGGTGCGGTATACTTTGACTCTATTTTGGAAGCTTCATCACACGCCAATAGTGTGAAGCATGCAGTCAAAAAAAATAGTATTTTTTTCATTTTAATTGATAGTTATAAATATTTTAATGTATAAATAATTGGTGAAAGATAAATATCTTTAAGATGGGATAATTTTAAATTTTATAATTTGTTCATTATGCAAAAATAAAAGGGAAAACATAACAAAAGCCCCATTATAGTGGGGCTTTTGTTTAATGTGGAATTAATTCCAAGTCTTAACAGTGTAGAATGTCTGTGTTCCAAGGTAATCAGAAATAGGATTCACTACTTTTTGGAAAGTTATGAATGCTTTTTGTTGTTCTTCTGTTTTAGGTCCCCAAGACAAGGCAGTAAGGTAGTCTTTATGTGTCGTATAAACATAATGGCTTTCTCCTGCTTTACTAGCTCCTTGTGAGATTAGCCCCATAGATAAGTAACCTTCTTGTGGAAAGCCTTTAGTTAAAGTCATGAATGCTTTAACAAATTTTTCAGGATCTTCGACACTCCATTGCCAAACTTGTGCCATGGGACCCATTTTATCGGCATTCATTCGTACTAGGGTTGACCCACTAACACTGGAAGTAATTTTAGCAAGTTTTCCCAGAGCATCGCTGTAGGCGTCATATGCATCTCCATCGCGTAATTCACGAAGTTTTACAATTCCTTCTGCAGTACCGCCAAATGTTAGGTAATGTGTTGTTTCAGTACCCTCGGGGCGATAACGCACCCAATTGAGGGATACAGAAACGCCGTCTGGCATTTCAATACTGGAATAAAATTTATCGACTACATCAACGACAAAAGCTCCATTACCTTCTTTTACTTTTAATCCTGTTTGTTCCCAAAGGATGTTTTGAGCTAAAGCAGAATAAGAAAAAGCAATAGCCAACAAAAAAGTTAGTTTTTTCATTTTAATTGATTTATGGTTATTTGAGTTCTAATATAACTAATTTTGGTAGAATTAAAAATTTTCCAACAGCGATAATTTTTAAATTGTCTAAATTTTATTAATCTCCAAAATATAAAAAAAACTCACTTTGTATTCCAAGGGTAGAACTGCTGGCAGAAAAGAAAAAACCCCTCACTTGGGTGAAGGGATTTTATTGTTTGTTAGGTATTGTGTAGTGTAGCGGTTAGGCTTACTTCCCCTATTTTTAAAAGATGCAGCAAGACTTCGTCCCTTAAAGAACTATTTATTATTGGTGAGTTCTAATAAAATTAAGGAAAAAGATTGTGATCCTAACTGAAAATCATGTAAAGTTATTAATGGATAATCTCAATAAAGTCGGGATAGAAATATAATGGTTGTGGAATGTGTTTCTTTCCGTCATCAGCACATTCGGAGGTTACCCAATATCCGTTATCGTCTAAAGCGATTGCTTCCCCCTGAAGTTCCGGTTTATAATACAGTGGTGTAGGAATATCATTCACTAACCTGTCTTTGAATGGTCTATCAGAGGCTGGAGTATAATAAAAAACACCTTGGTAATTTTTTATAATTATCTCTCCTTTAGAAGAAGAGTCTCCACCCGTAATTCGATACAGATCATTCTCTTCCCAAGACTGCTTATTGGGTAATTGCATTTTGCCTTCAAAGGTTAAACTAGTTACACTCCCAATTGTTTCTAGAGAGACTGAATAAACTCTTGAGGGGATATCACGTTTGGTAGCGACAACTAATTCATTATAGTTTGAATCGACCAAAAGCAATTCAGCATCTCGCGCTCCATCTTCATACCCCAATTCTATTTTTCGCTCTATCCTAACATTGGTTGTATCCGATTCAGGCTCTGCAACCAAATATATTACTACTGTATTTCGAGCAGCGAGATTATCTCCAATATCACCAATGAATAAAGTAAATTCTCCTTCATATTCACCGATAGAGATATCCTCCCAATCTATATTTTGAGCACCCTCCACTAAAACTTCTTGTAAAATTTCTAAGGAGTCATTCACACGAAAAATAATGGGATCATCACCACTGTCATTATGCACCCAAAAATGACCAGGAAAACGAAGCGATTTAACTATGCCACTAACTTCCTTTAAACGAGTGTCGTGACTGTATCCAGTAATTATATACGGAAGATCTTCAGTCTCTATGGATGTTGGTGGTGTTTCCTTATTTTCTCGCGAAGATTTACAAGAGGGAAAAACTAATAATACTGTAGCTAAGACAAAGCTAAATCGATAAATCATTAATTTTTATTGAGCTGTTCAACAATGTTTGTCCATCGCACCCACTTGAAGTTCTGTGTTTCACCGGTATTAAAACCATCTTGAACAATAAGCACAGGAAACCTAGGGTTTGTACTAACCTCAAGTCCATCGATTTCTTCGGTGCCATCAATTAAATCTGACGATTTAATTTGAAAAATAGCCTTTAAGGTTAGGAACTTTCTGTCTATAATGGCATAAGAGTTGTTACCTTGCACCGATAGTATTATATAACCTTCACCATCTTCTAGATCGGCAAGGGCTAAGCCTTCTAAATCAGCAACTAGTGTTTTTCTATCTGTTTTTAAAACTTTTATTCTTGTGGGTTTATCTTCGTTTAAATCCAGATACCAAAGCCCCTTATCTTCTTCGGCCACATAAACTCGTTGATAGTATGAATCGCCTACAATACCCTCAACTGTCCGACTTGATCAGAAGAAACTATATTGGTAATATTTACATCGTTTTTTTGTTTGTTCAGCGATTTTACTACTCCACTATGGAATCCTGAGACTATTACTTCATCTAAAACGTTCACTTCTTGTTGTAATACTACTACAAGAATACCGTCTGATGAAGTAAGAGAGAGCGTTTGAGGGATAAATCCAGTGTATGCAATTTTGGCTTCTATGTTCTCTTCAGCATTTTCGATTAAAACTGAAAAATAGCCATCAAAGTCAGAGACTACAATTTGTCCATCTTCTGTCGTAATAATAGCTCCTGGTAAAGGAAAGTTGCTTTCATCAATTACTCTACCCTTGAGAGTACTCTGAGCGTAAGAAAAAGTAACCGAAATAAATAAAAATAATGATAATAGATTTTTCATAGTTTAAACTTTCTCTAAAGTACTTGGTTGTCCTATCACACATATTTTTATTTCGTTAAGGATGCATTACAATAATCTTACATTAACTATTTCAAAATGTTATCAACCTAAATAAGCAAGAGTCATGAGACACTCAACTTTAACTATCTTTTTTAGGGTCAACTTTATCAAATCATGAATCAAGATCTTTTGGAAGCTGATTTCCAAAATGGGGTGACTCTAAAACAATGATTTTTGTATGTAAGAATGCTTGATGACAAGATTTCTAGAATAGATCTCTATTATACTTGCAATAATGGTGCTACATATAGCTGTAACTTCCCATAATAAAGCGGGGAAACAAATGAAGTCAATTAGTCTGTTTTTTTTCGGTGAATAGCAAGACATTCTATTTCTATTTTTGC
>JBMYNN010000029.1:0-21053 GCA_049598335.1 Flavobacteriaceae bacterium
AATACAATTTCTAATTTGAAGAAGATACCCTTTTAGCTCGCTAGAAAAAAGAGCAATCCTATGAGGTCACTCCTACAAGGTTTGGGATGCAATGAAATGCCATTGTTTTATCGTTTATAAAAAACATTAAACTTTATTTACCACAATATTATAGTTAAGAAAAAGTAACCGAATTTCACTCTCAACAGGAAATGTGTATATTTGATTCCTTCCATGAAGAGGATAGATGACGAAAAACTACTAAAAAATTACTGTTATGGCCGATAAATACGTCGATATAAACACGCTCAAGTACATGCTTTATGATGTACATAACTTAGAAGAAATGCTCGATCGTGAACGCTTTCAAGATCACGATAAAGAAGCTTTAGATCTTTTTATAGATTCCACCAAAACCTTTGCAGATAAAGAGCTTTTCCCTTATATCCAAGAGGTAGATGAAAAACCTGCCCATCACAAAGATGGGATGGTCTATGTTCACGAGCAAGTCAAAACCATGATGTACAAAGGTGGAGAACTAGGTTTTATTTCGGCCCCCTTTGACTATGAAGACGGCGGTATGCAAATTCCTTTAATGGTTCAAACAGCGACCAACTATATTCTCAATGCAGCGAACAACCATTTGCCAGGTTATACTGGTTTGACCCAAGGAGCGGCAGAATTAATCATCCATTTTGCTTCGCAAGAATTAAAAGATACTTATGTCCCTAACATGCTTTCTGGGCAATGGGGAGGTACCATGTGTTTAACCGAGCCACAAGCAGGAAGTTCCCTTTCTGATATTGTAACAAAAGCCACCCCAACACAAGACGGACACTACCACATTAGCGGGCAGAAAATCTTTATTTCTGGTGGGGACAACCATTTTACCGATAATGTCGTTCACCTTTTATTAGCCCGTATTGAAGGTGCCCCTAAAGGTACCAAAGGAATTTCGCTTTTTATCGTTCCAAAAAATCGACCTACGGCAGAGGGGAACCTTGTTCCAAACGATGTAACCACCGTAGCCGATTTTCAAAAAATGGGACAACGTGGCTATTGTACCACTCACCTGGGTTTTGGTGATGCCGGCGATTGTCAAGGCTACTTAGTGGGTGAGCCTAACAAGGGCTTACACTATATGTTTTTAATGATGAATGCAGCCCGTATTGCTGTAGGGCTAGGCTCTTCTGCCATTGCCTCTGCGGCTTATTACGCCTCCTTACAATATGCCAATGAACGTCCACAAGGACGTAAATTAACCAGCGATGGCACCAAAGATGTCAATGAAAAACAAGCCTTGATTGTAGAACACCCTGATGTTCGCCGTATGCTTTTACTACAAAAGGCCGTGGTAGAGGGTTCGATGAGTTTAGTGATGTTAGCCTCAAAATACTATGATTTAGAAAATACCGCCACCTCTCCAGAAGAGAAGAAAAAATATAACACCCTGCTGGAAATGATTATTCCTGTGGTAAAAACCTATCCCGCAGAGGCAGGAGCTTACTCTATCAATAACGGTTTGCAAATCTTAGGGGGCTATGGCTTCTGTAGTGATTTTGTTCTTCAATTGTACTATCGGGATATTCGTATTTCTTCTATCTATGAAGGGACTACCGGAATACAATCCCAAGATTTATTAGGGAGAAAATTAACCATGGGGAACGGCGAGGGAGCACAACTACTCATGGCAGAAATCATGGAAACCATTCAAGCTGCAGAACAAATTGATGCTTTAAAAGTTTATGCCAAAGTCTTGGGAGATAAATTGCAATTAACCCAGAAAATCCTGGGGACATTGATGCCCTTTGCCATGAAAGGCGACTATGAACGCTTCCTTGCAGATGCCACCATTTTCATGGAGTTCTTCAGCTTGGTCATCATGGGCTGGACTTGGTTAGACATAGGGGTTAATGCAAAACAAAGCTTAATTAATGGTATTGGAAATTATAGTGATAACTTTTATGAAAGTAAATTAGAAACGCTAGAATATTTCTTTGCATATGAATTACCAAAGACAACAGGGCATGCCGAAATTTTGATGCACCCCTCTACGGTGACCATCAAAAAAGAAAAAGAATATATCGTATAAAAATGAATCAAGGCAAGTACTGGTTGATAAAATGGTTATTAGGCTTTCTTCTTTGGTTTCTATTCGATCTATTTATGGAGGCAATTGTATTTGAAGCCCTTGATTGGAACGGTACGACTAAAAATGATTGGTTTTTTATCCTCTGGTGGGTCGTACTTTTGTTTTGGTTCCTTTATGGCTTGAGGAAGGTCTTCCGCTTCTAGAAAGTGAAAAGTAAAACCTTTGGCGATGTGTATCTTTAACTAAACCCAAATGACATGGCGCGGCACTATTACCTTTTATTCCTTTTGTGCATTCTGGGATTATGGTCTAGTATTGCGCAAGGCCCTGGACTGCTCATCCAGCAATACAGCAAAGCGTCATATGATTTGGAATATTATCGCAAATGGAATTTTGATGTTTTAGTACAGCCACATTTGTCAAAACCTACTAACCGTGAAAGCAAGGGGAAACTTCAATTTAATCTTGGCACAAGAGTACACTATCGTAGGACAAAATCCTTTGGAATAAGCAGCGGAGTGGACTTCCATCGAATAAAATATCAATATGTCTATGAAAACGACAATAGTATTGATCAATTAAGTTTTTTACGACTGCCTTTATTGTTGAGTGTTTACCCCGTCAAACGACTGCGCTTATCCTTAGGAGGAAGTTATCAGTTCTTTCTTTCGGCGACAGGACAACCTCCTCCAGCGACAGAACCTCTTCCTTATCCAAGCCAAAGTTTTATCAATAGTATTGGTGTAATGGCCAGTGCACATTATAGGGTGTATCGAAAGTTTTCGGCTTCATTAGGCTTTCATTTCCAAAAAAGAAGTAGTAATCCACTGGACAGAGTAAGTCAAAATTTTAAAGGCTTTTCCATTGGTATTGCCTATACCCTTTTAAATCCAAATCAACGCAAAAAATGACACAAATCAAACGGGCTCATGAGAGCCACCTCGACGAACTCGCACAATTATTTGACGCTTACCGAGTGTTTTATAGAAAAGAAAGCAATTTAGAGGGCGCAAAAAGCTTTTTAAGCGAAAGAATGCAGCATAAAGAATCCATAATTTTTGTAGCCTTATTAGAAGAGAAGCTGGTGGGATTCACCCAGCTTTATCCATTATTTTCTTCGACGAACATGATGCCCATCTGGTTGTTAAACGATTTGTTTGTCGCTAAAGAACACCGAGGTAAACACATTAGTAAAGGCTTGATAAAAGCCGCACAAGAACACTGCAAAATCACTAAGGCAAAAGGAATAAGCCTAGAGACTGAAAAAAACAACCTCCCTGGAAATGCGCTTTACCCTAAAATGGGATTTGCCCTTGACCAAGAACACAATTTCTATTATTGGGAGAATCCTACTAATCCTTCATTTTGATAAGAATAACTCCATTTGCGCCTTTTTCACCAAACTTTTTAATCGCAGCTTCGTCTTTTAAAACCTCAATGCGTTCAATTTGATCTGGAACGATAGATTGAAGGTCAAAACCAACAGTTTTTTCTTCTCCATCGATAACAATTAAAGGAGCTTTTTTATCGTCCCCTCCTTTGGTCTTAATCACAAAGGTGTTTTTGTCATCGACTTCTTTATTATCAATCTTGATAATACGAATACTTTTTTCTCCTTTGGCTTTGCCAGACATGGGGGCACAAATACTATCCATTTTAGCACATTCTTCTGGAGACATCATACAGCATTCTTTCATCATTTTATGGGGCATACTGTGGTGCATGAAACCTTTAGACTTCCAGTTAAATTTCATGTCATTAGGCAAGCTGTCTGCTTGATCCATCTTAAAAATAAAAACCCCTTTATGGTTAAGGCTGTCTCCAACCATTTCGCCCACTAAACTGTCTTCCACTTTAATATGAAATACTTCTGGTGTTGGTGGAAAACCTTCCCCAAAAAACAAGATTTCTTGCTCTCCATTAGGGAGAGGAATATGTCGGTCAGAAGGAAGCATCATGCTTTTTGTCGTAGTTAATTTGGGTTGCCCCTCTTCACCTTTTGGGCTATCGTAAACTTTGATCACAACACAAGAGGACATTAAAAAAACAAGTGAAAGGGAGAAAATTATTTTTTTCATTTTTGAAAATTAAATTCGAATACAAAATACGCTCTTTGTCACATTAATCAAAAAAACGACTTAAAGTTATATTCATTAAATGATGAGAAGTTTTGGGTTGTTGTGTGTTATCCCGTGAGCGGTTTTTATATAAAAATAAAAACTTCCAGCGGTTACTTTGAAGAGCAAAACCTACTTCTACTTCATATCGAAAAGGAACATTTTCAAGGGTAAATGGAGCGTCATTATTAAATAAACTTCCTTCTAACATGTAATCATATAAAACATAGGCTGTGTTAATTCCTACATAAAAGGCATCTCCTTCTTTTTGGTTATAAAGGGTATTTGCACCCAAACCAAAAACATTTCCGTTACCAATGTTAAGCCCCATCCTACTGCCTAAATGGATGCGTTGTGTGCCTAAACTACCATAATTTTGACAAACATATTTCAAATATCCTGCCATTTGTTTTTGATAAAAATACTGCCCAAAAATATTTAAATGTACTGCCTTTGGGAGTTGATCTACCCAGGCATTATTGGTTAGTCCTAATACAGTTCTATGGTAAGTATTTTGCATCCATTGTGCTAATGACCATTCGCCTGTAACACCTACTTGAGCTCCTAGCTCATATTGTTTATTCCTGCTAATTTCTTTTTGTCGACTCAACTTGAGATAGGCCCACCCGCCATATGGATAGTCATATTCATTAGGGTCAATAGAATACCGATCAGAAGGCGTATAAATCTCTTGCCCAAATTCAAATAAGCGAAATGTTCTTAAGCTATCTTTTTTGACATCGCCAAGATGTTCTTTTCCGTATTGTAAAAAAATCCCGCTAGAATAATAATAATCTGTTACAAAGAAGATATCGTTATCGATATTTAAATTAAAATAACTGTTTTGTCCAAGAAGGTTTAGAGAAGCTCCTAAAAATAAGACTCCAAAAAGAAGGAATTGCTTCAATTATTTACGATTTTTAAGAACCAAGAGAAGCGTCTTAGTATAAAAGTCCTTTTTTAATACTACATCTGTTTCCATTAATTTAGCAAAAAAGCCGCGTTTACGAGCAAATACAATTAATAAATCGGGTTCTACCGTTCTGAAATGTTCTAAAACCCCCTGATAAACTGTCCCGTTTTCTGTTGACATCATGGTATTAGATAATTCTACAATTTCATGGTCAATTTGTTGATCTTTTCGCTCTTGCTCAGGGGTTTTTACTAGAAGAAGGTTTATTTCTGTCGCAAAACTTTTTTGGAAAAAATTAATTGGGGCTAAAGAACGATCGCCTTTAACTCTTCCTCTTTTAAAGGCAAACAATGCTTTCTTTGGCGAAGCAAAAGCAGCGCCTTCTGGCACAATCAATACTGGAATGTCTGTCTTCTTAACTAATTTCCCTGCGGTTGGGCCTAAAAAGACCACCTCATTATTGGCATTAGGCATAGGGCCAGAAAGAATTAAATCTAACCCTACTTTTTGATCTAAAGAAGTAATTGCACTTAAAACATCTCCTTCATATCGAACTATTTGAATATCAATATTTTTATTGTCAATTTGTTGAACTAATTTTTTTATTCGTTTAGTGTTATTGTTTCCTACAGCTTGCTTTGCATTAAGTAAATGTGCATTGTGAAAACTAGGGTTAAAAGAATCCATTACATAAACTGACACTTTTGTCACCATTGCCAATTCAATGGCATAGGTAAGGGTGCTTTCAGCATTTTCAGAAACCCCTAAAGGGACTAAGATATTTTTCATAGGTGAAAATTATGGGTAAAGGTAAGAAGGTTTCAAATATTTTGAATAGATGACCTAAGAAATTGATGTATTGGGCGAGCAATTCCAAAAAATTACAGAACTTGCAGATCAAAACAATGCTGTACGCTTAATGTCATCAACAATTCGAATTACCAAAGAGTTTACTTTTGAAACCGGTCACGCCCTTTACGGCTATGATGGCCTTTGTAAAAATGTTCATGGACATAGTTATAAGCTTTCGGTCACGGTAAAAGGACAACCCATTAACGACCCTTCTCATGTAAAAAACGGAATGGTGATTGATTTTAGCGACTTAAAAAAAATTGTGCGTGAGGAAATAGTTACTCCATTTGATCATGCCACTGTTTTGAATATAAACACGCCACATAGAGACCTTGCCGACGAAATGGAAAAAAGAGGGCATAAGGTTTTAAGGGTGAATTATCAACCTACTAGTGAGATGATGGTTATTGACTTTGCTAAAAAGATCAAGACGCGTTTACCAAAAAATATTTCATTAGTTGCGTTAAAATTACGTGAAACAGAAACTTCTTTTGCCGAATGGATGGCAGAAGAACAGGTCTAAAAGCCCAACTCGTCTAAGTCTTCTTCTTTTTCTTCTAATAGATTGATGGCATTAGGGTCAATGGATTGACAATCTAATGGAATGCCCACAAATTCTGGGGCCTCAAAATCTTCTAGAGAAATCCCTAAATCAGGGTTCTCATAGACTGCTTTCATATATAATGCCCAAATGGGTAAGGCCATACTTGCCCCTTGTCCATAAGCGATATCATCAAAATGTACTGCACGATCTTCTCCTCCTACCCATACCCCAGTAACAAGGTTAGGAACCATTCCCATAAACCATCCATCAGAATGATTTTGAGTTGTTCCAGTCTTACCCGCAATGGGGTTTTTGAACTCATAAGGGTAGCCTGTGACTACAGCTTGATAGGCATAATTTTCTGTTGCCACATTATGACGTAAGCGTTGTCCAGAACCTCCTTCTGTTACTCCTTTTAATAAGCTCAAAGTAACATAGGCTGATTCCTCACTCAATACGTCTTTGGTCTCTGGAGCGACTTCATATAAGACAGTGCCGTTTTTATCTTCAATTCGAGTAATGGTAATGGGTTTGACATATATCCCTTTATTTGCTAATGTGCTGTAAGCGCCTACCATCTCAAAAAGACTAATATCAGGCGTCCCTAAGGCAATCGAAGGGACCCTAGGAAGGTAAGAAGTAATTCCCATTTTTTTAGCTAAATTAACTACTGGCCTAGGGCCCACCTTGTCCATCAATCTAGCACTGACCGTATTGACAGAATTAGCTAAGGCATTTTTTAAGGTCCGCATCTGTCCATATTTATCACCAGAATTTTTTGGACACCAGGCTTCTACATTTCCAAACTTCATCGGTTCTATACAAAAGAGCGCATCTGGTAAAATATCACAAGGAGATAAACGCAATTGATCAATTGCCGTGGCATATAAAAACGGTTTAAAAGTTGAGCCAATTTGTCGTCTACCTTGCCGGACCTGATCATACTGAAAGTGCTTGTAATTAAATCCTCCAATCCAAGTCTTTACGTGACCATTAGTGGGATCCATCGACATCATCGATGCTCTTAAAAAATGCTTATAGTAACGCATAGAATCTAAAGGACTCATTACCGTATCAATATCTCCTTTCCAGCTAAACACTGTCATGGGAGTAGGAACCTTAAAAGAATTCCAGATATCTTCTTCGTCTTTTCCAGAGGCTCGCAGGGCCCTCCATCGCTCAGATCTGCGAGCTGAGCGTTCTAATAGGGTGTCTATTTCCCCTTCACGTAATTCTAGAAAAGGTGCGGTGGGGTTTAATTTTTTGGTGTTTTGCTTGAAAAATTCTTCTTGTAAATTTTTCATGTGCGCATCTACTGCTTGCTCTCCCATGGCTTGCAAACGAGAATCAATGGTTGTATAAATGCGGAGTCCATCGCGATAGATGTCATATTTTTCCCCATCTGCTTTTGGGTTTTCTTTTACCCAAGCCTGCAAAAACTGTTTTACATAGGTACGGAAATATGTGGCAAGCCCTTCGCGGTGTGAGTCAGGAGTAAAGTCTAATACTAAGGGAATCTTCTTTAAAGAGTCCCTTTCTTCTTTTGTAATAAAATCGTTGCGATACATCTGTTGGAAAACAACATTGCGTCGCTTTTGTGTCATTTCAAGACGTCTTTTAGGGTTGAATAAAGAAGAATTTTTTAACATCCCTACTAAGGTGGCCCCTTCTTCAACAGAAAGGGTCATGGGTGTTTTATTAAAGTATATTTTTGCGGCAGATTTTATTCCATCTGCCTGATAACCAAAGTCATATATATTTAAATACATGGCGATGATTTCTTGTTTGGTATAGCGTCTTTCAAGCATTACTGCTAGCACCCATTCTTTGAATTTTTGCGTGATCGCTTGTACTTTATTACGCGAACGTACTCCTACAAATAATTGACGGGCAAGTTGTTGGGTAATGGTGCTTGCCCCTCCACGACTTCCTAAATAGGCAATAGCACGAAAAGTCCCGCGAAAATCAATCCCAGAATGGGAATAAAAGCGCTCGTCTTCTGTCGCAATTAATGCGTTGACTAAATGATCCGGAAGTTCATCAAAATCTATAGGAGTGCGGTTGTCATTATAAAAGAATTTTCCTAAAATTTTCCCGTCAGAAGAGATGATTTGCGTTGCTAAATTTGTTTTGGGATTTTCGAGTTGTTCCAAAGGAGGCATAGGCCCAAACAGACCTAAAGCAGCACTTCCAAAGATTACAGCAATAAACACAATACCAATAAGAAAGCAAATCCAAAAAAACTTAATTGGCCCGCGAAAATCAATGGATTTGTTTTTTCTTTTAGCCTTTTTTACCATGAATTATTCTCTTGCATTAATGGATAACCCTACAGAGACTATCCCTGCTAGTTGGGCAGCAGCTTTTTCTCTTCCACTCACTCGATTTGCCTGTGCAATTTCAATTGTAAGCGGCGAAGGAAATTCCGTTTGCCAGTCTTCTTTCCACCACAGTTTACTTTCTTTCACTGAACTAAATCCAGTACCCAGCCATTCCCCATTAGATTTTGCCATCGCATATTCTAAAGTGTCGCTTTCGATCAAAGAATCTTTACTTTTTACAGTTGCTATTAAAAATATATTCGAAAAAGGATAGGTGTGATCATTACGCAAGTGGATATATAAATCTACCGGAAAGTTTAAGTTTTCTTTGATTATAAACACGGCCGGATAATCTAATCTCCAGCCGTTGGGTGTATTTTGATCTTCTCTA
This sequence comes from Flavobacteriaceae bacterium, assembly GCA_049598335.1. Classification (GTDB taxonomy): domain Bacteria; phylum Bacteroidota; class Bacteroidia; order Flavobacteriales; family Flavobacteriaceae; genus Arcticimaribacter. The sequence continues at coordinate 9,210 of JBMYNN010000029.1, forward strand.
AACAGGGTGTCTTTACTACCACAGGCAGCGCATAATAACAATAAAACTAGACTGATAAAGAAACGATTATCCATTTTTTTGAGGCGCTTTCCTTTTGCGGTTTTTATTTCTTCTGTTTTTGCTTTTTTTAGGACGATCAAATCTATTAAGACTGTCTTGTCCTACAACATTTTCAAAAACTTTTTCTTCTATTTTAGACGAAATATCTAAGGTGTATTCTTCTAAGCTTGCCACGGGTTCCTTGGCTTTGTTTTTTCGAACAATTTCACTGGCTTGTTCATTACTTAATAAATGCCAGGTCATCCATTCTCCCTTATAGGCATACCACATATAACCCTTGAAAATGTCAACCTTTTGGCAAACGGCAATCCCTTTTTCGGTATGGAGTTTTATTTCTGTTTTAGGGAAAGATTTTAAGGCCTTTCGATAGGCGTCGAGTTCAAAATTAAGACAGCACTTTAACTTTCCACATTGCCCGGCTAATTTCTGTGGATTTAAAGATAACTGCTGGTAACGTGCCGCAGCGGTTGATACTGTCCTAAAGTCGGTTAACCAAGTTGAACAACAAAGTTCACGCCCACAAGACCCTAGCCCGCCTAATCTAGAGGCTTCTTGCCGAAGACCAATCTGTCGCATTTCGATACGAATACTAAAGGCTTGAGCCATATCTTTAATAAGCTGACGAAAGTCAACACGGTTTTCTGCCGTATAGTAAAAGGTCGCTTTTGACCCATCTCCTTGAAATTCTACGTCAGAAATTTTCATTTCTAAACGCAGAAAAATGGCCATTTCTCTCGCTCGTTTTTGCACTTCGCCCTCTCGGTCACGGACGGCTTGCCATTTGTCAATATCATTTTGAGTGGCAAGGCGATAGATCTTGTTGATCTCCTCGCTATCGGTTTTGATTTTCTTTTTACGCAGTTGAAAGCGTACTAATTCTCCCGTAAGGGTAACCATTCCTATGTCGTGCCCGATCTTGGCTTGAGTTGCTACTAGATCCCCTATTTTTATGGGGAGTTTTTCTTCGTTGCGGAAGTATTCTTTTCGACTATTTTTAAACCTTACCTCAACTAAATCACAAGGAGTTTCTCCACTGGGCAATTGCATATTTGCCAGCCAGTCAAAGACGGTTAACTTATTACAGCTATCAGTGCCACAGGTACCATTGCTTTTACACCCTCGAGGGGTTCCATCTGCAGAAGTACAAGAAGCGCATGCCATGTGATTTTTTTTTGATTGATACGTAAAGATAGCAGGTTTTAACAAAACTGGCTTCCCAAAAAAAGGTTAATGCGACTTAAATTTTAAGACATCAGAGCGTCCTTTTTTAAAGATTTTATTACTGTTATGGGTGCCTTTTCGAAGAGTGCGTTGTTTTTCTATGGGCAATTGAATGATTTCTTTACAAGGATCAGAGCAACAGCTTTGCATTTTTTCTCCACAAGCCTCACATTGAATAAAAAGCAAATGACAGGCTTCGTTAGCACAATTAACATGGGTGTCACAGGCCTCACCACATTGATGGCATTGAGCAATGATCTCGTCTGTTATGCGTTCCCCGCGGCGTTCGTCAAAAACAAAATTTTTTCCAATAAATTTATTTTCTAATGCCTTGTCTTTGACTTGGCGGGTATATTCAATGATCCCTCCTTCGAGCTGATAAACGTTTTCAAATCCTTTGTGTTTAAAGTAAGCTGATGCTTTTTCACATCGAATCCCTCCGGTACAATACATCAAGAGTTTTTTGTCCTTTTTGTGTTCAGAAAGATTTTTTTCAATAATTGGCAGAGATTCTCTAAAGGTATCTACATCTGGAGTAAATGCTCCTTTAAAATGACCTATTTCACTTTCATAATGATTGCGCATGTCAACACAAACCGTATTAGGGTCTGCTAACAGTTGATTAAATTCTTCTGCATTGACGTGTTGCCCTTTTTGGGTGACATCAAATGTTTCATCATTGAGGCCATCGGCTACTATTTTTTGACGCACTTTGATGGTAAGTTTAAGAAAAGACTTTAAATCTTGTTCTATCGCAATATTTAACCTTACCCCTTCTAGAAATTCAACACTATCTAAATGTGCTTTAAATGCTTCAAACCTAGGAGCAGGTAAAGAAAGTTGGGCATTAATTCCTTCGTGGGCGACATAAATACGCCCCAATACTTCTAGTTTGTCCCAGGTCAAAAAAAGATGATCGCGAAAAAGTTGTGGATTACCAATGTGCGCATATTGGTAGAAGGATAGTGTCAAACGCTCTGTCCCTGCTTCTTCTAAGATTTTTGCTCGTTCTTGCGCACTTAATTTGTTGTACAGTTGCATGCTATAAACGTTTAAGTGTTTGGGTAAAGGTAAGGAAAATTAGCTCGGACTTAATAAGTCACTTGCTTTTTGGCTTTTACAAATTATGGCTTTATGAAGATATCTAATATTAGTTTAAATAATGATACACTTTCTTATTTAACTTTATTTCACAACTAGATTTATTTAAATCACGCGCAATCTTTAAATTTTTTTGCTTGATTTTACTTAAATAAAAAAACCTCGCTTTTGCGAGGTTTTTTTTGAATAACAATCAGTTATTATTAATTAAATGTATATCGGACACCTATTTGTGCTTGCCAGCGAGAGCTTTGCAGCCCAATATCGTCTGTATTTAACTGAAAATTTCCATCTCTCACTTGGAAAACAGGATCTGGTGCTGCTGTTTGCGTTCTTAGAATTTCTACTTGAGAGTTTCTAAAAAATCTTCTACCCCAATTTTTATTTAATAGATTACCAAAATTGAAAATGTCTGCTGTTAATTGTAAGGTATTACGACTATTACCAGTACTAATAGATATGTCTTGAACTAATCTTAAATCAACAATATCACTCCATGGGCCCATATCACCATTACGTTCAGCATATTTCCCTTTTCTAGATTTTAAATACTCATCATTATTAATATAATTTGATAATGTCGAATAATTTGTAGCATCAGTCAAATTTATCTCATTTGCATTTTCTGGAACATAAATTAATGCACGGTCTCTTGAATCATCATTTAGTAAATCACTTCCTTCCTGATAAGTGTAGGAGAAAGGAGAACCTTCACGACCTTCATAAAATAAACCTATTTGTGTCCTTAAATTATTGTTCCAAACTTTTTCATAGCTTACGTTGGCAATTACTCTATGACCTTGGCTAAAGTCAGAACGCGCTATCGTAAGGGTAGAATTTTTTCCATTAACAGTTTCTAACCCTCTCCATTGTGAAGAATTTTGTGAAGATGTTCCGTCAAAAATAGTGTAAGCTTCACCATAAGAGTAGGTAGAAGAAAAACTTAAATTTCCAAATTCTTTTCTCACACTTAATGCGGTATTCCAAGCATGACCTTTAGAAGTATTTGAACCTAAAATAATTCTTCCATATGTTCCATCAATATCATTTCCACGATTATAATAAGGTCGGTTATCTGCCCCGTTAAGGTAACCTACTGGTCCAGCAACATTTAAGTTCTCATAGTAAACATCTGAAAGGTTTTTTGTGTAAAGTCCCTCCCATGAAATAAACCAACCATTATTAAATAGTTTGTCTATACCTAGACTTGTCTTGAATTTCGTAGGCATTCTAAAGTCTTCGCTAAACAAATTAACATCTCCAGCGAGACCATTAGTTCCAGGCTCAACCGCCACATATTGATTATTGATATCCGCTTCGAATTCCCTTCCTGAGCCTTCAAATGTATATCCTTTAACTAGTCCATTATTATCATATGCAGCAGAAGGCCAAACTACAGGCATTCTTGAAAGGAATACTCCTGCACCTCCTCTAAGTACTAATGAACGGTCACCATTTAAATCCCAATTAAATCCTAATCGTGGAGAAAGGTATAATTGGGTTTTGATTCCTAACCCTGTTTTAGCACCCTGCAAGTCTTTACCTGCTAATTCTAATAATGGGATTGTCCTTAAATTAAAATCCTCGTTAATTAGTCCATCATTCCATATTGGAATATCTAGACGTAATCCCCCAGAAACGGTCAAGCGATCATTTACTTGGATATCGTCTTGAAGATAAAACCCTATCTGTGCTAATTCTGGTTGTGCAGAGCCTTCTGAATTATCCCCAATACCCCCCAGTAATGAGTACCCTTTTTCGTACTGGTCTGATTGATCACCCGCTAAGAAATTTGCTAATCCAGTTTGAGCATCGTTATTATCACGCCATTGATAGTAGCCATAATTACTTGGGAAGAAAACATTTAATGCTTTTGAAAATTCATTGTGAGTTCCAATGGTAATTGTATGTTTTCCCTTATATAATTCTAAATTATTAGTAATTGTTAATACATCTTGGTTAAGAATATTCCCTGTAGAGAATCGTTCTGAACCAAAATAAATATTTCCATCCCCGTCATGTATTCTTACTGTTGGGAACTTTGAATTATCCAGGGGATTTCGATCATCACGAACTGCTGTGTAACCTATAATAAAACTGTTTTGGAAATCAGCTCCTTGATAATCCCATTTTAGTGATAGTGCTGTAGTTTTGCTTTCAAATTGCTCAGAGTTACCATAGAAGCTAATTCTTGTCTCATTTGAAGAAGCCCCCTCAACATTAAATGCTTCTACATAGCGAGCAGATAAAGATAATTTGTTTTTTTCATCTGCATTCCAATCTAACTTAAAAGTAATCTTGTCACTATTAAGAACGGTAGGGTTGTTATCATATTCTCCTACTGAGTAACCATAATTACTTTGAACAAAATTGGCTAAGTTCTGGATGTCAGAAGCACTTGAAGTTCCACGATATTGAGAAACATTAAAGGGTGCAGGAGTTTCATCTTCTTGACGTTCATAGTTTATAAAATAAAAGAGCTTGTTCTTTTTTAGAGCCCCCCCAAGTCTTATACCATAGGTTTGTGCAGTAAAACTAGGTAGCTTATTACGTTCAGATTCACTAGATATAAGAGTACCAGGGGTTTTTCCAGCTAGATTCTCATTTCTAAAGAAATAATAAGTTGATGCTTCAAAATCGTTGGTACCTGAACGTGAAACTGCATTGATGGCACCACCAGCAAACCCACCGATTCTCACATCATATGGAGCAACCTGGACTTGAAAGGATTCAATTGCATCAACAGAAAAAGGATTTACTCCTGTTTGTCCGCCATTGGTTCCAGAACCTGCTAATCCGAACACATCGTTATTTACTGCTCCATCAATATAGATTGCATTGTATCGATTATTCATACCGGCTAAAGAAATACTAAAACCATCGCTACCTTCATTAATTTGTGCAAAAGGTGTAACTCGAACAAAATCTGCAATTGATCTTGATGTTTGTGGCATTGCATCAATCATTTTACGATTAACGTTGGTTTCTGCTCCAGTCTTCTTACCATTATCAGAGGTTAGAACTACTTCTTCTAATTCATTTAGAGAAGCTGACATAAGTGGGCTTATTTTCTCATACGAACCCAATTGTAAATAAATTTCTTCTTGTGTAAAAGTTTCAAAACCAAGATTTGAAATTTCAATAGCATAAGGCCCTCCAGGACGTAAACCAGAAACCCTGTAATAACCATCAAAGTCAGTAATAACATTGTACACAGTACCAGATGGTTGATGTGTTACAACAATATTTGAACCAACTAAGGGTTCTTTTTGATCGTCAAGAATTCTTCCCCCTATAGAGGAACTTGTAATTCCTTGAGCAAAAGTATATGTGCTTAAAAGGAGTAGTAAATAAGATAATTTTTTCATGTTAAAGTTTTTTAATGTCCAAATGTAGATTTCTGACAACAGTTGGACATTAATTAAAAATTAATCAATCAGTAATTTTTAGTTAAAAAAAAACAACCTTAACTATACGAATCAAGCATAGTTTTTTTCTAAACACCAAGAAGGCTAGTTTGAAAAAATTTCGTTAAGTATTGAAGCTAAACGGATTCCTGCTTTATAGAGTTTATCTTTTACTAAAGGGAAGTTATTGTAATTATATAAGTACCCTAAATTATCCCCTGCCTCAACCTCACTGTAAATTTTTGATGCCTCTTTATGGGATTCATCTGCCCAATCAGTAGCAGTTCCAATTATTACAGTCTTATTGTGGCGTCCCATTAGATTTTTAGCAAGTTCTGAATAGGACATCCCATAATCATCTATCATATTAGAATCCCAAATACGATGAAGATTTGTTTTTTGATTAAAATAATTTAAATCTATTTTATTACCTCCTTTATCTTTGGCAAGGCCAGCATGTAAAGGTTGATGTATATCGGCTACACAATGAACTAAATATTTTAGATAAAAACTCTTTTCGTCAGTCGTATTATTTGGGTTCTTTAAACCCTCAATACACAAATTTATCGCTTTGACCACATTTTCTTCTTTATGATCTACTTCCATATATTTTTTATCCAAAGGGTAGTTCACATAATGCCATTTATTGTATTTGTCATATGCAGGATTGGATCGAACCTCGTCTGCCCATGTACCGATTCTGGCTAGCGAACGCCCTTGGAGTAAATCACTAACTGCTTTTGAAGCTTTTGGTGTAAGATAATTAGAAGCGATTTCACCTACGACTCGATGACCCGTTTTTCCCCAATTGCCAAGACATATAAATGGAAAAACAAAAAAAACTATAAAAAATCTCATGTTTTAAATTTAAAAAGTATTGCCCTTATCACTTTTTTAATGATATTAAGAATTTGTTATTTAATTAAACTTTTTAAGCTAGTAATTCATATTATTTTTCCAAACTTGGCCGATTGTAAAATACATAGTGCAGATATAAAAGTTCTTTAATTATAGACGCAACATATCATAAATCGCTTTGAGTTTGGGATGCTATTCTTACATTAATGTTTAATAAAATTGTATATTTGTTAAACAACATTACGTTATGAAGAAATTTTATCCCATTATAATATTATTAATTCCTTTATTAATTGCCCATACAAATGATGTCCATCAAGATTTTCAAGGCAAAGCCTATTACTTTTCAAAATCCACCATGGACTTGGGCAGTTGGGGTGCACGTATGAGTGAAGCACAGAAAAAGCAAATCAAAGCCCGTTTAAAAAATAGATTAGAAAAGACTTATGTCTTGACTTTTGATACTTCGGCTTCTTTATTTATAGAAGAAGAAAAAGTAGATGCAATCTCTGGCGCAACAGATTCATGGGGCAGTAATTTTGCGCGTGGGAAGCAATATAAAAACGTGACCAATAACCAGTTGGTACAAGTACAAGAGTTTTATGGAAAGCGATTTTTAGTCAAAGATGAATTGCAAGCCATAGAATGGAAAATGGGAACTGAGACAAAACAAATAGGGGCTTATACATGTTTTAAAGCGACTGCAGTACTTCCTTCAACAGAATTGTCTTGGTTCAACTTCAACTGGAGTGATTTAAGAAGTAGAAACGCTTCTTCTACCACAGAAGAAGAAATAAAACTCACCTCAATTGAAGCATGGTATACCTTGCAGATTCCCGTAAAACATGGCCCTGCAGAATTTTGGGGGCTTCCTGGTTTGATTTTGGAAGTTAGCGCAGGAAATACCACCATGCTGTGTTCAGAAATTATTATGAACCCTAAGGAGCGAAATGAAATTGTCGCTCCAGATAAAGGTAAAATAATTAATAAAAAAGACTATCGCACTACCATTGTGGGGAAAATGATGGAAATGCGCAATAGTTATGGGAGAAGAAGGAGAAGTTAACCCTTTTTACATCAATTTTTTATTACAACTGTTTTATGAGATCATTCTCCTTAGTACTATTTTTAATTATATCCCCATTAGTTCACGCACAGCAAGTTAAATTTAGTGGAGTAGTGCGCGATAGTTTACAGCAGCCCCTAGAAGGCGCGAGTTTAGTCGCCATTAATAAAACCTCAAACGCTTTAGACGCCTATACCATAACAGATGGACAGGGGAAATTTTCCTTGGGCTTAAAAACCACAACTTCCTATAAAATACAAGTAAGTGCTTTAGGACTACAAACTATAAATGATACCCTTACTACAGTTCAAAGTGACTTAATTCGTAATTATGAATTGCGGGCAGATATTATCTTAGATGAGGTTGTGGTAAAAATGCCCGTTTTAATTCGAGGAGACACGCTTATCTACGATGCAGATTCATTTAAAAATGGGTCTGAACGCAAATTAGAAGACATTATTGACAAACTCCCAGGAGTTGAAATCAACGATACGGGTCAAATTGAAGTGGAAGGAAAGGTGGTCAATAAACTCATGGTCAATGGGAAAGATTTCTTTGATGGTGATACTAAAATTGCGACAAAAAATATTCCTTCAAGTACAGTAGATAAAATACAGGTATTAAAGAATTATGGGGAAGTAGGCCAGTTGCGTGGAGTGGGAAATAACCAAGACAATGTCGCCATTAATATTAAGTTAAAAGAAGGCAAAGAGAGTTTTTGGTTTGGCAATGTCACCGCTGGAGGGGGAAATGCACCAGAAGAAGAATTATATCTCGCTCAGCCAAAACTATTTTACTACAGTCCAAAATACTCCTTCAATTTTATTGGAGATATAAATAATATTGGCGAGGTGGCCTTGTCTAGACGTGACATTCGCGGCTTTGGAGGCGGTTTTCGATCTCCTAGTAGGCAAAGCGGAACCAGTATCAATTTAGGGGATAATAGTTTAAACTTTTTGACCAATCAAAGCAATGCTCAACGGATAGAAAATAAATTAGCCACTGGAAACTTTAGTTATTCCCCTACCGAAAAATTAGACTTTACAGGCTTTCTTATCTTTAATTCAAGCATCATAGATGCCAAAGAAAATAGCTTTATTCAGTACACAGATACCCGCTTACAAATCCCAGATGAGGCAACTGAAGAAACTAGTGAAGAACGCTCTAATCAAGGTTTATTAAAACTAAGTGCCTCTTATAAACCAAACTTTAACAATCAACTTGATTATGATATTCTTGTTAGGGCATCAAGTGATAGCCAACAACAAAATGTTTTATCTTCGGTTATAGGTAGAACTATACAATTAGAAGAGGTCACTCCTTTCTCGATCAATCAAAACTTAAACTATTACTTCACATTAAACGAGGACAACATCTTCGCCTTTGAAGCACAACATTTGCTTAAAAACGAAGATCCATTCTATAATGCTAATTTAGAGAATGATCCTAATGGAAACGATGCATTTGACAACACCGCAACAGCTTTGGGGCTAGCGACGAATTTAAATGGTTATAATCTAGGACAAAATCGAAAAATATTTTCTAATCAATTAGATGCAAAATTAGATTACTATCATATTATCAATCCTAAAAGTAACCTCAATTTAACCCTGGGAACCATTTTATCTTATCAAAGCTTTGATTCTACTATTTTTCAGTTTTTGAATGATGGGACACAGTTACAACCTACACCAACCTTTAATAACGGTTTGGCAACAAACGATGTGGAATACAATTTTAGTGATCTTTATCTTGGGGTACATTATCGCTTTAGAACAGGTAAATTTACTTTTACTCCAGGATTCTCGCTTCATGCCTATGGGAATAATAACCTACAGTATGATGTTTTAGTAGAAGATAATTTTATTCGTTTGCTCCCCGATTTTGAAACCCGTATCCAAATCAAAAAAGGGGAGTCTCTTACCCTAAACTACCGCATGCAAAATCAGTTTACCGATGTAACACGGCTTGCACAAGCCTTAGTTTTAAACAACTATAATAGCATACAATATGGGGAACCCGATTTGCAAAATGCTCTTTCGCATAACATTAGCTTGTTGTATAGTAGTTTTAACCTGTTTAATTATACTAATGTATTTGCTCGCGTTTCCTATACCAGTAATATTGATCAGATAAGAAGCTTGACTAATTTTGAGAGTATTATTCGCACGAGTACCTTTTTTAATTCTAACTTCGCCGATGAAAATTTCAACGCTTTTGGGCGTGTTCAACGCACTTTTGGAAAGATTCGAGCAAGTTTAAACGCCGCCTTTAATTACAGTAAAATCAATCAGTTTATTCAAGGTGTTCCTTCTCTCAATGAGGGCTTTACACAAACCCTTACTCCTGGCATACGCACCAATTTTAAAGTCGCACCTAATGTAAGTTTACGCTATCGATATAGTGTGATAAATAACGAACAAGGAAGTCGTTCAACAAAGTTTATTGTGCAATCACCATCAATTGAATTTGATGCTTATATCTGGGAAAAATTTACACTAGTATCAAATTACAGTTATACTCGTCAAGATACAGGAACCCAATTGCAGTCTTTTCAAAATTGGGATGCAGGGCTTTCTTATCGAAGGAATAAAGATGCAAAATGGGAGTTCGAATTAAAAGCAGCCAATATTTTAAATATAGACGCACAAGTGCGAAATAGTGCTAATAACTTATCGGTATTTAATGCACAAACTTTTATTCAACCCCGTTTTATTACCCTTAGGGGAATATATAATTTATAAAAGAGCAACTTAGAATTAGTTTAAAGACTGTCCCCCCTTTTCACCCGTGCGAATACGATAAGCTTCTTCTACCGGAAGAACAAATATTTTTCCATCTCCTATCTGATCTGTTGCTGCCGATTGTAAAATTGCTTGAATTGTTTTTTCAACGAAATCGTCATTAACTATAATAGAGAGATAGCGGCGCTGAATTTCTGCTGTACTATAGCTTATCCCTCTATATACATGCCCTTGCTGTTCATTTCCCAGACCAGTAACATCCCAATAACTAAAAAAGTTCACTTCAACCGCATGGAGAGCTTCTTTTACTTCTTTGAATTTTGATTTACGGATAATGGCTTCAATTTTTTTCATTACTAAGTGTTAAAATTACATTTAATAGGGTCTTTTATTCATCTTTATTTTTGGGTATGTTTTTGTTTGTAATTCAGTGTTGTGAGACTTTTTAAGCTTCCCTTACCCATAAATATATAACACAAATAGCAAATGATAACCAAGAATTGTGTCAAAAAAATTAAATAATTAAGAATAAATAGGCTGTTATCCAAAGTGTATTAACCAAAGACTTTTCTTATCTTTAACCTGAAATACAGGGGCTTTTATTTGTAATGAAGTTTTTTCATTTTAGATTAATGATGTTTTGAAGATGCCCGTATAAGTTAAAGGATTTTAATACGTGGACGCCCCTGTATTTATTTGCACAATCAGCAGTTTTCTTGTACACCAATTGAGTAAATCTCTCAATTTTATAACACATTTATAAAATTTCAAACCAAGCAATAACGACTATTTATTGTAATTGAAAAATCATTTTTTTGAAAGATTGATGAAAAGCAAATCAATTTATCGGTTCAATTCAAGGGAGTTTTATACATTGTGGAAAAGGAAATAAATGAAGTCAATTCTCCTAGGGATATTAATTGTGTGGGGCATACCCAGTACCTATTTTAGAAGTAAGTTTAGAAAGTTAGTCTATCAAACCGATGATTGGAAAATCAACATCAAACCCTTGTTTAAAAAAGAGATTCAGGCCTTGTTTGGAAATCTTTTTCCAAACGATAAGGACTATTTAAAATTGCGTCAACAATATAGAATATACTTGCTAATTTACCTATTGTTGTTCTTTTGTTACAAAATGATTTAGAACCTAAAATTCTTCTTTCTTTTCCCAATTAAAATTAGGGAAAAGGCGTTTGAGTAATTCGACTATAGCAAGTATTCCTGTCATTTCAAAAAAGAGTTTAATCAATAGATCTAAAAAACTAACTGTAATTTCAGTATCGATAAAGACCACCCAGAATGCTAAAAGTAGATAGAGAATTAAGATAAAAAATGACATTTGATCAAATTCATTTTTCAGCCATTTTAAAATGGTATTGATATTAGA
>JBMYNN010000030.1:0-20857 GCA_049598335.1 Flavobacteriaceae bacterium
ATCAAATATTAAGTTTGAAATATCCAGAAAAAAATAGTTTCTTTGCAGACCAAATAAAGAAAATCAAACTCTTACAACAAAAAACTAAGTCATGAGCACTTTTTCAATATTTATCACACTTATCCTAATCGTTTGCTTTCTCCTCATTCTTGTGGTGATGGTACAAAACCCTAAAGGTGGGGGATTGTCTTCCTCTTTTGGCGGTGGCGGTCAACAATTAGGTGGTGTTCAAAAAACAACCGATTTCCTCGATAGAAGTACTTGGATTCTAGCAACTCTTTTGTTAACCTTAATTTTACTCTCCAACTTTGGATTGAATACTGGTGCTACAAACACCAACAATGAGTCAAAATTAATTGATGCAGCGACAGAGCAGAGTATTCCAGAAACCTTACCAGAAGAAATTCCAGAAATTCCAATAGAGTCTATACCAGAACAATAGTCTGTTTTACCCCTATTACAATGCCAGCTTGTCAGTAAGCTGGCGTTTTTGTTTTAAAAAACTGTCATAAATAGCCTTGGCATAATTTCTGTCAAATCCATATAAAATTAAAATCATTATGAGTAATCTAAACATTAAACCCTTAGCAGACCGCGTTCTAGTAGAACCTGCTGCTGCAGAAACAAAGACTTCTTCGGGGATAATTATACCCGATACAGCAAAAGAAAAACCCCAAAGAGGAACTGTCGTTGCCGTGGGTCCTGGGACAAAAGACAACCCGGTTACCCTAAAAGTGGGCAATACTGTTTTATATGGTAAATATGCTGGAACAGAGTTGAGTCATGAAGGAGGCGACTACCTTATCATGAAAGAGGCTGATATTCTAGCAATTGTTTAATTCATTTTAAAGAAAAATAATCATGGCAAAAAAAATAGAATTTGATATCGCTGCAAGAGACGGGATAAAAAAAGGGGTAGATGCCCTTGCAAATGCAGTAAAAGTAACTCTAGGACCTAAAGGTCGAAATGTAATCATAGGAAAAGCTTTTGGTGCACCAAGTGTAACAAAAGATGGAGTAACAGTAGCCAAAGAAATCGAACTTGAAGATGCTCTTGAAAACATGGGAGCTCAAATGGTAAAAGAAGTCGCTTCTAAGACAAATGACCTTGCCGGGGACGGAACCACCACTGCAACAATTTTAGCGCAAGCTATTGTTAAAGAAGGTTTAAAGAATGTCGCTGCAGGTGCGAATCCTCTTGATTTAAAAAGAGGAATCGATAAAGCTGTTGAAGCAATCGTTTCAGAATTAGAAAAGCAGGCCGTTGAAGTAGGAGACTCTTCTGAAAAAATCAAGCAAGTCGCCAGCATTTCTGCAAACAACGACGAGACCATTGGGAGCTTAATCACTACTGCCTTTGAAAAAGTAGGAAAAGAAGGGGTGATTACAGTAGAAGAAGCTAAAGGCACAGACACCTATGTAGACGTTGTAGAAGGAATGCAATTTGATCGAGGTTACCTGTCGCCTTATTTTGTGACCGATTCAGAAAAAATGGAAGCTGATCTTGAAACACCTTACATCTTATTATATGACAAAAAGATCTCTTCTATGAAAGATTTACTCCCCGTGCTTGAACCAGTAGCGCAAACAGGAAAGCCTTTATTGATCATTGCAGAAGATGTCGATGGAGAAGCTTTAGCCACTTTAGTGGTCAATAAATTACGTGGGGCTTTAAAAATTGCTGCTGTGAAAGCACCCGGTTTTGGAGACAGAAGAAAAGCTATGTTAGAAGACATTGCTATTCTTACTGGAGGGACAGTTATTTCAGAAGAGCGTGGATTCACCCTTGAAAATACAACGATTGAAATGCTAGGTACTGCCGAAAAAGTAACCATCGATAAAGATAACACTACTGTTGTTAATGGTGCAGGTGCTGCAGATGCAATTGAGGGTCGTATAGGACAAATCAAAGCGCAAATTGAAAATTCAACCTCTGACTATGATAAGGAGAAATTACAAGAACGACTTGCGAAACTCTCTGGAGGGGTAGCCGTTCTTTATGTAGGTGCTCCATCTGAGGTTGAAATGAAAGAAAAGAAAGACCGTGTTGACGATGCACTCCACGCTACTCGTGCAGCAGTAGAAGAAGGAATTGTTGCCGGCGGAGGTGTGGCACTATTAAATACTAAAAATAGTTTAGCCAAAATCAAAGCTCATAATACAGATGAGTCTACAGGAATTCAAATCATCAACTCTGCAGTTGAAGCACCTTTAAGAACAATCGTAGCCAACTCTGGTGGAGAAGGCTCTGTTGTAGTTGCAAAAGTGTTAGAAGGAGATAAAAACTTTGGCTATAACGCAAAAGAAGGAACTTTTGTAGATATGCTGAAGGAAGGAATCATCGATCCTAAAAAAGTAACTCGTGTTGCCCTTGAAAATGCCGCATCTGTTGCAGGAATGATCTTAACAACAGAATGTGCTTTAATGGACATTAAAGAAGATGCTCCTGCCGCCGCAGGAATGCCCCCTATGGGAGGCGGAATGCCAGGCATGATGTAAGCAGTAAAACTTGCTGATCACTTAAGCCGCTCATTTTGAGCGGCTTTTTTTTGCTTTTATTTTAAATTGTTTACATTTATGTGAACCAAAATCTTATTATTATGACCAAAAACTTACTTTTTTCAGGAATTGCTGGTACCATCGTTTATTTCTTATTAGGATGGTTAGTTTATGGAATTTTATTTCCAAATTTAGTCAGTGAGGGAGAGTCCACCTCTTTACTCTACATCTTTTTAGGCTGCTTATTTTATGCTTTCATTTATGCGGTTATTTTCACAAGATGGGCAAACATCACTAATTTTAAAACAGGCTTTAACGCTGGATTAGTTTTAGGATTATTGTATTCTTTAAGTTGGCACTTCTTTATGCAACACGGTGCGATTGACGCATTGTATTTTGCCAAAGCAATCATCCTTGCGAGTTTAATCAATGGCTTTGTGGCGGGTACAGTCGCATTTGTCAATGGAAAAGTTTCTTAAAATACTTTTCTGTAGGAAAAAAAGCGACCCATTTGGGTCGCTTTTTTTATTCTACTTTCTTTTTACGGTCGTATAAACAACACATGGGGAGATTTTCATAAACCTTATCTGGTGCGGTAGCGAGAGGAGTATCGTGCCCTGCATGCGCAATGGCTTGATGTACTTCTTCTAAACTCACTTTATTCGCGTCATATAAAATGGTGAATTGGTGCGTAGGAATATCCCAATTCGCTGTTTTTATTCCTTTTAATCCAAAAGCAGTTTTTTCAATTCTTGCTTTGCACATGCCACAAACTCCTTCGACTTCGAAAGAAGTTTTTTGAATGTCTTTTTTCTGAGCTAATAAGCTCAATGGCACTGCTAAAAGGAGCATTAGTATTACTTTTTTCATGGTATTATTTGTTTAAATTAAATCGCAATCCTGCATAAATCATACGCCCAAAAACAGGCGCATAGATTAAACTAGCGTCAAAATTCCTACCAAAGGGTTGATCGATGCCAACTACTGGATTCGCTTGTCTTTGATTTGCCAAGTTTTCTCCCCCTAAATATACTTCAAATTGAGGAGAAAAAACACGGGTTAATTGAGCGTTCCACAGGCCATATGCTCTCGCAGAAAAACCTATTCCATCACGTGGATTATCAGGCAAGCGTTGCTCTCCTACAAAATGATAAGTGAGATCTGCCCGCCATCCTTTTCCTTCTGCAGTTACATTGTTGTAGTCGGCATTCGCAAAAAAGCGGTGTTCTGGTTGTAGTGGTCTTTGCTTTAAACCGTCGAGATAAGTGGTTTTAACCTGATAATTTTTATATGCAAAACGAGTACTTACATTTTTTAAGGGCGCATAATCCATCCCCAGCTGGAAACTATTGGCAAAACTTTTTCCCGCTAGATTATAAAATCTAATGTAGCGGGCTGTTTCCCAATCCACCACAACTTGATCTTGGAAATTAGTGACATAATAATCCACATTGAGCTCGCCTTGTTGACCAAAAAGCGTAAATCCTTGCTGAACACTCCCCCCATAATTCCAACCTTTTTCTGGGCGGAGGCCATAGATACTTCCGCCATTTTGGCGCAAATTAATCGCACGATTTGTAGCAAATAGTGTTTGATTCTCGGCAAAAATATTTGCTGCTTTTCTTCCTTGACCCATAGAGAATCTTAGTGCACCTCTTTCCCACGGGGTATAACGAACGTGAAGCCTAGGGGTAATAAAAGCACCCAGATTATTGTGGCTGTCCAGCCTAAGTCCCGCAACAATATTCCATTGCGCTAAACTATCATAAGTGTACTCGAAAAAGGCGCCAATTACCCGATCGGTTCTTTGATAATTAGTCGCATCTACCCATTCTTCATATTGATCCCATGCTAGATTAATACCTGTTTTAAACTTGCTTTTTGTATTCCCAATAATAGAGTTGAAAAGCAGGTTGCTAAAAAAACTTTGATGATTAATATCATATTGTCTCAATCCATAATAGGCTTTTTGATCATGACTATTATAGGCAGCTTGAAAGCCAAAACTTTGATAGGTTAATAGCGGAAAAACATAGCCTAGCTTTAAAGAGGCATCAAAACGTTGACTGTCAATTTCACTACCCCATCTATTGGTCAAGCCTTTATCTATGGTGGGGTCAAAATCTTCTGCTCCTGTTTGTTTATGATCTTCGAGATAACGTAAACTAAAAAAGCTTACCCATCCTTTTTCGGCATCAGTATATTGCCATCTGTTCAATACATTTATTTGTTTACCGAGAGGGAAGTCTAAAAAGTCGTCGTTATTTCGATCTGTGACAAGGGTTCGCTGGTTTCCATGTAGATATAAACCTGTACTCCATTGCTCAGATAGTTTTCTATTCCAGTGAAAATTGGCTTCTTGTCTCCCGTTAATCGAAGAAAAAAGATTAAGAAACAAGGGAGCATCTAGAAAAGGTTTTTGCAATTCTGTATTAATTTGACCTGCTATACTTTCAAAACCATTGGTAACACTTCCTGCCCCTTTAGTGATTTGGATACTTTCTATCCAAGTCCCTGGGGTGTATGTCAAACCATAAATTTGAGAAGCCCCTCTAACCGAAGGGATATTTTCCTCGGTAATTAATAAGTAAGGGCTTGAAAGTCCTAACATTCTAATCTGTTTCGTCCCGGTTAGGGCATCAGAAAAGTTAACATCAATAGAAGGATTTGTTTCAAAACTTTCTGAAAGATTACAGCAGGCCGCTTTGAGTAATTCTGCACTATTGACTTGTGTAATGTTTTGAGCAGCAATATAAGATTTACGTGCTGCTTTGCGACGTTGGGTAATTTCGATCTCATCTAAACTTTCTCCAGTATCTTCTTTCATAAAGTGAAAGATTTTTTTTCCTGGGGTTACGCTAAGTGTATCGGTTTTAAAACCTAAGTATTTAATGATTAGTTGATTTGTCGATGAAATTGGGTCGATTGAAAAATCCCCTTCCTGATTAGAAACTGTTCCAACGGCAGAGTCTAGCCAAAAAATATTGACCCCGGCGAGGGGGTAGGTTTCATTATTTTCTTGAATAAGTATCTTTCCATCAATAGCCGCTTGAGCCATTAAAAGACAAGGTGTTAGTATTAAAAGGTATTTTAAATATTTCATTTTTTATGCTTAAGTGATTATTTCTTGATCCGGTCTGGAAAAAAAATCACTTATTCATAAAAAATCTGAGCGCAATGCTTGATGTAAAGCGGCTCTTTGGGGGGTGGACGAATGCCCTTAGGTTGTTCGATAGAGGGGGTAACAACAATCGCTTTAAAGACAGGATTGAACTTTTCGGCAAAGGCCTCAACATTAGACTGTTCTTGATCGTTAATATTTTGATCATTATCATTCTGCGAAATGATAAGGTCATCATCACAACAATTTTTTTGGCTAAATTGTAGCTCATCTGTTGCAGGAATCTTTTTTTCCATCCCACAACCCTTTGCATCAAAAGCCCAAGAAATCTTGGCAATATGGTTACCACAATAGTGTACATTAAACGCTACTCCTATTTTGCTTTGCAAAAAGAGTAAGAGTAATAAAAAAACACGTAATTGTTTCATGATCAATTATTTCTTTACAAAGATACGCAATTAAATCGTACCGCTAAGCATGCTAAAAGCCATTATAAGCATGATACTATTTTCAATTAAAGTTGCTTCGGTCATAGGAAGATTTAATGCCGTTCCTAAACAGGCACACTGTATTTTATTTTTCTGAAGCAATTGTTGTGCCACACCTACTGTGGTAGTTCCTAAAATAATTATTGTAACCCAAAGTGCAATCGCTAATTCAATTTGATATAAAAACATTATCCCCAAAATGCTTTCAATAAAGGGATACATCCACCCATATATCTTTATCCGTTTAGCAATAGGATCATATTGTCCAAAAGAGGCGGGAAAACCTTTGTAGTCTAAAAACTTGAAAAACCCAAAAATAAGATAAAATAAACCCATAAAATTAGTCATAAAAAGAGTTATTGAATCTCCCTTTGTAAGCATTAGACTTCCAACAATAACATAACTGAAGATTAAAAAAAGAGGGCGCAGTTGTTCCCATTTAGCAGGTAAAATACTCCCCCCAGCCTGCGATATAGGAGTGACAGTGTATTTTGCTCCTAGGGTATTCGCTAGATGATCGATTGATACCTGAGCAGAAGAAATAAAACTAGCTTCGGCTTTTTCAAGGCTAACCTCAACATGAGATAAACCATCAATTGAGGCGATTTTTTCTTCTACCCCCCTGCGACAATTTTGACAGGTCATCCCTAATACTTGTACGGTTTGTTTCATACTTCAAATGTACATTGTTTTTTATTCATTATTAATCCATAAATTCTCTAGAGAAAGCTACTTATATCCTTACTGTTTTCGCTATTTTTGAAAAAAAATAAAGTGGTAGATTATTCCTCCCTTTTAACGCACTGTAAATTTTTACTCGATCAACCAGCCGCAGACAAGTTTTCACGCTTGACCGAGGTTTGTACTTATCTCCAAAAAGAGGTCGAAGTGTATGATTGGGTGGGTTTTTATATGGCTAACCATTCCGAACAAACATTGCATTTAAAAGCTTTTGCTGGCATCCCAACAGATCATGAGGTGATTCCATTTGGAAAAGGGATTTGTGGCCAGGTAGCTGTCTCAAACGATAACTTTTTAGTCGATGATGTTAGTGCCCAAGACAATTATATTGCCTGCGACATTCATGTAAAGTCAGAAATTGTTATTCCGCTTTTTTCTAAAGGGGTTAACATTGGACAAATCGATATCGATTCAAACAAAATTAAAGCGTTTACAGACAAAGACGTAAGATTTCTAGAACAACTCAATACGGCTATCGCCGAAAAATTATTTTAATCACTAGCACATGAGCCATTCATTAAAAATCACTTCTGCCCTAATTTCTGTTTTTGATAAAGAGGGATTAGCCCCCATCGTTCAAGAACTCAACAAACAAGGCGTTACACTTTACTCTACTGGAGGGACAGAAAAGTTCATTCGTGATTTAGGCATTGACGTTGTCGCAGTAGAAGACATCACTTCTTATCCTTCGATTTTAGGAGGCCGTGTTAAAACCCTTCACCCAAAAGTATTTGGCGGAATTTTAAATCGACAAAACAACCCTTCTGATCAAGAAGAACTGGCGCAGTTTGAGATTCCCCAATTGGATTTAGTGATTGTTGATCTCTATCCTTTCGAAAAAACCGTCGCTTCTGGTGCTGGGGAACAAGATATTATTGAAAAAATTGATATAGGAGGGATTTCATTAATCCGTGCTGCAGCAAAAAATTTCGCCGATGTTTTATGCGTTTCAGACAAAAACGATTATCAAGAAGTCCTCGATTTACTAGTTGCAAAAAATGGAGCGCCCAGTCGTGAAGACCGCAAACGTTTTGCAACCAAAGCTTTTCAAATTTCTTCCCACTATGACAGCGCCATATTTAACTATTTCAACAAAGACACAAAAGCTTCCACTGCATTAAAAGTAAGTCAACAAGAAGCCAAAACATTGCGCTATGGAGAAAATCCTCACCAAGAAGGAACTTTTTATGGGGCTTTAAACGATTTATTAGAACAAGTTCACGGAAAGGAAGTTTCTTATAACAACTTATTGGATATTGATGCTGCAGTTAACTTAATGTTAGAGTTCTATGACGGCTCACCTACCTTCGCTATTCTAAAACACAACAATGCTTGTGGATTTGCCTCAAGAGAAACCTTGGTGCAAGCTTATGAAGACGCCCTAGCTGGAGATCCTGTTTCTGCTTTTGGCGGGGTCCTCATTGCGAATAGAGAAATAGATTACACTACGGCAGAAAAAATAAATGATCTTTTTTGTGAGGTGGTTATCGCTTCATCCTATAGTGAAGAAGCCCTCACTATATTAAAAAGTAAAAAGAATCGCATCTTATTGATTCAAAAATCAGCTTATTTAGAGCCTAAAACGATTAGAACCTGTTTAAATGGTTACCTAGTCCAAGACCGTGATAATGTTACAGATGCAGAAGAACATTTAAACACTGCGACAGAAATTGCACCTAGTGAGAAAGAAATCGAAGACCTTTTATTTGCCTCAAAAATCTGTAAGCACACTAAATCAAACACTATTGTTTTAGTAAAAAACAGACAGCTGCTAGCTTCTGGAACTGGACAGACTTCTAGGGTTGACGCATTAAAACAAGCAATTGAAAAGGCAAATAGCTTTGGCTTTGATCTCAACAATGCAGTGATGGCGAGTGATGCCTTTTTCCCTTTCCCAGATTGTGTAGAGATTGCTTACAACGCTGGAGTTAGTTCTGTGATCCAACCAGGAGGCTCAATTAAAGACCAATTATCGATCGACTATTGTAATGCTCAAAAGATGTCAATGGTATTCACTGGAATACGTCATTTTAAACATTAATTTTTCTTAACTTTGAGAAACTGCCTAAAACACATCACTAAACATGGGATTTTTTGACTTTTTAACAGAAGAAATTGCTATTGATCTAGGTACTGCTAACACCCTTATTATCCATAAAGATAAAGTCGTGGTAGATAGTCCTTCTATCGTTGCAATAGATCGATCTACTAAAAAAGTTATCGCTATAGGACATGAAGCAAGTATGATGCAGGGGAAAACCCACGAAAACATCAAAACGATACGTCCATTGAAAGATGGTGTAATTGCAGATTTTAACGCTTCAGAACAAATGATCAGTATGTTGATCAAAAGCGTTCCAACCCTAAAACATAAATTAATCACCCCATCACTTAAGATGGTGATTTGTATTCCTTCTGGAATTACAGAAGTAGAAATGCGTGCCGTTAGAGAATCTGCAGAACGTGTTAACGGGAAAGAAGTTTATTTGATCCACGAACCTATGGCAGCAGCGATTGGAATTGGAATTGACATCAAGCAACCCAAAGGGAATATGATTGTTGATATAGGAGGAGGTACCACAGAGATCGCCGTTATCGCCCTTTCCGGAATTGTTTGTGATAAGTCTGTAAAAATTGCAGGTGATGTCTTTACTAATGACATTGTTTATTACATGCGTGGCCAGCACAATCTTTATGTGGGCGAGCGTACCGCTGAAAAAATAAAAATCAATATTGGAGCTGCACTAGAAGATCTTGAGAATCCACCAGAAGAAATGTCTGTACAAGGTCGAGATCTACTCACCGGAAAACCAAAACAGGCAATGTTATCCCATAGAGAAGTAGCTCGTGCTTTAGATAAATCCATACTGCGCATTGAAGATGCTATTATGGAAGCTTTATCACAAACCCCACCAGAATTAGCAGCAGATATTTATAATACAGGGATTTATCTCGCAGGAGGAGGATCCATGTTACGCGGTCTTGATAAACGTATTTCTCTAAAAACAGATTTACCTGTTTACATCGCAGAAGATCCACTTCAGGCTGTTGTTCGTGGTACTGGAATTGCTCTTAAAAACATCGACCGTTACAAAACAATTTTGCTTAAATAACTAAAAGATGCAATGGGTTTTAAATGTTATCATTCGTTATAAAAACTTTTTGCTTTTCTTTTTCCTATTGAACATCAGCTTGCTTTTTTCTGCTAAAAAAAGTGAGTACCACAACAGTCAATTAGCAAAAAGTATTTTGTTTTTTTCTGGCATTATTCATGAACCATTTGATAATTTATCAAGTTATTTTGAGCTAAAGGAAGAAAATCAACGCCTCCAGCTAGAAAACAATACTTTAAAGAATTTGGTATTAGATAAATTCAATCAATCTGAAATTTTAGCCCTTGAAAATGAAAACCTTGCTGGACCTAACTATTGGTCACTTCCAGCAAGGTTGATTCGTAACAGCTATACCCAAAATAGAAATATGTTACTCTTAAACAAAGGAGAAAATGACGGCGTAACTAAAGAAATGGGGGTCATTGGTACCAAAGGTATTGTTGGGATTGTCAATCAAACCAGTCAAGGATATGCTACAGTCTTATCGATTCTAAATCTGGATTTAAAAATCAATGCAAAATTTCAAAACTCTAACGTCTTTGGCTCTCTTTATTGGACGGCTGAAGCCCCCAATAAAATGAAGCTAGCAGATGTATCTGTAATCAACTCCGTTGCTGTTGGAGATACCCTGGTTACAGGGGGAATGTCTAGCTATTTCCCAGAAGGAATTGTTATCGGTACAGTGATAGAGGTTGTACGTCCAAATAATGGAGGATACTATGATATAGAAATAGAATTGATCAATAATATGACAGATATAAAGTATGTCTATGTAATTGGCAATAATCGCAGAAAAGAAATTATTGAACTCTTAGAGCAAACACCGTGATACAGTATTATTTACGCTATTTTAGTTTGGCTTTTATTTTGATTTTCTTTCAAATCTTAATTTTTAACCATGTCAACCTTTTTGGTTTTAGTAATCCTACGATCTATATAATTTTATTGATCGTTTATCGATTGACTCAAGATCAATTCGGGTTCATTTTAATCAGTTTTATACTAGGATTTTTAATTGATTTACTAACACAAACCGCTGGAGCCCACAGCATTGCTTGTGTTACTACCGCCTTTGTCAGACCAGTTGTTTCTCGATTTGCACTAGGTGAAAATTATGATCAGCCCTATGCGATGTTTACAGGAACACTTTTAACCAATCGTCTCCTATATGTCTTTTTGATTATCCTTATACACCAATTGATTTTTGCATTTGTTGCCTATTTCAGTATGGCACATTTTTGGATTATCTTTAAACACAGCATAACCAATACCCTCTTTTCATTTATTTTAATTGCCGCAACAATTAATCTATTGCAACCCAAAAAATGATGCGTATATTTTTACTTCGTGTGATCACCATAGCAATGGCCTGTGCTTTTTTATACCGGCTATTAGATCTACAAGTAGTAAACACCTCTTATCAAACGCTTTCAGAAAACAATGCCGTTTTAGAAATTGCAGAATATCCAGAACGCGGTTTTATTTATGACCGAAATGGAAAATTACTGGTGGCCAATCAACCGGCATATGATGTAATGATCATCCCAGAAAACGTTTCTCCCTTTGACACCTTATCTTTTTGTGAGTTAACGGGAGTGAGTAAGAAAAGGTTAATTTATAACCTTAAAAAAGCCCGTCAATATTCTAAACGCTTACCCTCTGTAGTCGTCAATCAGATCTCTAAAGAAACCTATGCAAAGTTGCAAGAACAAATGTGGAAGTTCAAGGGTTTTTTCATCCAAAAGAAATCTTTACGGAACTATAGAGTTAACCATGGAGCCAATGTTTTAGGTTATGTGAGTGAGGTGAATAATAACGATCTCAAGAAAGACGATTACTATCAACTTGGAGAAATCATTGGACGACAAGGAGTGGAAAAATCCTATGAAAATCAATTAAGAGGAACCAAAGGAAAACGTTTCTTACAAAAGGATCGCTTTAATCGCATATTAGGGACTTATAAAGAAGGAATCTATGATGTAGCCCCTACTCCAGCAAAAGATATTACGCTTACGCTTGATAGTAAACTACAAGCCTATGGAGAAAAGTTGATGCAAAATAAGCGGGGAGGAATTGTTGCCATTGAACCTGCCACGGGGGAAGTTTTAGCCCTGGTCAATGCTCCTTCTTATGATCCCAAAATTCTAGTGGGGAGAGAGCGGTCTTACAACTACCGAAAACTCGCCAATGACACCCTTGCAAAACCCCTCTTTGACCGCGGACTACTAGCCCAGTATCCCCCCGGCTCGCCCTTTAAAACATTGAATGCTTTAATTGCCTTACAAGAAGAAGCTATCACGCCACAAACAAAACACCGCTGTAATCGTGGACATTATTACGCAAAAGGGGCTTTTATGGAATGTCATTGTAGAAGAGGCACCCGCAACGACTTGCTTAGTGCTATTTATAAATCTTGTAATACCTATTTTTCGCATACTTATAAAGCCATTATTGAAAAATATCCCACTCCAGAAGAAGGAGTAGATCAATGGAAAGAGCATTTAAAAAGTTTCGGTTTAGGGAATTATCTAGGATATGATTTATCCATTGGACGCCCTGGGCATGTTCCCGGTGCTGCCTATTACAATCGTGCCTATAATAACGGAGGATGGAAAGCACCTACTATAATCTCCAACGCTATAGGGCAAGGAGAATTATTAACCACGCCTATCCAGCTTGCTAACTTTACCGCTGCGATCGCTAATAGAGGGTTTTACTATACTCCGCATTTTGTCAAAGAGGTAGAAGGAGATTCACTTGAACAAAAATTCACTAAAAAAATCACCAGTATCGACCCTGAACATTTTGAGGTAGTCATTGATGGAATGCATAAGGTTGTTGAAAGAGGAACGGCTAGAATTGCCCGTATCAAAGGGATTGAAGTCTGTGGGAAAACAGGAACAGCCGAGAATTTTACTCGAATAAACGGAGAGAGAAAACAATTGACCGATCACTCTATATTTGTGGCATTTGCCCCAAAAGACAACCCCAAAATAGCCATCGCTGTTTTTATAGAAAATGGTTATTGGGGAGCACGTTGGGCCGCTCCTATTGCCAGTTTGATGATTGAAGATTACCTCAACGGAACTGTCAAAAGAAAATTGCTTGAAAAACGCATGGTCGAGGGAAGTCTATCACATGAATATTTAAAACCCATTTCTGGGGAACCCTTTGAGATAAATGAATAAAATCTTTAAAATTGACTGGCTTGTATTGTTGATCTATCTCCTCTTGGTCTCCTTTGGGATAACAAATATTTATTCTTCTACTTTTGATGTAAATCAACCAGAGCTATTTAATCTTAGTCGTTCAATTGGAAAGCAAATAATCTTTTTAATCCTTAGCCTTGTTGCAGGAATATTTATTTTGGCTGCGCCAGTAAAAATATTCGAACGCTTTTCTAGTGTCATTTATCTGGTTATTATCATACTATTAATAGGCCTATACCCTTTTGGAAGCACAATCTCTGGAGCGCGATCATGGTATAATTTTGGAGGAATTAGTTTGCAACCCGCAGAATTTGCAAAAGTAGCTGTTGCACTCGCTACCGCAAAACTATTAAGCGAAATACAAATCGATATCCGTCAATTTAGGTCTTTAATACAAATCCTATTAATCATTGGTTTACCCATGGGACTCATTTTGATACAACCAGATGCTGGATCAGCATTAGTATTTGGAGCATTCATTTTTGTATTATTTAGAGAAGGCTTACCCACTCCCTACATCCTAGTTATTTCTGGGATGGTTTTATTCTTTATTCTTACCCTAATAGCACCCCTACCCTTTGTTTATGTAAGTATTATTTTTGTTATTATTTCTCTTTATTTCTTTTCTAAGAAAGTTAATAAGAAAGTAACTTTCTTACCCTATTTAATATCTATTCTTACCAGCTGTGGATATGTTTATTCTATGGATTATATTTTTAATGAAATCTTTGAACAACGTCATAGGGATCGTTTTAATGTTGTCCTTGGTAAAGAAATCGACACTCAGGGAATTGGTTATAATCTAAATCAATCGAAAATTGCTATCGGTTCTGGTGGCTGGGATGGAAAAGGCTTCTTACAAGGCACACAAACCAAAGGAGGCTTTGTCCCAGAACAACATACTGATTATATCTTTAGCACTATAGGAGAAGAATGGGGCTTTTTAGGAAGTGGGAGTGTTGTCTTACTATTTAGTATTTTGATTTTACGCATTTTAAGTCGAGCTGAAGCTCAAAAAAACAACTTTTCACGCATATATGCCTACAGTGTTGCAAGCATTATTTTTTTTCACTTTTTTATCAATATAGGGATGTCTATTGGGCTGGTTCCAACTATTGGAATTCCTTTACCATTAATTAGTTATGGAGGATCAAGTTTACTGGCTTTTACTATATTAATCTTTATCTATCTTAACCTTGATGCTAACAGATTAAACGACGCTAGTTTTTAATATCTAGCGCGTCTCTCAATGCATTACCTAACATCATAAAAGCTAAGACAAGACTCATAATCGCTATACCAGGAATAATGGCGAGATATGCTTTCCCCAATAATATATACCTAAAGTGATCTTTAATCATGCCCCCCCAGCTGGGAACGGGGGGTTGTGCCCCAATCCCCAAAAAACTCAACCCACTTTCGATCAAAATGGCACTGGCAAAATTGGCTGTTCCAATAACAATCAAAGAAGGGATTAAAAGTGGAAATATGTGATGAATAAAAATTCTTGTAGAAGAAAAGCCCATTCCCTTTGCCGCCTGAATAAAGGTTTCTTCTTTGATAGATAGAACAAGTCCTCGCACTAAACGAGCGACTTCTACCCACATGGTTAATCCTACGGCAATAAAAACTTGCCAAAAACCTTTTCCTAGGGCTAGTGTGATGGCAATTACCATCAAGAGACTGGGAATACTCCAAACTACATTAATCAACCACAAAATAAATTGATCTGTCTTGCCCCCTAAATATCCTGCTACCCCCCCTAAAAAAATACCTACAACTAACGAAATTAAAACAGCAATAAACCCTATGGATAAAGAAATTCGAGCTCCAAAAAGCATACGGCTTAAAAGGTCTCGCCCAAATTTATCTGTTCCCCATATAAACTTTTGCGACTTAATATAGTTTTGTTCAATGGCTTGCTGGGACAAGTTACCAGGAAATATATTTTTATCAATCGACTGGTAATACTCTTGATTACTCCCATATATACGATAAAACAAATTCCCCTCTTTCCAATAATAATCTTCTAATGGAATTTCTTCAAATAGCTCAGCAGTTTTAGACGGAATAGATAAAAGCTGAACCTTGAACCCTGGTGGTTTAGAGTGTATAGAAACATGCATTTGATTCGCGTGTGAAGTATTATCTGGTGCAAGAAAACCTGCCCCAATGGCACAAAAAGCAACGAGACAAATGTAAGCTAGGCTTATACTCCCCAATGGATTTTTAAGCACCGTTAAAGAAGTAAGCCGCTGCTGCAATACCTTATTGTTTTACTAGGGCAATTGAGCGTTTATTCCCTTTGAATTTGGTTAAATCACTTAAGACATTTATCGCTTCGTCTACATAAATATCCTTCCCTAAACTTTCTTCCCAACGCACTCTCTTCTCTTTAGAAACAGCATCTTTTTGAATTAAGGGTAAATCTTTCTTTAGGGCTTTGAAAGATAGGATGTTTTTAAACTCCTTTAACTTTTCAAACTTCTCAACTTGCTGATCTAAGGCTTCATTTTTAGACAAGTAGGTCTCAAAATTAAGTGGAAAATCATAATTATTTTGTCTTGATTTTACCCATTTCGCCTGTTCGTCAATAAGTTGAACAAAAGGATTATCTGCAAGGCGTTTTCGACTGCGTTCAATGGCATAATTGTATTGATTGCCCGAAGACCATAAAGTGAAATTTGCTGGAGAGATTTTATCCCATTCTAGTGGATTATCTTGGTCTTTCTCTCCAGTATCTATATAGGTATAACGGTTAGGGAAAATAATGTCACTTTTCACCCCTTCCAATTGAGTTGATCCACCATTGATACGGTAAAATTTATCTGTGGTCAATTTCATGGCCCCTAGGTCGCCATAGGTATTACTAGAAATAATTTGATTTAAATCAATTACATTCTGAACAGTTCCTTTCCCAAAAGTTTGCCTACTTCCTAAAACAATGGCGCGTTTATAGTCTTGTAATGCTGCGGCTAATATTTCTGAGGCAGAAGCCGAAAATTCATTTACCATAATAACCAATGGTCCATCCCATTCGATTGATTTATCAAGGTCGCTTAGGATCTGCTTTTGACCTCCAGTAGATTTAACTTGAACAATGGGGCCATCTTCGATAAAATAACCTGCCATATCCACGACGGTTTGTAAAGATCCGCCACCGTTATTCCTTAAATCAAAAACAATTCCTTCTACCCCCTCTGCTTTAAGTTTTACAATTTCATTTTTCACATCGGTTGCCGCATTTCGATTTCCATAGTCACTAAAGTCTACATAGAAACGTGGAAGGTGAATTAAACCGAATCGTTGATTGTTTTTTTCTATTATGGTCGATTTAGCAAAAACTTCTTCTAATTCAATTATATCTCTTGTAATAGGAACAACAGTAATAGTACCGTCGACTTTTTTTATGGTCAAGAAAACTTGAGTGCCTTTTGGTCCTTTGATTAATTTAATTACATCGTCTAAACGCATTCCTACAACATCAACGGGAGTCTCGTCTACTTGTGCAACTTTAAGAATTTTATCTCCAGGTTCTATTAACTTCCCCCTCCAAACAGGCCCTCCAGAAATCACCTCAACAATTTCAATTTCTTGATTTCGTTTTGTTAGACGAGCTCCTATTCCTTCAAATTTTCCAGAAATATTTTGATCAAAACGCTCTTTAGCACTAGGTGCTAGATAGCTTGTGTGAGGGTCGAATTGAAGTGCAATAGCATTGATATATAAAGAAAAAAAATCATTTCGATTGAGATCTTCACGAGCTTCAAAAAAGTATTTCATGTCTTCTTTTAAGACCTCACGCGTTTCAATTTCTAACGCTACATCTGATTTAATCACATAGGTTGAATCAGTGGCTTTTTTATCTTCTTCTCGCTCTTTTAATCCTGCATAAATCCCTAAAGCATTGAATTTTAAAAACTTTCTCCAAACAGTTTTCAGTTCTGATAAAGATTGAGCGTAAGGTGCGTTTTCATAATCAGTATTAATCATTTCTTCTTTTGAAAAGTCAAAGGGTTTTGTCAATAAGCTAGGGTAAAACGCCTTGACTTGTTCCATTCGTTGTAGAAATTTTTCATATGAAAGGTTAAAGAAGTCCACTTTTGATGCCTTGATTTGATCGTCAATTTTTCGTTTATAATTATTGAAATTATTGATGTCTGCTTTGAGAAAAAATTGATGTCTTCCGTCAAGTCCATTGAGATAATTCAAATAAACATTTTCAGAAAAGGAATCATCTATCTGTGAAGGAGAAAAATGCCCTCTATCTAATACATAAGAGACTATTTCTAAAAGTAATTTATCTTTTGAAGGGTTTTTTATTGTTTCGGTAAAAGCAACTAAGGTCAATCCACCAAGCAACAACAAAGATAAAGCAGCAATTTTTTTCATAACATTAGAATTACTGGAGCAATATATTGAATTGACGACGTCTTAGCAAGCAACTGCTCCCTTTTTGACGCTATTTTAACAGCCTAGGAAAGTATTTTCTTACCTTAGCTAAAAAAGATCTTATGGCGAAAAGGCCCTTGATTTTAGTCACAAATGACGATGGTATATCCGCTCCAGGAATTCGGGCGCTTATAGAAGTAGTCAACAGTATTGGCGATGTAGTGGTGGTTGCTCCAGACAGTCCACAATCTGGTATGGGCCACGCTATTACAATTAATTCAACACTTGAATGTACGGCAATCAATGTAGATAGTGGCCCACAAAAGGAATATCAAAGCTCAGGTACTCCCGCAGACTGTGTTAAGCTAGCCATTAATGAATTGATGGATCGAAAACCTGATTTATGTGTATCTGGCATTAATCACGGCTCTAATTCTTCTATTAACGTGATCTATTCTGGAACAATGAGCGCAGCTGTAGAAGCGGGTATTGAAGGTGTGCCTGCCATTGGTTTTTCACTTTGTGATTATCGATGGACAGCAAATTTTGAACCCCTTAAGCCATATGTAGAAAAGATTGTTCGCAATGCATTAAAAGAAAAAATCCCATCAGATGTTGTCTTGAATGTCAACTTTCCCTTGATGGAACAACAGGACATCAAAGGAATTAAAATATGTAGGCAAGCTAAGGCACACTGGGTAGAGAAATTTGATAAAAGACAAAGCCCTATGGGAAAAGACTATTACTGGCTTACAGGAGAATTTATTAACGAGGATAAAGGGGAAGACACAGACGAAGCCGCTTTAGCACAAGGATATATTTCTATCGTCCCCACCCAATTTGATCTAACCGCTCATCATGCAATACAAAAATTAAACACTTGGAATTTTGAAAAATAAAGAGAAACTTTTTGGAGTCTTTATTGGACTTGTTTTAACCTTTATTGGGATGATACTTTTTACCATTTACTTCTCAGATCAGGGAATTATAAGAAGCTTTAAAATATTATATAATCAGAATAAATTTGGTTCATTGATTAGTCTCGGTGCTTTATTAAATCTACCCGTCTTTTTTATTTTAATTAGAAAAAAAGACTATCAAATTGCCTATGGACTAGTGAGTGTCTTAATTCTTTTAGTTGTTGTTGTGGCAATTTTGAAAGTTATTTAGATGAAATACTATATTATTGCAGGAGAAGCCTCGGGTGATTTACACGGTTCAAACCTAATGAAAGAGATCTACTTAGAGGACTCCACTGCAGATATTCGCTTTTGGGGAGGTAATCAAATGGCTGCACAGGGAGGTACACTTGTCAAGCACTATAAAGAATTGGCCTTTATGGGGTTCTGGGAAGTATTTTTAAACCTTAAGACTATTTTAAATAATATTGCGCTCTGCAAAAAGGATATTTTAAGTTTTCAACCCGATGTATTGGTCTATATCGATTATCCAGGATTTAACATGCGTATTGCCAAATGGGCCAAAAAACAAGGAATTCCTAACCACTATTATATTAGCCCACAGATCTGGGCGTGGAAAGAAAATCGCATCAAAAAAATTAAACGTGATCTAGATGCACTGTATGTGATTCTTCCTTTTGAAGCCGCTTATTTTAAAAAAAAGCATCATTATGATGTGACTTTTGTTGGGCATCCATTGATCCAAGTCATTAAAGAAGAACGCCAAAAAAAGGAAACGCTAACACTCCATATAACAGACAGTAAAAAGCCTATTATAGCCCTTTTACCGGGTAGTAGAAAGCAAGAGATCAATAAAATGATGCCTATCTTTTTATCTGTGATTGAACGTTTCCCACAGTACCATTTTGTGATTGCTGGTGCGCCAGGCATAGACCCACAATGGTATCAAAAATTCACCTTGGACTCTTCTGTATCACTTTTACATAATCAAACATATACCCTTTTAAAAAACGCCTATGCCGCCATTGTAACCAGTGGAACCGCAACCCTAGAGACCGCTCTATTTAGTGTCCCGCAAATGGTGTGTTATAAAAGTAGCTGGCTTAGTTTTGCTATTGCAAAGAGAATTGTTCAACTCGATTTTATCTCCCTAGTTAATTTGATTTTACAAAAAGAAGTAGTCAAAGAACTCATTCAAGAAAATTGCACCATTGAAATAATTACTAATACATTAATAAGTCTAGGGGAAGAAAAAGTAAGGCGCCAAATTGAACTTGACTATCAAAATTTAACAAATCAGTTAGGGGAGAAAAATGCTAGTAAAGAAGTAGCCCGTGCGATTGTTGCAGATTTAAAATAAAGTCTTATTATATTTAGAGAGTGAAGCCCTTATCTTTACCTCTTGTACCATTCTTATTGGTCTTCGTTCTGGGTATCCATGCTGCCTATCAAATTGAGCCTTTATATAAAGGGATTGACGTTTTGCTTTGTCTTATTTTATTGGTTTACTTTTCTTTATCCCCCCCTTCAAGAGACAAACATTTATCTTTGGACTTTGCTTTTATGGGATGGGGTATTTAGCAGGAAATATTGATCAAAAGCTCCCTCTCGATCATTACAGCCAACTTGTTAAAACTTTTCAAGAAAACAATTTTAAAGTTGTTCTAGAGCAGAAATTAAATCCTACAAAAACCAAGGAACGTTTTTATGTTAAGGTAGAAAGGGTCAATGGTCAAGCTTAAAGTGGCTCACTTTTATTGACAGTCAATAAAAGTGAGAAAACAAAAAACCTATTAGACTACAGTAGTAAATGGATAATAAAAGGACGAATATCCCCCATTAATGCCCCTTCAAATCCAGAGGGTTTCAATTAGAAAGCTTATTTGCAAAGCCTAAAAATTTATCATCAAATAAACTATTCAATTGATGCTATTTCAACTGCAGAAAGCACTGGCTTTTCATTTCTAAAGTATAGAGCATTTCTCTTGAAGAAGTTAGACCAAAGTCGATTAAAGCCCCAAACAATTGCTATCCTAAAAACCATTTTATTAGGGGAACGAAATAGCCTAGATAATTATACAAGAGAAGAATTTGCCAAAGCAGGAGTAGTACATTTATTTGCTATCTCTGGTTTACATGTTGGATTGTTAATGCTTTTCTTTCAAATTTTGTTTCGCCCTTTATCTTCTTTTCCCAAAGGAAAACTATGGCAAAATACCGTGATTAGGCCTAGTTTTATCCAGCAACTAGGTTTTCAAATGAGTTATTTAGCCGTATTTGGTATTCTATTTCTCTCCCCTCTATTCGCTTTAAACATTAGAGCTTTGTGTCTTTTCTAAATCGAGGGACAAAATTCTTGAGGTAAATCTCTATA
>JBMYNN010000031.1:0-19406 GCA_049598335.1 Flavobacteriaceae bacterium
CGATTGGCTTCATTGTAACAGGGAACGATAATGCAAAGTGGCATAGTTTAAAATATGCTCCAAGATAAGGATTATAAAAGAGCTTTAATGAAAAATAAAATGAAGGAAAAGTAAACTTATGGCCAATGCCCAACCCCAATTTCGACTTTGCTTATTTGCTGGTTGAAACAATGATAAAAGGGAATTGAGCCGTCCTTTACTTCCAATAATCCCAAGAGAGAGACCACTAAAGATTACCCAGAATGCACGAACAAAGTAATTCATCTCTAGGAAGATCAACTGCAGTCCAATGTTGATAGGAAGGGTGGCCACAAAGGCCAATAGGACAACTTTCTTGTTCGGCTTTACCAGCAATACGGCGCTACAAATCAACACCACTATCCCGCAATTAATATAGTACCGTAAATTATTGAGGGTATGGGTAAAGGCAGAGTCTGGATTGTCAAATTTGAGGTATAATAATATCAAACCCATCATCAAAGCAGTTCCTAAACTAAACATAATTGCCTTACGCCCAGCGTTAATTTTTTGTCGATCACTAGCCATTTTGTTGAGGTAAGTAGCATAAATATCTGTTGACCACAGCGTGGCTAGAGAATTAAATGTTGAATCTACTGTACTCATTAAAGAGGCAAATAACCCGCATAAAATGATCCCTTTCACACCCACAGGTAAATAAGTTTTTACGAGATAAGGAAAGGCTAAATCTGGTTCTCCCAGGCTATCTCCTAGTATTCCATAAAGTGCTATGCCAGGCACAACAATTATTACTGCCATAAAATATTTAATGAGTCCTCCCACCATTAAACCGGTTTGTGCATGAGCAACACTTTTAGCTGCAAGGGCACGTTGCATCACAGTTTGATTTGCACACCAATAATTGATGTTTAAAAAGAAAAGGCCTAATAAATGCGTCCAGGGTAAAGTGGGATGATCTGCGGCTAAATGCAAGTGCATTTTTTCTGGAGTTTTAACATACAATTGTTCCCAGCCCCCTAAATGATAAACAGCAGTAAGACACACCACTATTCCACTGATAAGTAAAACACTAAACTGAATAATATCGGTTTTGACCACGGCACTTAGGCCTCCAAAATAAGTATAAATAGCAGAGAAAACCCCTAAAATAATAATTAAGATTGCGATGCGAAAAACCCTATTTTCATGTAAAAAAGACAGTTGTTCCCCAAAGACCATATCGGCGGCATAA
This sequence comes from Flavobacteriaceae bacterium, assembly GCA_049598335.1. Classification (GTDB taxonomy): domain Bacteria; phylum Bacteroidota; class Bacteroidia; order Flavobacteriales; family Flavobacteriaceae; genus Arcticimaribacter. The sequence continues at coordinate 1,211 of JBMYNN010000031.1, forward strand.
GCCCCCCAAAAAAGCGCTGCTCCCAGGGTGACCGTCGCGAATAAAGCAATATTCGCTAAAGAATAAAATAAGGCAATACGTTGCCCCAGTTTTTGTGCAATAAACTGGGTAATAGTAGTAATTTTTTCCTTTAAAAAAAGAGGAACAAAGACAAAAGCTCCTAATAAAATCCCTTGTACCGCATTGATTTCAAGATTGGCTTGTGCTAACCCATAGAGGTAGGCAGACCCCATCATTCCAAGAAATTGATACCCTTGAATATTTGTCGCAATGGTGGAAAGTGCAATCGAGTACCAAGGCAAATTTCTAGAACTTAAAAAGTATTCATCGGCAGAACTATTAGGGCTTATTTTCCCGCGTAGCGCAACAATTAACACAACAGTAAAATAGGTCAGTACGATGATAAAGTCGATCATGGCTTTAAGTTCTGGGACCGTTTCCTAAAGGACTGTTAGGGGTTATTTTTGGTATTCGCCCAAAGATTTCAGGGAGAGAGACCGTCTTGATTCTTGGCAGGACGTATTGGGCAAATAATTCACATTCTTGCTGGTGGGGATAACCCGAAAGGATAAAGGAGCGTATCCCCATTTCCATATAGCGTTCTAACTTTGCCACAACCTGGTCTGGGTTTCCTACAATGGCGGCTCCACAACCAGATCGAGCCAAACCAATTCCCGTCCATAAATGGGGTTCTACATAATATTTTTCGTCGGCTTCTTCTCTTAATTGTGATTGTCTGGCCACCCCTAAAGAAGCGGCGTCTTGTGCTCGATTGCGAATGTCTGTGCCTAGATCTAGATCTAATTTTGAGAGTAAACTGTCGGCATAGGCTCTGGCTTCCTCTTCGGTTTCTCTAACAATAACATGAACACGCAAACCAAACTGTACAGTCCTGTTATAGCTTGCGGCTTTTTGGGTCATATTATCCATTAGCCCTTTTAGTTTTTCTTCAGTTTCTGGCCACATTAAATAGACATCACAATGTTCTGCACAAAGGTCAACACCATCGGGCGAATACCCTCCAAAATAAAGCAATGGCCCACCATTTTGTTGGTAAGGTTTTACGGGTCTAGTGGGTAAATCTAACTGGTAATATTGTCCTTTAAAATCAATGCGGTCTTGTGTCCAGGCTTGTTTAAGAATTTCAATGACTTCTCTTGAGCGTGCATAGCGTTCTGGCGAAGACAACTGTGTCCCGGGTAAATCTGATGAAATAATATTAATGGTTAATCTTCCCTTTAACATATGATCTAAAGTGGCAATGGTTCGCGCTAACATAGGAGGATGTACTTCTCCACATCGAACCGCGGCTAATAAATTAATCTGTTGGGTCAATGGTGCCATCCCTGCAACAAAAGAAAGAGTGTCTTGCCCTACTTGATAAGAGGAAGGGCATAGTACATTTCTAAACCCTAAAGCATCGGCAGTTTTGACAATTTTAGCAGTGTTTTCCCAGTTGCTTTTAAAAGCTGGATTGCGGTGACCTAAAAAATCGTCGTCCCCATCACACAAAGGAGCAAACCAAGAAATTTCTGCACCCTCTATTGGGTGCGTGGGAAGGTTTTTCATCAACACAAGGTTAGGGAAAAAATAGGGTTTCTCAAAATGCCTTAGGCCAAGATTATCTGGCTTATCCAATGTCCTAAAAGGACCAAAACGATTCCTAAACTCCCTTGAAGAAAGGTACCAAAGCTGTGGTGTCGATATGCTGTTTTAATATCTAAACCGCCCATTTGTGAAACAATCCAAAAGTAAGAATCGTTTGCATGGGAGACCGTCATCGAACCGACTCCTACGGCTAAAATCACCCAGATTTTCCCCATTTCACGGTCTAGACCTAATACTGCAAGAAGTGGAAATACAATAGAACTTGCCGTAATAATTGCTACAGTTGACGAGCCTTGAGCAGTTTTTAAAATGGCAGCAATAAGAAAGGGGATAAGTAAGCCCCAACTTGACTGGGTTAAGTTGCTCTCTACAAATTCGGTTAAGGGGAGTTGCTGTATGATTAATCCCAGTGTTCCCCCCATCCCTGTAATGACTAAAATAGGAGCGGCAACTGCGATCCCTTTTTGGACTAAATCATTCACAGGAGTGGTTGTGAGGTTGAGTAAACGAAAAGAAAGTAACATTCCTATTCCTAAGGCAAAAGTAGGTGTGCAAAAGACCGCGAGGATTTCTTTTAAAAATAAAAGTGGGTTAGGAAACGGAATAAAAGAAAGAAAAGTCCCAATGGCCATCAATATAATGGGAATTATAATAGGAGCAATTGCACTGGAAAAAGAGGGGAGGACTTGAGGTTCTTCCTCGTCTTTGACCTCTATAGCAACAGGCTGATAGGTTAATTTCCGCGCTAAAAAAGAGGCATAAGCTGCTCCAGCTAGGATAAGAATAAAGGCTAAAATACCGCCAAAGACAATTAATAAAAACAAATTATCTAATGCAAGATTTGCAGCCGCAGCTAAAGGCCCTGGTGTAGGAGGGACCAATACGTGTGGCGCAAATAAGCCGGTAGATAAAGCAACCGTTAAAGCCACCAAAGGAGTTTTTGTTTGTGTAGAAAGCGTCTTGTTTAAAGAAGACAAAATTACAAAGGCAGAATCACAAAACACAGGAATGGAAACGAGATAGCCAATGCAACTCACCGCATAAGGCAAAGGGAGTTTCTGCAGTCCATCTAAAAGTGCCTTTGCTAAGGTTTGGGTAGCATGTGACACTTCTAAAACAACGCCTATAATAGTACCAAACAAAATAAGTAATCCAATACTTTGGGTTGTTTTCCCAAACCCTTTCCCCAACAGTAAAGGCAATTCATTTAAGGGGATACCCGTCCCTATGGCTAAAAAGATACTCGCACTTAGCAAAACTAAAAAAGGATGCATTTTATAGCGGGTTGTTCCTACTATAATCCAGCCAACGGCTAGCAGTAAGAGGATAAAAGAAAGCGTCATAGTGTCTGGATGTTTTGATGAAAAGCAAAAACTCTTTGTGCGGTTTCTTCTAATAAACGGGCAGCATTTGCTTTTGATGTTTCAAGAGACATGGGGCCGTTTTGAATGTTAAAAATCCCACTAAAGCCTTCTTGATACAAAGGGGTAGTTGACCCTTCGATGGCCCCCATTAATCCTATGCAAGGAGTGTTGTTTTTTTGAGCTAATCGCGCCACCCCCACGGGTACTTTTCCCTGTAAGGATTGTGCATCGATTTTCCCCTCTGCAGTAAAGACAAGTGTGGCTTTTTGTATTTGTTTTTCTAAATCTAGGAGTTGCGCCATCAAGTTAAACCCAGGGGTAAGTTGAGCGTTAAAAAAGGCGAACATCCCCGCTGCTGTTCCCCCAGCTGCACCCCCTCCAGGAACTTTATCAATGTTTCGATTGAATTGTTTTTTGACGCATTTTGCGAAATGGGCTAAGCTAGCGTCTAAATTTATTACTTCATCTGGAGTGGCGCCTTTTTGCGGAGCATAAATATTACTAGCCCCCTCAGGACCAAGTAGTGGATTCGAAACATCATAGGCGATTTCCCATTGAATATTATTTAAACCTTTGGTGGGGATAATTTTTTCTAAAGCAGCTAAGGCCGCTCCACCTTTTTCTAAATCTTTTCCCGTTTTATCAAGTAACCTTCCACCTAGGGCTTGAAAAATTCCTGCTCCAGCATCGTTTGTAGCACTTCCGCCAATTCCTAAAATAATTTTAGAACAGCCTTGCTCTATGGCGTGTTTGATTTGTATCCCTGTGCCAAAGGTTGAGGTGATCCATGGCTTGCGATCTTTCGTCTCTAAAAGGGCTAAACCAGAGGCTTGAGAAAGTTCGATCCATGCAGTAGATTGATCTTCAAATAAAAAATAATCTGCGTTAATGGCTTGCCCAATTGGGTTAACGGTGGCACAAGAGATCAAATTTCCTTTAGTATGTTCTTTTAAAATTGTTAAGGCACCTTCTCCCCCGTCTGAAAAGGGAATACATTTAACATTGAGGTCTTTGTTCACTTTTCTTAACCCTTTTTCAATAGCAGAAGCCACTTCGGTGGCGGGAAGACTTTCTTTAAAAGAATCTGGAACGATGAGTAGCTTCATACTACTAAAGTAAGTAATCCATTATTCATTTCCGATTTTATGTACATTTAGGCAAAATATATATTTATGGAAAATCTCCTTTCAATCCAGTTGCATAACAGAAAAATATTTCATTATTATCTCAAGCAATACAGTTTAGAAAAGCTCAACAAAATTCCCGAAGGGTTCAATAATAATATCCTTTGGAATATTGCACACACCATGGTAACACACCAATTACTATTATATAAAAACACGGGGAATGAATTACGTATTCCAAGAGAATGGGTGAAGCTTTTTGCCAAAGGGTCAAAGCCAGAACGCGACATGACTGCAGAAGAGGTCAAGGCGATTGATGCGGCTCTGTTTTCTACTTATGAGCAGTATGAAAAAGATATAACAAGTGGTCTTTTCACGAATTATCAACCTTATACCACATCGACTATTATGTTACTAGACTCAGTTGAAACGACACAGAGTTTTTTATTGTTCCACGATGGACTTCATCTAGGATCTGTGCTTGCGTTATCCAAATTAGTCTAAGCTTTTAAGATAGCATCCATAATCATGGGTGCATGAATGCGAGAGTTTTCGATAAACCATTTATTGGTTTTTAAGCCACCACAAACAACTCCTGCAAGGTAAACTCCTTTTTGGTTTGACTCCATACTAGTTTCATTATAGATGGGGGTCTTAAATTCATCTTCCTGGAAGCTTACCCCTAAGGATTCAAGCAGGGAAAAGTCGGGCTGATACCCGGTCATGGCTAAAACAAAGTCGTTTTTAATTTCAAAGGTTCCCTCTGGGGAGTTAATTTGAACGCTATTAGGAGTAATTGCAGCGATTTGGGCTTCATAATAGGCTTTGATGCTACCTTCTTCAATACGATTGACAATATCAGGTCTAGCCCAGTATTTTACGTTTTGTCCTACTTCTTTTTCTCTAATGACTAAGGTGACGCTTTTTGCTCCTTTGCGATAGGTTTCAAGGGCAACATCAACAGCAGAGTTGGCGGCACCTACAACGACGAGGTCCATCCCAAAATAAGGATGGGGCTCTTTATAATAGTGGGTGACTTTGGGTAAATCTTCTCCAGGAACGTCAAGTAGATAGGGCAAGTCATAAAAACCCGTTGCCATAACAATATTTTTTGTAGGGTAGCTCCCTTTAGGGGTATGTACAATAAAGCCCGTTTTAGTTTTTTCAAAACGATCGACACCTTCGTATAAATTTACATTAAGTTCCCAGGCAGAAGTGACCCTTCTATAATATTCAAGTGCCTCGGCTCGGGTGGGTTTTGTATTGTGAGAGATAAAAGGGATTTCTCCTATTTCAAGCCGGTCTGAAGTTGAGAAAAACGTCATATTTTGTGGGTAATGATAGAGGGAATTAACCAGCACTCCTTTATCGAGAATAAGGTACTCTAACTTTCTTTTTTGTGCGGCAATCCCGCAGGCTAATCCAATGGGACCAGCGCCAATGATGATAACGTCTTTCATGGGATAAAGATACAATGAATTTTTAGGAAACGCTAGGGATAAAAAAACAATAATAGATAATATCTATAAAAATAATTTTTTTATCATTTTTTATAATAATTAAGATATTTTATTCATTTTTTCGAATTTTTTTTTCGTTCGATTATGGGTTTCTCATCAATAAAACTTATTAAAGTGGCCTAGTTATAAAAAATTGGCGAAGATAAAGACTACTAACCGAGCATAAAAGAAAGCTTATTCCCCAATAAATATTCACTTCTGTAGTAAAACCAATAATACCCATTATCCACCATAGAAGGAAAATTAGCAGGCCGCCTAAATATTTGACAGAGCCTTGAAAAACAGGGTCACTAAACTGGCTGACAAGATATTTAATGGCCAAATGCGCGGGTAGATTAGGAAGGCTAAACAGCGCGATAAGGATTTTATATACAAAGAGTTCCTTAGCAGGAGCGGCTAAATTAGGGGCCGGTTTTTCTAATACTGCTTTTATTTTGGCAAAGGGCAGTTGGGTGTTTTTTCGATTGATGTATATTTTTTTCTCCACATAGCTAGAATCATTTTTTGGATACCAAAGGCAGGCTTCCATTTCATATTGTAAAGTGTCTCGCAGGGCATTGAGGCCTTTAGCAGGATGGTCTTGATATGCGCTAAGGAAATCTTGCACATTAACGGCTTTCCCATAAACAATCGTGCAATCGAGTCTGGCATGAAGGTGATTTCCATAATTTAATCCTACGGGTTGAAGATAGATAGGGTGTTGAGGCGAGCGCAACTGTGCCTCCATTGCTAGTCTAGAGCTTCCTTTTGATAAACGCAACAGATAGTATTGATCATGGTGTTTTCCTTCAGAAAACATCATCATATTCTGCTTTTTACCAAGAAGGGTATAGCAGCGTTCAAAAACTTCTTGATTATTTTTAAGCTTGTTATAACCATCGCGAATGCGATAAATCGGAATTGTTTGCATAGCGTCGAGGAACCATTGAAATGGTCCCCCAAAGACATCACTTCTAGTGAGAGAGTAAATCGATCTTCCTGCAGTAGTGCCAACTAACACGGGGTCCAGCAAAGCATTTTGATGGTTTGGAGAAAATAAAACGGCCCCGTTTGTTGGAATATTTTCCTTCCCAATCACCTTAAAATTTCTAAAATAAAAGAAGTTGTATTTAGATAGGGTAAAACGAATAAATGGATAAAAAATTTTCTTCATTCTAGTTTACTTTATATAAAGATAAAATTCCATAAAAATTTATGAGTATAATTCACAAAAATTATAGTTTTCAAGTGGCTAATATTTAGGGAAAGGTTATATTTGCACTCTAAATATTACAATACCAAAAAAAGATTCCACATGGCATCAAATACAGGAAAAATTTCACAAATCATCGGACCTGTTGTAGACGTTGTTTTTGAAGGAAAAGAGAACAGCCTTCCAAACATCTATGACTCGTTAGAGGTGCAAACTTCAACTGGAAAACTTGTTTTAGAAGTTCAATCTCACATTGGAGAAGATACTGTTAGAACCATTTCGATGGATTCAACAGATGGACTTAGTCGCGGTACAGAAGTTGCAGCAACCGGAAACCCTATTCAAATGCCAATTGGTGACGATGTTTATGGTCGTCTATTTAATGTTATTGGAGAGGCTATTGATGGTCTAGGAGATTTACCTAAAACAGGAGATGCAGGATTGCCTATCCACAGAGAAGCACCCGCTTTTGATGAATTATCAACCTCTACAGAAGTTTTATTTACAGGAATTAAGGTAATTGATTTGATTGAACCTTATGCTAAAGGGGGGAAAATTGGTCTCTTTGGTGGTGCTGGAGTAGGAAAAACAGTATTGATTCAAGAATTAATTAACAATATTGCTAAAGGACACGGAGGTTTATCTGTATTTGCTGGTGTAGGAGAACGTACCCGTGAAGGAAATGACTTGTTGCGCGAGATGTTAGAATCTGGCATTATCAAATATGGTGATGACTTTTTACATTCAATGGAAGAAGGAGGCTGGGATTTATCTAAAGTAGATAAAACTGCGATGAAAGATTCTAAAGCAACCTTTGTGTTTGGACAAATGAATGAGCCCCCCGGAGCTCGTGCTCGTGTAGCACTTTCAGGATTAACCATTGCAGAATATTTCCGTGATGGTGCAGGTGATGGTCAGGGGAAAGATGTACTTTTCTTTGTTGATAATATTTTTCGTTTTACACAAGCTGGATCAGAGGTGTCTGCGCTACTAGGGCGTATGCCCTCTGCGGTAGGATACCAACCCACGCTTGCTACAGAGATGGGAGCGATGCAAGAGCGCATTACTTCAACCAAAAAAGGATCGATTACGTCAGTGCAAGCGGTATATGTACCAGCAGATGACTTGACAGATCCAGCTCCGGCTACAACCTTTGCTCACTTAGATGCAACAACAGTATTATCCCGTAAAATTGCCGAGCTAGGGATTTATCCAGCGGTAGATCCGCTTGATTCTACTTCTCGAATTCTAACGGCGGATATTTTAGGAGACGACCACTATAACTGTGCTCAACGTGTAAAAGAGTTGTTACAGCGTTATAAAGAATTACAAGATATCATTGCCATTCTGGGGATGGAAGAATTATCTGAAGAAGACAAACAAGCGGTATCGCGCGCACGTCGTGTTCAGCGTTTCTTATCACAGCCTTTCCATGTGGCAGAGCAGTTTACAGGAATCCCAGGGGTATTAGTAGATATTAAAGAGACCATCAAAGGATTCAATATGATTATGGACGGAGAGTTAGATCATCTTCCAGAAGCAGCCTTTAACTTAAAAGGTTCGATCGAAGAAGCCATTGAAGCAGGAGAAAAAATGTTATCTGAAGAATAAGCATGTATTTGGAAATCATTTCACCTGAAGCCAAACTATTTACTGGGGAAGTTGAGTCACTCACCCTCCCTGGCACTAATGGTAGTTTTCAATTATTAGAAAATCACGCCCCTATTGTATCAACTTTACAGGCGGGAGCGGTAAGAATTAAAGGCAATATTACCATCGCAGAAAGCTTTCAAAACCAATTTGAAAGTATTTCAAAAGAGGAAACGCTTTTTACCATTTCGTCTGGTACAATCGAAATGCGTAACAATAAAATCATATTATTAAGCGATTAACGCTACCTCTATTTACCCAAATCCAAACGCTACCTATGAAAAAGTATTTCCCACAACTTTTGCTGTGTTTATCTGTCAATGTATTTGCACAGCAAGACCAAGACACTGTTTCTGTAAAGCAATTAAACGAGGTTATTGTTCGTTCTTCAAGAATTGACTTACCCTTGTCAGAGAATGCTCGTTCTATTCAAGTTATTACAAAAGAAAACATTCGACAAGCAGGAGTAACTACTGTTGCAGATTTATTACAACAAGTCGCTGGGATTGATATTCGTCGTCGTGGGATTGCTGGAACACAAGCTGACCTATACATCCGTGGAGGGAGTTTTGACCAGACATTATTATTGATCGATGGGATCAAGCTAGATGACGCACAAACGGGCCACCATACCCTTAACCTTGCCCTTCCCCTTGAGGTAATTGAACGTATCGAAATTATCAAAGGTCCAGCAGCCAGAATTTTTGGTCAAAATGCTTTTACAGGAGCCATTAATATTGTGACTAAATCTACACTTGATACTACAGGGGTAGTCAATGTACAGGGGGGGTCTTATGGACAGGTAAATGCAGAAATCACCATGGGGACTTCTAACGAGAACAGCAGTATTCTCGCCCATTATTCTGCTAAAACTGCAGAAGGCTACCGTTACAACACAGATTTTTACAATCAAAACATCTTTTTAAAAGGACAATTCAATAAGCAAGGGAGTACCCCCATTGATTTTATCGCTTCTTTCTCTGAACGTAAGTTTGGGGCAAATGGTTTTTATGCACTTCCAACTTATGCAGATCAATATGAGGAAACACAAGGAAGTTTAGTCGCCTTCTCTTCGCGTATCAATAAAGGAAACTGGTTGTTCAAGCCCAGACTTTACTGGAGAAGAGGACAAGATGAGTATATTTTTGTTCGGGATAATCCATCGATTTACCGCAACCTGCATATTACCCAAAAAATTGGTTTTGCTTTTGATGCTTCAAACACCAATAAACTTGGACAAACAGGATTAGGGATCGATTTTGCTTATGTAAGCATAGCGAGTAATAACCTTGGCGATCGTTCTCGTTTTATAACAACTTTTTTTGCAGAGCATCGCTTTCTTTTAAGCAACGATCAATTAGATATTACTCCAGGGGTTGCAGTAACAAATTATACTGATTTTGGCATGCAATTTTTCCCAGGAATAGACATTGGATTTGCACTGAACAAGCAACTTCGTGTATATGGAAATGCAGGATACACTTATAGAATCCCTACTTTTACAGACTTGTATTACAGTGATCCTACCACTTTAGGGAATGAGGATTTAAAGCCAGAAGAAGCTTTGACAGAGGAATTAGGGTTGCGTTGGAATAAAAACAATTGGCAGTTATCTGTTGCAGCCTTTTTGCGTCAAGCAGAAAATCTTATTGATTATGTAAGACCCACAGAAGAAGAACGTTTTGAAGCGACAAATATCCGTGAAGTAAACACCCATGGTGTTGAGCTAGAAGCCACATCTCAATTTACTTTAGGAAAACAGCCCCAACGTTTACAGATGGGTTATGTTTATTTGAACGATGATGTAAAAGCAATTAGTATTAATGCTTCCCGCTATACTATTAATAGTTTAAGGCATCATTTTACTTTCAACTTTGCCAGTACAATCACAAAGAACTTGACGGGGAATATTGCGTTTAAACACGCTCAGCGTCCTTTACAAGAGAGTTATCAAGTCTTAGATCTCAATATACAATGGCAACTTAATGACTTACGTCTAAGCTTCTCAGCAAATAATATTTTAAATGAAGTTTACAGCGAAAGCAATCTTGTTCCTATGCCCTTGGGTAATGGTTTACTGGGACTTCAAGTTGTTTTCTAGGGTAGTGACCATTTCATAAATCAAATGGCTCTCCCAGCCTCTGTATCGCAGGGCATCTATCACCTTTTTTTTGCGAAGCAAAAGATTTCGATGTGCATTCGATTGCCAAAATTTGTCAGCTACAGCTGCAAGGGTTGTGAGATAATCCTCTTCTGGAATTTCCTTTAGTGCTATTTTGATGTTGAAGGCGGATATTTGTCTCATTTTAAGCTCGCGAACAATGCGCTCTTTCCCCCATTTTTTCATGCGAAATTTCCCACGGGCGAAACTTTGGGAAAAACGGGTTTCGTTGAGATAATTGTCATGAATCAATTTCCCAATGATTATATCAATGGCCTGCGGAATCATTTTCATTTGCCGCAATTTTTGCACTACTTCTTGATGACAGCGTTCTTGATAGGCACAGTAATGCTCTATTTTTTTTTGGGCTTCGTCAAGAGAATAGGCAGTTTGTTTTTGCATTAAACGAAGATACTTTATTTCATAAAAAAAGCGGCACTCAAAGGAGTACCGCTTTTATTTTAAGCACGTAACGCTTTATTGTTTTGATCACTAAAGCGATAGTGTAAATACTGGTAAGCATCTCTAGGAACAATTTTGATCCATTTTTTGTGCTCCCACCACCATTTTGTCCGAATGGAAAAGACTCCTTGGTTGAGGTAGGCTGCGATAAAAGGGTGTACATGTAACTGCACTTTCTTTTTTTGATGCTTAGCATGCTTAACAATTTTGTTAAGGTCTGCGTTGATTTTATCAAGTAAAACAATTGGAGCTTCGACTTCTCCATTAATATTAGGGTTGGGTTCTTTTGTTTTGATATTCATCTCTGGACGAACCCGTTGACGAGTAATTTGTATCAAGCCAAACTTTGAAGGGGGTAAAATCTTGTGTTTGGTCCTGTCACTACTCATCTCTTCTTTGAGATGTTCAAAAAGTTTTCGTCTATTTTCACTAGAGGCGAGATCGATAAAATCGATCACAATAATACCTCCCATATCGCGAAGACGTAATTGTCTTGCAATTTCTGTGGCAGAGATCATATTGACCTCCATGGCAGTGTCTTCTTGACTTTTTGCTTTATTGGAACGGTTTCCACTATTGACGTCTATCACGTGCAATGCTTCTGTGTGTTCTATTACCAAATAAGCTCCCTTTTGCATGGAAACTGTTTTTCCAAAAGAAGTTTTGATTTGCCTTTCAATGCCGTATTTCTCAAATATTGGGAGAGAATTGTCATAGTGTTTGGCTATTCCTTTCTTTTTAGGAGCAATGGTTTCAAGATAATCTTGGACTTCTTCCAATAGGCCTTTATCATCTACATGAATTCCAGTAAAGGAATCATCAAAAATATCTCTTAAGATAGAAGAAGATCGATTAATCTCACTCAATACTTTTGAAGGATATTTGTTAATTTTAGATAGGCTAGCACACATTTTCTTCCAGCGGGTTAGTAACTGCTGGAGGTCGGCGTCTAGCTCGGCCACTTTTTTGTCTTGCGCTACAGTACGAATAATAACCCCAAAATTTTTTGGGCGAATACTTTGTACTAAGCGTTTTAATCTGTTTTTTTCTTCGCGATTTTCAATTTTTTGTGAAATTGAGATACGATCAGAAAAGGGAACAAGCACCATATAGCGTCCTGCAAGCGATAGTTCTGAACTAATGCGCGGACCCTTAGTCGAAATGGGCTCTTTGACTACCTGAACAAGAATGTGTTGATTCGAGTTGAGGATGTTACTAACTTTCCCTGTTTTTTCTATTTCTGCTTCGAACTTAAAGTTCTTGAGTAAATAGTCTTTAGTTTTACCTGTACTTATTTGTTTAATAAATTTCAATAAAGAAGGCAGTTTTGGACCTAGGTCATGATAGTGTAAAAAACCATCTTTTTCGTGACCTACATTGACAAAAGCTGCGTTGAGACCTGAAACAGATTTTCGGACTTTGGCATAAAATATGTCGCCTACCGAAAACTTGTTATTTTCAACTTCTTTATTGAGCTCAATTAGTTTTCCATCCTTGAGTAAAGCAAAATCAACAGCAGAGGAATTTGATCGGATAATCAGTTCTTTATTCACTCTGAGTTATTTTGTGGAAGGGAAGAATCTCCCTAGCCGATTAAACAATAATTTTTCAGGATTTTAACCTGTAAAGTAAACAGTGTTGTTTACTTTATGTCAAAGAACAATGAATTTTTTAAAGTGAATTCAAATCACTATTTCTTTTTGTGGCGATTCGCTCTACGTCTTTTTTTACGTTTATGAGTTGCTACCTTATGTCTTTTTCGTTTTTTACCACTAGGCATAATAATTTAATAATTAGATTAATAATTTATTTTATGGCGACTTTTGATTTTACACCGTTGATGAAGATTTTTGCAGGTTTAAAGGCAGGAATATTATGCGCAGGTATAATTACTGCTGTATTTTTTGAAATATTTCTTCCTGTTTTCTTAGCCCTAGTTTTTATTACAAAACTTCCAAAACCTCTGAGGTAAACATTTTCACCGTTTTCTAGAGATCCTTTTACTTGCTCCATGAATTTTTCAACAGTAGCTTGAACATCTCCTTTATCAATACCTAATTCATTTGATATGTTTGAAACAATTTCTGCTTTTGTCATTGTCTTAAGAATTTAAAATTAAAAAACGTCTTTAAATTTGAGGTTCGCAAATATATAAATTAAATATTACAATTATCCCCCCCTAAATCATTAATATTTATCAATTTAATCCTGCAGATGGCTTAATTTTATGCTCAGTGGACTGGACAAAAATATTGTTAGATTGGTATTTAGAGAATAAACGTGATTTTCCATGGCGGAAATTAAGGAACCCCTATCATATCTGGTTATCAGAAATCATTTTGCAGCAAACTCGTGTTCAGCAAGGGTTGCCATACTATGAAAAGTTCATAAAAACCTTTCCAACTGTTTTTGACTTAGCGGCTGCTTCAGAAGAAAAAGTATTAAAACTCTGGCAAGGATTAGGCTATTATTCTAGGGCGAGAAACTTACATGCCTCGGCGCGTTGGGTAGTAGAAGAGCGTCAAGGGAAGTTTCCACAAACGTTTAAGGAACTCTTATTACTTAAAGGCGTGGGAGATTATACCGCTAGTGCGATCGCTTCAATTTGTTTCGAAGAGCCGCAAGCGGTAGTAGATGGAAATGTCTATCGTTTTTTAGCCCGTTTTTTTGGTATCGAGATGCCAATAGATGCCTCTGGAGCACACAAGTTTTTTAAAGAAAAAGCGACAATTTTAATGCAAGGAGTTTCTCCCAACACTTTTAATCAAGCCATGATGGAGTTTGGTGCATTACAATGCACTCCTAAATTAACCCCCTGCGAGCGATGCCCTTTTGCCAAAAAATGTGTTGCCTATCAACAAGGAAAAGTAAGTACCTTCCCTATAAAGACAAAAAAGATAAAAATAAAAAAGCGCTATTTTAATTATTTAGTCATTAACACCTTAACTAAGAAAACTGTAGTGACGAAAAGACGAGCAAAAGGGATCTGGCAAAATCTTTATGAATTTCCCATGATTGAGACCGTTTCGATGATTAAAAAAGAAGATTTAATGAAGCAGTCCGATTTTCTTAAATGGAGTAAGTACAAAATACTATCTTGTAAGAAAGTGAATCCAAAAGCCACTAAACACATTTTAACTCACCAGCACCTATACATTCAATTCTGGCGATTAGAATTAGGTAATGAAGTGGCAGAATCGATTGATTATAAAGAACTTAAATCTCTTCCAGTGCCCGTTGTATTACAACACTTTATTGAAAATAATTACTTTGATTAAACCAACTTTCTTATATTTGGTTAAGTATAACCCAATAAATCTTCCGTTATGAGTGGAACACTAAACAAAGTTATGTTGATAGGGCACTTAGGGGATAATGTCAAAATGCACTACTTCGAAGGAGGGGGCAGCATAGGGCGTTTTCCACTGGCCACTAACGAGACCTACACCAAAAAAGATACTGGTGAGAAAGTAACCAATACCGACTGGCATACTGTTGTTGTTCGCAACAAAGCCGCAGAAATTTGCGAAAAGTATTTAACTAAAGGGGATAAAGTCTATGTTGAGGGAAAAATTAAAACCCGAAAATGGCAAGACGAAAGTGGAAATGACCGTTACAGTACAGAAATTAATGTAGATGAGTTCACTTTCTTGAGTACTAAAAATACACTAGAAGAAGGAGCCCCTCCTAAAGATGAAACCAAAGGGGAAAAAGATGATTTACCGTTTTAATAATTAAACTAATAATTGGATCCAGACCCTGCCTTATTAATTTCATTAACAGTAGCCTCTACTAGTATATCAATTAAATGGGTTTTATTGGGAATTCTATTATTGTGTTCTGCTTTGATTTCTGGGGCAGAGGTTGCCTTTTTCTCTCTAACCTCTTCTATGCTAGAAGGAGCTAAAGAAGAGCGAAAACGCCAAATTGCAAGAATAGAAGCCATGCTAAAAAATCCAAAACGGCTTTTAGCAACTATTCTAGTTGCCAATAACTTTATCAATATTGCCATTGTACTCTTATTTGCCAACTTGAGTGAAACGCTTTTTAATGGAATAGAGAACAGTTATGTCCAATTGTTTTTAGAAATAGTTGTTATTACCTTTATCATTCTTCTTTTTGGAGAAATTTTACCAAAAATTTATGCCAACAGAAACAACCTTTCTTTTGCTCAATTTATGGCAGGCACATTATTTAGGTTAGATCAATATTTTTTGTTCTTCCTTACCCAACCCATGAGTAAATTCACCTTGTTTCTAGAACACCGTTTTGGGCAACGTTCAAAAACTTTTTCTGTAGATCAATTGTCTGAGGCACTAGAATTAACCGAGCAAAGCGATACGACAAAAGAAGAAGATAAAATTCTTCAAGGGATCGTTTCTTTTGGAAATACAGACACCAAGCAGGTAATGCGTCCTCGAGTCGATGTATTTGCTTTATCAACCACCTTGTCCCTTGATGAGATTGTAAGTTTGATTATTGAAAATGGGTATTCTAGAATACCCGTTTACAAAGATCGTTTAGACAAGATTGAAGGAATTTTGTATTCTAAAGACTTGATGCCAAACCTGCACAACAGGTCATTTGACTGGACCACTTTGCTACGGGAACCATATTTTGTTCCTGAACACAAAAAACTAGATGACCTCTTAAAAGAGTTTCAACAAAAAAAAATTCATATTGCTATTGTAGTAGATGAATATGGCGGAACTTCTGGTGTGGTTACCTTAGAAGATTTAATCGAAGAAATTGTAGGAGATATTTCAGATGAGTTTGACGATGAAGACATTGAGTATTCTAAAATTGATGCCAAGAATTATGTGTTTGAGGCGAAAGTGAGCCTTAAAGATTTTTATCGCATTACTGATTTACAGATAGAAGAAGAGTTTGAAAAAGCAAAAGGGGAGGCTGAAACCTTGGGCGGATTTATATTGGAAACAGCACAAAGTTTACCCAGTTTACGCCAGAAAGTAAGATTTGAAAAAGTATGTTTTACCATAGAATCTGTCGATAAAAAGCGCATCAAACGTGTCAAAGTTACCTTACCATGATAAGACATATTTGTATTCTAATAATACTAATTGCTTTACTGTCTTGTGATAACAACACATTGTTCCCTAAGCCAAAAGCTCAATTGAGTCTTCAATATTCTCCTCCAGATTATATCGATATTAACACCCCCTGCCCATTTCAATTTAAGAAAAACATAAGAGCTGATTTTCAATTGCTTAACGATTGTGAGAGCAAATTAGTTTACCCAAAAATGCGAGCTACTGTATATCTTTCCTATCGCTCTATTGAAAATAATTTAGACTCTTTGTTAGCCGATGCCTATCAAATGCCTAGTAAGCATATCATCAAGGC
The DNA here is from genome assembly GCA_049598335.1 of Flavobacteriaceae bacterium. Classification (GTDB taxonomy): domain Bacteria; phylum Bacteroidota; class Bacteroidia; order Flavobacteriales; family Flavobacteriaceae; genus Arcticimaribacter. The sequence goes on from JBMYNN010000031.1 coordinate 17,656, forward strand.
TTCAGAAATACCTGAGAAGGTTTTTATCAATCCAGATAATCGCGCCTATGGGACTTTGTTTAGTGTTGTAGGGGAAGCGGCTTCACAAGTGCAGTTTTTTTTAACCGACAGCACAGATCACTTTTTAGTAGGATCCTTGTATTTCTACACTCGACCTAATTATGATTCTATCATGCCTGCTGCACGATTTATTGAGAAAGATTTAATCAAATTAATGGAGAGTTTATCTTGGAAAGAATAAGTTATCTATTTAATTGAGAAGGAACTAACAGTATAAGCGTCTCCTACTTCTTTTACCACATCAATAATTTTATTAAGAGTAATTTGTGTGTTATCAAATTCGATTTGCGCTTTTTTAGATGGAAAATCAACCCTTGCTTTTGCAATGCCAGGCGTCGCATTAAGTTTCTTCTCAATTACAGCAGCACAGCCTATCGCACAAACCATTCCTTTTATGGTCATGGAGACTGCATCATTAGAGGGGACAATGGTTGTTACTTCTTTTTGTTGTGAAGGAGGGGCTTTGGTTTCAGGCTTTTTTGATTGACAACTAGATCCTAAAACTAAAGCCAAAAGAATAAGTAGTGTTCTTTTCATAGGTCAAAATTAGTGAATTATTCAAAATTTAATTTAAAGAAAAGGCGCACATTTGTAAAAAAAAAGTTGCTAATGTCTGTCGCAGTCAAAAAGTGGGTTTATCTCATTGTCTTATCTATCATTTGGGGGAGCTCTTACATTCTCATTAAAAAGGGACTGGTGGGTTTGACACCAATTCAATTAGGATCATTTCGTATTTTGATGACCACCATTATTCTATTACTGGTGGGCTATAAAAGTTTATGGGGCTGGTCTTTCGAGCAGTGGAAGTGGCTTGCCTTCACTGGCTTCTTTGGCACTTTTTTTCCATCTTTTCTTTTTGCTTTTTCTGAAACAGAAATCAATAGTTCTGTTGTGGCAGTACTCAATGGATTAACACCTTTATTTACCATAATCATTGCTTATTTGTTCTTTTATCAGTCGGTCAAGAAAAAACAGTTAGGGGGTGTTTTAGTTGGGTTTATGGGAACGATAATTCTTGTTGCTCAAGAGTTTTCTCTTGCTTCCTCTGGGGATGGACGATATGTTTTTTTAGTTGTAATGGCGTCTTTGTGTTATGCCATTAATGTAAATACCATCAAGTACAAACTGGTAGGGGTTCCTCCCATGGCAATTGCTTTAGCAAACTTTATTGCCATTTGCATCCCTGCAATAATTCTTTTATTGAGTTCCTCTTTTCCATGGAGTAGTTTTTATACCGATACAACCATTTTAACTTCAATGGGGTATATTTTTATTCTATCTCTTTTTGGGACAGCATTCGCCAAAGTTTTATTTAATGAACTTTTGACTTTTTCTTCTGCGGTATTTTCTATCTCAATTACCTATTTATTACCAATAGTGGCCATTGGCTGGGGCTTGCTTGATGGCGAAAGTTTTGGGGGCTTACAATGGCTTGCAAGCGGTTTGATTCTAGGCGGGATTTATCTGGTAACCGAAACAAAAAAAACGCCTTAAAAAAGACGCTTTTTACTCTTCTGCATTTTCCGTTTTCTATTATTGAAAATCTTCATCTGAAAAAGAGACATTCAACTCAATTGATGAGGTGGTAAAGCCAATTTTCTGTGGACCAAATGATTGGGTAAAGGTGTGTGGAAATAAAAGATCCTCCACTTCTTTATAGCCTTCGGTTTTATTAATCACTTGTTTTTGCA
>JBMYNN010000032.1:0-19266 GCA_049598335.1 Flavobacteriaceae bacterium
CCAGGACCCTCTCCTTAAAAGGGAGATGCTCTACCAACTGAGCTACCAAGTCGTGTGTCTTTTAAGGCTGCAAATATACATTCAAAAATTAAAAATTCATCATTCTATTAACTAAATTTACAGCTAAAAAAAAGACATATAATTGAATTCAATTTTTCTTTTAGGGTATATGGGATCTGGTAAGTCAACCATTGGAAAAAGTTTATCTTCTAAATTAAACATCCCTTTTATAGATATAGATCAATTAATTGAAAACCAAGAGAATGAATCGATTATATCAATTTTCAATAAAAAGGGTGAACTTTATTTTCGCAAAACAGAGAGACAAGCGTTACATCATTTAATTGCTAGAAAATCCCCTGCGGTAATTGCTTTAGGGGGTGGGACACCCTGCTATTTTGATAATATGAAAAGCCTTGTTCAATCTAAGCATAATTCAATTTATCTAAAAGCTTCAATCCCAACCTTAGTAGCCCATTTAAAACAAGATAAAACACCTCGACCAATGATTGCTCATTTAACCAATGATAGCGCATTAACTGAGTTTATAGGAAAACATCTTTTCGAAAGAAATATTTTTTATCAAAAGGCAGAAATTGTTTATACCATAGATGGTTTAAGAGTAGAAGAAATCGTAAGGGGAATAATGAAATCCTTAGCTTAAGTACACCCCTGTTTCTTTTCCAGTAAAAATAACTTTAACATGTTCGTTTAATGTTGTTGAAAGCGAAATCCCTTTAAAATCTGCTTTTATTGGATATTTTTTATGATTTCGATTGACCAATACAGCAGTATTTAATTGCGCTAAGGGAACTTCTAATAGAAATTTCACAGCATACATTAGGGTACTTCCAGTATTCAACACATCATCTACTACAACCACAGATTGATTTTTTAGATCTTCAAGAGAATGGGAGGATTGTATGGGGGAGAGTGGGTTTTTTTTATCCACTTTTAATTGAACTAAATGTACTTTAAGAGGAGAAATATCCTCTAAAAAATCTTTAATTTTTTGGGCATATATTTCTCCGTTTTTAGCAATACCTACCAGGTAAATTTCTTTGTAATCAAAGTTTGCTTCATAAATTTGATAGGCGATACGCTGGGTACAATGTTCAATTTTTGTTGTATCGAAAATTAGACCGTTATTGTTTGGCATGATGATGGATATATACAAGACAAAGGTAAAAATATTTGCGCTGAAATAAGTCGATTCATTATTTTTACCTTGTTAAAACCCATTTCAAATGAAAAAGCACCCCGTTCTTTTATTCCTACTCCTCCCTTTACTTCTTTTTGGACAAAAGAAAAACATTGATAAAAATTTATTAGCTGTAAATGGGTATGATCTTGTGAGCTACTTTACAAAGGAAAACCCTCAAAAAGGTAATGCAGCCTATAAATTAAGTTGGCAGGGAGCACACTATCTCTTTGTTTCTGAAGAACACAAAGCGATATTCAAGAAAAATCCAAAAATGTATTTACCGGCCTATGGTGGCTGGTGTGCCTATGCAATGGCCAAAGGAAAAGAAGTAGAGATCAATCCAAAAGCTTATTATATACAACAAGGACAATTGCTTCTGTTTTATAAAACAAGTTGGGTAGATACACAAGCAAAATGGATTAAAGACAAACTAAATCTTAAAGCAAAGGCAGATAAAGTCTGGGCTAAAAAATTAGTCCAAAATAATTGATGGATATAAGACGATTATTTCACTTTGAGTTTTGGCCCTTTTGGCTCTTCTATTTCCCTACCTATTTTAACTGGGCTATATTGGCGGCTAAAGCGCGTTATACCACTTATTTTACCGCTACAAATCCATTGATGAACAATAGTGGAGCCCTAAATGTTTCTAAGTTGAGCTATATGTCTCGCTTACCCAAAGCTTGGGTGCCAAGAACACAATTAATAGCACAGTCTATCTCAAAAGAAGAACTAAATAATGCTTTTCGTGCATTGGATACTGCTTTCCCCATCATTTTAAAGCCAGATAGGGGAGAACGGGGCAAAGAAGTTACTTTGATCAAAGATTTTGATCAACTAGTCAAAAAAGTCAAAGCGAGTCGCTATAGTGCCTTATTATTGCAAATTTATTGTGATTACCCTAAAGAAGCCGGAATTCTTTTTTACCGCTTTCCAAATCAAAAACAAGGGAGAATTAGTTCGATTACCACCAAAGAGTTTTGTGTCTTAAAAGGCGATGGAAAAAGCAGTTGGGAAGAACTACTTCGCAAAAATTTAAGAATAAAACACAGATATGCAGACATCCTAAAACGCAAATTAATCGATTGGAATGAAATCTCCTCAAAAGGAATTAATCAATTAATTGAGCCTATTGGGAGTCATAATTTAGGCACAAAATTCATGAATGGGAATGATTTAAATTCCACTTTTCTAGAAGAACGTATCAATCAGTGGGCAGATCAATTGCCGGGCTTTTATTACGGTCGTTTTGATGTCAAATACAAGGAATGGGATAGTCTTCTAGCAGGGAAAGATTTTTCTTTGATGGAAATCAATGGGGTCAATGCAGAGCCTACACACATCTATCAACCCGGTTATGGCTTAATTAAAGCTTACCGTGATATTTTTTCTCATATGAAAATAATTTATGAAATTAGTGAACAAAATCGTTCTTTGGGCGTACAGCCCAAAAAGCTAAAACCTTTTTTAACTGAATTGATCAAAACAGCGATACGCTAATCCCCTATGAATCTTCACTTACAGTTATGGCAGGACTTTATTGATTTATGCCAATCTTTAACCCCAGAACAGTACACTCTAAAGTGTACAATGCTCAATGGAGTCTCTATCTCGGAACATTTGCGTCACTCCTATGAATTTTATCATTGTCTGCTTTTGGGATTAGAGACTAAACAGCTTAACTATGAAGCTCGGGCTAGGGATCGGGATATTGAGACTAATCTTCCCTATACAATTGATTGCATAAAAAAGATTAAAGCACGGTTATCTTCTCCATTAAAGGATAGTTCGATAGAATTGCATTCAAAAGAATCTTTATCAGGAATTGTCAATACTTCCTTAGAAAGAGAATTAGTGTATTGTTTGGATCACGCTATACACCATCAAGCACTTATTAAAATTGGCTTGAAAGAGCAAGGGCTTTCTCACTTAGTTAGTCAAGACTTTGGAGTTGCCTATTCTACTTTACGTTATAGAAAGCAGTCTTAGTCTTCTGCTTTAGGGGGAACTTCTTCTAAAAATCCATCTAAATCTCTTCGGTCTCTTTTAGTTGGGCGACCTTCTCCTTTTTCACGATAATAATCTTGAGATAACTTTTGTAATTCTTTTTGCTCAAAAGCAGATCGGGGCGTAGTGTCCATGCGATAGATGTCAACCAGTTTTGCGCCTAGTCTGGATTTTGGAATATCTAAAACTGTGCATTGATAAATAATTTGATCTTTTTTGATTTCTAATTTATCCTGCCGTAAAACTTCCCGCGAAGGTTTGACGAGCTGTCCATTAATTTTGATTTGCCCTTTCTTGCAAGCATTACTAGCAATATTACGCGATTTATAATAGCGTACACACCATAAATATTGGTCAATCCTCATTGATAAAATAGCGTTAAAGTTCGCCCCTAAAATAAAGTAAAATTGTATCTTGTGCCACAAATTTTGAGCATGAAATTCGCAAAAATATTCTTTCCTTCACTCTTTGTCTTTGCCCTGTTAGTTACAGCTTGTAAATCTGATGAGGAAGACACTACAGTTGAGTTAAACGACTTTTCTGAACAAGCACAGATTGATGATGAACTGATTCGCGAGTATCTGCAAAACCATACTTATAACTATGAAGACTTTCAAGACCCTAGTCTAGAAGATCCTACGATCAGCATTGATACCCTAACTGGAAACAACGCTAATAAAACTCCTTTAAGTGAATTTGTCTCTTTTACAAATGTGACAGTAACTAACTCAGAAGGAGAAGAAATCAACCATAAACTCTATTACCTTATCGCGCGCCAGGGCATAAGATCAGAAGATCGTGCTACGATTGTAGACTCTGTTTATTTAGCTTATAAAGGAAGTTTATTAGATGGATCAAAATTCGATGAAAGTATTTCTCCGATTTGGTTTGACAATACCGCTGTCATTACTGGATTTCGTCATGGAGTGCAATTTTTTGCCCCCGGAAACTATACCCAAAACACAAATGGTTCAATCGACTTTAGTGACTATGGACAAGGTTTAATCTTCATTCCGTCAGGACTAGGATATTTTGGCAATGCTCAAGCAAGCATCCCTGCTTATTCGCCCCTCATCTTTAGCCTCAACGTTTACACCACCAATCAAGCAGATCACGACGCAGACGGTATTCTATCATTTAACGAAGATGTCGATGGGGATGGTAATCCATTTAATGATGATACCGATGGGGACGGAATCCCTAACTATGCTGATATAGATGATGATGGCGATGGTGTTTTTACTATAAATGAATACGATAAAGATGGTGATGGTACTCCAGATGATACCGATAATGATGGTATTCCAGACTATCTTGACAACAAATAAGCTAATTATTCTCCAGAGCCCTTATTTCCTTTAAAGCGCAAATCATAAGATGCACTTATAATCCATTGTTTGGCTCGAGTGTCTACACGTCCAGCAATATCAACATCATTATTGGCTAAAATAATCACTTCATTATCAGTGAAACCGCGTTCAAAGCGAATTCCCAAACCGAAACGTCCTAGTTTTAAACGAGTCCCTAGCTGTAAACCTACGGTAAAATTCTCTTCTAAAACCCCCAGACTTACCTCTGTTCCTTTTTCTTTGAGAATGTATTGAAAAGAAGGTCCAGCAAAGATACTCAAAGGTCCTAGGATTTTGTAGCCTAGTAAAACTGGAGCTTCCAATTTGTTGAGTGCAATGGTGGTATTGTTGTCAAATTGACTCACACTTTGGCTAAATTGTAACTCTGGTCTAAGGTAAAAAGTTAATAAATCTAAATTTCCAAAAACTCCAATATGAAAACCGGTTTTAGCATCCGATTGAAAATTTTCAAGACTTAGATCAGTAGAGTTAAGATCCCCAAAAGAATCATAATTTACCCCACCTTTCACCCCAAAACTAATTTGGGCGAAAAGCGCGGTAAAGCAGAATAGAAAAAATAGGGTAAGAATAGATCGGGTAGTTTTCATATTTATTTACGTTGAATTACTTTTTCAGATGCAGCTACAATAGCTTTTGCGTTTAAGCCGTATTTCTCCATTAATTGTGCCGGAGTACCAGATTCACCAAAAGTATCTTGCGTGGCAATAAATTCTTGTGGTGTGGGGGCATTTTCTGCCAATACACGAGCAACACTCTCGCCCAGTCCTCCTAAGAAATTGTGTTCTTCGGCAGTGACAATCGCTCCTGTTTTAGCAACAGACTTTAATATAATATCGTTGTCTAAAGGTTTGATGGTGTGAATATTAATTACTTCGGCAGAAATACCTTTGTCGTTCAAGGTCTTCGCTGCTTCAAGTGCTTCCCATACTAAGTGTCCTGTAGCCACAAAGGTTACATCGCTTCCTTCTTGTAATAGTAAACCTTTCCCAATTTCAAATGTTTGGTCTACTGGGGTAAAGTTAGCTACTTTTGGGCGTCCAAAACGCAAATAAACAGGGCCATCATAATCTGCAATAGCGATGGTAGCGGCTTTGGTTTGATTAAAATCACATGGATTGATGACAACCATTCCAGGTAACATTTTCATTAGTCCTATATCTTCTAAAATCTGGTGAGTTGCCCCATCTTCTCCTAGGGTTACTCCTGCATGTGAGGCACAAATTTTTACATTTTTGTCAGAGTAGGCAATCGATTGACGAATTTGATCATAAACACGTCCGGTAGAGAAATTTGCAAAGGTCCCGGTAAAAGGAATTTTTCCTCCTATGGTTAACCCTGCTGCGATTCCCATCATGTTCGCTTCTGCTATTCCTACTTGAAAAAAACGCTCTGGGTTTTCGGCGATAAATTGATCCATTTTTAGCGAACCAACAAGGTCTGCACAAAGTGCAACAACATTAGGATTTGTTCTCCCTAGTTCTGTTAGTCCAGCACCAAAACCCGAACGGGTATCCTGTGATCCTTGATTGATGTATTCTTTCATCTAGTAAATATAATTTGATTAATAATCACCTAAGGTCTCAGGGTTTTGTGCCAAGGCACTTGCTAATTGTTCATCATTTGGGGCTTTCCCGTGCCATGCATGGGTGTGCATCATAAAATCAACACCATTCCCCATTTCTGTTTTTAATAAAATACAGACAGGTTTACCATTTCCACTCATTGATTTAGCTTCGCGTAATGCATTACCAATTGCCTCAAGGTCATTCCCTGCTTCAACTGTTAGCACTTGCCATCCAAAGGCTTTAAATTTTCCTTCAATACTTCCCATGGGTAAAACTTCGTCTGTAGAACCGTCGATTTGTTTTCCATTAAGGTCAACTGTAGCGATCAAGTTATCAACTTTTTTCGCCGATGCATACATAATGGCTTCCCAGTTTTGTCCTTCTTGTAACTCACCATCTCCCATTAAGGCATAGACGGTATGACTATCATTGTTGAGTTTTTTTGCTTGTGCTGCACCAATCGCTACCGACAATCCTTGCCCTAAAGAACCAGAGGCAATGCGAACACCTGGTAAACCTTCATGAGTGGTGGGGTGCCCTTGTAAACGAGAGTCAATCAAGCGAAATGTGTTGAGTTCTTCTATTGGGAAGTAGCCGCGACGAGCAAGAACGCTGTAAAATACTGGGGAAATATGACCATTCGACAAGAAGAATACATCTTCGTTGACACCGTCCATATCGAAACCCTCTTTGAGTTCCATGATTTCGTTGTAGAGGCAAACAAAAAATTCGGCACATCCTAGAGATCCTCCTGGATGGCCAGAGTTTACCTTGTGTACCATGCGAAGAATATCGCGACGAACTTGTTTTACCAGGTCTTGTGCTGCGTGTAATGTTGACATTCGTTTAATTTTATAAAACAAAAATAATTGTTCATACTTAATTACACGCTTATTTATTCTATGAACTTATCAAAGATTACCAACATTTATTTAGACCTTCTTCTTTCAAAAGCTTTTTCTGTGCAAAACGATTTTTTTCTAATGCATTTTCTTCAATCCTAAGCACTTCTGTATCTTTGCGCCTTAGACATTTTGATGAAATTTAAGCTAATACTTACCGATACAGCTTCTAAGGCAAGAGCAGGGGAAATTACTACTGCACACGGCAAAATCCAAACCCCTATTTTTATGCCAGTGGGCACGGCAGCAACGGTTAAAGGAGTTCATCAAAGGGATTTAAAGCAAGAAATTAACCCCGATATCATTCTGGGGAATACCTATCATCTTTATCTTAGACCTGGAACAGAGATCCTTCAGCAAGCAGGAGGCTTGCATAAATTTATGGGCTGGGACCGCCCTTTATTAACAGATTCTGGTGGATATCAAGTCTATTCTCTCTCGGCTAACCGCAAGATCAAAGAAGAAGGGGTAAAGTTTAAATCCCATATCGACGGTTCTTATCATATATTCACTCCAGAGAATGCGGTAGATATACAACGCCAAATTGGGGCAGATATCATTATGGCATTTGACGAATGTACCCCTTATCCCTGTGAATATAAATATGCCAAGGCTTCCATGCAAATGACCCATCGCTGGTTAGATCGTTGTTTAGCACAAGACAAAAAGAGTCCATTTCTTTATGACTATGAGCAGACTCTTTTCCCAATTGTTCAAGGAAGCACTTTCAAAGACTTGAGAAAACAATCGGCAGAATATATCGCTTCGCGGGAAGCTCCAGGAAATGCCATTGGCGGGCTTTCTGTGGGAGAACCTGCAGATGAAATGTATGCTATGACAGAGGTGGTTTGTGATATTTTACCCCAAAGCAAACCCCGTTATTTGATGGGAGTTGGTACACCCATTAACTTGTTGGAGAATATTGCCCTGGGGGTAGATATGTTTGATTGTGTTTTACCATCTCGTAATGCGCGAAACGGTATGCTATATACTTTTGAAGGATCGATCAATATCAAAAATAAAAAGTGGGAAAACGACTTTTCTGTTATTGACCCAGATGCTCACAGTTTTGTTGATACCGAATATTCTAAGGCTTATTTGCGCCATCTATTTTCAGTCAACGAATTATTAGGGAAACAAATTGCCACTATACACAACTTAGGCTTCTATCTTGCGTTAATAAGACAGGCGCGAGAGAAAATCCTAAGTGGCGAATTTATAGCCTGGAAAGATAAAATGGTCAAACAAATGGACAAACGATTGTAAGATGTTTAAAAAGATTGATATCTATATTATAAAACGCTACCTCACCACATTCTTTGTTATGTTGTTATTGTTTATTCCTATTGGGATTATGGTTGATGTAGCCGAAAAAATCGATAAGTTCAAAGAAAATGAAGTACCGTTTTCTGAAATTGTAAGTTATTACATTGACTTCATGTGGTATTTTGGAAATCTACTGTTTCCTATTTTTTTATTTTTAGCGGTGATATGGTTCACCTCTAAATTGGCTAATAATACAGAAGTGATTGCCATCTTGAGTTCGGGGATTTCTTTTAATCGCTTTTTGCGGCCCTATTTTATCTCTGCCACTATGATTGCCACCTTTGCTTTTTTTGCGGGGATGTTTATTGTTCCAAAAGCCAGTGAAGGTTTTAATGAATTTTCATTTAAATACTTAATAAAACAAAAAAACGATCGGCAAACTACCAACTTATTCAAACAAATTAACGAGAACGAATTTATCTATGTTAGTAGTTATAGCCCTACTAGAATGCGTGGCTTAGATTTTGCCTTAGAACATTTTGAGGAAGATGTTCTTCAGTTTAAAATCATGGCTCAATCCATTCGATGGATAGAAAAAGACTCTCATTTTCGTTTAGTCAATTATAAAAAGCGTATTATTGAAGGGGATCAAGAGCTTTATGAAACAACCAATCTAAAAGACACCTTGTTTGATTTTGCCATTCAAGATTTAGCTCCTCTAAATTATAAAGCAGAGACACTTTCCATGACAGAGCTCAACGATTTTATTGCGGCAGAAGAGCGCAGTGGTTCTGTTTTAATTAATCAACATTTACTGGTGAGACACAAGCGATATAGCATCCCTATTTCTGCTTTTATATTAACTCTAATCGCAGTTGCAGTGGCTTCTTTCAAACGCCGTGGAGGAATGGGATTGAATCTTGCTTTCGGGATTGCTTTAGGGTTTATTTTTATCTTCTTTGATAAGATATTTGGAGTCCTTGTCGCTAAATCTAATTTTTCTCCTGTGCTGGCAGCATGGCTTCCTTTGTCCATTTTTGGTTTGCTGGCCTTAGGTTTATTGAATTATGCTAAACGATAGAGGCAAGAGTTTACTCCATCTTCATTTTATCATTTTCTTATGGGGGTTTACCTCTATATTGGGAGCCTTAATCAATTTAGATTCTTTGCCCATCGTGTGGTATAGAATGTCGATTGCTACTGTAATGATCGCTATTTACTTTGTGCTATTTTCAAGAAAATCTTTTCAAATTCACAAGGGAGTCTTAAAATATTATGCCTTAGGGGGTGTTTTGATTTCTGTTCATTGGGTGTTGTTTTTTTATGCCATTAAGATTTCATCCATCTCACTTACACTATCAATCTTGTCATCGGCTACGTTGATGACTTCGATTTTAGAGCCAGTCTTTTACAAGCGAACCTTCAGAAGCTATGAAATCTTCTTTGGGTTTTTTGTTATTCTGGGTCTGTTTTTAATTTTTGGGGTGCAACAAGAAAACTTATGGGGGATCATAGCCGCTTTAGCTTGCACCTTATTATCGGTCTTGTTTTCTTTACTCAACGGGAAGTTAATTAAAGCATACCCAGCCAATAATATTTCCTTTTATCAATTGTTAATTGGTGCGCTAGTAATGAGCATAACAATGGCTTTTACGCTAGAGACTCCAGCGGTTTTATTTGACCTTTCTTGGGAAGATTGTTTGTGGATTTTCATATTATCCTCTATTTGCACAGCCTATGCTACCATTGCTTCTGTTGTTATTCTAAAGCACGTCACACCTTTTACTATGATGATATCTCTTAATCTAGAGCCAATCTATGCGATTGTTTTTTCACTTATCATTTTTGGAGAAAAAGAATTGATGACTACTCAATTTTATATTGGGGTATTGATCATTTTAGCAGGGGTGATTGGGAATGGAATTTATAAAAGCCAAGACCAAAAAAATAGTCCCACCCCCTCATAAAAATTTTTACCTTTGTTATAACAGAAACAATCCAATGGAATATTTAGACTTTGAACTTCCGATTAAAGAGATTAATGAACAGTTAGATAAATGCAAGCTAATTGGTAATGAAAGTGAGGTTGATGTTACCGATACTTGTGAGCAATTAGAGCAAAAACTCATTGACACTAAGAAAGAAATATATGGAAATTTAACTCCTTGGCAAAGAGTACAATTATCGCGTCATCCATCAAGACCTTATACAATAGATTATATCAATGCTTTATGTGGCGATACTTTTTTAGAATTACATGGGGATCGTAACGTGAGCGACGACAAAGCGATGATAGGTGGTTTAGGAAAAATTAACGATCAATCTTTTATGTTTATTGGTACTCAAAAGGGGTATAATACTGCGACAAGAAAATACCGCAACTTTGGGATGGCTAACCCAGAAGGCTACCGCAAAGCCTTGCGCTTGATGAAATCTGCAGAAAAGTTTGGGCTTCCTATTGTATCTTTTATCGATACTCCAGGAGCCTATCCAGGCTTAGAAGCAGAAGAACGGGGGCAAGGGGAAGCCATTGCTCGTAATATCTATGAAATGCTTTCTATAAAAGTACCAGTGATTGTAGTGATTATTGGGGAAGGAGCCTCTGGAGGTGCCTTAGGAATAGGAGTAGGAGATAGAATCTTTATGCTAGAAAACACCTGGTATTCGGTTATTTCTCCAGAGTCTTGTTCCTCTATTTTATGGAGAAGCTGGGAATATAAAGAACAAGCTGCAGCTGCGCTAAAGCTTACTGCAACTGACATGAAAAAATATAAGTTGATTGATAAAATTATTAAAGAACCACTAGGTGGGGCTCATTATGATCGCAAAACAACTTATAATGTGGTAAAAGCAGAAATTATTAAAACTTTTAAAGTTCTCGATAAACTTTCTCCTCAAGAGTTGATCGATCAACGTCGCGACAAGTTTGATCAGATGGGGGTATTTAATGAGTAGGCTTTTCAAGCTTATTAACATTATTATAAACTTATAAACAGCCTTTTGTTTATTCTTGTGGGATAGTTCTTAGAAGTTTTATTACTTTCAAAAAAAGGATTTTTTTACATTTAACCAATGGAAGAAAGGAAGCCAATTATTGCCCCCGCATTGTCAAACACAGGTGTTGTAAGTCTCGAAAAAGGGAAGATCCCTCCACAAGCAATTGATCTTGAAGAAGCCGTTTTAGGGGCTATGCTAATTGACAAAAAAGGGGTTGATGAGGTCATTGATATCCTTCAAGAAGATGCTTTTTACAAGGAAGCACACCAACATATTTTTTCCGCCATTCACCATTTGTTTGAAATCTCAGAACCGATTGATTTATTAACGGTATCTGCCCAATTGCGCAAAATGGAAACCCTTGAAAAGGTAGGAGGAGACTTTTATTTGGTGCAATTGTCTAAAAAAGTATCGACTTCGGCCCATATTGAATTTCACGCTCGAATTATTTTACAGAAATACATTCAGCGAAGCTTAATAAAGATTTCCAATGAGATTATTGAAAGCTCCTTTAAAGATTCAGTTGATGTCTTTGATTTATTAGATGAAGCAGAATCTAAGTTATATGACGTAACCCAAGGGAATATTAAAAAGTCTTCTGAAACGGCACAAAACTTAGTCATTCAAGCCAAAAAGCGCATTGAAGAAATCGCTAAGAAAGAGGGTTTGAGTGGTGTCGCTACTGGTTTTGAAAAACTCGACGCCTTAACCTCGGGCTGGCAACCTAGTGATTTAATCATTGTTGCGGCACGTCCAGGGATGGGAAAAACAGCCTTGACTTTATCCATGGCGCGAAACATTGCCGTGATGAAGCAAACTCCTGTGGCGTTCTTCTCCTTAGAGATGTCTTCGGTTCAGTTGATTACTCGATTGATTTCCGCTGAGACAGGTTTATCGTCTGAGAAATTACGCACCGGAAAACTTGAAAATCACGAATGGGAGCAACTCAATGTCAAAGTTGGGGATTTAGAAAAAGCCCCGCTTTTTATTGATGATACTCCCTCTTTATCCATCTTTGATTTAAGAGCAAAAGCAAGACGTTTATCTTCCCAGCATGGAATTAAATTAATCATTGTAGATTATCTACAGTTAATGACGGCAGGATCGTCAAATAAAACAGGAAATCGAGAGCAAGAAATCTCTACCATTTCCCGCAATCTTAAAGCCTTAGCAAAGGAACTAGATGTTCCCATTATTGCTTTATCGCAGCTCTCGCGTGCGGTAGAGACTAGAGGAGGAACTAAACGTCCTGTTCTCTCTGATTTAAGAGAATCTGGAGCGATTGAACAAGATGCCGATATTGTTTCTTTTATCTATCGTCCAGAATACTATGGGATTGACGAATGGGATGACAAAGAACGTACTTCTTCTCTAGGACAAGCAGAATTTATTGTTGCTAAGCACCGCAACGGTGGCTTAGACAGTATCCGTTTAAAATTTATTAGCCATTTAGGGAAATTCGATAATCTCGAAAATTATGATTCCCCTTATGAGTTCCCTTCTAAAATGAATAAAACCATCGAACCAGAATCTTTCCCCTCTGCAGATCAAGCTTTTGGTTCATCGATTAATGACGATGATGAAGAGGCCCCTTTCTAAAGGACAATCAATCATGAAGTAAAAAAAAACCAGCCATTTGGCTGGTTTTTTTTAAGAGTACTACTAAAGTTTATTTGATTTTATCTACGATGGCTTTAAAAGCATCAGGGTGATTCATCGCTAGGTCGGCAAGGACTTTACGGTTCAATTTGATATTATTAGCGTGAATACGTCCCATAAACTGACTGTAAGACATCCCGTGCAGACGTGCACCGGCGTTAATTCGTGTAATCCATAAAGCACGGAAATTACGCTTTTTAGTTTTACGGTCACGGTAAGCATACTGCATGGCTTTATCCACTGCATTCTTAGCTACTGTCCATACGTTTTTACGGCGTCCAAAATAACCTTTGGCTTGCTTTAAAACTTTTTTTCTTCTTGCTCTTGAAGCAACTGAGTTTACTGATCTTGGCATAGTTTTTTTGAGTTTTTGTTACAAGGCGGTATCGCTACACTTTAGAAGCCCGCAACAGGGTTAATTGTTTTTTAGTCAACCTGAACAAGGCTTATTTTAAGCGTAATTGTTCTTTAATATTGTCAGAATCACTTTCATGAACCAATCCAGAATGGGTCAATTTCAACTTGCGTTTCTTTGATTTCTTTGTTAAGATATGGCTCTTAAAAGCATGCTTCCTTTTGATTTTACCGCTCCCTGTAAGCTTAAATCGCTTTTTAGCAGAGGATTTTGTTTTCATTTTTGGCATTACTTTATTATTTAAGGTTTGTACTCTTCTTATTTCTTTTTTGGGCTAATGAACATGGTCATTCTTTTTCCTTCTAACTGGGGTAATTGTTCTACTTTTCCGAACTCTTCTAGATCTTGTGCTAATCTTAACAATAAGATCTGTCCTTGTTCTTTGAATACGATTGAACGTCCTTTAAAGAAAACAAAGGCTTTAAGCTTTGCACCTTCTTTTAAGAATTTTTCTGCATGCTTCTTTTTGAACTCATAATCGTGCTCATCTGTATTAGGGCCAAAGCGAATCTCTTTAATAACTACTTTAGTTGCCTTTGATTTAAGTGCCTTTTCCCGTTTCTTTTGCTCGTATAAGAATTTCTTGTATTCTAATATTTTACATACTGGTGGGTTAGCATTGGGGGAAATTTCAACCAAGTCTAACTCAAGTTCTTGGGCGATTTTAAGGGCTTCGTTAAGCGAATAGACACCTATTTCAACATTATCCCCTACCAAACGAAGTTCGCGTGCAGTGATTTTTTCGTTAATCCTGTGAGGATCCTGTTTGAAAACTCGGCCTGGACGGTTAGTCCTTCTTCTTCTTATTGCTATAGTACTCTATTTTAATTATACGTTAAATGTTACACTACTGGCATCTATCTCTGCCTGAATCTTTTCTATAAAGGTTTCAAGGGTTAATGATCCCGTATCGCCTTCAACATGACTTCTAACAGAAACGGTGTTTTCGGCGGCTTCTTTCTCTCCAACAATGAGCATATAAGGATATTTGTTCAGCTGTGCCTCACGGATCTTCTTCCCAATCGTCTCATTTCTATTGTCGATTAGAGCGCGAATTTCGCTATTTTTCAATTGATTTGAAACTTTTTCAGCGTATTTTTCATGCTTCTCACTTACCGAGAGGATGATTACTTGTTCTGGCATTAGCCAAAGGGGGAAATTTCCACCGGTATGTTCCAGTAAAATAGCGACAAAACGCTCTAAACTTCCAAAAGGTGCACGGTGAATCATAACGGGTCTATGTACCTCATTATCACTTCCTTTATAGCTCAATTCAAAACGCTCTGGTAAGTTGTAATCCACTTGAATTGTTCCTAATTGCCATTTGCGTCCTAGTGCATCTTTCACCATGAAATCAAGTTTAGGGCCATAAAAAGCCGCTTCCCCGTATTCGACCACATAGTTGAGTTCTTTTTCTTTTGCGGCATTGATGATGGCATTTTCGGCTAAATCCCAGTTTTCATCAGAACCGATATATTTTTCTGGCTTTGCCGGATCCCGTAAAGATACTTGAGCGGTAAAATCTTCAAAACCTAATGATCCAAAGACATACAACACCAAATCGATTACTTTTTTAAACTCATCGTCTAATTGAGAGGGCATACAGAAAATGTGGGCGTCGTCTTGGGTAAAACCACGAACACGGGTCAAACCGTGTAACTCTCCGCTTTGCTCATAACGGTACACGGTACCGAATTCTGCATAGCGTTTTGGTAAATCTTTATAACTCCACTGTCGAGCATTGTAAATCTCACAGTGGTGTGGACAGTTCATGGGCTTAAGTAAAAACTCTTCTCCTTCTGCTGGGGTTTCTATGGGCTGGAAACTATCGGCCCCATATTTTTCATAGTGGCCAGAAGTCATGTACAATTCTTTGTTCCCAATATGTGGAGAAATCACTTGTTCATACCCTGCTTTCTTTTGGGCCTCTTTTAAAAAGTTTTCTAGGCGCTCTCTTAAGGCTGTCCCTTTGGGCAGCCAAAGGGGTAAACCCTGTCCCACCTTTTGAGAAAAGGTAAAGAGTTCAAGCTCTTTCCCCAGCTTTCTATGGTCGCGTTTTTTGGCCTCTTCTAAGAGGGCTAAATATTCGGTTAATTCTTTTTGCTTTGGGAAAGAAATTCCATAGATACGAGTCAATTGGGGTTTTGTTTCATCACCACGCCAATAAGCCCCAGCTACATTTAGTAATTTGACAGCTTTTACAAAGCCTGTGTGGGGGATATGTCCTCCACGACAAAGGTCGGTAAAGTCGGCATGGTCACAAAAGCTAATGGTGCCATCTTCTAAGTTTTCTATTAGTTCAAGCTTAAATGGATTGTTTTCTTTTTTGTAAAAGTCTAAGGCGTCTGCCTTAGAACACTTGCGCATTTTAAAGTCAAATTTTTCTCGGGCAAAAGTCAAAAACTGCTTTTCTAGGGCAGGGAGGTCTTTTTCAGAGAAGCTTTCTCCACCAAAATCTACATCGTAGTAAAAGCCGTTTTCAATAGCAGGTCCTATGGTAAGTTTCGCTTGTGGATATAGGGCTAATAGACTCTGCGCTAAGATATGGGCAGAGGAGTGCCAAAAGGCGGCTTTTCCTTCATCGTCCTTCCAGGTAAAGAGGCGTAAATCTCCGTCGCAATCAATTACAGTAGAGGCTTCTACAGTAGCTTGATTAAATTGAGCAGAAAGGACGATGCGGGCTAAACCTTCGCTAATATCTTTGGCGATATCTAAAACGGTTAAAGCTTGTTCATATTGACGAACAGAGCCGTCGGGGAGTGTGATTGCAATCATGTGTGAATCAATAATGGGCAAAGATAATGGGAATCAGTAAGGCAGACAACAGTGGACGCCATTTATCCTTTTCTTTTTTTGCCTAAAAAAGCAGAAGTGAGTTTGCCTATACCTAAAAATCCTAGTCCAATTGAACCAGTAGAGAGGATTAAGCCTATGATTAAAACAGGCCAATACCAAGGATGTCCATCGTTTTTAAAGGCTTGCATGATGACAAAAGGGCCTATAAAGGCCAAAACGATGGCATACATCACCCGTTTTAAACCCTGTTGTAATGCGATTTTATCCATGGAGTAAAGATAGGGTTTTTAAAAACGATAAGCTTCAATGGCTTCGCGAACGCTACCGTTCTGTTTGAGGAGTTTTTGTGCTTTTTGAGGGGAAGCGCCTGTTTTTTCGACGATGATGTTGATAGCGCGCTGGCGTAGCTTGGCATTGGAGAGTTGAAGGTCCACCATTTTATTTCCCTTGACATGTCCCAAGCGAATCATGGTGGCGGTGGTGATCATATTTAAAATCATTTTTTGGGCGGTTCCAGCTTTCATACGGGAACTACCTGTGACAAACTCTGGTCCTACGACTACGGCAATGGGGAAGTCGGCGACTTGGGTTAAAGGCGATTCAGGATTACAGCAAATACAGCCGGTGGGAATATTGTTTTCTTGGCAGTTTTTAAGAGCATGGATCACATAGGGGGTGGTACCAGAGGCGGCTACCCCAATGACAATATCTCGCTCGCTAATATGGTGGTGTTTTAAGTCTTCCCAACCCAGGGTGGTGGAGTCTTCGGCATTTTCAACGGCTTTATAAATGGCGTTTTTTCCGCCAGCGATTAACCCAATGACTTTATTGGGGTCTGTCCCAAAGGTAGGTGGACATTCTGAGGCGTCTAAAATCCCCAGTCTTCCACTGGTGCCTGCTCCCATATAGAAAAGGCGCCCCCCAGAACTTAATTGGGCTTCGACCTTTTGGATGAGTGCAGTAATGTCTGAAAGTACTTCTCTTACGGCTAAAGCAACTTTTTGGTCTTCGGTATTTATACTGCTGACCAAGTCTGCCACACTGTAGTTTTCGAGTCCGTCGTAAAGAGAATCTTCTTCGGTAATTTTTCTAAATGCCATGAAGTAAAGATAGGGAGGAGGGAGGAATTTTTTCTGCTGTAGGGGTAGAATTCGTAATCTTTGGCCAAAAGCAAAAAAAAAACCCAGCTGTTAGGCTGGGGTTGAATCAATTGAGATCTTAGGTGCTAAATTAATTTAGCATCTAAATTTTCTTTTAAAGCATTTAAGAATTGTTGTGTAGTAAGATAGTGCTCACTGCTCAAGTTTTCTTTGTGGATTAACAAGGCCAAATCTTTGGTCATTTTTCCATTTTCAACGGTTTCGACACAAACATCTTCAAGGGTTTGGCAAAAATCGATCAAGGCTTGATTATCATCTAATTTTCCACGGTGTTGTAAACCTCGTGTCCATGCAAAGATCGACGCGATAGGGTTAGTAGAGGTTTCTTTTCCTTGTTGGTGTTGACGGTAGTGACGAGTAACCGTTCCGTGGGCTGCTTCTGCTTCCATGGTTTTTCCGTCTGGCGTTACTAGGGTAGAAGTCATTAGTCCTAAAGAACCAAAACCTTGGGCTACAGTATCCGACTGTACATCACCGTCATAGTTTTTACAAGCCCAAACAAATCCACCTTTCCACTTCATTGCTGCAGCAACCATGTCATCAATCAAACGATGCTCATAAGTAATACCAGCAGCGGCAAATTTATCTTTGAATTCGTTGTCAAACACTTCTTGGAATACATCCTTAAAACGCCCGTCATAAGCTTTCATGATGGTATTTTTTGTAGAAAGGTATAAAGGCCATCCTTTCTTTAAAGCTTGGTTCATACAAGATCGTGCAAAGCCATAAATAGAAGAGTCGATATTGTACATACACATGGCAACACCGTTTTCTTGGAAGTTATAGACTTCCCAAGTTTGTGGGGTTCCACCATCTTCTGGGGTAAATGTCATGGTTAATTTACCTTTTCCGGTGGTTACAGTATCAGCTGCTTTGTATTGATCGCCAAAGGCATGACGTCCAATACAGATAGGCTTTGTCCAACCCTGTACATAACGAGGAACATTGCTCATGATAATGGGCTCGCGGAAGACAGTTCCCCCAACGATATTACGAATGGTTCCATTAGGCGAACGCCACATATTGGAAAGCTTAAATTCTTTTACCCGTTGTTCATCTGGAGTGATGGTGGCACATTTGATTCCTACATTGTATTCTTTGATCGCGTTAGCCGCTTTAACCGTGATTTCGTCGTTTGTCGCATCACGAGAAGTCACCGAAAGATCGTAGTATTTGATGTCAAGATCGAGGTATGGTAGGATGAGTTGCTCTTTGATGAAAGACCAGATGATACGTGTCATTTCGTCTCCGTCCATCTCAACCACTGGGTTATGTACTTTAATTTTTTCCATTCGTTTAATTCTAGGTTTAACAATAGTCTAAAAAAAAGGCCGCGATTGCGACCTTATATATCAGCGTTGATGCTCTTTAATGCGTGCTTTTTTACCGCGTAATTCTCTAAAGTAGTAAATACGTGCTTTACGAACTTTTCCGCGTTTGTTCACTTCGATTTTTTGTAATGTAGGGAGATTGATAGGGAAGATCCTTTCTACTCCAACAGTCCCTGACATTTTACGGATGGTAAAAGTCTTTGATAAGCCTTGACCTTTGATTTGGATCACGACTCCTTTAAAGAACTGAGTTCTTGCTTTATCGCCTTCCCGAATTTCATAATAAACGGTGATAGTGTCTCCAGCGTCAAATTCAGGAAAATCTTTCTTTTCAATGAACTGATTCTGAACAAAATTTATTAACGATTCCATGTTTTTATTTTAATGGTTTCTTGCACACAACATACACGATTATCGTCAGCGGTTAAATGCGGGAGCAAAAATACGATTTATTTTGTTGTTTTCAAAAGGGGATTTTGTTTTTGTTAACTGCTGCTGAGAGGGATACAAATCAAGGGTGTTCTCTATTTTTTTTATTGGCGTGTAGCTGTTCCCCAAGCGCGTGTTTGTAACGCGAATCCCTTTCTCTAGCGC
>JBMYNN010000033.1:0-18300 GCA_049598335.1 Flavobacteriaceae bacterium
GCGATAAGTTTACTCTTAATTAGAAAAAATTATTGTTAAACCTAATCCACTAAAGACTTACTTATGCTGCAACTTTGAATAATTGGGGGAGCCATCTCAGACAGGAGGTCATTTTTGACCTCCTTTTTATTTTTATTCTTTCGTAAAACCTTACTGGCCAACATAATAGACTCGATTTCGGGAGTGAAAATGTAGTTGCATTTTTCGAAATTGAAATCTTCAAATTTTTCCTTGAAGATGCAGTCAAGAATCTTCTTAAATGTATTTAGTCATTAATTTTTTAAAAATTTTAAATATTTTGTGAGTACTCTATAAAAATATAAGGAACTTATTAATGAAATATTAAATTTTAGTATAACAAATTATTGATACGTTTATATTTAAACACCCTTCAGTTTAAAGTTTCATTATCAACTTTTTACTGAGGTTACAATTTTTTATTTGATATACACTATGAAGAATTATCTCACATGTTTTTTTTTAATTTTTTTATCACACACAAATGGGCAAGACCTTACCAGATATGTAGATACAAGAATTGGATCAAAAGATAATGGTCTAGAAAGTGGGTATACCTTTGTGGGAGCTACTTACCCTTTTGGTATGGTTCAATTTACCCCTAGCTTTTTCTCCCCTGATAGGGGTTTTGTTGTTACACAATTGAGTGGAGCAGGGTGTTCAAACATGGGAAATTTTCCTGTTGTACCCATTGCTGGGGAACTTCTTGTTTCGCCAAATAATATGAGCAATTTCAATATTATAAAGTCTATTGATGCACATGAGGCTGGTTTATTGTCTGCCACTGTTAATAACAACATTTATGTAAATTTAACAGCATCTAAGCGTGCTGGCTTTGCAACGTTTATTTTTAATGAGGACGCACAAAAAGGCACAATTGCTATTGGGTCTGGTGTTAATTCAACGTTTGTTTCAGATGCCCATGTTAAGGTAACTTCTGCACGTGCTTGCGAGGGATATACTAGAGGTGGAGAATTTTGTGGAACAGAAACAGACTACACTATATATTTTGCCGCAGAGTTTGACAAACCTTCGGTTGATCATAGCGTATGGAGTGATTCTGATTTGATAAAATCTAACGAAATTCAAGGACCAAACTCTGGAGCCCTGTTTGTTTTTGATACAACCAATGATAAAGAAGTCAATTATCGAATTTCGATTTCTTTTGTTTCTGTAGAAAACGCAAAAGAAAATTTAATATCAGAAAATCTTGATTTTTCTTTTGAATCATATAGGTCTAAAAACAAAAACGAATGGAATAATTATTTAAACAAAATCAAGGTAAAATCTGACAATCACGACCGATTAACTCAATTTTACTCAAGTTTTTACAGGACGCTCATTCACCCTAATATAGTTAGTGATGCCAATGGCGAGTATATGGGTGCCGATTATAAAGTTCACAAAGCACTTACTGGAAGAGAACAATACAGTTCATATAGCTCTTGGGATACCTACAGAACACAAGCACAGCTTTTGGCATGGCTTTTTCCAAAAAGGAGTAGTGATATGATGCAGTCATTGGTTGATTTTGCCGATCAGGCAGGTGGATACGGCAGATGGATTTTGGCCAATATAGAAACGGGAATTATGCAGGGCGACCCAACTTCTATTTTAATTTCCAACTCATATGCTTTTGGCGCCACAGACTTCGATCTTGAAAAAGCCTATTTCCATATGAAAAGAGGCGCTACTATACCTAAGTTAAAAGCGCAGAATCAAGAGATCAGACCTTTTTTACATGAATACATTAGCAATGGACATACTTATGCATCCATGCTTTTAGAGTATACCTCTGCCGACTTTGCGATCGGTCAATTTGCACAAAACGCACTAAGACTAAGTGAAGATTCCGGTTTCTTTTTTAAACGGTCCAAAAGCTGGAAAAACATCTATAATCCAAAAACAACTTGGCTTAATTCTAAGCATCCCGATGGCACTTGGAAAAGTATGACTTCTGATTGGCGAGAAGGCACATATAAAAATTATTTTTGGATGATTCCTTATGATTTAGAAAGCTTGATTGACACAATGGGCGGACAAAAACTAGCAGAAGACAGGCTTGATGCGCTATTTGAACGGCTAGACGCAAAATATGATGATGATTGGTTTGCTAGCGGGAATGAGCCCGACTTTCATGTACCATGGGTATATAACTGGACTAAATCTCCAGAAAAAACATCCTTAACAATTAAACGAATTCATGACGAAATCTATGATGCATCTATTACTGGACTCCCTGGGAATGACGACCTTGGAACGATGGGCGCATGGTATGTTTTTTCTTCTATCGGTTTATATCCGGTAATACCCGGTGTTTCAGGATTTTCATTAAACCTACCGCAATTTGAACAGGTAACTATCAAATTGCCTAATAGCGAATTAATCATAAAAAAAGGAAACAGCCAACTAAATACTATTAGGTCTGTTTTGGTAAACGGAAGCCAACACAACAGTACTTGGCTTGATTTAGAAAAATTAAAAAACGGTGGTGTTATCCATCACAACAACACTAATTCTTTAAAGAAATGGAAAATAACCAGCCAACCTCCACAATTCTGATTCATAGATCAAATTATTATTTCTTTACTCTACTTTTTTTATTTTTAATAAGCACGAGTGTATATGCACAACAATCAATGGATTATGTAAGTTATGTAAATCCGTTAATTGGTTCTGATTCCTCACACGCATTATCCAATGGCAATACCTATCCTGCCATAGCTGTACCTTTTGGCATGAATTTTTGGACCCCTCAAACAGGTAAAATGGGTGACGGCTGGATTTATACCCATAAGAATCAAGGATTAGTTGGTTTTAGACAGACCCATCAACCAAGTCCATGGATTAATGATTATGGTGCATTTTCGCTTATGCCTATGATTGGAGAATTAAAGCTTTTGGAACATGACAGACAAACCCCTTTTGAGAACACTGTTGTCAAGCCATATTACTATGAGACATTGCTAACGGACACCAAAATTAAAGTAGCGTTAACACCAACTAGTAGTGTAGGTCATTTTAGATTTACCTTTCCAAAAAACCAAACAGCACATATTGTTGTAGATGCTTTTTTTAAAGGCTCATCTGTAAAAATTGATTTCGCTTCCAACAGAATATACGGAGTTTCAAAAAATAGCTCAGGCGGTACTCCAGAAAATTTTGCAAATTATTTTGTGATTGAATTTGACACTCCATTTGATACGTCAGGTACTTGGAATGGATCTGGAGAAAAATTTAATGAAAAATCTTTGTCAGGTAGTCACGTAGGTGCTTATGTCAGTTTCAATACAGCTAACAATTCTATCATAGAGGCGAAAGTAACCTCTTCTTTTATAAGCCATGCGCAAGCCCTAGTAAATTTAAACAGAGAACTTGAACAGACGCAATCTTTTAATGATACAAAAGATAAAGCGAAAGAAGCATGGAACAATGAGTTATCCAAAATTCATATTGAATCTCCAGATAAAAATGATAGGCAGTACGCCGTTTTTGAGGATAATCTGATAAAATTTTACTCCAGCTTTTATAGGTCGTTATTGTTTCCTCGTGCGTTTCATGAATATAATGAAAATGGCAAACAAATTCATTACAGTCCTTACAACGGAGAGATTTGTGATGGGCCATTATACACCGATAATGGTTTTTGGGATACATTCAGAGCGGTATTTCCTTTTTATAATTTGTTATATCCTGAAAAAATGGGTGAAATCATACAAGGAATTATGGTCAATCCTTACAAAGAGAGTGGATGGCTTCCAGAGTGGTCAAGTCCTGGCCACAGAGATTGCATGATAGGCTCTAACTCGGCATCAATTATTGCTGAAGCCTATTTGAAAGGCGCAAGAGATTTTGATATCGAAACGGCTTATGAAGCCATTTTAAATAGTTCTAAAAATGAAGGACCATTAAGTTCTGTTGGAAGAAAAGGAGCAAAAGAATATAATTCTCTAGGCTATATTCCATATGATGTTTCTGTCAATGAAAGTGTTGCCAGAACCCTTGAGTATGCTTACAATGATTTTTGTATAATGAGACTTGCCGAGGAACTCGACAAACCACAAAAAGAAATAAATTTATTTAAAAACAGAGCACTCAACTATAAAAATGTTTTTGATAAAACATCAAATTTCATGAGAGGCAAATCCAGAAGTGGTGATTTTGAAGATCCTTTTAATCCATTCAAATGGGGAGGTGTTTTTACAGAAGGAAGCGCATGGCACTACACGTGGTCTGTATTACATGATTTTGAAGGCTTGATAAACCTAATGGGTGGACGCCTATCTTTCGGCGAAAAAATGGATGCTATTTTTTCTACACCACCTACTTCCGACCATAGTTATTACGGCTTTAAAATTCACGAAATTCTAGAAATGGAACTTATCGAAATGGGGCAATACGCTCATGGGAATCAACCCATTCAGCATGTGTTATATCTCTATAACTATATCAATAAACCCTGGAAAACACAAGAGAAGGTACGCTATGTTATGGACAACCTATATGGGTCAGGACCTGATGGGTATTGTGGGGATGAAGATAATGGACAAACTTCCGCGTGGTTTTTATTCTCGGCATTAGGCTTTTATCCTGTGGCACCAATAACGGGCGAATACATCATTGGGAGCCCATTGTTTGAAGAAGTAACCGTTAAGTTGAGTAATGGAAACAAAATCAAGATTCAAGCAAAAGGAAATTCAAAAGAGCGTATTTATGTTCAACAAATAAGGTTGAATGGAAAGAAGTACGGTAAAAACTGGTTTGATCACGATGATTTAATTAACGGAGGTAACATAGATTTTAGGATGTCCAAAACCCCCAATTTTAATAGAGGAACCGATGAAAACATAACGCCATATTCAATGTCGAAATCTGCTGCCAAATAATTACATCAAAAAACACGTATAATTCTTAAATAATAGCTTTAAATGAATCGAATTACAAAAATTTCTATAACAGTTGCCCTTGCGGGATTTCTATTTGGCTTTGATACTGTTGTTATTTCAGGTGCAGATGAACAATTGCAAGAGCTTTGGAAAACAACCGATTTTTTTCATGGCACTTTCATCATGTCTATGGCCCTGTGGGGAACGGTTTTGGGTGCAATTTTAGCCAACTACCCTTGCGATAAGTTTGGGCGTAAGAAAACACTTATCTGGATTGGAATATTTTATTTTATTTCTGCTTTAGGTTCGGGATTAGCCACAGAGCCATATATTTTTTCATTTTTCCGATTTATTGGAGGTTTAGGGGTAGGCGCTTCAACTGTTGCTGCCCCCACGTATGTTTCAGAAATTGCACCAAGCTCTCAACGTGGTAGACTAGTGGCGTTGTATCAATTTAATATTGTTTTAGGTATTTTGATTGCATTTATTTCTAACTACTTATTGAATGATGTAGGCGCTCAGCCTTGGCGTTGGATGGTTGGTATTGAGGCACTTCCAGCACTTATATATACAATTCTGGTTTTTGGTGTTCCTAATTCACCTCGTTGGCTTTTAAGCAAACGCAAAGATTTAGATGGTGCTCGTCTTGTTTACTTAGAGTTACATGGGCAAGATTTCGACGCTTCTCTTTTGGAAACAAATAAAAACGAGATAAAATTTTCTAACAGGTTTTTTTCTAAAACCTACAGGTTCCCTATTCTACTTGCCTTTTTGATAGCTTTTTTTAATCAACTTTCAGGAATTAATGCTTTTTTGTATTATGCTCCTCGAATATTCAAATCCGCAGGATTAGACCAGAGTGCTTCATTACTCTCAAGTATTGGTATTGGCATCACAAACCTCTTGTTTACTATTTTAGGGGTCTATCTTATTGATCGTCTTGGAAGAAAAACCTTGATGTATTTTGGCTCTATAGGCTATATTGTTTCACTTAGTATGGTTGGAATGGCATTTTTATTTTCTTGGCAAGGTGTCATTGTTCCAGCCTTCCTATTTTTATTTATTGCCTCACACGCCATAGGCCAAGGAGCTGTAATTTGGGTATTTATTTCAGAAATTTTCCCTACTAACCTCCGTGCCAAAGGGCAATCTTTTGGTAGCTCTACCCACTGGGTTCTTGCAGCATTGATTACTCTTTTTATGCCTTTGGCTTTGGGGAGTTTCTCTAACCCAGGATACGTATTTCTATTTTTTGCTTTTATGATGATTTTTCAACTTTTGTTTGTTTCCTTCATGATGCCTGAAACTAAGGGAGTCTCTTTGGAGAAGTTACAAGAATTATTAAGAAAATAATTTCACCCATGAAAAACACCTATTGGAAGAAAAACATCCGCTACATCAGTATCCTTCTGAGTCTTTGGTTTATTGTATCCTTTGGCTGCGGAATCTTATTTGTAGAACAGTTAAACGCCATTCAAATCGGTGGTTTTAAACTCGGCTTTTGGTTTGCCCAGCAGGGCTCTATTTTTGGCTTTGTTGTCATTATTTTCACCTATATCTACCTTATGAACAAGCTCGACAAAACCCAAAATAAATAAACGATGGAACTTCAATATTGGATTTGGATTGCGATTGGGCTAAGTTTTTCACTGTATATCGGTATAGCGATTTGGTCGCGTGCCGGTTCAACAAATGAATTTTATGTTGCCGGGGGTGGGGTTCATCCCATTGCCAATGGTATGGCAACTGCAGCCGACTGGATGTCGGCAGCATCTTTTATTTCCATGGCGGGGATAATTTCTTTTAGTGGCTATGATGGGTCTGTGTACCTCATGGGCTGGACGGGCGGTTATGTACTTTTGGCCTTATTACTGGCGCCTTATCTAAGGAAGTTTGGCAAGTTTACTGTCCCTGATTTTATAGGGGACCGGTATTACTCTAACACTGCACGCTCAGTAGCCGTGTTTTGTGCGCTAATTGTATCCTTTACCTATATCGCTGGACAAATGCGTGGGGTTGGAGTAGTATTTTCCAGATACCTAGAGGTAGATATTGTAACGGGCGTTCTGATTGGCATGGGGATTGTTTTGTTCTACGCTGTTTTAGGTGGCATGAAAGGGATTACCTATACCCAAGTAGCACAATATTGTGTACTCATATTTGCCTTTATGGTACCCGCGATCTATATCTCTTTCCTAGTGACAGGAAATGTAATCCCACAACTCGGCTTTGGATCTAGTGGTACAGATGGAGTTTATCTTTTGGACAAGCTCGATGGTTTGCATAGAGAACTGGGCTTTCATGAATACAGCTCGGGGAATAAATCCATGTTTGATGTCTTTTGCATTACCATGGCACTTATGGTGGGTACAGCGGGGTTGCCCCACGTTATTGTACGCTTCTTTACTGTAAAGAAAGTAAGCGACGCACGAAAGTCTGCAGGATGGGCATTGTTGTTTATCGCTATACTCTATACTACAGCACCTGCCATTGCTGTGTTTTCCAGAACAAACCTTATAGAGACAGTAAGCAACCAACCTTATGAGGACATGCCAGAGTGGTTTGACAAATGGGAGACCACAGGATTGCTTGGTTTTACTGATAAAAACGAAGATGGCTTGATTCAATACACGGCCGATTCCACAACCAATGAGCTTACCGTTGATGCAGATATAATGGTGCTTGCCAACCCAGAGATCGCACAGCTTCCCAATTGGGTGATTGCCTTGTTAGCAGCAGGTGCACTAGCAGCTGCATTATCCACAGCAGCTGGACTTTTATTGGTCATCTCATCTGCGGTATCACACGATTTACTCAAGAAAATGGTTATGCCCAATATCTCTGACAAAGGAGAATTGATTGCGGCACGTGTCGCTGCAACAGGAGCAGTGTGTCTGGCAGGGTATTTTGGGATTAACCCACCTGGCTTTGTAGCAGCTACTGTTGCCTTGGCATTTGGACTGGCAGCTTCATCGTTCTTCCCAGCCATATTACTAGGGATTTTCTCCAAACGCACAAACAAAGAAGGCGTTATAAGTGGAATGCTCGTTGGCGTGTTACTTATGCTATTTTATATGCTCAAGTTTAAGTTTGGGTGGTTTGGCGGAGGTTCAAAAGCTGATTGGTGGTTTGGGATCTCGCCAGAGGGTTTTGGAACTATAGCTATGGTAGCCAATTTTGTCGTCACACTCGTGGTAAGCCGACAAACCCCAGCCCCAAGCAAAGACATCCAAACCTTGGTAGAAAACATTCGTAAACCTTAAAAATCAAGCTTAGTAAAGGAATTTTGATAAATCAACAGAATGGATTTTGGAAAAATATATTACAATATACAACAAGAAATTGAAAATCTAGGCTTTGCTATTACATATAGAGACTTTGATCGTCCATGGGGAGCTTTTTTTGTAATAGATGAAAATCAGGCGCAAGAATTTGCAAATTGTTTTTTTAATGGTTTAGACGTAGAAACGCTTCGCATTACCGGGAAGTTGAGTCCAAAAATTTTGATCGTGAAACCAAGTTCTCGTTTGTCATGGCAATATCATCACAGACGAGCAGAAATCTGGCAAGTATATAGGGGAGAGGTTGGTGTTATTTTAAGCGAAAATGATTTTGAAGGAGAGCTAATTTGTTGTAAACAAGGCCATCAACTTAGAATTTTTCAAGGTCAAAGACATCGACTAGTTGGTCTTGAGGATTATGGCATTGTGGCTGAGATTTGGCAACATACGGGGTCTAAACCATCTGATGAAGATGATATAGTACGTGTTAATGATGACTTTAAAAGAGGATAATAAGAATCAATTATACTTCTTTATTAAAATTGTTTTTAGAAAAAACAATACTAATTAACCTCAGCAAATTTTATTGATTTAACATTTTAAATATATAATTATTTAAATTTAAATGAGTACTAAATTTAAAAATTAGGAATATAATAATAAACCGATTTGTGTTTTGATGAGTAGTAATCGTAATTTAAATGACCTGTTGCACTGGAAAGATATGATTTGTGGTGACGAAGCTGCATTTTCTTTACTGTTCAAAAAGTATTACAATTCTCTTTACAACTTTGGAAAATTATATACGACTGATTCGACATTAATTTCTGATTCTATTCAGGATTTATTCATGGATTTCTGGGAAAAACGTAGAAAACTTAGTCCTGATGTTAATGTTAAAGCCTATGTATACGGAGCATACAGAAACAAGCTGTTTAAAAAATTAAGGCACAGATCAGTTTTAAAACATTTCCATGAAAATACACTTGAAATCGGTCATGATTTATCTCATGAGGAGGTATTAATCAATAATGAAAGTAAAAACCAGAAAATTTTAAAAGTCCATAGCATACTAAATCAATTACCTCCTAAGCAAAAGGAAGTGATTTATTTAAAATTCTACAAGGGATTTTCCAATCAACAAATTTCACAAGTTTTAGAAATTAATTATCAATCAGTTAAAAACCATGTTTATCGGTCAAGTTTAATTTTTAAAAAAGAATTGAAAGATTTTAAATTGAAATGAAAGAAAAAAACATTTACAATATCGAAGATTTAATCCAAGATGATTCCTTTAGAATGTGGGTTCTACAAAAGGAACAAAACTCATATTGGGACGATTTTGCTATTGACTCTCAGAATAACGCAAGGTTAGTGGAAAATGCTAAATCATTTTTGCTTTTGTTTGACTACAATGAGGTTAGGTTTTCACAAGACTTTGTAGAATCAGAATTTGAAGCGTTGAGAGAGAAATTAAACATCACTCCTAAAAGAAAAAATAAACAAACACTTAGCCTTTTACTTGTATCCCTAACTTTTTTAATTATGTCAGTTGGGTATGTTATACATAACTATGGCAACATTGACATTAACACTGTTTCAACAGAACCCGAAGGGCTAATTGAGCAAATCAACAATAGTAATTCTCCTAAATTGATTACACTTTCAGACGGAAGTTCCGTTGTACTACAGCCCAAAAGTAAACTCTCTTTTTCGAAAGATTTTGGTGAAATCAAAAGGGAAGTTTTTCTTGAAGGAGAAGCTTTTTTTGAAGTTAGTAATGATAAATTTAAACCTTTTTTGGTTTTTTCAAATGATGTACTGACTCAGGTTTATGGTACAAGTTTTAGGGTAATTGCTTACAATGAGCTTGATAAAATAAAGGTTATTGTTAAAACGGGTAAAGTAAAAATCAGAAAAACTAATGTGTCTGAACAAAGCCATTTGAGAGAAATCACATTATTACCAAATCAAGCAGCTCTTTTTGATAAAAAAGAAGATTTATTTGAAAAGGTTTTAGAAATATCTGAAAGTGATGCTTTAAGCTCCTCATTAAGTGAAATTGATAAATCAAATTTCGAATTTGTGGACACTCATATCTCAGAAATATTTTCGACAATTCAAAAAATTTATAACATTAAAGTACAGTTCCCTGATAAAATATTTGAGAACTGTTATGTAACCACTTCTTTATCTGATGTTCCACTTCCAGAAAAATTAAAAATATTATCCTTCAGTATTGGTAATAACACAACTTATGAAATAGTTGGCAACAAAGTTATTATCTCTTCAGACGGATGTAATGAAAACTAAATCTTTAACACAATTATTAACAAATAAACCAGTAAATTATGAAGCATAATAATAAATGGGAGACAATAAAATCACTACATAAGTCTTCTATACAATATGTATTCTTGTTCCTTTTAATAGTGAGCAAAAGCTTTTCGGCGCCTTTACTTGGACAAGATATTTTAGACAAAAAAATATCTGTTTCTTTTAGTGGCGAGCCTCTTATTGAGGTCATTAGTTTTATGTCTGAAGAATTTGAAATTCAGTTTACCTATAATTCTAGAGACTTTGACTTTAGTAAAAAGGTTTATTACAAGGCAAATCAAAAACCCGTTCATTATGTATTGAAAAATATTTTTGAACCATTGGATATCTCTTTCATGATGATCAATAAACAGATTGCCTTAAAGAATAATAAGCTTTCAATAGATAATACTTCAATCATAAACAAGTTAAATACTAATGTGGTTCAAACTCCTCTTCCAACTCAAACTCCATTATCTGGAGTTGTTTATGATGAAAATGGAGTTCCTTTGCCTGGTGCT
The DNA here is from genome assembly GCA_049598335.1 of Flavobacteriaceae bacterium. Classification (GTDB taxonomy): domain Bacteria; phylum Bacteroidota; class Bacteroidia; order Flavobacteriales; family Flavobacteriaceae; genus Arcticimaribacter. The sequence goes on from JBMYNN010000033.1 coordinate 11,023, forward strand.
ACCGTTCTAGTTGTTGGGACAAACATTGGTACTGTCACTAATTTTAACGGTGAATTTTCAATAGAAGCCAAAAATTCTGATCAATTACAGATCTCATTCATTGGATATCAAAGCCAACTCATAAATGTTGAAAATCAGGAAAGTTTGGAAATCACTCTCTTGTCAGGAGTTAATGATTTGAACGAAGTTGTTATAACTGGATATTCTTCTACCAGTAAAAGAAATCTTACGGGAGCCATTTCAAAAGTTGATTCTGAAGTTTTATCATTGTCGACTGCTACAAACTTATCAAAAGGGCTCCAAGGGGCTGTAACTGGCTTGGTTGTTAGACAAGGATCACCTCAGCCTGGATATGATGATAACCCAATTTATATCAGAGGTACAGGGTCTTTTAATAACAGTGAAGCACTTGTAGTAATCGATGGAGTGCCTGACAGGCAGGGTGGATTGTCTAGATTGAATCCTGAGGAGATCGAATCTATTAGTGTTATTAAAGATGCAACAGCTGCTGTTTACGGTTCTCGTTCTGCAAACGGTGTAATTGTTGTGACCACTAAAAACGGGAAGCCAGGCAAGGTTGATATTAATTATTCAAGTGTATTTAGTTTCGACCAACCTGCTTTTATGCCTAAGGGATTAAACGCATTGGAATGGGTTACTTGGCACAAAGAAGGGTATGAATACATTGGAGGTTCTCCAGACCCTATTTACTCTGTAGCCGGTGTACAAGCTTATCAAAACGGTACTGCTGACGGATATATTTACCCAAATGGCAAGTCTTTATTTGATTTGGCATTTGATAAAAATTATTGGGCTCCAAGAAGCAAACACAATTTATCTTTCAGTGGTGGAACTGAAAAGACAAAATACTTCTTATCTGCCTCTATTTCAGATCAAGGATCCTCTATTAAAAATGACATATCTAAGTTTAAACAAGCTAATATTCGAATGAATATTGAGCAGAAATTGACGGATTTCCTCACGTTATCTTCCAATATTCTGGTCAGAAAAGAAGACAATGCGTTGTGGCCTGGTGGTGATCCACGCTTTTGGGCTACCCCACAAAACACACCCAATGCTTTAGGAAGATTTCTACTACAAGTTTATCAAAAAGGTCCTTTGGCTCAGGCTTATTGGCCCAATGGGTCTAAAACGTCATCTGCGGCCTATATAGATCAAATTAAAGGAAATGGAGGACGCCAGAACTCTTCTAATCTTTATGTGCAATCAAATTTTGATGCGATTTTAAAAATACCTTCAATACAAGGCTTGCAATTTAAAGCAACAGTTGCACTAGACAATGCATACACTTATATGAAGAAAATGACCAAGCCCATAGAAGTATTTAATTTATCTTCTGGAGGAACAGATGCATCAGACTTGGTACCTGCGACTTTGGGTGCTGACATTAATCTTGCACAATATTCTACAGTTGGAAAAAACAAATTATTCCAAGGGGTTTTGTCATATGAGACTAAAATCAATGACCATGAAATAAAAACTCTTTTTGGTTTGTCTAGAGAAGAAAGCACCATCGAAGACTTTTGGACTTTCAGAGCAAACCTTATTTCTTCTAACACAGATGTGTTGTCTCAAGGAGAAGTGGGTACAGAACAAAATAATGGTGGTGAATTTGCTACCGCCAGAATGAATTATTTTGGAAATATTAGCTATAGCTACAAGAACAGATATTTCCTACAACTTCTTACAAGGTATGACGGATCATACCTATTTCCTGAAAGTACCCGATATGGTTTTTTCCCAGGTGTTTCTGCAGGATGGGTCATGTCTGATGAGAAATTTATGGAAAACGTTCCATTTGACTTCCTTAAATTGAGAGCTAGTTATGGAGAGCTAGGTAACGACACCGTTCCTGCAAATCAATTTTCTTCTACATTTGGGTCAGGGGTATATGTTCTTGGTGACGGTGCCAATGTTGGAACCACTCAAACACTTAACGAGTTGAAAATTGGCAATCCCTTTATTACATGGGAGGTTGCTAAAAACATCGACATTGGTATTGAAGGGACACTTTTTAATAATCGTTTGAGTTTTGAAATTGATTATTATAAAAGTGATCGAAATAACATCTTGACAAAGCCATATGGCTCTATTGCTGATATCACGGGGATTGTACCTCCATATCAAAATATTGGTAAAACAACCAACAAAGGTTGGGAATATACATTGGGGTATAAAGCAAGTGTTGGAGAACTTGATATCAACACTACTGCTTTTGTTTCAACCAATGATAACACCTTGATTTTTGCTGATGAGCCTGAAGGATTAGATCCCGCTGTCTCTAGAGAAGGCAGAAGAATTGGTGCGTGGAAATATTGGAATGTAATTGGGGTATTCCAAAATCAAGCCCAAATTGATGCATATCCAGTTGACCATACTGGAGTTGGTGTGGGTATTACTAGACCAGGAGATTTGATCATTGAAGATGTCAACGGAGATGGTACAATCAACTCTTATGATTATAAGTTTACCGACGGAAGTGTTATACCTAAAGTGACAACCTCTTTTAACCTTCAAATGAATTATAAGAATTTTGATTTTACAGCAAGATTGTATGGAACCTTTGGAGGATACATAGATCAAATTCATGGAGCCGAGGCATTTCTTTCCAAACATGTTTATGATAACAGATGGACGCAAGAAGGTGACCAATCTAAATTTGGTAGAGCGCTTATTAACGGAGGCAACCCTTATACTGGACTCATGATCGCCAAAACAGATCATATAAAACTACAGTATATCGAATTGGGGTATAATGTAGATTCAGAGACTCTTAACAAGATGTTTGGTGTTGATTTTATCGATAACCTTAGGCTCTTTATTAATGGAAATGACCTATTTTATAAAATGTTTGATGATAAACTTTGGTCACATCCAGAGTCATTTACTGGAGACTTTGACAATGGTTATGGTGTTCTTGAACAATTACCAGCATCTGAAACCTTATACCAACCAGGTACGTTATCTTTTGCAAACCAATCCGTTTCGTTCGGTGTAAACCTTAAATTTTAATACAATGAAAAATTATATTTATATTCTTCTAGCCTTTTTCATATTCTCATGCGAAGACGATTTTATTGATATAGACCCAAAAACAGAGCTTACTTCTGAAGTGGTATTTAATGACCCAGCATTGGCAGAAAAAGCAGTTTTGGGGGTCTATCGTGGTCTATGGGAAGTCGATGGATTTGAAAACTTCAACACCTTTCACAATGCTGTTCTTGTAGATGAGGCAGTGTTTAATGGACATGTTTTTTCATGGCTTACCGTTTGGTGGGAAGGCGCCATATCAGCTGACAATCCTTTTGGATTAGGAGGTTTCGGAGGCTATGGCCATGACAGAAAAAATTTACATAGGTGGGACCACCTTTATAAATGGGTTCGTCAGGCAAATTTGATGATTGAAGGGCTAACCGATTCTACAATGGATGAAACCCTAAAAAGTAAATTACTTGGTGAAGCATACTTTCTAAGAGCTATTTATCATTATTATGTATGGGTTCACTTTGGAGGAGCTTCATTGGTTGATAAAACGTTAACCGCTAGCGATGACCTTTCAAGTTACAACAGAAGCTCATTTGCGCAAACGGTGGAATTTATCCTATCCGATTTGGACACTGCTTTTGATCATCTTGATGGTAAATCTTTGGAGAGAGGTAGAACCAATGCTTCTGCAGCTTTGGCATTAAAATCTAGAGTTTTAACTTATGCTGCAAGTGATTTGTATGAGCCCTCCAAAAACAACAAAGCACTTCATGCGAGCTATGAGCATAAGGAACTCATTATGTACCATGGCAGCGATGTTCCAGAGGTTGCAAATACACAACAAAAAAGATGGCAAAGAGCTCAGGCTGCTAGTTTGCAAGCCATGAATTATAATTCAAGTTATCAGTACCACATGTCTTACTCAACTCCAGTTGACAAGGAAACGGCTTATAACATATACAATGATTTATACAAGGCTGGTTCTATGCAAGAAGCTACTTTTGAGCGAGTCATTGATAAGAGTTATGATACAGATCCGTTGGGTTGGGGCTCTCTAGCTGTCAACTGGTGGTATGGACCTGGAGGTTACCACTATGGTGACGGAGCTGGTGCGGGCTTATCCGCAACTGCGCCTCACAATGAGTTTGCAGATGATTTTCAGTATGCTGAGGACACGAATGGAGATGGTATTATTGACGTAGCTGAAGACTTCAGTTGGACCAATGCTAGTCATACTGCCAGACCTTTTAAAAATCGTGATCCTAGAATGGAAGCCACTATTGGAATCGAAGATGGTAGATGGTTAGGCCCTCGTTATTATGATTGGCAAGTTGGCTCTAATCCTTATTTCAGGTCAGTTGATAATTCTTCAACAGGGAGAATGCAATTGGGTAAATATGAAATGCCTGCTAGTGGTTCTTATGCTGCTGAAACAGTTCATGGATTAGATAATATGATTGTTGGAAATATTGATGTCCAAGCAGGCTATAGTCACAAAAAACACCTCAGTCACACACCTGATCCAAATTTAGGTTCATTTGCAACTTGGTGGACATCAACTCCTCAGGTAATCCTAAGACATACTGAAACCCTATTAAATTATGCGGAGGCATGTATTGCACTTGGCCAGGACAAAGAGGCAAAAGATCATTTGAACTTACTTAGATATAGAGCTGGTATGCCTGCAATAACTGAAACTGGAACTGCTCTTTTAGAACGGTACATTACAGAAAGAAAATTAGAATTGAGTTATGAGGGCCACAGATTTTATGATGTTAGAAGATGGGGTATTGGTCCTGATTTGACTATGCATGGTGTAAAAATTAGTGGGGAATTAAAGCCTGGAGTTCAGCCATTTGATTTTTATTCTGGATATGATGAATCAAAATATGATTACAAATACGAGACATTCCCAATAAATTATTATAACGTAATGGTGTTTCCTGATAAGTACTATTTCCGTCCTATTGAAACGACTATTTTACAAAAGCATCCTGGTTTAATTCAAAACCCTGGTTATTAAAGATATTTAGTTATTTGCATTCTTGTTTTTTTCATTAACAAGTAGTTTATGTTAATTTAGTTTAATTAATCTAATAAAAGCCTGTTTTATACAGGCTTTTATTTTGTAACCACCACCTTATGAGTAAATTATTTCTCACCCTTTTGTTTTTACTGCTATCTCTAGGCAAAAACACATATGCCACTAATACTCTTAGCCTTCCAAATTTGTTTTCGGATAATATGGTTTTGCAACGCAATGCCGAGTTACAGTTTTGGGGAAAGGCAGCACCTTTTTCTAAGGTTACCATTGAAACCCCATGGGAAGTATACAGTGGATTTTCTGATGAAAAAGGAATGTGGAATATTTCAATAATAACTCCATACAAACGTGAACCCTTTGGCATTGAGGTATGTAATCAAAATGATTGCAAAACACTAAAGAACGTGCTGCTTGGAGAGGTTTGGCTTGCCTCTGGGCAAAGTAATATGGAAATGCCATTAAAAGGTTGGCTTCCCAATGATCCTCTTCTCAATTCTGAAGAAGAAATCCAAAATGCACACAAATTTCCTGTCCGTTTTTTTACTGTAAAACATGCGGTAAAAACTCAACCACAAACTAACTTGGAAGGAAAATGGGAGATTGCATCGCCAGAACATGCAGCATATTTTAGTGCAACAGCGTTTTTTTTCGCACGTGAATTGAGTATAGCACTTGATGTTCCCGTAGGGATTATACATAGCAGTTGGGGGGGGACCCCTGTGCAATCTTGGATAGGTGGAGACGGGTTACGGGCGACAGGATTTTACAATGAAGTACTTGATCAGCTTCCAGAATTTGAAATACACGTCAAGAACTTTGAGCAATGGCTTAATGGACTAGAGTCATTTCCATCTCCATTTAAATCATTGCCCAATGAATGGTCAGATCAAACGAAAGCAAGTTGGCAAAGTCTTTCATATAAAGATCTTAATTTCAAAGAAATTCTATATGACGATAAAGATTGGTCAATTATTACACTTCCAGGTGATTATGTTCCTGATTTTCCAAACGATACAACCTCTGATTACGATGGTATTGTATGGCTTCGAAAGACTTTTGTTATAGATGACCCATCTGAACACTATCAATTACGCTTGGGATTAGTTGATGACATGGAGTTCACATACATAAACGGAGTAATGATTGGTTCAACAATGGGCTCCGATAGCTTTATGGAAAAAAGCTATTCCGTACCAAAAGGTCTTTTGAAGAAAGGAGAAAATCTCATTTCCATGCGCGTTATTGACACTGGGGGCGTGTCTTCAATACTGAATCCTATTATTTTAAAAAGCCAGTCTCAAGAAATTTCACTAGAAGGAAATTGGAAAGCCCTTCACACGGCAGAATTATATGACAATGACTTTTACAGATTGGATTTTGATAATCCACATCTTGGCAAACGACCGGTCATTAACAAGTTAACCAGTTGGACACCCACTGGTTTGTACAATGCGATGATTAACCCATTGATCAGATACACAATCAGAGGTGCTATTTGGTATCAAGGGGAGTCAAATGTCGGATCTCACGATGAATACGAAATTGTTTTCAAAGAGATGATCAACTATTGGCGCGCCAAATGGGGCTATGATTTCCCTTTTTACTTTGCTCAAATAGCTCCTTTTGAATATAACAACAACCTATCGCCTGCTTTGCGCAATGCGCAGTTGCATGTTAGCGACCTAGATAATACAGCTATGGCGATAACTTTAGATATTGGAAACTCTAAAAACATTCATCCTGCCAACAAACAAGCGGTAGGACAAAGGCTAGCTGCTTTAGCATTTGAAAACACCTATGGTATTTCAGGTAGATACGAGGCTTCCAAGCCTATATCCATTGTCCGAGAGCATGATGAATTGGTAATAAGTTTTGATTGTGTAAAAGGAGGAGTTACGTATAAAGAGCTTAAAAAAGAAGAGTTAGAAATCTCATCAGACAATTTAAATTTTTATCCTGCTGATGTACGTGTGGAAGATTGCAGTATTTATGTGTCTTCTTCAGAGGTTCAAAACCCAATGTATGTTCGTCATGCATGGAGTGATGTTGCCTCTGGAGCTATTTTTAACAGTTTAAATATTCCTATATCCACATTTCATCTATCAACAAAATAAATCTATTTTAAATAACTTAACTCACTAATACATTTACTTGTGCTGCATCTTTGAATAACAGGGGGAGCAACTTATAATGATAAAACGGTTATACTATTATAGTGTAGCCGTTTT
>JBMYNN010000034.1:0-18274 GCA_049598335.1 Flavobacteriaceae bacterium
TGTGTAGTTCTGGTGCAGAGGCGAATGAAAACGCCCTAAAACTTGCCTCTTTTGTCACCGGTAAAAAACGCATTATCGCTTTTCACAATGCCTTTCACGGAAGAACTTCGGCTGCGGTAGCAGCGACAGATAATGCGAACATCATTGCGCCATTAAACCAACAGCAAGAGGTGACTTTCTTGCCTTTTAACGACGAAAAAGCGCTGGAGACAGAACTCCAAAAAGGAGATGTTTGTGCCGTGATTTTTGAAGCCATTCAAGGGGTGGGTGGACTTGACGAGCCATCAGAAGATTTTATTTATGCCATGGACCGTTTGTGCAAAAAATACAATAGCTGTCTTATAGCCGATGAAGTACAAGCGGGCTTTAGCCGAACGGGGACTTTCTTTGCCTATCAGCAATACCGCATCGAACCGCATATCATCACAATGGCCAAAGGGATGGGGAATGGGTTCCCTGTGGGAGGAATCTTAGTTCATCCTTCTATTGAAGCAAAATACGGGATGTTAGGAACCACCTTTGGGGGAAATCACCTGGCTTGTGCTGCTTCTCTTGCAGTGCTAGATGTTATAAAAGATGAAGAATTGCAAAAACACGCCCAAGCGTTGGGCGAATATTTTATTGAATTGGCAAAAAATATTCCAGAGATAAAGAAAATAAAAGGGCGCGGTCTAATGTTAGGTCTAGAGTTTGACTTTGAAGTAGGGCAGCTAAGGAAAGAATTAATTTATCAGCATCATATCTTTACAGGAGGGAGCAGCAATAAAAAACTATTGCGTATCCTGCCCCCTTTAACGGTACAAAAAAAACATCTTGACTTCTTCTTTGAAAAATTAGCGGAAGCCATTAATACAGTACAAGCATGAAACATTTTATCACACTAAAAGATTTACCCAACTTTAAAGATGCGGTAAATTTAGCCAAATCGCTCAAGCAAAACCCCTATGAATTTGAATCGCAAGGGAAACGTAAAACTTTAGGATTATTATTCTTTAACCCTAGTTTACGCACCCGTCTAAGCACCCAAAAGGCAGCACAGCAGTTGGGCTTTTCTACCATGGTAATGAACTTTTCTAACGAAGCCTGGGCCCTAGAATTTGAAGATGGAACACAAATGCGTGGCATTCGTTCTGAACATGTTCGTGAAGCGGCTGCAGTGGTTTCGCAATATTGCGATATGGTGGCCATTCGTGCTTTTGCCTCTTTGACAAATAAAGAACAAGACGAAGCAGAAATTGTTTTGAATAGCTTCGCTAAATATGCCGATATTCCTGTGATTAATATGGAAAGCGCCACGGGACATCCACTTCAAGCGCTAGCCGATGCATTGACCCTAGAAGAACACAAAACCTTACATCGCCCTAAAGTAGTGCTAACTTGGGCACCTCATCCTAAAGCACTTCCGCACGCAGTGGGAAATTCTTTCACTAAAATGATGGCGTTCCAAGACGCCGATTATATCATTACTAACCCTGAGGGTTATGACCTAGACAAAAATATCACTAAAGATATTCCAGTTATACACAACCAAGAAGAAGCTTTAAAAAAGGCTGATTTTGTTTATGCTAAGAATTGGTGTTCTTACGGTCAGTACGGGCAAATCCTGCGTACTGAAACTGCGTGGATGCTCACAGAAGAAAAAATGGCGCTTACGAATAATGCGAAATTCATGCATTGCTTGCCTATTAGACGTAACATTGTCGCGGTAGATGGTGTTCTAAACTCGCCTAATTCTTTAGTGATTGAACAAGCAAATAATAGAACATTTGCTGCACAGGCAGTATTAAAAATTTTATTGGATCATGCCTAAACTGAATATTATCAAAATTGGCGGTGCCGTTATTGAAGAGAAAACTAAACTCCTTGCTTTTTTAGAGAATTTTGCTGCGCTAAAGGATCCAAAAATCTTAGTGCACGGCGGAGGGGAAAAAGCCACAACATGGGCACAAAAATTAGGTATCCCTGTCCAAATAAAAGACGGAAGACGCATTACAGATGCGGCAACACTTGAATTGATCACGGGACTATATGCAGGACAAGTCAATAAAAACATTGTTGCCCATTTGCAGGGAATGAACTGTAATTCCCTTGGCCTTTCTGGGGCCGACGCTAATGCCATACAAGCTGTTAAACGTCCTGTAAAAGCAATCGATTATGGTTTTGTAGGAGATATTAAGCAGGTCAACCATGCATGGTTTAAACATTTATTAGATCAAAACATTAGCCCTATTTGCTGTGCGATTACGCATGATAAAAAAGGACAATTATTCAATACCAATGCAGATACCATTACGGCTGAAATTGGAAAAGCTTTAGCTCAAGACTTTGAAGTCAAAATAAGCTATTGCTTCGAACTCCCCGGGGTAATGAAAGACATCAATGACCCCTCTTCGTTAATTGAAAACATCAATCAAGATTCTTATCAGCAATTACTACTCAACAACACCATTTCTGCCGGGATGCTACCCAAATTGCACAATGCCTTTGACGCACTCAATGCTGGTGTAAATGAAGTAGCCATTGGCGCAACAAATATGATCAATCAAAAAATTCCTTATACCTCAATCACCCTCAAATGAAAACATTAAACGAAAAAGCGATTGCCTTATTGCACGATTTAATTTCCATTCAATCTTTTTCAAGTGAAGAAGATAAGACTGCGGCAAGAATTGGACAGTGGTTTAATAATCATAACATTCCTTTTCAACAGCAAGATTACAATGTTTATGCTTTTAACAAGGCATTTGATCAAAGTAAGCCTACGCTTTTATTAAACTCTCATCACGATACGGTGAAGCCTAATTCGGCCTATACCAAAGATCCTTTTCACCCTCATGTCGAGGACGGAAAGCTGTATGGCCTGGGAAGTAATGATGCTGGGGGGGCATTGGTTTCTTTGATCGCTCTTTTTACCCATTTTTATGATCATCCAAATCCTAAATACAATTTAATTTTAGCAGCTACCGCCGAAGAGGAAAGCTCTGGACCTAATGGACTCAACAGTCTCTTACCCACCCTTCCTCCTATTGATGTAGCCATAGTAGGAGAACCTACCTTGATGCAACTAGCCATAGCCGAAAAAGGATTAGTCGTTTTTGACGGAAAAGTAGAAGGAACGGCCAGTCATGCTGCTCACCCTAATACAGATAACCCTATTTTAAAACTGCCTAGGGTCATTCAATGGCTCAATGATTTTTCGTTTGAAAAAGAATCCGAGATATTAGGACCTGTAAAATTAACGGTCACACAAGTCAATGCTGGGAAGCAGCACAACGTTGTTCCAGCAGCGGTTGATTTAGTGATTGACGTAAGGGTGAACGATTGTTATAGCAACAAAGAAATTGCAGAATTGTTACAAAAAGACGCCCCCTTAATCATGACAGCACGTTCTTTAAACTTAAACTCTTCTTCCATTCCAGCCGAACATCCTTTAGTACAAGCAGGAATAGCATTAGGGCGAAGCACTTATGGCTCCCCCACGCTTTCTGATCAAGCAAAATTAAGTTGTCCTTCCCTAAAATTAGGTCCAGGAGATTCAACGCGTTCCCATTCAGCAAATGAATATATTTATGTGGCTGAAATTAAGGAAGGCATTCAATTATATATCGATCTTTTAAGTAAAATTCTTTAGTATGAAACTATGGCAAAAAGGGGCTGCAGCCCATGAAAAAATAGATCAATTTACCGTTGGGAAAGATCGTGAATACGATTTAGTCTTAGCGCAATACGATTGTCAAGCCTCTATCGCACACACCAATATGCTGGCAAAAATTGGACTTATAACTTTAGAAGAAGCAATGCAACTGTCAACTGTTTTAGAGGAGATTCTACAGCAAGCTAAAGCGGGTAGCTTCACTATTGAAGATGAATTTGAAGATATGCATTCAAAGATTGAGCATCTCCTTATTGAACGCTTAGGTGATACAGGAAAAAAGATCCACACGGCTCGATCTAGAAATGATCAGGTTTTAGTTGCCATTCACCTCTACCTTAAACACGAATTAGGAGAAATTAAATCTCAGGTTACAACACTCTTTGAACTACTACTCTCCCTGGCCGAAAAGCATCAAAATGAACTCCTTCCAGGCTACACTCACCTTCAAGTGGCGATGCCTTCGTCTTTTGGACTATGGTTTTCTGCCTATGCAGAAAGTCTAATCGACGATCTTTACTTTTGGCAAAGTGCCTACAAAATCGCCAACCAAAATCCGTTAGGAAGTGCAGCTGGATATGGAAGTGCCTTCCCTATTGATCGCGCCTTTACTACAGAGGCTTTAGATTTTGAGCAGCTCAAAGTGAATTCTGTTGCGGCACAAATGAGCCGCGGAAAATTAGAGAAAAGTACGGCCATGGCCTTATCCTCTATAGGTAGTACGCTGGCAAAATTCAGCATGGACGTTTGTCTATATATGGGTCAAGATTTCAATTTTATTTCTTTCCCAGACGACCTTACCACAGGGTCAAGTATTATGCCGCATAAGAAGAATCCAGATTTATTCGAATTGGTTCGTGGAAAATGCAATGGTCTCCAAGCTCTACCTAATCAACTAGCACTTCTGACCACCAACTTACCCAGCGGCTACCATAGAGAACTACAACTCGCCAAAGGCCCTATCATAGAAGCAGTTCAAGAATTGAAGGCCTGCCTAGAAATCCTTCTGTTTAGCTTACCCAAATTGGAGGTAACGAAAAACATTACCGACCAAAAAAAATATGATTACCTCTTTAGTGTTGATAGCCTCAATACAGAAGTTTTGGCAGGAAAACCTTTCCGCGATGCTTATAGAGAATTGGGACAATCCATTGAAGAAGGCAAATTTGTACCTAACCGCAAGGTACAACACAGTCACATTGGAAGTATTGGTCAGCTTGCTCTAGATCAAATAAGGGCTAAAATGAAAAGCGCTTTGGGAGAAGGCTGAGGCTTATATTATTTTGTATTTTATCATGGAATGAGTGCAGCACCAAGGTTATATTTTATCGATGCATTAAGGGCCTTTGCCATCTTGATGATGTTGCAAGGACATTTTATTAGTGGATTGCTTGAACCCGTTTATAAAGACACAACTAATAGTTTTTATAACTTTTGGTTGTATTGCCGTGGCTTTACCGCTCCTGTTTTCTTTACCATTACAGGTTGGGTCTTTAGTTTTCTTTTATTGCGCAATAAAATTCAAGGCTGGAAAAATCCTCGCGTTAAAAAAGGGTTGAAACGCACCCTAGAACTATTAGCATGGGGCTATATATTACGTTTAAACTTACCCATGTTATTCAATGGAAAAATAAACAACTCTTTTCTTTATCCTGATGTTTTGCAAATTATAGGATTAAGTTTAAGTTTTATCCTTCTAATTTACCTTGCTTTTAGTTTTTTAAACCGCTGGACGGGTGCGATTTTTTTGGGAATAGGTTTGGTCATTTTCCTTACACAACCCCTTTATGACGATCTTACATTTCCCCAACTACCTCAATTTATTGCAGGCTATTTAACCAAAGCGAACAAAGGGGTTTTTTACCTTTTCCCCTGGCTGGGTTATGTTTGTATTGGGTCGTTTATCGCTTACTTATTTAATTCAAAAACAAAGCAACTGTGGGCATGGGGTCTAGGGTTTTTAGGCTTAGGCTATTGGTTGATTTCAAAATCTTCGGCTTTTTTAATCGATCTTGAATTCTTTACTGGGATTGAACTATTTCGAAAAGTAGCTTACAACAACTTCCTATTCATCCGTTTAGGAGATGTCTTTGTCCTATTTGGTATTTTTATTCTGCTCAATGACTACCTTAAAAAAGGTTTTTGGACAAGGATTGGGAGCAAAACTCTTGAAATTTATATCGTGCATTACTTTATCTTTTACGGAAGTCTCTTTGGCATTGGCCTTTATAAATACTTTAAATACAGTTGGACCTTTCCAGAAAGTATTCTCGGTGCGCTTATTTTTATGGTGGTTTGCACGGCAGTTGTTTTAGTTGATGATCGTTATCGAGAAAAATTGTTTATCTTTTTAAGGCGTAAAGTCATTAAATGAGAAAAGCCTTTATTTTTTTTATAGTCCTCTACTTAGGCTATTTTACGGCTAAAAAGGTCCAAAGTAAATGGTCAAAAGTTGCTACTAAGAACGTGGTTTCTCGCCTTGATACTCTTCCCCCACTTCTTAAGTTAGAAAAAACCGATTACAATGTCCTGCTCTATTCTAAAGCCAATGCATGGGTGCATGAAGATGCTATTGCTGCTGCCAAAGAAGTTTTTCCGCGCATAGCACAAAAACAAGGTTGGAAACTTATTATTTCTGACGATAGCGCATTGTTTAACACCGCACAACTTTCCTATTTTGACGTGGTAATTTGGAACAATGTCACAGGACAAACCCTTGATAGCATACAGCGAGAAACATTTAAAAATTATATCGAAACTGGAGGGGGTTTTATAGGTATTCACGGAAGTGGAGATAGTTCCCAGCAATGGGAATGGTACCAAAAGCAACTCATAAGAGCAAAATTTTCTCATCACCCCATGCAACCGCAATTCCAAATTGGTACTTTAAACAAAATTGGCGATAGCTTATTCCCCGTTACAAAAAATTTTCCCGATCAATGGAAATGGGAAGAAGAATGGTATGTGTTTTATGAAAGCCCAAAGCAATATGGAAGTACTGTGCTTTACAATTTAGACGAAAGCGAGCTGGTCATGGTAGGAGAACAAGAAGACAAACAGTGGGGTATGGGAGAAGACCACCCTATTGTATGGTATCACTGCCAAAAAAAGGGCAAAGTCTTTTATACCGCCATGGGACATAAAGGAATTTATTATCAAGACTCGCAATATCAACAACTACTGATTGAAGCCGTCGAATGGGCGGGAAATAATAGTATAAATTGTAACTAAGATGAAAATATTACGCACGCCTGAAACCGCCTTTAATCAAATAACTGATTTCCCATATACACCACGGTATTGTGATGTAAATGAAGGGTTACGCATGCATTATGTCGATGAAGGAGAAGGCCCTGTGGTGCTTCTTTTACACGGGGAACCCAGTTGGTCTTACCTCTATCGCAAAATGATTCCAGGCTTATTAGCTGCAGGACTAAGGGTGATTGCTCCAGACTTAATTGGTTTTGGTCGATCAGACAAACCCAGCGAGCAAAGTGATTACACCTATGCCAAACATATACAATGGACGCAAACCCTTTTAGATAATTTACAATTAAAGAATATCAATATCTTTACTCAAGATTGGGGAGGTTTAATCGGGTTGCGCTTAGTTACTGCAAATCCCAATAACTTTGCTTCTATCGTTGCAGGTAACACTATGCTACCTACTGGAACAGTAAGCCCACCAAAAGCTTTTTTAGATTGGCAAAAATTTGCGACAACTAGTCCAAAGTTTGATGTTGCAACCGTTTTGCAGCGCGCAACTACAACAGACCTTTCTCCTGAAATACTTGCGGCCTATAATGCCCCTTTCCCAAGTGAGAAGTTCAAAGCAGGAGCACGCATCTTTCCAGCATTGGTTCCTACTACAGAGAATGATCCAGAGAGTGATAATAACAAAGCTGCTTGGGGTATATTATGCCAATGGCAAAAACCTTTTCTTACGCTATTTAGCGATCAAGATCCTATTACAAAAGGAGGGGAACAGGTTTTTCAAAAACTAATCCCTGGAACGAAAGATCAACACCATCAATACGTAAGTGGAGGTCACTTTTTACAAGAAGATCAAGGACCTTTATTGGCACAATTAATGATTGAATTTTATGAAAAACATAAAATTCTTTAACATGAAATTGCTTCCCCTCCTCTTGCTTATCCTCCTACAAAATTGTTCAACCCCCATTGAAGATGGTCGTGACATAACCCGAATTTTAATCAATAGTCATAAGGTTGAATATCAAGGGGTTATTCTACAACTATGCTATTTAGTAAAAGAGGGTAGGGCAATTGAAAACGATACATGGTCTTACTTCTATGAGGAAATAAAAGGTTTTGAATATGTTCCAGGTTTTATCTATGAAATTGAGGTAGAAAAAACCGAACGCAATCCAATCCCTCAAGATGCAGGGAAATACCAATACACTTTTGTACGTTTAATCAATAAGACAGCCGTAAATTAAATATGCAAAGGACGATTATCTGTAGCGGCTAAAGCTGCCTCTTTTACTGCCTCAGCATAGGTAGGGTGTGAATGTGACATGCGCGAAATATCTTCAGCTGACGCACGAAATTCCATAGCTGTAACTGCTTCTGCTATTAAGTCAGCTACACGAGCACCAACCATGTGTACCCCAAGTACTTCATCTGTTGCAGCATCGGCTAAGATTTTCACAAATCCATCGGTATCCATACTTGCTCTAGCTCTCCCCAGAGCACGCATAGGAAATTGTCCACTTTTATATTGTATTCCTGCAGACTTCAACTCTTCTTCTGTTTTCCCAACAGAAGCGACCTCTGGCCAAGTGTAAATTACGTTAGGAATAAGATTGTAATCGATATGTGGTTTTTGTCCGGCTAAGATTTCTGCGACCATTACCCCCTCTTCTTCTGCCTTATGAGCTAACATCGCTCCACGAACAACATCTCCAATGGCATAAATATTGGGTGCAGTGGTTTGTAAATGATCATTGACTTCGATTTGTCCACGTTCTGTAATTTGGACACCAGCAGCTTGAGCATTTAACCCATCGGTATAAGGACGACGTCCCACAGAAACCAAACAATAATCTCCTGCAAAAGAAACTTCTTCTCCTTTTTTGTTTGTCGCGGTAACGGTGACTTCATCTCCTTTGCGTTCTACTTTATTTACACCGTGTGATACATAAAACTTCACCCCTTGCTTCTTCAATACTTTTGTTAATTCACGAGAAACTGCACTGTCCATTACTGGAGTAATACGATCTGCATATTCTACTACAGAAACTTCTGCCCCTAAACGACGGTAAACTTGTCCCAACTCAAGACCAATAACCCCCCCACCAATAACGATCATGTGTTGGGGGATTTCTTTTAATTCTAAGGCTTCTGTTGAAGTAATCACGCGTTCTTTATCTAAAGTGATAAAGGGTAATGAACCAGGCTTTGATCCAGTAGCAATAATGGTATTTTTTGCTTCAATGGTTGTATCACTTTCTCCATCAATCTTGATATGGGTTGCATCGACAAAACTCCCTAAACCTTTAAAGACAGTAATATTGTTTTTCTCCATTAGAAAATCTATCCCTTTTGTGGTTTGCTCTACCACACCTCGCTTTCGGGCAATCATTTTTTCGAAGTTGACCTTGATCTCTCCTGGTATTTCAATTCCGTGGGTATCAAAATGCTTAATTGCATCCTCATAGTGATGGGAAGAATCCAATAAAGATTTAGAGGGAATACAACCTACATTTAAGCAAGTCCCTCCTAAAGTACTGTATTTTTCAATCAAAGCGGTATTCATTCCCAATTGGGCACAACGAATAGCAGCTACATAGCCTCCAGGGCCTGATCCGATTACGGCAACATCAAATTGACTCATTTTCTTATAATTTGTGTAACAAAAATACGAATGTTTCATTTGCATTGAAACAAAATTGGTTTTTAATCTTACTCGCTTTGCATTAATACTACCAAATCGTTTTATTATGTATTTATTTACCATTATACTGTCTTTTTTAAAGGACAAAGAATACCGTCAACTATTAGGTATTACCGCGATTATTCTAGCCATTGGAACCATTAGCTATCATTTTATAGAAGGATGGACTTGGATTGATGCACTTTATTTTTCCATCATCACTTTAACCACCATAGGCTATGGAGATTTTTCTCCCCAAACCATAGCAGGGAAATTATTTACCATTGGGTATATTATTGTTGGAGTTGGAATGATTCTAGGCTTTATCAATGCGGTTTTTCATCACTACAAATCCCAGCGCGAAAAAACCAAATAAGAGAAAAAATCGTATCATTGGGGAAAGAATTTGATATGACCCAAAAAAGTTCCTCCATAAGTTTAAGTCAGGCTTTACTTCCTATAATTATTCTCGTTTTATTGCTCGCCTTCAATGTCTTTGTTTTTGGCGATGATGCGTTGGGAGGATCAAATCAATTTATCTTATTGATTGGTGCAGCTGTGGCAGCTATAGTAGGCTTTCGCAATAAGGTAAGCTATGATATAATGCTAGAAGCGATTGGGTCCAATTTAAAATCCACTACAGGTGCGATCTTGATTCTTCTTTTTGTGGGCGCACTTGCGGGAACATGGTTATTAAGTGGGATTATTCCCGCCATGATTTATTATGGTCTTCAAATATTACATCCCAGTATTTTTTTACCTGCTTGCATTATCATCTGTGCGATAATCTCTTTAGCTACTGGGAGCAGCTGGACCACTTCTGCAACAGTAGGGATTGCCTTAATTGGAATAGGACGTGCTCTTGAAATTCCAGTGGGAATGGTCGCTGGCGCAGTAATCTCTGGAGCTTATTTTGGAGATAAATTATCGCCCTTAAGTGACACCACTAACTTGGCACCCGCCATGGCAGGAACAGATTTATTTACGCATATTCGCTATATGACCTATACCACGGTACCTAGTATCATAATTACCTTGATGGTCTTTTTATTCTTGAGCTTTTTTCAAGAAACAAACGGGCAAGCAGATACACAGGTATTACTCAGCAGTATTGATGAACGTTTCACCATTAATCTGGGTCTTTTTATCGTTCCACTTATAGTAATCGTTATGATTGTTCGCAAAGCTCCTCCCCTTGTCGCATTAATGACCGGAACACTTTTAGGAGCCTTATTCGCGCTATTATATCAACCCCATTTAGTGTTAGAAACTGCCGGAGCTATGCAGTTAAATATCACTTCTGCTTATCGTGGTATCATGAATGCCATCACGGTAGATAATGCCATTATCACCTCTAACGAATTGCTTAATGATCTATTTACCTCTGGTGGAATGCAAGGAATGTTAGGTACAATATGGCTAATTATTTGTGCGATGGTTTTTGGAGGTGTGATGGATGCCATTGGAGGATTGCAAAAATTGAGTAGCGCCTTATTAGAAAAAGCACAGAGTACTTTTCAATTATTTGCAGGTACGGCAGCTTCTTGTATTACCATAAATCTCACAGCGTCTGACCAATATCTTTCCATTGTACTTCCAGGAAAAATGTTCGATCAAGCTTATCGAGACCGAAACTTAGCCCCAGAAAACCTGAGTAGAACCCTAGAAGATTCTGGGACGGTAACTTCTGTTTTAATCCCTTGGAATACATGTGGAGCCTATCAATCTGGCGTATTAGGTGTAGGAGTAGGAGAATATTTCGCCTTTGCAATTTTCAACTGGTTAAGTCCAATTATGACATTGATTT
Organism: Flavobacteriaceae bacterium; assembly: GCA_049598335.1. Taxonomy (GTDB): domain Bacteria; phylum Bacteroidota; class Bacteroidia; order Flavobacteriales; family Flavobacteriaceae; genus Arcticimaribacter. Next base: position 11,356 of record JBMYNN010000034.1, read on the forward strand.
ATGCTTATTTTGGATTTAAAATAAAGACTTTAGTCAAAAACTAGTTTCACTTATTTCACCATTATCATATAGATTTTTGTTCTTCATTTATTAAAGATCTAAAACTTGTTGTTTCAGATATAAAATCTACGAGGTTTATCAAAAGTGGAGAAAAATCATAGATTTAAATGTAAATGCGACTGACGAATTGGGAACTACCGTTTCTTTAAACTTTTTATTAAGACGCACTCCACAATTTAATAAAGCAGGACAAAGTCGAAATTAATAAATAAAGCATCCCCCTCACATGAGATTTTTTTTACCAAATTTTACTGGTGCTTTTTCAATTTAAAAAGCAGAAATCCATCTTAATTTGTAAATTTGTAAGAAGCGAGTATCTATGGCGGCCAAAAAGAAGACTGCACCCAAAGTCCCGAAATTTAAAACGGAAGACCCACAAAAGAAGCGTTCCAGAGAAATTCTCTTTGGGGGATTTCTAATTTTGACAGGGACACTTCTTTTTGTGGCTTTTGGCTCCTACTTTTTTAGCTGGAAAATCGATCAAAGCAACCTTTCCCAACTCGCTAATCGCGGTGTCGAAACCCAGAATATCTTACGTAAACTGGGAGCTGAAATTAGTCATTGGATGATTTATGAAGGGGTTGGAATTGCAGTATTTATCTTTGCCTATCTCCTTTTAAGCAGTGGATTGTTTCTCTTTTTTAACCTTCAAAAAAAAACTATCGTCAAGCGATGGATCTGGGGTATTTATTACATTCTTTTAGTGGCTTTAATTTCAGCAAGGTTCGAAAAGATCTTCCCTTTTTTAGGGGGTAAAATGGGCTATGAATTAGGAAGCCTTCTTATCGATTATATTGGCATCTTAGGCTTATGGGCGTTAATTATCTTTTTGGGATTAGTGTCCATGGTCTTGCATTTAGAAATTACTCCTGAAAAAATTATAGCTAAGCTACAACCCTACTTTATCAAAGAACAGGCTGTTGAAACTCCTATCAATTCATTTGAAGCAGAAAGCCAAGAATTTAAAACGGTAGAAGATCGTTATGCTGAAGAAGAAGTAAAAGAAGAGAAAATAGAAATTGTCTTGCCTGCGGCAGAAGATACCCTTTCCACAGAAGAAGAGCAAAAGCTGGAAAAACCCCTCGAAGAAGAAGAACTCAAAATTGAAGTCAAAGCAGTTACTCAAGAAGATGTAGTCGAAACCCTCTCTCAAGAATTAGTGCAAAAATACGGCGCCTTTGACCCAACTTTAGAATTAAGTGGATTTAAATTCCCAACCTTAGATTTATTAAAAGATTATGGCGGTTCTTCTATCACCATTGATGAGGATGAATTAGAAATCAATAAGAATAAAATTATTGAGACCCTGCGGAACTATAAAATAGAGATCGCAAAAATCAAAGCCAATATCGGTCCCACGGTAACCCTTTATGAAATTGTTCCATCAGCAGGAGTACGTATTTCTAAAATAAAAAATTTAGAAGACGATATCGCCTTATCCCTGTCTGCATTAGGAATCAGAATCATTGCGCCTATTCCTGGGAAAGGAACCGTGGGGATAGAAGTACCAAATCAAAAACCAAGCATTGTCTCCATGAGATCTGTGATTTCCTCACAACGCTTTCAAAAAGCCGAGATGGAGCTCCCCATCGCCATTGGGAAAACCATTAGCAATGAAACCTTTGTGGTGGATTTAGTTAAAATGCCCCATATGTTAATGGCGGGGGCAACAGGACAAGGAAAGTCTGTGGGACTCAACGCCGTGTTAACTTCCCTATTGTATAAAAAACATCCTGCAGAAGTCAAATTTGTGCTAGTTGATCCCAAAAAAGTAGAATTAAACATCTACAATAAGATTGAACGCCACTATCTGGCAAAACTCCCCAATACAGAAGACGCTATCATCACAGATAATACAAAGGTAATTCACACCCTTAATTCCCTTTGTATTGAAATGGATAACCGCTATGAGTTGCTCAAGAATGCTATGTGTCGCAACATCAAAGAATACAATGCTAAATTTAAAGCTCGAAAACTAAACCCAGACGAGGGACATGCCTTTTTGCCCTATATCGTTCTTGTAGTAGATGAATTTGCCGACTTAATCATGACCGCAGGGAAAGAGGTAGAAACACCCATTGCTCGACTAGCGCAGTTAGCACGTGCCATTGGGATACATTTAATTATTGCCACTCAACGTCCATCAGTTAATGTGATTACTGGTATTATAAAGGCGAACTTCCCAGCTAGAATTGCCTTTAGGGTAACCTCTAAAATTGATTCCCGAACAATATTAGATAGTGGCGGTGCAGATCAATTAATTGGACGTGGGGATATGCTCTACACACAAGGGAATGATTTGACCCGTATTCAATGTGCATTTGTTGATACTCCAGAGGTGGAAAAAATTACTGAGTACATTGGGAGTCAAAAGGCTTATACTGAAGCGCATATACTGCCAGAATTTATTGGTGAAGAAAACACAACGCTAGACATAGACGCAAGCGATCGCGACGCCCTATTCCGCGAAGCGGCAGAAGTAATTGTAACTGCACAACAGGGATCTGCTTCACTTTTGCAACGCAAATTAAAACTGGGTTATAACCGTGCAGGTCGAATTATTGACCAGATGGAAGCCGCTGGGATTGTAGGCCCTTTTGAGGGTAGTAAAGCCCGCCAAGTGCTTATTCCAGATTTAACAACTTTGGAACAATTATTGAATAATGAAGCTTAGAATCTCAATTATGAAAAAAATAACTCTCTTTTTAATACTCTGCTCTAGCCTATCTTCTGCCCAGGGATATGAACAAGCCAAAAACTTATTAGACCGAGTATCCAAAGAGATGAAAAGCAAAAAAAATATTCGCTTTGATTTCAACTATGTCCTTGAGAATAAAAAAGAACAAATAAGACAAGAAATGGAGGGGAATGTCACCCTTGCAGGAGATCAATACAAATTGTCTTTTTTAGATGCCATCCAACAATTTGACGGAAATAAGATCTACACCATCATCCCAGAAAACGAAGAAATCACCATTAGTTATCCAGAAGATGAAGAAGACCTTAGTGTCAGTCCTTCAAAATTACTCACCTTTTATGAAGAAGGCTATGGTTATGAATGGGATATTAAACAACGTGTGATGGGAAGAAATATTCAGTTTATTAAATTATTACCTACAGAAACCTCTGAAGAGGTAAAATATTTATTGTTGGGAATTGATATAGATCGATTACAAGTGTACCGTTTAATTGAGGTTGGATTAAATCAAACCTTGACGACCTTGACCCTTAAAAGTCAAGAATTCAATATAACCTTACCAAAAGATTATTTTGAATTTAATGCGGCAGAATACCCTAATTATTACATCAACGAATAGTGAAAATAATTGATCGTTATATTTTAACTACTTACCTCACTCGACTGGCAAGTGTTTTTTTTATTTTGATGTTTATTTTCATCATTCAAACCTTTTGGCTTTTTATCGATGAATTTGCTGGGAAAGGTTTAGATGCAGAGATTATATTAAAGTTTTTAACCTATTATTCTCCTAAACTCTACCCCCTAGTTATGCCCTTATCGGTATTGCTAGCTTCTATAATGACCTATGGTGCCTTTGCAGAAAATTATGAATTTGCTGCGATGAAATCGACAGGAATTTCACTTCAGCGCGCTTTGTTAGGGCTAACTATTTTTCACTTTTTTTTAGGAGTAGGCAGTTATTATTTCTCAAACCACGTTATTCCCTATGGAGAGTTTAAATACTTTAACCTGCGAAGAAACTTAGCAAAGTTAAAACCCGCCCTAGCCATTACCGAGGGAATATTTAACGAAATTGGGGAAATGAATATCAAAGTAACCCGTAAGTATGGCAAAGATAATCGCTTTCTTGAAGATGTGATTATTCATGAAAAATCACCAGACAATCAAAATCGTATAGTCATTAAAGCTAAAAGAGGAGAACTTAAAAGTGCAAGTATTGATCAAGAATTACAACTAGTCCTTTTTGATGGGAATCGATATGAAGAAGTCTACACAAACAAAGTCCAAGAGCGAAAAAGGATTCAACATGCTAAAGTTGCTTTTAATGAATATGTACTTAATATTGATTTATCACAATTCAATAATGTGGATTTGGGAGAAGAAAAATATACTAGTACATTTAGGATGCAAAAGGTGAATGAACTTACCAATAGTATTGATTCATTGGAAACTAAGTTTAAAACAGAACAGCTAGTCTATGGATCAAACTTCGTAACAACGAGTATCGCAAACGATATAAATTATCAGGAAACCAACAAAAATGAACCAATAACAGATTCTGTTTTTGCTCTTTATGGCAATCCATTAAAAATTTTAGGAGATTCTAAATTTAATCATCATTCGCAAATTATAAGGGTGGCTAAAAGTAATATTAAAAGCTTGCAACGAAATCTAGATTCTAAGAAAAAAAAATTCTTTATTAATCAAAAAAGAATCAACCTACATAAAAATAGTTTACATGAAAAATATACCCTTGGTTTTAGTATATTCTTTTTATTTTTAATAGGAGCCTCTTTAGGCGCTATCATTAGAAAAGGAGGATTAGGATTACCCATGGTATTATCCATTTTAATTTTTCTAACCTATTACTACATTGGACTCTTTGGGAAAAACGCTGCAGAAGATAGCAGTATATCACCCTTTTTAGGAAGTTGGCTTTCGCTTTTCATTATTGCACCTTTTGCACTCTACCTTAGCCGTCGAGCCTCTACAGACAAAGGATTGATCGATTATGATTTTTTGATTGTTTCGTTAGAAAGTCTGATTAGCTCAATTAAGAACGCTATTTTTGTTACGATCAAATCGATATGGAAAAGAAAACATTAGACCGAATTGAAGACGCAATAGCCGCCGTAAAAAACGGGGAAGTAATTATCGTTGTTGACGATGATAACCGTGAAAATGAAGGGGATTTCTTAACGGCTGCAGAAAACATAAATCCAGAGATCATCAATTTTATGGCCAAAGAAGGGCGTGGATTAATCTGTGCTCCTATGACAGAAAAACGTTGTAAGGAACTACAACTAGAACGCATGGTAAGTAACAATACCGATCCCATGGAAACTGCCTTTACAGTATCTGTAGATTTAAAAGGAAAAGGGGTAACTACTGGAATTTCTGCAAGTGATCGAGCTTTAACGATTCAGGCATTAGTCGATCCTAACACTCGCCCACAGGACTTATCACGTCCTGGGCATATCTTTCCGCTTATCGCAAAAGAAGGGGGCGTATTAAGAAGAACTGGACATACAGAGGCTGCCATTGATTTTGCACGTCTTGCAGGCAAACAAGCCGCAGGAGTGATTATTGAAATAATGAATGAAGATGGAACGATGGCACGCCTTCCGCAATTGATGAAAGTGGCCCAGAAATTTAATCTTAAATTAGTTTCAATTGAAGACCTAGTGGCTTATCGAATGCAACACGACAGTCTGATCTTAAAAAGGGAAGATACAGAGATAATGACCCGCTTTGGCGAATTCCGCCTTAGAGCATTTCAGCAAACGACAAATAATCAAGTTCATATTGCCTTGACTAGAGGATCTTGGGAACAAGACGAAGCAATCCTCACCCGAATCAATTCTTCACAAATCAGTAATGACTTATTAGGAATGTTAACAGGATCAAATGACAAAGGTTTAGAAGAAATCTTTAAATTGATCAATACCGAAGAAAAAGGTGCAATTATCTTTATCAATCAACAGCAACAATCAGAAAATCTTTTGGCGCGTATTAAAGAGTTAAAAAATAGCGATACAGAGAAGAATAAAGTAGCAAAAGCACCACCATTAAAAATGGACTTAAAGGATTTTGGGATAGGTGCCCAAATTTTACATGAGTTGCATATCAATAAACTAAGAGTAATTACAAATTCATCACAAGGACCCCGTGTAGGGATTACGGGCTATGGATTAGAGATTGTAGAATACGTCAACTACTAAAAGAACCATAACTTTATTGACATTGCTGTTACCATGATTATCATGGCAACTTTGATCACACCTTCTCCTTGATCTACTGACCAACGGCTGGACCACCAAGCTCCAATCGCACTTCCTAATGCTAAAACACCCCCTAAAGTCCAATTTACCGCATCATTCAAGGCGAATAGGGTAAGTGCTCCTAAAGAATAGATAAAAACCAAGGCGACTTTAGTCGCATTTGTTTTAATCAAAGAAAGACGATTAACATTATTTAAAAAGAGAATAATAATAAAACCGATGCCCGCATTGATAAATCCGCCATAGATCCCAATAAAGAAAAAACCAACTATTGCATAGATAAGATATCTTCCACTTAATCTTTCTGGAAGATTTAAGTCTTTAACCTTTGGCTTAAAAACAATAATAGCCACAACGATTAACATGATAATTGAGAGCATGCGGTTAAAAACAGCTCCCTCTATATCTACTGCAATTTGCGCTCCAATTAAAGAACCAAAGAAAGCCGCAATCCCCAAATAAACATTAAATGGAAAAGTAGAGACTCCTTTTGAACGATAGCCTGCTGTTCCAACAAATGACTGTAAAACAATGGCAATGCGATTGGTGCCATTCGCTACATGTGATGGAAGCCCCATAAAGATTAAAATTGGAAGGGTGAGTAATGATCCCCCACCGGCAAGAGTATTGATTATTCCAGTACTAAGTCCTACAACGAACAGTAAAAGGTATTGACTAATGATATCCATTTATAAATTAAACCCTAAAAATAGATATATCGTTTTTAAGAAAAAGTTTTCTTAGAAGAAATAAGCAACGTATATTTATCCCCTCAAGGAGAAATGGCAGAGTGGTCGAATGCGGCAGTCTTGAAAACTGTTGAGGGTCACACCTCCGGGGGTTCGAATCCCTCTTTCTCCGCTACTTAAATCCATTA
>JBMYNN010000035.1:0-17846 GCA_049598335.1 Flavobacteriaceae bacterium
TATCTCCATTTAAAAATTTTGTAAATACCTCAGCAGAATCTCCTGGAGATAATCCAGAGGAAATTGAAGAAAAATCTAAGAAGGTTATGGGGCACTCTTCGGTATCTAGAATACCGTTATTATTATCAAAATCAAGGTAATCCAATACTTCGTCTCCATCACAGTCTCCTACTGGGCCGGGACATTGAGCGATTGAAAATTGTCAAAAAACAAGACAATAAGAAGCAGCAATACCTGTACAAACTTAAAAGTAAATTGAGTACTACTTCGCTTCATTCAATTTAATATAACTATAGTAAATAATTTATTGTATCAAATTATAACGTAAAAAAGAACCGTTTTATTGTGTTTTTTAACAACTAGGAGGAAGAAGAATGATCACTTACAATTTTCCAAGTGTCATTAATTTTCCTAAAAAGTAGAGTGAAAAAACCGGTGGGTTGATCGTTTTTCCTTGTAAGGGTAAATTTCCCAATTAATTGAATTGTATTTTCATCCCATTGCTGGGTGTGTAGAATATCAAAATGTAACTGTCCCATGCTATCTTTATTGGGATAGCCTTTTTTATAATTTTCTAAAGTATTTTGATAACCATAAGTGGGGCCACTTTTACCAACAAAAACGAGTTCAGCATTATTCCAATAACCTTCCATAAAGCGTTCAATATCCCCCTTATTCCAATAGAATTCTTGGGCTTTCATAATTTCACTAAGGGTTTTTTCAGCCTTTGAATCTAATGCCATTTGTGGAAAAACACTATTGCTAAAGAACAAAATAACTCCAGCAGTAATCCTATATAATTTCATAATCCTATGTTTTAATAGATGTGACTTTTAAATTAATAAATGATTTTTTACCCCTTCAATAAAACATTAAAACTTTGATTTTTAATAGGAAACTAAAAAAATGAACGAAAAATCTCTATATTTAGATACTATATTTTGAAAACCAAATAAAAATGAAACACATCTACCTTTCAAAAACTATATTCTTTGGTCTCCTTTTATCTTTAATAATAAGCTGTCAAGAAAGCCCAAAAGAGGATAAAACATTTATCATAAGCGGAAATATAACAGAGGACAGTCAATGGACTGCAGATAAAAATTACATACTGGACCAACAGGTAACGGTGCTCCCTGGAGCCACCTTAACAATCGACCCTGGAACAGTAATCAAAGCAAATGCGCAAGAGGCTCCTAATGTTTCTATGCTAGTTATCGCAAAAGGAGCTAAATTGGTAGCTAAAGGGACTGCTGAAAAGCCAATTATTTTTACAGCAATCAATGACAATTTAGATACGGCTAATGGTGTCAAATCTTCCCTTAACAACAGCGATGTTGGCCTATGGGGTGGAATCATCATTCTGGGTGATGCTCCTGTTTCTCTTAGTAACGGAGATTCAGAAACCTTTTATGTTGGGCTTGATCCTTCGAGTAAAAACAGCTTTTATGGAGGAACTAATTCAAACGATAACTCTGGCGCTCTAGAATATGTTTCTATTCGTCATGGAGGGGTTTTTATTGGAACAGGAAGCGAGTCAAATGGTTTGACTCTTTGCGGAGTTGGAGCAAAAACAAGTATTAATCAAATTGAAATATTTGCTAATCAAGATGACGGAATAGAATTTTTTGGTGGAACTGTTAATGTTTCTAATTTAATTGTTCACGCCAGTGCTGATGATGCTATCGATATCGATGAAGGCTATACAGGAACGATTTCAAATTTTTTAATCGAATTAGTTGATGATTCTGATTATGCTATTGAAATTAATGGTGGGCAAGAAGATCAACCAGGCGATTTTACATTAAGCAATGGACTTATCGATGGAATGGGGCTAGCAACTGCTGCCATCTACTCTATTGACGAAAAAGCAAAAGGTAAGATTACTAATGTCAAAACGGTCAATCTCGCTGAACAAACAAGCGATAACAAATCAACAAATGTTAGTATTGATACTACTGCAGAAGAGATTTATGAAATGAACTTTTCGTGGAGCCGTTCTAAAGAAAAGTAAATCGATATCAACAAGTATAAAAAAGGGCACAGTATTGTGCCCTTTTTTTATTCCTCCAAATTCATGGCTGAAAAATGAATTAATTCTCGATCGTACAAATAAATCAATTGTATAGGGCGACAACACACCTCGCAATCTTCTACATAATGTTGTTCAGATTCTAGTGATTCTAAAAACATTGAAATGGTTTCCCAACAATAAGGGCATTGAAAATGATGTTCAAACATTAGCGTTCAAATTGTATTAATTCTTCGACAATTTCTTCCCATTGTTCCATTGCTTTTGCGAGATCTTTCTTTTTTTGGTTATACCCTTCAAAAAAATTCGGCTGGGCTATAGTTGCCTCATAGTTAACTTCAAGTTCGAAATCTATGCCTTTGATTTCTTTTTCTAAATCTGAAATAGTTCGTTCGACTTTGGATTGTTTATTCTGAAGAGACTTCATTTTCTTTTGAAGCTGATAATCATTAATATTTCTCTCTTCTTTTTTATTTTTGACCTTCACTACACGTTCTAATTCTTCTAGAGAGTCCAGCTTTTTTTGTTCTAAGTAGAACTGAATATCCCCTAGATACTCTTTTAATTTGTGGTCTTTAAACTCTAGCACACGATCACTTAGTCCTTGAAGAAAATCCCGGTCGTGAGAAATTAAAATCAAGGTACCTTGAAATTTCTTTAAAGCTTCTTTTAAGACGTTTTTAGATCTAATGTCCAAGTGATTTGTTGGCTCATCCATCACTAACACATTAAATGGAGAAAGCAATAATTTACAAAGAGCCAAACGGTTTCTTTCCCCTCCAGAAAGTACTTTAACCTTCTTTTCCACATCATCTCCTCTAAACATAAAAGCCCCTAACATATCACGAACTCTAGAACGGTTCTCGTCTGTTGCAGCATCTTCCATGGTTTGTAATAGGCTTAAGGATCCATCGAGATACTCTGCTTGATTTTGTGCAAAATAACCCAACATTACATTATGCCCTAATTCACATTTTCCCTCAAAATCAATTTCATTGACAATGATTTTAGCTAAGGTAGATTTACCTTGACCATTTTGCCCTACAAAAGCTGTTTTAGTACCGCGTTCAATTTCTACCCCTACTTTTTGAAGCACTTTTTTTGGTCCATAGCTTTTAGAAATAGCTTCTCCCCGCAGCACAACTTTACCCGGTTGCTGTGCTACTGGAAAATTGAGTTTCATCGCAGCGTTATCGACCGCGTCCACTTCAATACGCTCAATTTTATCCAGTTTTTTTATCAGCGATTGTGCCATGGCTGCTTTTGATGCTTTGGCGCGAAAACGCTCTATTAACTTTTCTGTTTGTTCTATTTCTTTGGCTTGATTTTTTTGAGCAGCGCGTTGCTGCGCCATGATTTCTTCTCGCAAGACTAAATAGTCTGAATAAGATTTTTTATAGTCATAAATACGTCCCGCCACAATTTCAATAGTACGGTTTGAGCTATTGTCTAAAAACATTTTGTCGTGTGAAACCAATACTACTGCTCCACGGTATTTTTTCAAGAAATCTTCTAGCCATATGATGGATTCAATGTCTAGGTGGTTAGTGGGCTCATCAAGCAATAAGATATCGTTATCCTGTAGTAATAACTTCGCTAATTCGATCCTCATGCGCCAGCCTCCAGAAAAAGTATCGGTCTTTTTATCAAAGTCTGCTGCTTGAAAACCTAATCCTTGTAAAATACGTTCTGTTGTTCCTTGATAATTATAGCCACCGATTAGTTCATAACGTTCTGTAACTTCGTTAAGGGAAATAATTAGTGTATTATAGCTTTCAGACTCATAATCTGTCCTAGTGACTAATGCCTTATTGATTTCTTCCAATTGAGCTTCAAGTTGCTTAATTTCCTCGAAGGCTTGATAAGCTTCTTCAAGCACAGTTCGCCCTTTTTCGAAATCTATGTCTTGTCGTAAAAAACCCAAACGAATCTCTTTCTCTTGAGAAATAGAACCACTTGTAGGTTGTTGATCTTTTGCAATTAAATGAAGCATGGTAGATTTTCCTGCTCCATTTTTACCAATGAGGCCTACTCTATCCCCTGCAGCTAGTCGAAAAGACACTTCACTAAAAAGTGTTTCGCCACCAAAAGAAACAGTCATGTTTTGTACACTAAGCATGCAAAAAATTTTTACAAAAGTGAGAAATCAGTAGGACATAGCCGTGTTTTCAATCCATTTTTTCAAAACGATTTATATCGACTTCTTTTGGCAAGATTTCTTGCCCCTCTATATGGTTAAACAACCATTTTGCAGCAGTTGGTGCAGTTAAGACACCACGAGAGCCCATCCCATTAAAGAGATGCACATTAGGATATTGAATATGGGTCCCTAGTAAAGGGCGGCGGTCCTTTACTGTGGGACGAATATGGGTGATTTGTTTTTCAATGGTGTAAGAAACATTGATCATTTTATCGATTTTGTCTTTTACCCATTGGGCTCCTTCTAACGTTATGGAAAGAGATTTATCTTCTTGTTCAAAAGAGGCCCCCGCCCAGTATTTGTCTTCCCCTAAGGGGGCGATAAAAATAGGCCCTTTCAAAATACTATTTAGCTTTAATTCTGGCGCATTAATAATTAGAATCTGCCCTTTCGAACCAACTAAAGGAAGCTGATTAAAAAAGGGGTTATACACCATGGCATAGCCTTCACAAAACACTACTCTTTTTGCCCTAATGTCTTTATAAGTAATTTGCGAACTTGTAACCTTCATTTTTAAATGATCGAATTGTTCTTGAGTGATTTGGGTAGAAATGCTAGCGGTATAAGCTTGAATCAAAGCAGTAGTATCTAAACGTCCACATAGCTTTACAGTGGCATAGCCTAATGGAGATTTAACCCCCCCTAGAGAATCCATATTGATCATTGGGTCTAAAAAATTAGACAAGCCTACTCGATCTGATGCTACCGACCATTGATTATGATCTGCTGTTTGAGTAAATAATTTTAATATGGGATATGGATAGATAAACTGTTTAGATAATCGCTTTTCTATCGCATGATAAAAAGGTAAGGCAACAGTATGAAATTCTTCCCCTTTCCAAGTCATATTAAAACGTTTTAAAACAGTGGGGTTATAAATTCCTGCTGCTATAACAGAAGATCCTCCCTTTGCCTGATCAATGATATGGAAGGAATGTTGCTGTTGTCTCAAGATTTCTGCATAAGCTAAACCAGCCAAACCAAAACCAACAATAAGGGTATCTACTTGTTTCATTATGGAACTAAAATATAAAACGCTGCCCTGGGGCAGCGTTTTATAAAAAAATTAATCTAAGAATTAGTTACTCCACATGTCCTGCTCGAAGTCACGAATAACAGATTTTATACGCTCAGACTCTAAAAGTTGCTGTAATGCATCTTCATAGATATATTCATCAACTTTTCGATCTTGATAAACGTTTTCTTCTTTGTAAATAACCGCATTAAAACGTCTCGAATTAAGCATATGATCAAAAGCAATAGGCTGTGAAGAATTACGTGTATTAAAGACATAGGCTTCGTTTAGCACTTCACGGGCATCTGGAAACCAAACCCAGAATAAGGGATAAGTTTCGTTTGGATCACCTGGTGGTGCAGCAGATGGATCAGGGTTCTTAAATTGTAAATCTGTTGCACAAGGAGCAATTCCTAAAAGTCGATACTTCATTTCACCTTGACGTTTATCGAAGTACCAAGTTCCTTTTATTCTATACTCTAACACATCGGCAGAAGTAGTTTCAACGGGGACTTGATATTCTGCTAAAATTTCAGGATCCGTCACTCCAGAGTTAATTGCCTCTGTATATTGTGGTGTGTCAAAAACAAAATTCAACTTTTCTAAAACTTGCTGATAAGTAAGTTTAGTTCTAAAATAACCTCCATCATCAAAATATACTTCTTTAATTTTTCCTTCTTCGATTCCTTGAATTAAAACATCAAATAAGGAACGTCTTTCTTCACCAAGATTGCCTGCCTCTGAGGGAAAGTAGTATGGGAAATTAATGCGCTCGTCTAAATCAATTTTTTCCCAAATGGTTTTAGACCACAAAACATCTCTATCGTCTATAAATCCATAAGGTAATGGATCTTCATCATTAGCAACAATTTGTTGATCGTTAAGTTTACCTACTTCTTGAGGAACTCTTGCATTGAGCAAGTTAGCTTGCGCCATAATATTGTTTATGGACAAGAAAAAAACAAACAGAAAGATGACAAATGATGATTTTTTCATGGGTTATAAAATTTCGATTAGGACAGGTGCTACTCGCTTAAACCTATAATTAGGTTTATCTGGGTTTTGGACTTTTAAGTCAAAAATACTAATCTCTTGTCCTTTACGTGCTTTGCTAAGTGCTTGTTTAGCTTGAGCACTCAAACGAGTTCCTTTACATGTAATGGTTGGAGATCCTGGTATTTTTATTTTGAATTCTAAAGTGTTCAAAGTTAAATCAAAATCAAAGTCTTCCATAATAGCCCCAGCTTTAGCACGTTCAATACTAGCTTTGGGTAAACGAATTTTACCTGACTGGTTAAAGAAAGTTGCACTTGGACGAGGTAGATCTTTGATTCTGAATTTAGTTTTAGTGGATATATTTTGTCCATCAGGAAGTTTTCCATTAGCGGTTATAGTCACTTCTTTCCCCTTTCCTGGATTCATAATATATTTACTTCCTCTAGCTCTGCGAAGTCCAGCAGCAGATGCTCGAATCTTATCATCTGGAATTCCAGGAATAGAAATCGTCATAGGATTGTCCACTCCACGATAAACCACATTCATTTTATCTGCAGAAATTACTGCCGCATTAGGCTTAGAAATAACCGCAAAAGATTGTGAAACTGGGATGCGAGATTCCACCCCTGCATCTCTAAAGATTAAGTCACCTTCAATCACATGATCCCCAGGATTTCCTGCTGTAACATTGAGTTTAATTCCTCCAGGAATTTTCTCATATTCATCTTCTTGAAGCTTTCGACCATCTATGGTTACCTCTACCTGATTTGGATTTTGCGCACCACTCTTACGACCCAGGATAACGCTACCATCAAAGGTTTCTCCTTGATAATATGCTCCTTTTTCTGCTTTTAATAGGGTAATGTAATTGTCTGTTGTTACCTTGCTACTTGCTTCTAGCTCTTTTCCGAGAAGTGCATTTAAGACATCACTTTCAGTTAAGCGAATATCGTTTTGCATCATCGTCAACTTAGCCAATGAAGAAATCAATGGAAATCCTTCATAATTATAAGATAGCCAAGACTGTGATTGTCCATCACTGTTTTCTACATTACCTTCAAAGTCACCGGTGAAAAATCGCTCTTCAACGAGTTCAGTATATTGAGGAAATTGAGAAGCAAAGACTTGAATAACACGCATTTTGTAGGCGTTAATCATATCTACAAAAGCTTGACCGTCTTGTGATACACCATTAGCGTCAAAAAACACTAAGTCAAGAGCTTCTCCTTTGTCCATTTGAGAATATTCATTTAAATCTGGATCGGCTTCTCTTTGCTTTTCTGTGATTTGATCTTTTATTTCTTGAATACGTGAAAAGAAAGCATCTGATTCTTTGCGGATTTCTTTCGCAGTACGGTCATGACCAATCCATTTACCTTCTTTTTCTTGTGCATTTACTTCAATTTTATTGTAGTAAATGATATTCCCTTGATTGACACGCTCATTTGCACTTTTGATTTTTTTGAACATTTGTCCAAAACCATCTAAAACTTCTTTACTAACATTTAATGCTAACATGGTAATAAATACCAAGTACATCAACGCAATAAGTTTATTACGTGGGGTTTCTTTTGCTCCTGCCATGGCTTAACTAGTTTTTGTTCATAGCAGATAACATTCCGCCATATACTTGGTTAAGATTTGCTAGATTATCAGATAATGCTTCCATTTGCGCTTTTAAACGCTCTGCATTTTGAGCAACCTGATCGTTGTATGCGCCATGAGAGCCAGCGCTTTGAACTTGAGCTTGATATAATTCATTTAATGATTCTAACTGGGCTGCAGCTTTATTTAATTGTTCAGCATAATTTTGTGATGAGGATGCTGCTTCTGCGGCTGGTGAAAGTGCTCTTGCAGAAGCCTCTAGATTTTGGATACTTTTTGTTAAGTTTCCAACTAGACCAACATCTAACTTTGCTTCTTTTAAAATATTATCTATTTTCATAGATAAACTTTCATCCTTTGGACCGTCTGATTTACTTACTTCGCCTGAATGTTTACTCACGTATTCGTCTTGTTCTTCACGAACATCGTCTAACATTAATCCCCCTACAAGGAAAATAATGGCTTCTGTACCTAAACCAAGTCCAAGTACTACTCCCCCTGTGATAGGGCCAATTTCTAAGTGGAGAATTTTAAATAATGCTCCTACAATTACCACAGCTCCTCCAATTTGGAATAGCATGTGCATGATAATTTTTCTTCTTAATCTTCCTTTGAGTTGTTTTGCGTCCATTTTAAAATAAATTAGTATTGCCTAAATATAGGATTTTTTCTATTTAATTTTCACTTTTTCAGACCCTAAATAATCTTGTACAGTTCTAAAACCAATGTAACTTCTTGCGGTATCTTGGTATTCATAATCACGAGAACTTACCCGTAAGAAATACGCTACATCTTTCCATGATCCTCCACGAACAACTTTACGTCTTTCGTCATTTAAAGACATATTAGGATTTAAAGAAGAAACATATTCGTAAGCTCCTGGGTCATAAGAGGATTCTGTCCATTCAGATACATTTCCTGCCATATTGTAAAGGTTGAAATCATTGGGTAAATAAGATTTAGCTTCTACCGCATACATCGCTTGATCGGCAGAATAATCTCCTCTTAATGGCTTAAAGTTAGCTAAGAAACAACCCCTATCATTTAAGAGGTAAGGAGAACCCCATGGATAAGTCCCTGCTGGAATTCCTCCTCTTGCAGCATATTCCCATTCTGCTTCGGTGGGTAGTCTAAAATTATTGACAAGAGGTTTCCCTTTTGATTTTTGAAAGGAATTTTTGTAGTGAGTTCTCCAATTGCAGAATGCTACCGCTTGTTCCCATGAAACTCCAACTACTGGATAGTCTAAATATGCTGGGTGCCAAAAGTAGTCGTTATGCATGGGTTCATTATAAGAATAATTAAAGTCTTTGATCCATACTGTAGTATCTGGATAAATTTCTAATTCTTCTTGATTTATGAATGGTAATCTGTCGCGCATACTGGGATCTCTTTTTCTTGCAAGAGCTGCAGCCTCTGCATCAAACCATGCATACTTGTATTTTAATTGAGTGACATCTATTTTCATTTCGCCATTATACCACACCTCTGGAGGTAAGTATAAACTGTCCATTACCTCAACATAATCTGCATCAACATAGCTATTGGGGTCATATTCAACCTCTTGATCCCAATTTAAAGGACGACCAGCATAAGGATCATCAGATAGATCGTAATAATTTTCGCGCATATATTTTTGAAAGGGGGTCATATCTGCAGTATCTGCATCTTTAAATGCAAATTCTGCTATACCTTCTCCTGACGATCCTTCTTCGCCTGTATTTTTTTCATTGGCTTTACGGGCTAGTTTAGCTAAAGCCACAGAATCTCTCACCCAGTATACAAATTGTTTATACTCGCTATTGGTGATTTCAGTTTCATCCATGTAAAAAGAACGTACCGTTACTGTTTTAGCAGGGGCATTTTTTAGTTGCGCTATGTCATCGTCTTGTTTACCCATAATGAAAGCACCTCCTTCAACAAGGGTCATACCATAAGGTTTTTCTGGAAACCATTTTTTTTCTTTTACACCAATTAATTCACCACGCTTGTTACCACAACTGTAGATCAGTAATAATGTAAAAATGAAAACAATAATTTTTTTCATATAGTATTTTAACGTGGGGGGGTTAAATATATTTTATCGTTTATCCTTTTTTTCTTAAAAAAGTTAAATTACACATTTTTTAATCAACTCCTTTTTGATGCTTTCCACCAGCGGTCTGGCAAAACATCATTACACGCATCAAGATAATCTTGATGTGTGCAAGATAATAACGTACTTCTATGGTTTTTATTATTTAAATAATTTTCGGTTCGCATTTCCATCCACCATCGCTGACTTTTGTTGCTTTTAAAAAAGACCAGCTCTCTATCTGACATTTGCACATTATAGCGCGTAAAACCTTGGCTTGTCGCCACTGGATACTCATCAAAACGATTATTAAAACCTTCAATAAAATACCAAATAATTTGTGATAACAATTTATGAAATGTAGTTGAATTAGTTAAATCAAAGCATCCTAAAATGCTGATACGGTCACTTATTCCAGCATAACGTGACAAAGCACAAATGGTTCTGCTGTCAATTCCATTGGGCATGCCTTGTGAAAGAGTACCATCTGCAAGACCACTTAAAGCTTTCATGTCAAAACTTGCAATATCTGCCTCTCTAAAAATAGGTTCTGTTTTTTGAGGATGGTCTAGCACATATCCCAGACGATATGCTTCAAAGAAAAGTTTGTCCATTAAATCTAACTCCTCTTGTGCAATTAAATAAGATTGATATCCCAGATTAGTGAAGTTATGCAATCTACTGGGTTTTTGCATAATGATTTCACTCATATATGAACGCCCAGAAATTAGTTCCTCTTCTTGAGAAAAATCAAATCGATTATCAACCGAAACGATATTTACCCAATGATTGGATTGTTCAAAAGAACGATATAATGCTACCGTTAAATCTTGACTCCCCCCTAAGATAACAGGGGTAATTGCTAATTGTCTTAAATGTATGGCTATTTCCGAAAGGGCATAATAAGTGTCTTCTATTGTTTCGCCAGAAGGTAAATTCCCTAAATCTGCTACAGAGATAGTCCAATTACCTGGATAGAGCTGGTAAAACTCACCACGGAAAGCATCAATATCATACTCCATTACAGGGTAATAACTGTTTCTACTCTCTTGAACACCTATTAATGCAATTTTTACCTTTTCAAGGTCAGGAAAACCTAATTTTTCTGTATAAACTTGAATAGATTTTCCCAAAACCTGATTGGGGAGCAATGTTGCTACACCTAATACTTTGTCGTCTACAGGAGTGAGAAAATTGAGACTCATCTTACTTTTTTATTTTTCGCTTTGCCGCTGCTTTTTTCTTTGGCTTTTTTGCCTCTAAACGTTTCATCGCTTCCTCAAGCGTAATCTTTGTAGGATCAATATCTTTAGATAACTCAATTTTAAGTTTCCCTTGAATGATATTGGAGCGTCCCCAGCGGGCTTTTTCAACTCGAATTCCTTCTTCTTCCCAATGGTGAATTACCTTATCTTTTTCCTTTTGAATTTTATCTTCAATAAGCGTGACTAAATCTTCTTCACTTAGGTTGTCGAAGTCGTATTTCTTATTGACATTAATAAACATACCACTCCATTTAATAAATGGGCCAAAACGACCTTTCCCCTTTGTTACAGGTAAATTGTTATACATATAGATGGGAGCATCTGCCTTTTTCTTCTCTTCGATTAACGCAATGGCTAAATCGCGATCAACTTCCATGGGGTTTGTCCCCTTTGGCAAAGAAACAAAGGTGGTTCCAAACTTAACATAAGGGCCAAAACGACCATTATTTACAGAAATAATTTCTCCTTCATACTCTCCTAAATCTTTAGGGAGCTGGAACAAGTCAAGTGCTTCATTAAAAGTTATTGTATCTAATTGTTGATCTTGGTTTAGACTCGCAAAAACTACCGCCTCTTCGTCATCTGCATCGCCTATTTGTGCAATGGGCCCAAATTTCCCTAAACGCACTTTGACTGTTCGACCAGAATCAGGATGTTTCCCTAAAACTCGTTCCCCAGACTCACGTTCTGCGTGTTCTTTTACGTGTTTTACGGTAGATTGGAAATTCCCGTAAAAGCCTTTGATCATTTTGATCCAATCTTCTTTCCCCTCGGCGATCTCATCAAAATTTTGCTCCACTTGAGCGGTAAAATTATAATCAAGAATATTTTGGAAATTGTTGACCAGGAAATCATTTACAATCATTCCGATATCTGTAGGGACAAGTTTCCCTTTGTCTGATCCGACCATTTCCGTCAATCGGCTAGCGGTAACTTCCCCATTCTTTAACGCAAACTGTTGGTAAGAACGCTGAACGCCTTCTACTGTTCCTTTAGCGATGTAACCCCTGTTTTGAACGGTAGAAATCGTGGGTGCATAGGTTGATGGACGGCCAATACCTAATTCTTCTAACTTTTTAACCAGTGATGCTTCAGTGAAACGATAGGGAGGACGAGAAAATCGCTGGGTTGAAACCAATGACTTCAAGTTCAACTGATCTCCTTTATTAACAGGAGGCAAGATCCCTTGTGCCTCTTCTTCATCGTCGTCAACCCCCTCTAAATAAACCTTTAAAAAGCCTTCGAAAGTGAGGATTTCTCCACGAGCAGTAAATAGTTCTTTATGTTGATCTGCTTCTATTTTTAAGACAGTTCTTTCTAATTTGGCATCACTCATTTGAGAAGCAACGGTTCGCTTCCAAATGAGTTCATATAAACGCATCTGATCATAATCGGCTGTAACTTTATCACGGCTTAAGTCGGTAGGGCGAATGGCCTCGTGTGCTTCTTGAGCCCCCTTGCTTTTCGTTCTAAAGTTTCTCGCTTGAGCATAGTCTTCTCCATAGCGTTTAGTGATTTCTCCTAAGGCAGCCCCCTGGGCTTCTTTGGAAAGATTGACGCTGTCTGTTCTCATGTATGTTATGAGTCCCGCCTCGTATAAACGCTGGGCTAAGGTCATGGTTTTACTAACTGAGAAAAATAATTTTCTCGCCGCCTCTTGTTGTAAAGTAGAGGTGGTAAATGGTGCCGTAGGGCTTTTCTTGGCCGGTTTTGTCTCTTTAGAAGCAACATGGAACTGTGCATTGGCGTTTTGTCCTAGAAAAACTTCAACCTTTGCTGAATCGTCAAATGTCGTATTGAGTCCCGCCCTAATTGATTTATTTGTTATCGTTAAAAACTCTGCTTGTGTTTTAAAACTCGATACGGGGACAAACGCTTTTATTTCACGTTCACGCTCTACGATCAAACGAACAGAAACCGATTGAACACGCCCGGCAGAGAGTCCACCTTTTACTTTGCGCCACAAAACAGGAGAAAGTTCATACCCCACAAGACGATCTAATACACGGCGGGCTTGTTGAGCATTGACTAAATTGTAGTCTATCTCTCGTGGAGCATCGATGGCTTTAAGAATGGCATTCTTTGTGATTTCGTGAAAAACAATACGCTTAGTATTAGTTTCTTTAAGTTCTAGGGTATTGGCTAGGTGCCATGCAATGGCCTCTCCTTCTCGATCCTCATCACTTGCTAGCCATACGGTATCTGCTTTCATCGCTAAAGACTTTAACTCAGACACCACTTTTTTCTTGTCTGAAGAGACAATGTATTTTGGCAAGAAATCTCCCTCAACATCCACCCCCAACTCTTTGGATGGCAGGTCTGCAATGTGCCCAAAGCTTGAAGCAACTTTAAATTCTTTTCCTAAAAATTTTTCGATTGTTTTCGCCTTTGCAGGGGACTCAACAATAACTAAATTTTTTGCCATAATAGAGGTTTAACGAGAACAAAAGTAGGTGAATTTTTCGTCGGCTCAAATTTTAATGCATAGGGAAAAATAATCTTCTTGATAAATTAGCTCATTCCGAAGTGGATTTGGAAAGACTTTTATACTGCTGAAAAAGCATGACAAAATGACGGTAATTCCTTACTTTTGTATTGTTTTTGAAAAGAAAAATTAACGCTTAACTAAAAGCATTCCGCAATGGAACAAAGTCTAGATAAAAAAATTACTGCTGCAACAGATGGGGTTGTAATCGATCATTCTACTAAAAAGATAGGAGAGAAATCTGTTTATATCGAATCCTATGGTTGCCAGATGAATTTCTCTGACAGCGAAGTAGTTGCCTCGATTTTAGCAAAAGAAGGCTATCAAACCACTCCCCAAATGGATACAGCAGACTTAATCCTAGTCAATACCTGCTCCATTAGAGAAAAAGCAGAATTAACCGTGCGCAAGCGACTGGAAAAATTCAATGCTGTTAAAAAAACAAATCCAAACATAAAAGTGGGTGTTTTAGGGTGCATGGCAGAGCGTTTAAAACACAAATTTCTTGAAGAAGAAAAAATTGTGGACATGGTAGTAGGTCCAGATGCCTATAAAGATCTCCCTAATCTTTTAGCCGAAGTCAATGACGGAAGAGATGCCGTAAATGTCATTTTATCCAAAGAAGAAACTTATGGAGACATTGCACCGATCCGTATTGACTCAAATGGTGTAAGTGCTTTTGTATCTATCACACGTGGCTGTGATAATATGTGTACGTTTTGTGTTGTCCCCTTTACACGTGGACGCGAACGCAGTAGAGATCCCAAAAGTATTTTACAAGAAATAGACGATCTAGCCCAGCGAGGATTTAAAGAAATTACCCTGTTAGGACAAAATGTAGATAGCTACCTGTGGTATGGTGGTGGACTTAAAAAAGATTTTATCAAAGCAAGCCCGCTACAACAAAAAACAGCGGTAGACTTTTCTAAATTATTAAGCATGGCGGCAGAAACCTATCCATGTATTCGTTTTCGTTTTTCTACCTCAAATCCACAAGACATGACGGTAGATGTATTACACACCATGGCGAAATACCCTAATATTTGCAAATACATCCACCTGCCAGTACAATCTGGAAGTGATCGCATTCTTAAAAAAATGAATCGCTTGCACACGCGTCAAGAATATTTTGAATTAATTGACAACATACGTGAGATCATTCCTGGTTGTGCGATATCACAAGATATGATTGCTGGTTTCCCAACAGAAACCGAAGAAGACCATCAAGATACTTTAAGTCTTATGGACTATGTTAAATATGACTTTGGATTTATGTTTGCTTACTCTGAAAGACCAGGTACCCTAGCCGAAAGAAAAATGGAAGACGACGTTCCTCAAGAAGTCAAAAAAAGACGCCTTGCAGAGATTATCGACAAACAACAAACACACAGTCGTTTTAGAACAGAAGAGTTCTTAGGGAAAACCGTTTGTGTTTTGATTGAAAAAGAATCGAAGCGTTCAAAAGAACACTGGAGCGGAAGAACCACTCAAAACACTGTGGTAGTCTTTCCCAAAGAAAAATATAAAGTTGGAGAATTTGTCGATGTTAAAATCGAAGATTGCACCTCGGCTACCTTACTCGGTAATGCTTTAGGAATTTCATCGAATATCTAAATTAAACAACATGGATAACTTACAAGGAATAAAGCAACGTTTTGGAATAATTGGCATCAGTCAAGGATTGAATCGCGCCTTAGAAAAAGCGTTGCGGGTCTCCAGTACAGATATTTCTGTCTTAGTTACTGGAGAAAGTGGAGTTGGAAAAGAAAATATCCCAAAGATCATCCATCAAAATTCTCACCGCAAACACGCAAAATACATCGCTGTAAACTGTGGTGCGATTCCAGAAGGAACCATCGATAGTGAATTATTTGGTCACGAAAAAGGAGCTTTTACTGGGGCTACATCTACCCGAAACGGATATTTTGAAGTCGCCGATGGCGGAACGATATTCCTTGACGAAGTAGGAGAACTGCCTTTATCTACTCAAGTACGTTTATTACGTGTACTAGAAACCGGAGAGTTTCTTAAAGTAGGATCATCAAAAATACAAACGACCAATGTGCGCATCGTCGCGGCCACAAATGTCAATATGCGCGATGCAATACAGAAGAATAAATTTAGAGAAGATCTTTATTATCGATTAAGCACGGTAGAAATTCATCTCCCGCCTTTAAGAAATAGAAAAGAAGACATTCCGCTGCTGTTTAGAAAATTTGCAGCAGACTTTGCTCAAAAGTATCGCATGCCCACCCTGCGACTTGACGAACAAGCACAAGAACTTTTAGTGCAGTATAACTGGAATGGAAATATTCGACAATTGCGCAATGTCGCAGAACAAATATCTGTCCTTGAACAAGACCGACTTCTTTCTGCCAATAGTTTACGCCCTTATTTACCCAACATGGGCGCTCAGCTTCCAGCCTTAGTTGAAGGCAAGAAAGAACAAAGTGATTTTGCTTCAGAAAGAGAAATTCTATACAAGGTACTTTTTGACATGAAAAGCGATCTTAATGATTTAAAGAAGCTTACCTTAGAACTCATGAATCAAGATATTAGTAAAGAGGAAAAAGAAGGGTTGATTCAAAAAATATACGGGAATAATTCTTTAGATAATAAAGAGGAAAACACCCTTACCGTGATGAATCATAAACACGAACCACAAAACGAATCCCCCGTGATTCATCCTCAAGATAATTACAGTTATGCAGAGACAATCGAAGCAGAAGAACCTCTATCGCTCCTGGAAAAAGAAATTGAAATGATAAAAAAAGCCCTGGAAAGGTCTAACGGAAAACGTAAACTTGCTGCAGAGGAATTAGGTATTTCAGAAAGAACCCTCTACCGTAAAATAAAACAATATGACCTTAATGAAGATGAAATTTAATCCCCTTTCACTAATTCTATATTTTTTTGTGTGTTGGAATTTAACCCAATGCGGGATTTATTCTTTTACAGGGGCATCTATCCCCCCTGGAACAGAAACATTTCAAGTTAATTATTTCATCAATGAAGCAGGGAATCGACCCGGCTCTACCATTGAACCTGGATTAGATCAAGAATTTACGATCGCTTTGCAAGACCTTTTAATGAATCAAACAAATCTTACCCTAGTAAAAAATAATGCCGATTTGATTTATGAAGGTGAAATCACTCAGTACAGTATAACTCCCACTACATCGACTGCAAACAATACCGCAGCTCAAAATCGTCTTACCATGGCGGTCAATGTTCGCTATATCAATAATAAAAGTGAAGATGATTCTTTTGAACAACGTTTTTCTTTCTTTTATGATTTTGATGCAAATCAGCAGTTATTTGATATAAAAACAACTGCGAATAAAGAAATTTTTGAACGTATAACACAAGAGATCTTTAATGCCTCACTAGCAAAATGGTAAATTATGACAGCACAAGAATACAGTGATTTAGTAATTAATTTTGAACCTAAAAGTGAGGAACAAAGAAAGGCATTTGAAAAAATCACTTACCGCTATCCCTACTTTCAGTCTGCTTATGCCCATTATCTCAAAACATTAAAGGCACAAGAGCAATACAATTATGATCTGATTTTGCGTAAAACGGCTGTACTCACTCCAGAAAGGGAAACACTACAACAATGGCTTGAATTAGATCTTGAAAAAGATACTGTTCAACCGCTTGACGTTATTCGAAACAAAAAAATCAAAAAAAATACCATAGAAAAAGAAGAAGCAACAGAAAATAACAATGCTCCAAAAGAGGACAACCCTACCCAAGCAGAAACATTCGAGACTTATCCCTCAAAAAAAAATCTAAAAAAAGAACAAAAAGATAAGCCTGTGAAGGCGGTCAAATCAAAGCAAAAAGAAATGCCCGTTGCAATGACTTATACAGAGTGGGTGATTTATTCTTCTAAAGGTAAAATAGCTCCAAGAGAAAAAAACAATAACCTGGACGAAAAAATATCGCTCATTGATACCTTTTTAGAAAACCAACCCAAGATTCCACCCGTAAGACAGAATCAACCTAAAATAGATCTTTCTGCCAACAATGAATTCAATAAAGAAGAATTAATGACTGAAACCCTAGCCAAGGTTTATTTACAACAAAAAAAATTCAAAAAGGCCTTGTATGCCTATCAAATATTAAGTTTGAAATATCCAGAAAAAAATAGTTTCTTTGCAGACCAAAT
>JBMYNN010000036.1:0-17625 GCA_049598335.1 Flavobacteriaceae bacterium
GAAAACGAAATGTAGCTTGAGCATCTATTGCTACTGCTGTTTGTACATAGGATTGAGGATGGGCATTGAATGCCTGAGCATTATTTAAAAAAGAAACCGTTGAAGTGTCCTCATTGGAAGTGACCACGCCTTGATAAAAATGAATCGCTTGTTCATGGATAGCTAAAGTGGTGTTTTCCCCTAGGGCTAAATCCCCATAAAAGGCCATTTGGCTAAATACACAACACGAAAAAAAACAAAAAAATAGTAAGTTTAATTGACTCAAATCTTAAATATAGTGAGTCAAAAGTAAAAAAATATATTTTAATATACTTTTAATTATTGCTGTTAATCTGTAGCATAAAAAAACCCGTGAAAACACGGGTTTTAATTTTTATGAGAAGTTTCCTTCCCTTCACTAGGATTTACACTAAAGCTAAACGAGCGAAAGCGGTCACGTTTAAATCAGCATTAACCGATTGTACGTATTGAGTAACGGTTTGCTTGCTGTCTTTGATGAAGGCTTGGTTAACCAAAGTATTGTCTTTAAAGAAGCGTTTGATTTTTCCTTTAGCGATATTGTCTAACATCGCTTCTGGTTTTCCTTCTTGACGCAATTGATCTTTGGCAATCTCAACTTCTTTCTCGATAATTGAAGCATCCACTCCCTCTTCGTTTAAAGCAATTGGGTTCATAGCCGCTGCTTGCATAGCTACATTTTTAGCGACTTCTGCTCCACCATCTACATTCGCCGATAAAGCAACGATGGTAGCAATTTTATTTCCAGCGTGGATGTAATGCCCTACATAAGGAGCTTCTAAACGCTTGAAACCACCAATTTCAATTTTCTCACCAATGACACCTGTTTGTTCGGTTAACTTATCTGCAACGGTCATTCCACCAAAATCAGCCGCTAACAAATCTTCAATTGTTTTGGCCTCCATTGCTAAATCA
Organism: Flavobacteriaceae bacterium; assembly: GCA_049598335.1. Classification (GTDB taxonomy): domain Bacteria; phylum Bacteroidota; class Bacteroidia; order Flavobacteriales; family Flavobacteriaceae; genus Arcticimaribacter. The sequence continues at coordinate 934 of JBMYNN010000036.1, forward strand.
AGAATTTGTTTGGCTAAGGCAAGGTAGCTATCGTTCTTTGCCACGAAATCTGTTTCACAGTTTACAGATACTACAACACCCGCAGTGTTATCTGCGTTTACTTTAGCTAAAACAGCTCCTTCCGCAGAATCACGGTCTGCGCGGTTTGCCGCAACTTTCTGTCCTTTTTTACGTAAGTTTTCTACCGCTTTGTCAAAGTCTCCTTCCGCTTCGACCAAAGCTTTTTTACAATCCATCATTCCCGCCCCTGTGGCTTGACGTAGTTTATTTACTTCTGATGCAGTAATTTTCATAATTTAATTGAATTATAGACGAAAAAGCTTAATAAGATAAATTTGCTTGCATCGTCGTGAATAGTTTACTTGATTTAAATGAGAAAAATTTAAGCTTCTGTCGGTTCGTCTGAACTTTCTTCAGCATGTGGTTCTGGTATGGCTGGTTCTTCTTCTACCTGTGGTGTTTCTGTACTTTCGACAACAGCTGCTTCAGTTGTAGTTGGTTCTTCTTCTGCCACGGGTGATTCTGTACTATCGGGTGCGATTATTTCTGCTACAGCTGGTTCAGCTTCTTCCGCTGGTATTGCTGCACTTTCAACAGCAGCTACTTCTGGCGCAGCGGTTTCTTCGGCAGCTTTTTCGCCTTTGTTCGCAGCATCTTTCTCAGACTGACGGGTGCTTAATCCTTCGCTTACTGCTTCTGTGACAATGCTTAGAATCTTTTCGATTGATTTAGAGGCATCATCGTTGGCAGGAATAACAAAATCTACATCACGAGGATCAGAGTTGGTATCAACCATGGCAAAAATTGGAATATTTAATTTTTGTGCTTCTTTGATCGCGATGTGTTCACGCTTGATATCTACCACAAATAAAGCTCCTGGAAGACGAGTCATATCTGTGATTGACCCTAAGTTTTTTTCAAGTTTTGCACGTTGACGATCTACTTGTAGTTTTTCTTTCTTAGAAAGGGTTTCAAAGGTTCCATCTTTCTTCATACGATCGATAGAAGCCATTTTCTTTACTGCTTTACGAATGGTAACAAAGTTAGTTAACATTCCGCCAGGCCAACGCTCTGTGATGTAAGGCATTTTTGCTTCAGAAGCTTTTGCCGCAACAATATCTTTAGCTTGCTTCTTAGTGGCAACAAATAAGATTTTGCGACCAGAAGCAGCGATTTTTTTCATTGCTTCTGCCGCTTCATCTACTTTAGCTGCAGTTTTGTAAAGGTTGATAATGTGAATTCCATTACGCTCCATATAGATATAGGGCGCCATGTTAGGATTCCATTTTCTGGTCAAGTGACCAAAGTGTACGCCTGCGTTAAGCAGGTCTTTAACGTCTGTGTTTGCCATTTTTGGTTTAGTTTACGTTCCGTAGTTAGCAATAAGAAAGTGGCTATTAGATAGGCCTTCCTCATTTAGATGCTAAACTAAGTCTCAGCAAGCTGAGCGGGCAACGGGTTAAAAAATATATGAACAACTCTTTTTATTGAAAAAGGAGCAAAAAAATATTAACGCTTAGAGAACTGGAATTTCTTTCGGGCTTTTTTCTGACCGTATTTTTTTCGTTCCACCATTCTAGGATCACGAGTCAACAAACCTTCTGGCTTTAAAGCCAATCGGTGTTCTTCGTTAATTTGACAAAGAGCACGTGCGATCGCTAAACGAACAGCCTCTGCTTGTCCATTGGTTCCTCCACCTACAACAGTAACATTTAAATCGTAATTTCCCTCTGTTCCTGTTAGAACAAAAGGCTGTTGGATTTTATACTGTAGGGTTGATGTTGGGAAATATTCTACATAGTCTTTTTTGTTGACGGTGATCTTTCCTTTCCCCTCTCCTAAAAAGATACGTGCGACAGAGGTCTTACGACGACCGATAGTGTGAATTATATCCATTAGTTAAATTTATTTAATTGAATGGTGGTAGGGTTTAAACCTGCATGAGTATGTTCTGCACCATTAAATACTTTAAGATTTCTATTCAAAGCAGCGCCAAGTTTGTTTTTAGGTAACATTCCACGGACAGCATTTTCTACTAAACGCGAAGGGCTTTTGGCATATAATTGCTCTGCACTTAAGGCACGTTGTCCTCCTGGATAACCTGTGTGACGCAAATAGATTTTTTGCTTCCACTTCTCTCCACTTAGTTGGATTTTTTCAGCATTAATAACGATAACATTATCGCCACAGTCAACGTGAGGAGTGTAATTGGGTTTGTGTTTCCCGCGAATTAATTTTGCCACTTCTGAGGCCATTCTTCCTAAAGGCATTCCCGTAACATCAACTACAACCCATTGTTTATCAACGGTATTGGCGTTAGCCGAAATGGTTTTGTAACTTAGTGTATTCACAATAAATTCTTTTATCTTTTATTTATTCCCTAACTAAGGGGCTGCAAATGTACTACATTAATTTTTGATTGACAACTGAAATAATTATGAATTAAGAATTTAGCCTTCAAAAAACACAGGTGAAATGGAGACGCTAAAGAAGTTCATAAATGTCTTTCTTTAAAACGGAAGATCGTCTTCAACTTCATTGTCTTTTTCTGGAGCTGCTTCAAAGGCAGATGCTGGTGGCATGGGTGGCATTTCCTGTGAAGGAGCTTCAGCAGTTCCCACCGCTTCAATGCGCCATCCTTGTACAGAGTTGAAATACTTTGTTTCTCCCTGTGGATTAACCCATTCGCGACCGCGTAAATTAATGCCGATCTTCACATTTTGCCCCAGTTGAAAACTGTTGAGCAAATCGCATTTGTCTTGTACAAATTCCACCAAAATATGTTGAGGATACTGCTCTTCTGTTGTGACAACAACCTCGCGTTTACGAAAACCGTTGTTTCCATAAGTTTTGGTTTCATCTAACCACTTGATTTTACCAGATACTTCCATCTTTATACTTATTAAAGTGCAAAAATAAGTATTCCCTGGGGAACTACGCTCTTTCCCAAAACGAAAAATTGACTAATACCGGGATTCCCCCCTAAGGTTTTAGATAATATTCGTTAATTTAGAGCGTTAAGAATTTCGTGGTGTTTCAATCATTTAAACAGTTATGGAAAAGTTGGGGGCTCTATGGAGCATTTGCCATAGTGTTGTTAATTATGTGGAATACTAATGTGCTTTTTCAAATTGTAAAGAAAGAAGAGCGCATCAAAATGGAATTATGGGCCACGGCACAACAAGAGATTGCAGAAAGCTCAGACCTAAGTCGCAGCTATGGAAATCTCGCTTTTGATGTTTTGCAAAAGATTGGAGTAACGCCCATGATTCAAGTGGACGAACAAGGTAAGATAGTCGATTTTAAAAATATCGAATGGGATCGCAAGGTAGATCCAGACTCAACCCAACTTTACCAACGCTTAAATGATTTAAAGGCAGAAAATGCGCCTCTCCCCATTGTTTACAAAGATTTGATCAATCAAAGCTTGTATTATGGTGACTCCCCCCTGCTGGTAAAGTTGCAATATTACCCCTTGGCGTTGCTTTTAATTCTCCTGCTCTTTGGGGGACTACTTTACTTCTTCTTTCAAACTAGTAAAGCCGCTGAGCAAAATCGTTTATGGGCGGGTATGGCCAAAGAAACCGCGCATCAAATTGGCACCCCACTAAGCTCTTTAATGGGTTGGATTGCCTTGATGAAAGAACAAAATATCGCCCCAGACTCTCTGGAAGAAATGCAAAAAGACATTGAACGTTTAGAAGTGATTACAGAACGTTTTTCTAAAGTAGGCTCTCTTCCAGAATTAATGCCTCAAGATATTGTTAGTGTATGTAGAGGAACCATCGACTACCTTCAAAAAAGAACAGGAAATCAAGTGGTATGGGAATTAGACTTTCCCAAGCAAGAGATTATTCTCCCCCTCAATGCCTCCCTATTGAGCTGGACTTTAGAAAACTTAGTCAAAAATGGCTTAGACGCTATGAAAGGAATAGGTCGATTAGGAGTATCCTTACAAGAGCAAAAATCAGAAGTTCGCATTTTAGTACAGGATCAAGGAAGTGGTATTACTCCAAAGGCACTGAAGAAAATCTTTCGTCCTGGTTTTACGACAAAAAGTCGCGGTTGGGGCTTAGGGCTTTCTTTAGCTAAAAGAATTGTACATGACTACCATCAAGGCTTTATTCAAGTCAAAGAGAGTAGACTAGGCCAGGGAACCACATTTGAAATCATGCTCCCAAAGCATAAGCAACTATTTTTATTCTATATGGCTTGCTATCTTTTCGGCCAAAGCTACCATTTCATCAGATGAAAAACGCTCTTTTTTACCAAAGGTCGCATCTGCTATAGATTGTAACGGAATCAAATGAACGTGGACATGAGGAACTTCTAAACCAATTACTGTCATCCCGATGCGTTGGCAGGGAACTGCTTTTTCCAGTCCAAGAGCCACTTTGCGCGAAAAGTTCATTAAGGCAGTATATTCCTTTTGTGATAAATCAAAAAGCTTATTGGTTTCTTTTTTTGGAATACAAAGGGTATGCCCTTTTGCATTAGGATTAATATCTAAAAAGGCCAAGTACTGCTCGTCTTCTGCTACCTTATAGGCTGGTAACTCTCCTGAAATTATTTTAGTGAAAATGCTCATTAAGCGCGACTAATGGATAAGATTTCTAATTCGATTGTTCCGTTAGGCACTTGAATGGCTGCGGCTTCTCCAACTTTCTTCCCCAATAAACCTTTCCCAATGGGGGAATCCACAGAGATTTTCCCTGAGGCTAAATCGGCTTCGCTTTGAGCGACCAGGGTATAAGTCATTTGCATCCCGTTAGATTTATTTTTCACCTCAACAGTAGACAAGACCAATACCTTAGAGGTATCGAGTTCTGCCTCGTTAATAATGCGGGCATTAGACAGGGTTTCCTCCATTTTAGCAATGCGCATTTCTAGCATACCTTGGGCTTCTTTGGCAGCGTCATATTCGGCATTTTCACTTAAATCCCCCTTGTCGCGGGCTTCGGCAATGGCTTGTGAGGCTTTAGGGCGTTCAATATCTTTTAGATGATTAAGCTCGTCTCTCAATTTTTTCAACCCTTCTTCGGTGTAATAAGATACTTTACTCATAATCTTTTCGTTTTAATAGAATAAAAAACCCTTCATTTTATCGAAGGGTGAACAACAAAGATATAAAAATGCTAAAGAATCTATCCATTGGCTTTAAAAAGAAGTGTTTAGTAGGCGGGCTATTTTTCTTATTAATGGGCTGTAGCACTACTGCAATAGAACGCAATCCTTATCTCCCAGACATGCGTTTTTCGATCCCTGTCAACTTGAGTTTACCACAGTATGACAATCTGCGCTTTGCTGGAGGAGCCCTGCTTTTACCTAATCACGGGCATAAGGGTATTATTATTTTTAATCTTAATGGAGACCGCTACTTGGCCTGGGAAGCGAGTTGTCCCAATCATTTACCTAATGATTGCTCTCAAACACAAATTGTAGGTGTGCTCGCAGAATGTTCCTGCGAAAACTATCAATACAGCCTCGCCACAGGACAATTACTTAATCCTGAAGAAGGAGAAGACACTCCTTATTCAATGGTAATGTACCAAGCCATCTTAAGGGGGAATACCCTAGAAATATCCAATTAAACCCCGCCCAGTTCGCCAGACGAATGCTTTTATTATAAATTAATGGTTGCGCCTAACAAGAAGTTTGTTCCTGCTTGTGGATAATATCCCACACCTTCTATAGTTGTCACTCCTGTAGGGCTAGACCAAGTATCGTCATAGGTGTAGAAATAACCATTTGATTCAAATTGAACATTAAAGATGTTATTAACTAATAAAGAAAAGTCAATTCCTTTTGCCCAAAGGGTTGGACCTAACGCATATCTTAGGTTTAAATCATTGATAAAATAAGCCGATAATTTTGACAACGCTGCGTCAATATTCCCCATGTATTGTTCCCCAACATATTTGGAAAGTAATCCAATTTGAAACTGGGTAGAGGGAACAAATACTAAATTACTTCCGGCAATGATATTGGGAGAATAGGAAATATTGGTATCGCCGAGATTCGACAACTGTCCATCGCGTTGAAAGTTAAAGTCCTTGTTTTTGTTTTGACTTAAGGTCAGGTTAGGCTGCCATAACCATTGATTATTTAAAGCAAGCTTAGCGTCTAATTCAATCCCTAAACGGTAGCTGTCTCCAACATTTTCACGGATAGGTGCACCAACATCGTCAATTCCACCCGTTAAGACCAATTGATCTTTATAGCGCATATAATAAAGGTTAGCACTCCATTGCGCACGACCCGATTTTTTACGTATTCCCGCTTCGAAATCATTTAAAATCTCGGGGCGAGGATTCCCGTTTTCATAGTCGGTACGATTAGGCTCTCTTTGCGCTTTAGCATAAGAAATATACCATTGTGCATTTTCACTTGCGGCATAGGTTAACCCAAATTTTGGATTAAAAAAGTTAAAGCTATCGTCTATATCAATCATGCCTAAACCATTGACTGTTCCAGCAGCTGTATAGTTGATATTTCGGAATTGTAAATCGACATATCCCGATAATTTATTGTTGATCTTTTGGGTTAATTTCCCAAAGAAAGAAACCTCTGTCTTCTCTCCTTTATTGCGATAAAACTCATGGTTAGGCTGTGCATTACTGGCAAATCGCGCCCAGATAAGTTTCCCAAAATGATCCCCATCATAGGTGCTATATAAGCCCCCTAAAACCAAGTTTGTTTCGGCGACATTATATTGGGTGTTCACCGTTAAAACATAAAAGTCATTGTCTAACCACTTCCGGCTAATGTCATCTGTGGTACTTTGTGTTGCCCCGCCTAGAACCACCTCGTCAAGACGTAAATTAGCTAAACTGTCATCGTTGTTATATTCTTCATAATACCCGCGGCCATAGGTGTAATTTAATCCTACAGAAGAAGACCAGTTGTTAGAAAAGGCTTGATTCCAGTGTAATTGATAATGATCTTGGCGATAGTTATCTACTTGATTGTCATAATACCCCGTTAAGTCTCCATTGTCATTATAAATTTCCCCAGCAAAGTTATAGGTACGATCGTTTTCTAAGGTGAAAGGATCCACCCCAAACCACGATTGATAAGTCACCTCCTGCCCCCCAAAGGCTAGTGCCTTGATCAAGGTGTTGTTATCTTTATACAAGCCTTGCAAGAAATAAGATTTTAAATCAGAAGACGCACGATCAATATACCCTTCTGAAGCTATTTTAGCTAAACGTCCAGAGAATTCGACTCGGTCATTCAACAAACCTGTAGAAAATTTTAAAGTATTGCGAAGGGTTCCAAAACTTCCAACAGCATTGGTGATTTCTGCAAAAGCAGTTGGGGCTGCAGCATCGGTTAAAATATTAAGGCTAGCGCCAAAGGCACTCGACCCATTAGTTGACGTCCCCACCCCTCTTTGCAATTGAATACTCTCTACCGAAGAGGCAAAATCTGGTAAATTCACCCAAAAGGTTCCTTGCGATTCTGCGTCGTTATACGGGATTCCGTTAATGGTAACATTCACGCGAGTGGCATCACTACCACGCACTCTGATTCCCGTATAGCCAATTCCAGCTCCAGCGTCTGAAGTGGTGACTACTGAAGGCAGGAAGTTGAGCAAAATAGGCAGATCTTGTCCCAGGTTTCGGCTCTTTAAATCCTCCTTGCTAATTTGAGAAAACGGAACCGGTTGTTGGTCATTTGCTCTTAGTCCAGAGACACTAACTTCTTCCAAAGAAATGAGAGGGTTAGTTAGTGAATCTTTGACTTGCTCTTGTTGCGCATTTAGAGACGAAAGCCCCAAAACACATAAACAGTAAAAAACAGTTGTTTTCATTCGAAAAAATATTTACGAATAAAAGGGGTAACTATTCTGGTTACAATTAAATTATACTTAAAACTATTTCCCTTGGCAGCATTATCCGCCCAGGTTCATAGGGTATGATCTCAGCTCTTGTTTTAGAGCACCCCTTTGAGCATGTATAAAAGTACTTATTTTTTGAGGATCTCCTTATAATTAAGTTGATTTTATCTCTAACAATTGATCAATTGCAGCAACTGCTTTTTCTAGTCTTTCTTTGGGATTACCTTCCAGCAGTAGAAAAGGAAAATTGCACTGAACTAATTGCTGCTTAAAATAGTCGAACATCTCCTCGCGGTCGTTAGGGCGATCTCTCAAGTCATCTTTTTCCCAAGGGACATCTATAGAAGTAAGTAAATACAAATCATAATGGGTGTTCTCTAGAATTGTATTGAGTTCTGGGGCACAATAGCCGTCAAAGTGAGTCTCAGACCATACCTTAGTCACCAGTATGTTAGTGTCACAAAAAATTAATCTATTCGCCTGTGTGATGGCTGCATTTTCAGCAGTAAGCTGACCCTTAGCGATAATGGGTAAATCTGCCAGGGTGCAAACGGTTTTTTGCCTGTCCCATTTTTCTTGTAAATAAGAACGTGCAAATTCTGGCACCCAAAGGGTTCGATAGTGCGCGGCTAAAGCCTTGGCCAAGGTGGTCTTTCCAGTACTTTCTGGACCGTATAACACCACCCTTAGGCAGCCAGACGAAGTTGGAGATCTTGTTTCCATGCGCGATAGCCATAAATAGCAATGAGCGTAAAAATAATGTATTGAATACTAGTAATGGTCAAGCCTTTGTAAAAATACAAGGGTACAGAAATAATATCCCCAATGATCCAAAATATCCAATGCTCCATTTTTCTTCTCGCCATTAACCACATCCCTACAAAAAAGATGGCGGTGGTAAATGTGTCGATATAGGCAGTCCAACTTGTCCACATCTCAAAATACTGGTAAACTTGATAAACTCCGATAATCGAAAATAAAAATAAGCCAATACTGATGATGGCTTCTTGTTGACTAATACGGGCAATGGGATGCAGGCTTTGTTCTCCTTTTTTTTGGATCCAAAAATACCAGCCATAAGCGCTCATAACAAAGTAATAGGCATTGATCAACATATCACCCAGTAAGACCCACTTCCACAATAAATACACAAAAATGGCGGTGGAAATCATCCCTGTGGGATAGACGGCAATTTTATTTTCTTTGGCATACCAAACGCTGACTAAACCCAAGAAAACCGCAGTAATTTCAAGCGCACTATCCTGTGGGCTGTAAGCAGCATACTGCCCAAAGAAAAAATCAAACAAAGGGTTGATAGTCGCTGCGATCACTTTTTACAATTTTTAAATGAATCATTCCAGCGGTAATCGCATCAAAAGAATCCGCTATAGCTGTTGTTAAAAAAAGCATTAGAGGGTGATACTCCCCGTATATTTGGGTACTTAATGGATTCTCTTGTATTTCAAAAGGAGAAGAACCCAAGACCCTAATAAAATTTTTAATGGGCGTCTCATAATCTTTTTCTAAAGGGGCAAAAGTGATTTCAATCGATACTTTCATATTGAATGTTGTGGGCAATGGTTAGTTCGTGTTGATCAAAAGTACTGAATTGCAGCTGAACCCTACAAAGATATTCCTTCAAATACACCTTTGCACTTCCGCTAGAAGCAGTTAAATCAAAAGGCATTACCTCTATTTGTTCGCTAAAGGATAAGCCCGTTTTTTTAAGGGCTTTATAAACGGCTTCTTTTGCTGTCCATAGTCGTGTCAAAGCCTTGATCTGGTCAATATCCTGTAAAAAAGCAAGCTCATTTTTATGGGTAAATTTTTTGGCAATTCTAAGAATTTTAGGGCGATAGGCTTCTATATCTATCCCCACATTCTCTTGGGCATAGACAGCAGTTGCATACAGTTCACTATGAGACAAGGAACAAAAGCCCTTTGGCAATTGAGGCACCCCATCTTCATTAGTGGTTAATTCTTCTAAAAGAACCCCTAGGCTTACTAAAGCAGAGCGAACCGCTAAATAACCTTGTCTCCCCTTAGCCGTTTTTCGTTTTGTCAAGGCTTGACATTGCTCGAGTGTTAAAGTGAGCTGTTTTTTTAAATCTTCTTCTGATTCTTCGATCTTCCATACCGCTATATTATAGTTATTTGGCGCTGTAAAATGATTTGTTAATGGCATAGATAATTGTGCAGAAAGATTGTATTTTTGCACCGTAAAGTTAACAAACCCATTATGAAAGAGAAAACAAACGTTCTTCCTTACAAAGTAAAAGATATCAGTCTTGCCGACTGGGGACGTAAAGAAATCGAATTAGCAGAAGCTGAAATGCCTGGATTAATGGCGCTTCGCGAGGAATATGCCGATGAGCAACCACTTTCGGGAGCGCGTATTGCTGGATGTTTACACATGACCATTCAAACGGCTGTTCTTATTGAAACATTAGTTGCTTTAGGAGCAGAGGTTACTTGGAGTTCTTGTAATATTTTTTCCACCCAAGATCACGCTGCTGCCGCTATTGCAGCTGCAGGAATCCCTATTTATGCCTGGAAAGGGATGAACGAAGAAGAATTTGATTGGTGTATCGAACAAACGCTTTTCTTTGGGGAAGATCGTCAGCCTTTAAATATGATTCTTGATGATGGTGGAGATTTAACGAATATGGTATTAGATCAATTCCCAGAATTAGTAGAGGGGATCAATGGTTTGTCTGAAGAGACCACTACAGGTGTTCACCGTTTATATGAGCGCATGCAGAATGGAACATTGCCCATGCCTGCGATTAATGTAAATGACTCTGTTACTAAATCAAAGTTTGACAATAAATACGGGTGTAAAGAAAGTGCAGTGGATGCGGTTCGTCGTGCAACCGATGTAATGTTAGCCGGAAAACGTGTCTTAGTTGCTGGATATGGTGATGTAGGAAAAGGCACTGCAGCTTCGTTTAAAGGAGCTGGGGCCATTGTAACTGTAACCGAAATTGATCCTATCTGTGCCCTTCAAGCGGCCATGGATGGATATGAAGTAAAGAAAATAAAGACTGTAATCCACAATATGGATATTGTAATTACAGCTACGGGTAATAAAAATATTCTTACGGGAGAGCACTTTTTACAAATGAAAGATAAAGCCATCGTTTGTAATATTGGACACTTTGATAATGAAATCGACATGGCATGGTTAAACGACACCTATGGGAACACCAAGGTAGAAATCAAACCTCAAGTGGATAAATACACCCTAGAAGAAGAGAAAGAATTAATCGTTCTTGCAGAAGGCCGCCTTGTAAACCTAGGTTGTGCTACTGGACACCCTAGTTTTGTGATGAGTAACTCTTTTACCAACCAAACTCTTGCACAAATTGAGTTGTGGAATACGCCAGAAAAGTATGAGAACAAGGTCTATATGTTACCAAAACATTTAGACGAGAAAGTAGCTGCTTTACATTTAAAGCACCTAGGCGTGGAGCTTGAAGAGCTCTCTAAAGATCAAGCCGATTATATCGGGGTGACTGTTGAAGGGCCATTTAAGCCAGAATATTACAGATATTAAAACATTTTGATTAAATATAAGCCGAGCAATTGCTCGGCTTTTTTATTTAATTATATTGTCGTAAAAATACCTTTATGCGACATCTATCTTTCCTTCTTTTTGGGATTTTCTTCAGCTTTAGTGTAAACCTTGAAGCTCAAAAACAGTTTGATGTAGATCATCTTTCTGAGTTTGAAAACTACTTAAAAACCGAAATCGATTCTGCCCAAATTGCTGGAGCGGAAGTCTTAATTTATCACAATCAAAAAAAAGTATGGCACAAAGCCCTAGGGTATAATAATGTACAAACAAAAGCACCGCTTGAAAAAAACAGTATCTACTTTATCCAGTCGATGACAAAACCCATTATGAGCGTGGCCATTATGCAACTAATTGACAAAGGACTTTTATCTCTAGATGATTTAGCACAAGATTATCTCCCTGAACTGGCTAATCTTAGGGTAATCAAAGACATTGCAACTGGAATTGATGGTCCAACAAATCCTGCAAAAAGACCTATTACTATACGACACTTACTTACACACACTGCTGGACTATCCCACGGGCTAGGAGAACATCTTTTTGATCAACAACTATTTAAGTTGATGTATAACGACTTATTTGATCCTGCTGTTTACGAGAAATTAGAAGAATCCGTTGCAAAATTATTACAATTCCCACTCATTGGACAACCTGGAGAGCAATGGTATTATAGTGCTGCACCAGACATTTTAGCTTTAATCTTACAAAAAATCACACAGCAGCCAATTAATGAGTATCTAAAGGAAAATATACTACTCCCACTTGAGATGACCGAGACAGATTATAATGTAACGACAGAAAACCTCAATCGTATCATGCAAGTGCATTTGATTACTGAAAAGGGAGATTTGGTCAAGAGCCACGTTCAAGCGAGAACAAATGGAAACACAGTTTATGGGGGCGCTTATGGACTTTTTTCTTCAACAGAAGATTATTTACACTTTTGTCAAATGATACTCAACAAAGGCACTTATAAAGGGAAGCGCATTTTATCTGAAGCTTCTGTACTTCAAATGACAAAAAACCAAGTGGGTCAATTGATGGGCCCTAGCCGTGGTTTTGGTCTTGGTTTTGGGGTATTATATAACACAAATAATGATTCTAGTCCTGCCAGTACAGGACAAATCTACTGGGGAGGCTTTTTTAAAACGCATTTTTTTATCGATCCTACCGAAGATTTAATCGCCATTTTTATGACCCAAAAAATGCCTAATACTAACGAATATATCATTGCTTTAAATCGTGCTGTTTATGGTGCACTAAAAGATTAAGCACAAAAAAACCCGCTTGTTGAGCGGGTTTAGTTTGATCTTTAAAAGTGCTTAGGCATCAAAAGGAACAACAGAAACATAAGACTTATTGTTCTTCTTTTTTTCGAATTGAACCACACCATCTACTCTTGCGTGAAGGGTATGATCTTTTCCTAAATACACATTTTCTCCTGGGTTGTGAGCAGTTCCGCGTTGACGCACGATAATGTTACCTGCGCGTGCAGCTTGTCCTCCAAAGATTTTTACTCCTAATCGTTTCGATTCTGATTCTCTACCATTCTTCGAACTACCTACTCCTTTTTTATGTGCCATGGTTATCGTTTTAAATTATTATGCTTGTAAAGCTGCGATTAAATCGGCTTTCTTCATGGAAGATATTCCAGTTATCCCTTTTGCTTTAGCTAATTCTTTTAATTCAGCTACTGTCTTTCCGCTTAAGTCCTCTTGGTTTTTAGGGGCGGTCTTTTTAGCTGTAGTTTTTTTAGGTGCTGCTTTTTTTGATGCTGCTGCAGCTTCTGTTTTTTTAGTTATAACTTTTTCAGCCTTTGCTTTTTCTGTTTTAGCTTTTGACGGAGCTTTTTTCGCTCCACCCTTAGCAGAAATACCTTCGATAAGGATTTCTGTTAAGGCCTGACGGTGACCATTTTTCACACGGTAACCTTTTCTTCTTTTCTTTTTGAAGACAATCACTTTGTCTCCTTTTAAGTGCTTAACTACTTTTGCTTCTACCGAAGCTCCAGTTATAGCCGGGGCGCCTAGCGTAATTGCTTTTCCATCGTCTAATAAAAGTACATGATCGAAAGAAACGTTGCTTCCTTCATCTTGTGCCAAACGGTGTACAAATACTTTCTGGTCTTTTGCAACTTTAAATTGCTGCCCTGCTATCTCTACGATTGCATACATTATTGTTAATTTTTGGATTGCAAATGTACTTAATTTTTAACATTATACAAGAGATTTTTCGCAATGATTGTGATAATATATTTTAATCTAACTCGTTATTGAATAAGAGGAAAACACATTTATTAGAGTATGTCTTGTGTGATTTCTTTATCTTTGGGTACTATTTTATTTTATGAGGTTTTTAATTGCATTTATTGGGTTTTTAATCGTTGCATCTTCTTGCACCCCAGAATTTGTTCCTCAATCCTTATTAGAAGAAGACCCTAATGCAATTATACGTCCAACAGAAGATCCTAACGGACGAACCGGAGAGGTGGAAGCTTCTTTTTTATCCTCAGAGCACAGTTTTACCGTGACCAATAGCATGATGCCTGATAATACCGTTTTTAGGGTATCTTATGTAACCACTTCAAAGAACTTTGACATTTTTAAATGGGTATTTGAAGGGGGAACAACAAGTGTAGGCTCAACTACTACTGTAAGTGGAACCACGACAGTAGAAGGAGATATTAATGACCCACAAACTAGTGCTCAAATTGCCGTTTTAGTAGAATACAACAATATTTTTGGTAAATACAACATGCAACATGCTGTTGCGAATGCAGATAGCTTTGATATTGTTTCTATTAATGACTATGTTACCGCTGAGTATCAGGATGATTTGCAAATGAAAACTGCAAGTGTAACTTGGGGTTGGGAAAATCCGCAAGATGGTTGGTTTGGCCCTTCGGAAAATTCAACCGTAACTTTTTCGCCTTGCGAAAATGCTATGGTGGGGTATTATATCGCTAATGGTGCAGGAGAAAATGAAATTTCTACTATATCAAAAGAATTTTCCAATTTTGGGACAGCACCAAAAAATTTAGTTTTTGAATACAAAATGGAGTTTTTAGTCCTGCCGAATAATCCCGATGAAAATGTAAAAATATCACTAGGCTATGTTCCGATTGTTTCTGGCAGCGGGAGTGTAACCATTGAACCTGGCGAGTTGTGGTCTGATTCAACCTATGATGTGACAGAATTTAGACAGGTTGTTATTCCTTTACCTATTATTCCAAATTTCCGCTTAAGCTTTGACAAGTACCCTTCTGTATTAAATGGTTCAGGACAACAGCGCTATCCTTTTAGTGTTTGTATAAGAAACTTAAAGATCGTTCCTGGCACGCTTTAATTTGGCTTATTTATCTAAAGTAGTGTATGACGAGTTCATTGACTTAAATTCTGGAACGATGGCTTTCATTTGCTTGACAAGAATTTCCTTTTTCTCTCCTTTTGCAGCACTGTTGATTAATTGAAGTATCCGTTCTTGTTGGGTTTTAGAGAATACTTCCTTTTCGGCAATAAAGATCAACTCGTTATGAGAAGGTTTGAGGCTCTCTTTATCGGTCAATAATTCTTCGTATAGCTTTTCCCCAGGTCTAAGGCCAGTATAAACTAATTCAATGTCTTGCCCTTCGATTAAACCCGATAAACGAATCATACTCGTGGCGAGATCGGCAATTTTAACAGGTTCTCCCATGTCGAAAACATATATTTCGCCTCCATCTCCTGTGGCTCCCGCTTCCAAAACCAGTTGACAAGCCTCGGTAATTGTCATAAAATAGCGCGTAATTTCAGGATGGGTGACCGTAACTGGTCCACCTTTGGCAATTTGCTCTTTAAAAATAGGCACAACAGATCCATTAGAGCCCAAAACATTTCCAAAACGGGTGGTAATTATCTTGGTGGTTGTCCCTTCCGCAATTCCTGCTACATACATTTCTGCGATTCGTTTGGAAGCCCCCATCACATTTGAAGGGTTTACTGCTTTATCTGTTGAAACCATTACTAGATGAGACACCTTATTTTCCAAAGAAACGTCAACTACATTTTTAGTCCCTAAAATATTGTTGATGATAGCTGCTTTAGGGATCGCCTCTGTCATGAATACATGTTTATAGGCAGCAGCGTGAAACACCACATCGATGGAAAAGGCATCAAAACATTGTTCCAAGGCAGCTCTATCAGTTATGTCTTGAAGATAGTAATGCAATTTTACCCCAGTCCCCCTTTGGGCTAATTCATTTTTTAAATCAAATAAAGGGGTTTCAGCTTGATCGTACAAAATAATTTGTACTGGTTCAAAAGGGAGTAATTGTCGAACAATTTCACTTCCTATAGAGCCCGCAGCCCCCGTGACTAATATGGTTTTGTCTTGATATTGAGATTTATTTTTATCTAAATCGATTTTTATTTGATCCCTTTTTAAAAGGTCTTCAATTTTAATGGGGGTTAAATTACTTACAATCCCATCATTACTCGCTAATCGATCAATGGCAGGGACAGTAAAGATTTTGACCCCTTTGTTTTTAAAAAACTGAAAGAGCTCATTTTTCTTTTTTTGACTAATCTCTTCCGTAGTAATGATAATCTGTTGGATATTTTTGTTTTCAATAAATTTTTCCAACTTATCATCTAAACGCATTACAGATAAGCCCTCAATACTCCTCCCTACAGTTCCAGAGGATTCGTCGATAAAGGCGAGAACATTTACTGCATTACTATCGTCTAAGGCTCTTTTTGTCCTTAACCCATTTGCTCCTGCCCCAAATAGTAGGGTGTTTAATAATTTCTCTTCTTTAGTGACACGTGCATAAAGTAATTTTACCACAAGCCGATATAGAGAAAGCAGGGATAAACTAAAATAAAACAGCAACAACAAATAGTTATAATGTCCGCGAGTATCTGCTTTAATATACAGGGCATATAACGCAATTGTGAGTATAAGTCCAGAGGTTATTTTCCCAATATCAATAAAGGTGGTAAAACGCAAAACCATTTTATAACCTCTAAAGAGTGTGATACAGCCCAAGGCTAATGCTATAAATACAGGTTTATCTAATTGAGAGCGAATAATTAAAACAGAACCATTAAGGAAAAGAATGGCCTCTAACGCAATCCATATACAGATCGCATCAAGTGCATAAGCGAATTTATTCGAATAATGATATTTAAAAATTCTTTCAAACATACTAGCACGAAAATACTACTTTCAATTGATTTGAAATTCGCTCTTTTTCTTGCGGAGTTAAATTACTTCCTGACGGAAGACAAATTCCATC
>JBMYNN010000037.1:0-17465 GCA_049598335.1 Flavobacteriaceae bacterium
ATATGATTAAATCTCATGGCATCAATGATTTATCTTAATCTGTAACATTATATTTCTTCCGAGTTCATCTGCGTAAAACCGCAATCGATTGAGATAATTTCTATAAGATGTATCCAATAGATTTTCAAAGATAAGGGATATACTGATTTTATCTGAGAAAAATGGATAAGCCCCCCAATGTAGCTCCATGCCCAGCAGATGATAACCCTTTGGTGGATTACTAATGTCAACAATCCTGTCAACTCTTTTTCCATATTCAATAAAAGAAGTTTCAAAATTATGATTTGGGAATTGATTTTGACTTAAAGTGATTCTATTAGAAATAGCCATTGAAAATGATTTGAATTTAGGTGTTGAAAATTGAATATAATTAGTTGATGTAAAAGGGGGTATATTAATTAAAGGCGACTTACTTTTTCTTTCAAATCCTTGTATCCAAGAAGAATTACTTCTAACTGAGAAATTTTTATTTAGCTTTAGATTAAAGTCAAAATCGAACCCTCTAATTACAGAGCTTACAGCTCTATATTCCCAAACTGGGAAAGCACCTCTTATTGTGTACTCAATTCCAGTAGGCTCAATAATTATATAATTATGGCCAATACTATAATGAGGACTAAAATTGAATTTAAAATTTCCAATGTCTTTTTCAAAGTCAAAAACTAATTTTTGTGTCGTTTCACTTTTTAAGAAAGGATTACCATACTCAATAGTTGCTAATGAATGATGAAGTCCATCACTAAACATCTCAGCAATATCTGGAGCACGCTCGGTATGAAATAAATTTAAACTTAATTTATACCCCTCCAATAAAGAAAGTTTTACCCCTGTGTTAATAGACAAATTATTAAAAATCAACCTTTGCTCTATCAACTTTTGATTTAACACTTCATTTATCACAAATGGGCCCAGCATTTGGTCATAATTTTCTTCATCCCAACGCTTATCTTTGTAGTATTTCTTAATGTGGTTGTTTTGGTGGCCAAAACGAAATCCAAATGCTAGACCAAGATTATTTGATGGAATTAAACTAACAGTAAAATATGATCCTAATTCTGTTTTAAGATAATCAGGAATTAATCTTCTTGTTCCTGTGTCTGGGTCTGAATGGTTATCCTGTATTTGGAAAAAAACTCCTGAGTCTAATGAACAATTGGATTTCTCCCACGTATAGTTAGATATTAAATCGTAGGTGTTCAATGTAAGATCAATTGCAGGCTTATATTTTAAATTCCCCCTTCTCAAATCATACTCCTTTCTATTATTTCTTTGCCAACTAAATTCAGTATTTAATTTACCATTTGAGCTATTCCTTTTAGAATATTGGATACTAGCAGTATGATGCTTGTTTATTTGTTTTGGTGAATTTACTTTATAATCAAATGAATTTATGATTGTGGGTTTGTCTGACTCAATTGCAAAAACTAAATCATTAACATTTCCTACATGTGAACTTCTTAGAATACCGATTTCTTGACTGAAATAACTGAAATTTGTTTTCCATTGGCTAAGAATTTTGTTTTTCCCTACCGAAAATGAAATATTTTTTTCATTGGTCCCCGTATTAGAAAGCATATAATTTGGTGCTGAAAAATCACCACTTCTCTTAATTGTTCCTTGAACTTTAAAATAATTTCCATTACTGAAAGATTTTGTCCAAGAACTAATAAAATTCATCCCGCGTCCATTTGAATATCCATTTAAAATTGATTTTCCGTACAAAGAGTCATTAATTAATGGAAGCTTTTTTTCAAGAACGATTATACCCCCCGGTGTATCTCCAGAATATTTTAAAACTCCTGCTCCTTTAACCAATCTAATTTCATCAAAGGCATTTTGATCTATATTAGGAGCATGATCTTGTCCCCATTGTTGATTTTCAATCTGAATACCATCATAAATAATTCCAACTCGACTCCCAAACATTCCATGAATCATTGGTTTAGCTATTCCATTTCCAGTAGTCAAAATATTTACTCCACTGATTTGCTCCAAAGCTTTCGCTAAACCCCTTCCACTGTATTTGTCTTTTTGTAGATCAGAAAGTAAATAGGTCTTAGCTGAGGAGGAGAGTTCTCTAATTCTACTTCCCTCCACAATTACTTCATTTAAAGATTCAATGTGGTGCTCAATGTAAAATTTTTTAAACACTGATTTTTTTAAATTTACCTCCTGAAATAAATCCTTACATTTTGGATGCGAAATTTTTATGAGAATATCTTCTGAACATAGGTTTTTAAGTCTGAAAAAACCTTCATCATCTGAGTATAATATTTGATCACTATTAACAACTTTTATTGTTGCTTGACCAATTGGAGAGTTATCATGTAAGTCTAAAATTTGCCCCTCAAATTCCAGATCACACTTTTGGGAATAACAAAAAATTGCGGCCCACAAGGATATGCCGGCCGCAATTTTTTTTCTATTACAACTTTTACAGTTGCGATTCTTGGAATTAGGTTTTAATAGTTTTGTAAAAACCGTAAAAAAACTCATTCTTCAACGTGTACCTCAAACTCAATTTCAAAATCGGTTGCTCCACCAAAATCATTTCTTGTAGAGCCTGTTTTTGAAGTTGGTTCATGGATAAGATAACCAACTATATCTCCAGAGGTTTCACCTGTTGTTGTCCAGGTCGTTTTAAGAAGTAACGGATTCCCATCACTATCGCTAATATCGTTCGAAGCAGATGCAATAGAAAAACCACTTAGCTCATCGGTTATTGCGTAATATATTTGATGCTCATCGGCCTCCTCAATTATCTCCAATGTGATATCTTCAATATTATTTGGATCTGTGTCATTATAGATCAACATGGAGACGTTATAACTAGAATTAGGTCCTAATTCAATCTCTGTATGCTCTCCTTCATGACCACCATGATCGTCATCATCATCATCATGGGCATGACCCTCAACTTCGAAATTATATGTGATTGTTTCAGATGATCCGACTTTGGTTATCTCTAAAGTAACCAAGGTAATAACCTCCTCCTCATTAGCTGGTTCGGGATCTTCATCTTTAGAGCAAGCAAAAACTAAAATGAATAGAAATAGGGCAATAATTGGTTTTATGAATAAATTTTTTAACATGATATTAATTTTAAATGAATAGATTTTTTGTTGACCCTGTTAGGCCATAGTAAACAATAACAAAAAATTATATCCTAGGTGGGCCTCGGAGTTTATCATTTAAATCAGTAGAATAGTAATCTCCCTCATTGAAAAAAGGAAATTTCTTTTGCTCAGAGGAATAAACAACCATAAAATCGGTAACAGATGAAATCTCTAAACTAGGAGAAAATTGATAGTCTAGTATGTGACAATCCAAATCAAGTTCATGAAGGTGGATTTCAGAAATTTCACAAGTTTTATGATCATGCTCTTCAAACAAGTGAGAGAGGTAACCCAAATAAGGTAACATCAATATAACCGTCAATAAAGAGGATAAGAGAATTTTATTCAGGTTGAGTGCCATTTTTCCTTAATCATTAAAAACACAAATATAAGTGATAATCTTTAATTTTTCATGTATGCTTTTCACAAATTAAAAATGAAAACCATAGCTTATGTCACAGAATTACTTTTCATTTCAACACTATTTTTGTATTGTAATTTTAATGTGCCAAAACTCAATGAAGAAGCGTCGTCCCAATATCCCCCAATGGGATGGTTATGATTCCTTAAGGCATTTTATGATGTAAGGTGAAGTTCCACATTTCTGATTGTTGCATTAAAATCGACTTTCTTTTGTGTTCAAAGGGATTGTTGTATCTATGCAGCAATGAAAGTAAAACAAAAAGTATCGTTTCGGTGGGCGTTTAAAGAATACATTTGGCCCCGTCGTAAAATTGTTTCTATTGGTTTATTACTAATAATTATAAGAAGTCTTTCTGGCTTAGTTCTTCCCTATGCAAGTAAAGCACTAATCGACGAGGTAATTCCTTCAAAAGACATTAAGGCCTTGACCTATTTATTAATCGCTGTGGGGGTCTCACTGTTGTTGCAGTCAGCCAGTTCTTTTTCCTTAACACGCCTTTTGAGTGTAGAGGCCCAACACCTTATTTCAGTGCTTAGATCTAATGTTCAAAAGAAGTTGTTAAAACTGCCTATTAGCTTTTTCGACAACCAAAAAGCAGGTGCTCTTGTCTCTCGAGTCATGAGCGATGTGGAAGGAGTGCGAAATTTGGTTGGAACTGGTTTAGTACAACTCATTGGTGGATCTATAACTGCCGTAATTTCTTTAGTAATCTTGATTAATATCAACGGGTGGATGACCCTTTTTGTCCTCCTTCCTGTGGGAATATTTGCTGTAATAGCCCTGAAAGCCTTTGGCTATATTCGCCCTATTTTCCGCGATCGCGGAAAAATCAATGCCGAAGTTACTGGACGGCTTACCGAAACCCTCAACGGAATACGGGTAATCAAAGGCTTCAATGCCGAAGAACAAGAACAAAAAACCTTTGAAATAGGGGTAGAACGCCTTTTTCTCAATGTCAAAAAAAGTTTAACTGCGACTGCTTTTATGACTAGCGCCTCCACCTTTTTATTGGGGATTGCCTCGGCAGGAATCATGGGAATAGGCGGCTATTTTATCATGCAAGGAAGTATGACTTATGGGGAGTTTGTCTCTTTTACCCTCTTTCTAGGTTTTATGATTGCCCCCATTGTTCAAATGAGTAATATCGGGAGTCAATTAACAGAGGCTTTTGCTGGACTAGATCGCACCCAAGAATTAATGAATACCCCAGAAGAAGACGATCCCAAAGAACGCACCCAACACCTCAAACAAGTGGATGGATCCATTGAGTTTGATGAGGTTTCCTTTGCTTACGAAGAAGACAAAGCCGTCTTACATCAGGTTTCTTTTACCGCTAAAAAAGGAGAAGTGATTGCCCTTGTGGGCTCCTCTGGTTCAGGAAAATCAACCATCGCTGGCCTTGCCTCTGGCTTCTTAAATCCTACAGATGGCCAAGTAAAAATTGACGGACAAGATTTAGCTAAAGTAAACCTGCGAAGTTTTAGAAAACACCTTGGAGTGGTTTTACAAGATGATTTTTTATATGAAGGCACCATTAAAGAAAACATCCTTTTCCCTCGACCCGATGCCACTGATGAAGAAGTAATTGTGGCCGCAAAAGGCGCTTATGTCACAGAGTTCACCGACCGTTTTGACGACGGACTCGATACACTTATAGGCGAAAGAGGCGTAAAACTCTCAGGTGGGCAACGCCAGCGCATCTCCATCGCTCGCGCTCTTTTAGCACAGCCAGAGATTGTAATTCTTGACGAGGCCACTTCAAATTTAGACACTCAAAGTGAACGCTATATTCAAGACAGCTTAGGGGTGCTCATGAACAATCGTACAACCCTGGTCATTGCACACCGCTTAAGCACCATTCAAAAAGCAGATCAAATTTTAGTGATCGAGGAGGGGAAAATTGTTGAACAAGGCAAACACCAGGATCTGCTCGATAAACAAGGGCGTTACTTTGAACTCTATACCTATCAAACGAGAATGTAATTCATTCAAATTGGTTACTTTTAAGAGTTAATTACCAAAGAATGAACAAATCGATTACACTTTTACTTCTGTTTTGTACTGCTTTTTTATCAGCGCAAAACCTTAAAAACAGCCCGTGGCATATTGTTGCCGATGAAATTGACCCTAACAATTATTACGGGATCACCGTCGCAAACGGTATGGTAGGAATGATTTCTTCTCCAGACCCCTTAAAAGTAAAAGATGTCGTTCTAAACGGAGTCTATGACTACTATCAACGTGGCCGTGTAAGCAACATTCTCAAGACTTTTAGTCATATGAATATGCATTTAGAGGTGGATCAACGCCGTATTGATCGCCAGCAAATTCACGATTATGCTCAAACACTTGATATGCAAAATGCAGCATTAATCACAACTTTTAATGTCCGCAAAAAAGTCTCGGTAAAACATCAATTGATGTCCCTGCGTAATTTGCCCTATACAGCAATGAGTATTGTTGAAATCACGGCCTTAAACGATGTAGAGATTGTTCCAATCAACTATATAGAAACGCCTAATCACATCTCTGATGTGCGAAATCTATATGCAGAAATTGATCGCCCGCATGTCTTGATTCCTTTAATGAGCTCTGTGGGCTTTAGTCCTGGAAATAAAAAACTCGCTGCCTCAACTTCTTTTATTTTTCCAGAAAAGCACGGGCACGAACCCAAAATTATCCATGAAGACTGGGACTACAATATGCATTTGATGAAGTTTAAAAAACAACTTAAAAAAGGGGAGACTTATCGTTTTGCTCTGGTAGGATCTACGCTTTCTTCGGTGCAAAATAACGATCCCCACAACGAGGCAGAACGCTTAACTCTCTTTGCTAAACTTGAAGGCATTGAGCGTTTATCTGCTTCTCATCAAAACGCATGGAAAGAATTGTGGAAAAGCGATATCGAAATCAAAGGAGATTTGCGTTCACAACGCGCAGTACGTTCTGCCATGTATCACCTTTATTCTTTTGCCCGTAAGGGTACCGCTTACTCCCTTTCGCCCATGGGGCTTTCTGGTTTAGGCTATAATGGTCATGTTTTTTGGGATACCGAATTGTGGATGTACCCCCCCTTACTTGTACTGCAACCCGAGATTGCGCGCTCCCTTTTAGAATACCGCTTTCAACGGTTAGGCGCTGCCAAAGAAAATGCATTCTCTCATGGTTATGACGGGGCAATGTTCCCCTGGGAATCTGCAGAAGATGGTTCTGAAGACACCCCAATTTGGGCCCTAACAGGGCCCTTCCAGCAACATATCACCGCAACAGTAGGCTGGGCGTTTTGGAAATATTATGAAGTGACCCAAGACAAAGAATGGATGGCCGCTAGAGGCTATCCTGTTTTAAAAGAAGTCGCTGCTTTCTGGTCAAGCCGTGTAGAACGAAAAGGTCCTGGCCGTTATGAAATCAACAATGTGATTGGAGCGAATGAATGGGAAGAAAATATTGACAACAATGCCTTTACAAACGGAATGGTAAAAACAGTCATGGAATATGCCAGCCTAGCGGCAGAAGCTCTAGGGAAAACTCCTCCAGCAGATTGGCGTCATGTAGCAACCAATATTCCCATTTTAAAATTCCCTGACGGAACCACCAAAGAAAACGAAACCTATGCCGGACAAATCATCAAACAGGCCGATGTCAATTTACTCGCTTATCCCTTAAAAGTGGTCACTAAAAAAGAAGACATTATTCGCGACCTCAACTATTATGAACCACGCCTATCTCCAGATGGTCCTGCTATGGGAGGGGCAATATTAGCTGTTTTGGCCGCTCGTGCTGGAAAGCCAGAACGCGCCTATAAAATGTTTCAAAAAAGCTATCAACCCAATGAGCTTCCACCCTTTAATGTCATCGCCGAAACCGCAGGGGGCACTAACCCCTATTTCGCTACTGGGGCAGGCGGGATGTTACAAGCCGCACTCTTTGGAATAGGCGGCCTTGACATTCAAGCCAATGGAATCAAACAACTCCCTACGCAATTACCGAAAGCATGGAAATCCCTCACCCTTAAAGGAATTGGAAAAAACGAAATGACTTTCACTGTAAATAGATAATTATGACACTCTTTAAAAAACTTTCTTTCCTATTATTCCTCCCCTCAAGCCTATTAGCACAGGTCTTTCATTTTAATGAAGAAGGATTAAATCACCGTATTTTGATGGATGATACTTACCTTATTGAAACCGTTTATCATCAAAAAGATGGGGCTTTTGCTTTTACACGGGGCGGTTTTTATCAAAAAACCGAAGACAGCATTGATGTCAATTTTGAATTCAATTCTAACTATGCTCAAGACAGTTTAAAACAAAAAGTCTATTCCAGCGATAACTGGAAAGAAGTATCAAAAGCCGATCAAGCTCTTGAGGGAAAATGGTTAATGGCAGGGCGGGTAAAACCCGAAGGGGAACAACGCCGCGATTTAACCCGTTCGCGAAAAACCATGAAATTATTGCTTGATGGATATTTCCAATGGACCGCTTTTGATACCGCCTCTATGCGGTTTATGGGTTCTGGTGGAGGGACCTATACCGCCCAAGACGGAAATTATGTAGAAACCCTTCAATACTTCTCAAGAGATAATAGCAAGGTAGGAAAAGTTCTTCCTTTTGAATTTACCCAAAAAGAAGACGACTGGTACCACAAAGGATTTAACAGTAAAGGAGGTCCAATGCACGAAATTTGGCACAAAAGAAATTAGTTGATATCCGAATAAATTATTATGAAAAAATTCATTTTTAGTCTACTTGCCCTAGCGATAACAACTACTGTATGGGCACAAAAAAAAGAAGATAAAGACTTGCCTCTTGAAGCGACTAGGGTTGTAACGATCTCGACAGACCAAGGAACTTGGCTATCGTTGGATGTTCATCCAGAGGGCTCTTCAATTGTATTTGACCTCTTAGGTGACTTATATGAACTCCCCATTAATGGAGGAAAGGCTACACGCCTAACCGAAGGTCTCGCTTTTGACTCTCAGCCAAAATATTCACCCGACGGTAACTCCATTCTCTTTTTATCTGACCGAAGTGGTGGGAATAATGTATGGATCATCGACCGTAAAAAAGAAGATACGATCCAACTCACCAAAGGGAATACCTCCAAAATGCAATCAGCAGATTGGTCTCCAGACGGGAATTATGTTGCTGTAAGTAAAGGGACCCGTAATTTTAAACTACACCTCTATCACAAAGATGGTGGAGGGGGAACCCAGTTGATTGAAAAACCCGACAACCTAAAAGTATCTGAACCGACTTTTAGTGCTAACGGAAGACATATTTGGTTTTCACAACGCACAGGTGCTTGGCAATACAACGCACGATTTCCACAGTATCAATTAGCTACTTATGATCGTGAAGATGGGAAAAAAGAAGTAATGACTTCTCGCTATGGCTCTGCCTTTACTCCCACACTTTCTCCAGACGGTAAATGGTTGGTCTATGGAAGTCGCTACAATGACCAAACCGGTTTAGTAAAACGCAACCTTGTCACGCAAGAAGAAAGCTGGTTGGCTTACCCGGTACAACATGACGAACAAGAATCCATTGCTCCTTTAGGCGTTTTACCAGCTATGTCATTCACGCCAGATAGCAACGAAATCGTTGCTTCTTATGGTGGAAAAATATACCGCATTCCTATTGCAGGAGGAGAAGCAAAAAACATTCCTTTTCAAATCAATGAAGAAGTGGCGCTTGGCCCACAATTAAAATTTGATTATCCGATTGAAGACTCCCCAACTTTTGATATAAATCAAATTAGAGATGCACAGGTTTCACCCGATGGAACTGCTATCGTTTTTACTGCTTTGAACAAACTTTATTGGATGAGTTTCAAGGACAAGCAACCCAAACGCCTCACTTCTTTTTCCTTCACAGAAGCCATGCCTACATGGAGTCCAAATGGGCGTGAAGTGGCCTTTGTGAGCTGGGATGAAAAACAAGGAGGGCACGTTTTTAAGGTGAGAATAGATAAAGTTTCTTCGCCTGTCAAATTAACGACAGAGCCCGCAGTATACACCCAACCTGCTTGGGGTACTTCCAACAAAATTGCCGTCTTTAAAGGCGCTGCTCAACAATTTAAAGATGCTGATGGTCCACGTGCATTTCAACAAAAATCAAACTTGGTCTGGCTCAATGCAACTGCAGCTGGGAACTCCAACTTGATAAGCAAAGCCAGTGGCCTTTCAAATCCGCACTTTGCTCAAAATGACGATAGAATCTACCTGAACTCTTCCGATGGTTTGATCTCAATGCGATGGGATGGAACAGACCGTAAAAAACACTTGCAAGTAGATGGAATTACGGTCTATGGCTCTTCCTACGATGAAAATCATTTGTTGGCGGATTCCCCCACAGCACCAGCAAAAAAACCAGCCAAAGCAACTACTATTTTGCGTGCTCCAAAAGGAGACTACGCCTTGGCTCAAATTAACAATGATATCTATGTGGTAACCATTCCGTATGTTGGCGCAAACGGAGCTAAAATCAACGTTAAAGACGCTTCAAAGGCGGCTTTCCCTTCCCGCAAGCTGACCAAGTTTGGCGGACAATTTCCTTCATGGAATAGCAGTGGAAACGTGGTTTATTGGACCCTAGGAAAGACACTTTTTCGCTATGATATTGCGGCGGCAAAAGCTAACGAAAATGCGCAAAAAGAAGAAAAAGAAGCTAAAGAAACTGCTAAAAAAGAGAAAAAGGAAGAAGACGAAACCGTAGCTTCTACTGAAACAGACGAAGAAGAAGAGGACGACTCCATCGAAGATTATCAAGCAAAAGAATTGGACCTTATTGTTAAAGCAAATCGTGCCATTGCAAAAGGAACACTTGTTTTACAAAATGCAACCTTGATTACCATGAAAGGTGATGAAATCATTCAAAATGGAACCGTTGTAATTACCAATAACCGGATTACTGCCGTTGGCTCTTCCAATGAAATTGAGGTTCCTGCAGGAGCAAAAACCATGGACCTCAAAAGCAAATATATTGTCCCTGGCTTTGTCGATACACATGCACACATGTGGCCAGCTTGGGGCTTACATAAAAACCATGTTTGGGTCTATGCTGCAAACTTGGCCTATGGTGTAACCACTACCCGAGACCCACAAACCGCAACCACAGATGTCCTTACTTATGCAGACATGGTAGAAGCGGGGATGTTTCCCGGGCCTAGAATTTATTCAACCGGTCCCGGTTTAGGATACTGGGGCTATAATATCAAAAGTCTTGACCATGCCCGCGATGTTTTAATGCAATATTCAAAGTACTACAACACCAAAACCATCAAGATGTATTTGACGGGGAACCGCCAACATCGCCAATGGATTATTCAAGCGGCAAAAGAACAAGAGTTAATGCCCACAACTGAAGGTGGTTTGGACTTTAAATTAAATGTTACACAAATTTTAGACGGTTATCCTGGACATGAACATTCCTTCCCCATTTTTCCGCTGTATAAAGATTTTATCGACTTTGTCGCTGGATCAAAAACAGCCTATACTCCCACGCTTTTGGTGTCCTATGGCGGACCTTGGGCGGAAAACTACTATTATGCTACAGAAGATGTGCAAGGCGATGCAAAACTAAATCGCTTTACCCCCAAATCAGAATTGGACACAAAATCCCGTCGTCGAAATGCAGGCTGGTTCATGAAAGAAGAACATGTTTTTGAAGATCATGCTGTTTTTGTCAAAGATCTAGTTGCTGCTGGGGGATTGGCTG
Organism: Flavobacteriaceae bacterium; assembly: GCA_049598335.1. Taxonomy (GTDB): domain Bacteria; phylum Bacteroidota; class Bacteroidia; order Flavobacteriales; family Flavobacteriaceae; genus Arcticimaribacter. Next base: position 11,259 of record JBMYNN010000037.1, read on the forward strand.
GTGTTGGTTCTCACGGACAATTACAAGGGCTTGGCTTTCACTGGGAAATGTGGAGTATGCAAGCTGGTGGAATCTCTGAACACAATATGTTAAAAGTTGCTACTATTATTGGGGCAGAAGCATTAGGGCTTGCAAAGGATATTGGAAGTATAGAAGAAGGGAAGATCGCAGATTTTGTTATCCTCAATAAAAATCCCCTAGAAAATATTCGCAATACCAACACGGTAGAGCTTGTAGTGAAAAATGGGTTTGTCTATGAAGGTAAGAGTTTAAATACAGTTTATCCAGAAGCAAAAAAACAGGATTATCCATGGACGCAAGCATCTCCTAGCGATGCTTTGCCTGGAGTAGGAAAAAGCGAATAACTGGAAAAGAATATTAGAGTCCAAATAGCGCGTGAAGTAGATGGCCTTTTTCATGTAAGTAGATATTAGAACTAAAATGTGAAATTTTCTGTTCTTAGTATATAATTAAATTCCGATTAAGTATTGAAACTTAAAAAAGAACTGGGTACGATTGAACTGGAATAGTTGAAATTGAAGCTCGTCAATTTCTTCAAGCGTCCTTTGATTTCCCCCCAAATAAAAGATGGTCGAGGGATTTGGATTCCACTGGACAAGGGGCTGTAAAAAGAACTGATTGGTAAAGCTATTTTTTTCTGCCACTAATCGGAAATTAAAAGCATTACTAAACTGATAACGCAAGTTCATCCTTGTTATCGTGCCATTGAAATAATCTTCCCCTCCATTAAATCTTGCTAAACGAGAATAACGCAAGGAAGGGTTGATGGTAAAATTACTATTGAGTTGAAAGCTCATGGTTAAGAATGCTGTGTGTAGCTTCCCCACCTCAGGGATTTCTTCATTGTAAGATAAGTCTTTCCCGCGGTCTAGGTTCGCTCTAAAATTAAAGGCTTCACTAGGAGCACCATTGATAGAAAAAGTATGAGTGGGTAAATACTTAAATGGGATATTTAAAAAGGTTTTTCGCACGTCATAATCAAGGGTATAAGACAATTCGGTTTGACCATATGTTTTTAAAGATGCAAAAAGGTCTATACTAAAGTTTTTATATAGCTTTTCGAAAGTGTAAACCATGTCTATTTTAGTCCCAAAACCAAAAGATTGGATCCCTGGTTTATTTAGAATATTTAGGTACTCGTGATAAAAGGTTCCCCATTGACGATTGTTTTTGACCACAAAGCCTAAATCTGCCCTGTACTGTGGAGAAATATTGCGGTAGTATAAATAGCTTTGCCAAAACTCGGTTTTGCGGTAGAGTTGAACATATAGCGCATCTCCATCTAATTGATCGCCGTCAAGGACGATGGTTTTTCCTTGAATACGAGCATCAGTCTCGATCCAATCTTGGATGGGTTCTTGATTAAGGTTTTTGAAAAGTTCAAAGCTTAAACGCCAGTTTTGGTTCAACAGAAATAAGCCATCAACACCAAAAAGGTGTCCATATCCTCCACCTTCATATAGGCGGTTCATCATTACTCCCCCAAAGCGAGCATTTGGATTGAGTAAATGTTGATACCGAAGCACATTAACAAAACTCCTCCCACCTTGTCCTATGTATGAGCGGTCTTCTCCTCCAACTAGATAAGGAGAGTTTTGATCCAGTGCGTTCAATAAAAAGAGGCGAGATTTTCTTCCTTGACTCAGAATTTTCGAGGCCACAGATGGATTGACAATTGAACGTGAGTAGAAAGCACCATCGGCAAAATTAACCAGGTCTGTCCCACGATTAAAAAATGGGCGGCGTTCTGGATATTGTAGTGAAAAAGAAGAATTGACGTCTATCTGGGTCACGTCGGCTTCCACTTGAGAAAAGTCTGGATTCAAAGTGATTTCCCAACTGGTGTTTTTGTTGAGGTCTAGATTAAGACCAAGGCCTATTTTAGCATTCAATTCCCCATAATTGACATGATCAGATGGAGCTTGCCTTTTCCCTTGAATATTACTAGACAAATAAGGGAGCAATTCTTTGCGTTTGTCTATTGTGATATTTTTGAAGTAGAGGCGATCGGTGGTTTGGCATACAATACAACTATTGTTGCGGTCTCTAATTTGACTACTGACTTCTATGAAGTTTCCGTTTTCAACATAGCGGCGATAAAAATTTATTCGCCACATTTGATCTTCCCCATTCGGGAAAGGAATTTCAGCAAAAGGGATTTTCATTTCAATCTGATAACCGTCTTCTACAATAATTCCTTTGGACTCAAAATTGACATTAAATGAACTATCATATCGTTGCTCGTCGCTTAAGGCATTGATTTGTTTTACATCAAATTGACTTCCCAATGCATTGACGGCTAAACCAATATTAAAACGTGCATCGGCAAATGGGTCAAGGCGCACTAAAACCAAATCGTCATTCCAAATATTTCGATCATCGCGAGGACGAATGGAGGCTCGAATGGCCTTTGGGTCATGCTTTGCATAGACCCCAATAAAAACATGGGTATTGGAATAAGAAATATATGCAGTGGTCTCTTTTTGAGCCGGTTGATTGTTCGCTGGATTAAACTCTATGTCAAGGGGAACTTGGGTCGCTTTTTGCCAGATTTCTTCTTCTAATCGTCCATCAATAACGAACTCTTTTTCATCGACTAAGGGCGGGCGAAAACTGTCTTGAGCTTTAGTAAATAAAGATATTAACAATAGTGTAATTAGAACCTTTTCCCTCATAGCATTGAAAAATGTTTGCCTCTTTTTTCTGCAATACTATGGTTTTTCTGTGAGATAAAACTTCTTTGATGAGTTGTTCTAGTAAAATTTATCCAACTCACTGAGATAATTCTTAACCAATAATAAAATGAGAATTATGTTATTTGAAAAAAACAAGCCTTAGCTAGTGGAAAAAAAATTGATGTTAAGTATAAATTATTTTATCTGTGTATTGGCTTTTAATATAATCTAGGGCAATTTGATCTACTAAATAGTTTAAGTCATTTTCAAAATTTGCGTGAACAACTTTAGGGTTCTCTAACCAATTTTCAATTTTCGCAACTTTATCCACACTAAATTTTTTGAGTACAGTAACCCCCATTTTCTTTAGTGCAAAAGCATTATAGCTTTGTTCGATTTGACCTCTCATGGGAATAGTTAGTAAGGGTTTTCCAAGAAACAATGCCTCAGAAGTTGTAGCAAAACCTGCGTTAGTGATTACACCATCACATTGCGCCAGTTCCTTGAGGAAATGATCCTCGCTAATAGGACTTGTTTTTATTGAACCATGGATTGTTTCATTTTTTATTTCCTTGGAAAAAACATTCCATTTTACCTTAGGAAATAAGGATAAAACTTCAACAATATTATTGAGGTCATAGGCAGGTAAATAGACCAATATACCTCCGCCTATTGAAACATTCATTTCTCTTAATTTAGTTCGTATAATTGGAAAGAAGATACGTTTATTAAACTTTTGATAATGGAAACCATACTCAAGGTTGGTTGGGGCAAATTTTTTCATGTATTTTAATGAAATACTAGATTGCTCTTTAGGCTTAGGAACTTTTTTTTGCCATAATGAAATTTGATTACTTAGCCCTAGAGAAAGTACCCCTCTTAATTTACATGCCCAAGCAGAAATAGGTTCAAAGTCGGTAATGATTAAATCATAGTCTTGCACACGAAGGGAAAAAACATCTCGAATAAAATAAAATAAATTATTCTTTAGGAATGTTTTTAGCCAGTGAATCCCACCAGATTTATTGTAATGAAGGGTTAAGCCCCTTAAGTGATATTTCACGGGATAGCCTAAATCGAGGTGATTTTTTGGTCCACTTAACAAGATGTCATATTGAAATCGACGGTCTAGATAAGGGATTATTTCTTTCGCTCTGCTAATGTGTCCATTTCCAGTAGTTTGAATTGCATACAAAACTTTCATTGGTTCTTCATCATATTAAATTCAACAAGCATTTCATTGAAAAGTTCTTTGTTTGATTTGTCCTCTTCAACACTTAGGCTCTCTTCAAAAAGGCTTTGATCGTGCTTATAAATAGACCATTCCCCATTGTTGTATTCTAAGGCAGTAAGATTTTCGATCCAATCCCCAGAATTAAGGTAAGTAAGCTTTTGTTTTCCTACTTTATAATCTTTGATATTGGGATGATGTATATGACCACAAACTACATAAGTAAATCCATTGGAATTGGCGATTTCTACCGCAACTTCTTCAAAACGATTGATGTATTTAACAGCGCCTTTTATACTATTCTTTATAGTTTTAGAGAGGGAGAGTTTGTTTTTTCCAACTTTCTCTAATACAAAATTGATAAAGCTGTTAAGTAAAATTAAAAAGTCATACCCTACCCCTCCTAGGCGAGTTAACCATTTTGAATATTGCATGGTAACATCAAAAACGTCTCCATGAAAAAACCAGGCTTTTTTACCGTCTAAATCTAAAACGAGTTTATTAGAAATCTTAAACTTCGCTAATTCAAAGCCTTTGAATTTTCTAAACATCTCGTCATGGTTTCCAGTCAAATAATGGATTTCTTTTCCATCCACGATCCACTTTAATAAATGCTTAATTACTTTCATGTGAGACTTTGGAAAATAACGCTTGTTAAATTGCCAAATATCAATAATATCCCCATTGAGAATGACTATTTTGGGGTCAATTGACTTTAGATATTTTAGCAATTCCTTAGCTTGACATCCATAGGTTCCTAGGTGAACGTCTGAGACTACAACTAAATCAATATGTCGAGTATTTTTCATTTTATCAATTAAGACAAAACAAGTCAATTGAATTGCAACTTATTGAAAACGAATTATTAAAAAATTGTAAACATTATTGAATTTTTTAACAAAAAATAACCTAACGATTTACTAACTATGGTGTTTCTCTATGAAGATTTAAAATGATAAAAGTGTCTCAAGAATAGAGATATAAAAAAGGTTGATAAATTTACTTCAGCAATTTTTTTTAGTTAATGAATCAATCTTTCAAAGAAGGGTTTTCTTAGATCCTTACAGAAGCTTTTTATAACTGTATACCATTCCTTTTGAATATCAGCTAAAAAGTAGAAGTAAGCATTTAAAGACTTTTATCAAAACAATGGTAATTAAGTTTTTAGATGAAAAAGAAAGTATTATTTTGGTTAGACCCCTGGACGTAATTATTGTCATAAACTAAAAACACAAAAATTGGGTTCTAGGAATTAAGTAAATCAATTGATGGAACAAGGAAAGAGTTAACTAATTTTTCCTTTATCCATGGATTTGAAAACAAAAAACCTCTCGAAATAGAGAGGCTTTTATGTGCATTCTGTTTGGTTACATACAATCTATTCTTTTTTCCGAATAGACATCCAGTTCCAAAGAGTTTCTGACCAGACATGGTCACGGGTCGCTAATCCCTTCATCAAGTTCTTGTCTTTGGAAATATCTCCTGTGGGAACTCTCTCTTTCATGAGATCGTCCATGCTGTTATATAAATCGGCTGTTAAGTAGTTCCATTTTAATGCAGAACCAACTTTATCAACTCTTTTATGGAGAACCCATCCATACTTTGGAGATTGTTTAAATCCTTTCATATATTCTCTTTCAAAATTTTCATATTTTGCAGCATTCTGAATGTCAACTTTCATATAGTTGAGCACCGCCATTCTAGAAACAGAGTCTCCTCTAAAAACGCCCTCTTTCACAACGACTAAGTGGTTTTTAACAACCTTTCTAGATTTTCTGTTTTCTTCGACAAAACGATTATACTGGTTGTCATTCCACTCTGGAAAAACAGAACGTATTCCTGGGTTAACGCTTAGACTGTCGGGATGATTCACCAGGGTGGCAATAATTATATTGTACTCCGATTCACTATTACTCCCGTCTGCCCACCAAACGTCCCATCCAATGATAGTCCCGTCATCTGCTCTTTTCTGATGAAGTTTTTTCCAATTCTCATTGAGAATTTTCCCGTAATTCCTATCGGAATTAGGTTTGATGTAGGAAATCTCTACATATTGATTCTGAGTTGCTGGTGGGGGAACTGTTGTCGCTTCTTGAGCAAGAGAAAACGTACAAAAAGACAAACTTAATAAAAGTAATTTCTTCATTATATTTTGGTTTATGGTTTGTTCAAATATATAAAAAAAGATTTCTCACTGCTTAATTTTAGACAAAAAGAGAAAATATAACTGATGAACAAATGGAACCTCTGGTAAATTTTTTAAAAAAGAAATCAAAATTG
>JBMYNN010000038.1:0-16878 GCA_049598335.1 Flavobacteriaceae bacterium
ACTAGTTGTTTAGGGCTTCTGCACCGCCTACGATCTCTAATATTTCATTGGTAATCGCTGCTTGACGGGCTTTGTTATAGGTCAACTTAAGCTGGTCTCTTAGTTCTGTTGCGTTATCTGTTGCTTTGTGCATGGCAGTCATTCGAGCACCGTGTTCACTTGCAAAAGAGTCGCAGAGTGCCTTAAAAAGTTGCATTTTTATACTCTTTGGCAATAATTCATTGACAATTTCTTCTTGGGTCGGTTCAAAAATATAGTCTGCACTTGAGATCGCGTTCTCATCGTTTTCTGCAACAATCGGCAATAAGGTTTCAGTGGTGACGATTTGTGTCGCTGCATTTTTAAAACGGTTGTAAACTACATCCACTCGATCATACTCTTTTAGTGCAAAAGCGTCCATTGCAGCTTGTGCAATTGCGCTAGCATTGCTAAAACTTAGGTCATCAAAAATAGCGTTATTGTTCTCATTGATGGTGTTTGTTTTAGCGAGAATGTCATTCCCTTTTTTTCCAAGTGTGATTAAATCTACTTGCTGATTTGACTGTTCAACAACATATTTTTTCACCTCTTTAATAATGCTTGAATTAAATCCACCACACAAGCCACGGTTAGAAGTAATGACAATCAAGAGCACCTTTTCAACGGGACGCTCTTGGGTGTATGGATTAGGTGTATCACCGTCAATTGCTCCGCTAAGGTTTTGGATCAGCTCGGTTAACTTGTCTGAATACGGTCGCATAGCGGTAATCGCATCTTGGGCTTTTTTGAGCTTTGCTGCAGAGACCATTTTCATGGCAGAGGTGATCTGCATGGTCGAGGAGACCGAGGCAATCCGATTACGTATTTCTTTTAAGTTCGCCATAGCGATTTATTCAAATTGAGCAGAAATACTTTTGGCCACTGCGTTGAGGGTGTCTAGTACTTCGTCTGTTAATTTACCTGCTTTGATGGTGTCTAAAGTGTCGCGATGTTTCGCATTAAGCTCTTCTAAATAGGCTTTTTCAAAGGCCTTTACTTGATCAACGGGGACATTGCGCAACAGGTTTTTAGATCCTGCATAGATAATCGCCGTTTGATCTTCTACCGTAAAAGGGTCGTTTTGAGCTTGCTTTAATATTTCAACGTTACGACGTCCTTTTTCAATTACATTAAGGGTCGCTGTATCAAGATCTGAACCAAACTTAGCAAAAGCTTCTAGTTCACGGAACTGTGCTTGGTCTAGTTTTAAAGTACCCGATACTTTTTTCATGGACTTAATTTGTGCAGAACCTCCTACTCGAGAAACCGAGATTCCCACGTTAATCGCAGGACGAACCCCAGAGTTAAATAGGTCAGACTCTAAAAAAATCTGTCCGTCTGTAATCGAAATTACGTTCGTTGGAATATAGGCGGAAACGTCTCCTGCTTGTGTTTCAATGATGGGTAAAGCTGTTAAAGAGCCTCCTCCTTTTACTTTGTCTTTTAAAGATGCTGGAAGATCATTCATCCCTTTTGCGATATCATCGTCGGAAATCACTTTTGCCGCACGTTCTAATAAACGGGAGTGTAAGTAGAATACATCTCCAGGATAGGCTTCACGTCCTGGTGGGCGACGTAATAATAAAGATACCTCTCGGTAAGCAACCGCTTGTTTCGATAAATCATCATAAATGATTAAGGCTGGACGGCCCGTATCTCTAAAATATTCTCCAATGGCCGCTCCTGCCATAGGGGCATAAACCTGCATTGGCGCTGGGTCGGATGCGTTAGCGGCAACAATCGTTGTATAAGCTAATGCACCCTTATCTTCTAATGTTTTTGCAATGGCAGCAACCGTAGATGCTTTCTGCCCAATAGCAACATAAATACAGTACACAGGCTCGCCTGCATCATAAAATTCTTTTTGATTTAAAATGGTGTCAATACAAACAGTTGTTTTTCCGGTTTGACGATCACCAATCACTAATTCACGCTGACCACGACCTACAGGAATCATCGCATCGATGGATTTGATTCCGGTTTGCAAAGGTTCGTTTACTGGTTGACGGTAGATTACCCCAGGTGCTTTACGCTCTAGTGGCATCTCGAATAGGTTCCCTTCAATTGCACCTTTACCATCGATTGGGTTTCCTAATGTGTTTACAACACGCCCCACAATCCCTTCTCCTACATTGATGGAGGCAATGGTATCGGTACGTTTTACGGTATCGCCTTCTTTAAGCCCTTTTGAAGGGCCTAATAATACAACCCCTACATTGTCTTCTTCCAAGTTTAAGACCATTCCTTCTAAGCCAGAGTCAAAGCGAACCAATTCTCCGTATTGTGCATTGGATAGGCCATATACACGGGCGATTCCATCTCCAACTTCCAATACTGTTCCCACTTCGTCCAAAGAAGAAGAAGTGTCCATTCCTGCTAGTTGGTCTTTTAAGATTGCTGAAACTTCAGCGGGTTTAATTGCTGCCATAGTTTTTTATTTATGCGCTATAATTCGTTTGTGTCAATTCTCTTTTTAATTGCTCCAATTGATGTGCAACGCTTGCGTTATATTGCATGTCGCCAATACGAAGGATAAACCCTCCCATAATTGATGGATCAATTTTATTTTCTAGGCTAATTTCTGCAGAAGACATTTCTTTTGCTTTAGCTAAGATTACTTTCTCTAAATCAGGGCTCAATGCTACTGCTGTTGTAACAACTGCGGTCTCTTTGCCTTGATGTTTTTTTAATAAGGACAAATATGCCGTAGCAACTTGAGCAAGCAAGTCAATACGATTGTTGTTTGTCAAAAGGGCAATAAGCTGATTGCTAAGGGGCTGCAAAGTAGAAAACACCTTTACTAAGGTGTCTTGTTTTGCTTGATTGGCCACTACAGGGTTTTCTAAAAAAACTAACAGCTCTTTACTCGCTTCAAAAACGGCAACAATTTCTTGCATGTCTTTTGCTACAACTTCTTCTTTCTTTTGTTCTAAAGAAAGATTTAAAGCTGCTTTTGCATATCGTAATGCGGCACGCGTGTTTTTCATCGCTTATTTAATCTCAATATCGTTCACTAGTTTTTCAACCAGTTGTTCTTGTTTCTTTTGATCGGCTAATTCTCCTTGCAATACTTTTTGAGCAATATCGACAGATAATCCAGCTACTTGAGCTTTTAAGTCGTTGATTGCTGCATTTTTTTCTTGCTGGATTGCCTCTTGTGCGGCTGCAGCAATTTTATCTGCTTCTGCTTTTGCTGCTTCTTTAGCGTCGTTCACAATTTGAGTGCTGGTTTTCTTTGCTTCTGCTAATAGTGCGTCGCGTTCTGCTCTAGCTTCTTTTAAGATTCGTTTATTGTCTGCTTGCACTGCTTCCATGTCTGCTTTTGCCTTTTCGGCTGCTTCAAGAGAATCTTTTATGGTATTCTCGCGTTCTTCTATAGCAGCTAAAATAGGTTTCCAAGCATATTTAGCGAGGAGTAATAATAGGCCTACAAACAATAGCGTTTGCCAAAAAAATAAGCCTAAAGAAAATTCTTCTAATAATTTTTCCATATCGTGTTGAGTTGTTCAATCGAAAAACAAAGCTACCGCCAACCGCGTGCAGCTTTGTTTCTTAATGATTTAGTTATACTGCGAATAAAGCAGCAAAACCAATTCCTTCAATTAAGGCAGCTGCGATTAGCATTGCTGTCTGAATCTTTCCATAAGCTTCAGGTTGACGAGCAATTGCGTCCATTGCAGATCCACCAATACGACCGATCCCCATTCCGACACCAATTACAACTAATCCTGCTCCTACCATTACTGGAATTTCCATAGTGTTTGATTTAAATTAAACAATCATTATAACTATACATTTGTATAGTATTGGGTTAATGATGCTCATGCTCTTCAGCGGCGAAGCCGAAATATAAAGCAGAAAGCATCGTAAATATATAGGCCTGTAACAAGGCCACTAAAACTTCTATTAACGAGATCGCAAAAGCAAGACCAAAGGATAAGGGACTTCCAATCCAGCTTTTAAAAATAAACATTAACCCGATTAAACTCATCAGTACAATATGTCCCGCTTGCATATTTGCATACAAACGAATCAATAAGGAAAAAGGTTTAATAAAGATTCCTAATACCTCAATCGGGATTAAAATAATGTAAAGTGGTACTTTAGCATACCAAGCCATGCTATTCCCTAATGGGTCAAAAATATGTAACCAATAATCCTTTGTCCCTGTTAAATTTGTAATCAAAAAGGTTAATAAGGCAAGCCCAAAGGTTACCGCAATATTTCCGGTGACATTCACTCCAAGTGGAGTTAAGCCTAGAATGTTGAGAAACCAAATAAAGAAAAAGATGGTCAATAAAAAACTCATGTACTTTTTGTATTTCTTTTCTCCAATATTAGGTCGAGCGATATCATCTCGCACATATAAAACAATAGGCTCGAAGAAGCGTCCTATCCCAGCCGCAACACCCCCATTTTTAGCATAGGATTCTGCCAGCCCCCTAAATAAAAAGAACATGAACAAGAAGACAATAAGCATACTCACCACACTCTTGGTAATCGAAAAGTCTAAGGGTTTTTCGTTAGTGGGGTGTTGTGTTTCGTCATAATTAATGGTCCCTTTTGCATCTGTTTTATAAATCTTATTATGATATAGCGCATAATAATTTCCATCTACAGCCGCAACAGTTTCACCATGGTGGAATTTTGAAGAAGAAAAGACTTTTAATCCATTGTCCCATAAAATGATGGGAAGTGGTGCGCCTATGTAAACGTGCTCTCCTTGATCATTAGTATATGAAAATAAGCTAAAGTCATAAGCGTCTTGCAAATGATGCGCAATGTATTCTTTGATTTCTTTTTTGAGGTCCCCTGTTTGTCCCTCTTCTTTGCTATTCGCAAAAGCAAAACTTGCAAATAAGATAGTAAGTAAAGTGACGCTTTTTTTTAAGCTAAATAGAATCGTTGATATCTGCCTCATTCAAACTAAAATTCGAATGCAAATGTAGTGCTTTAAACGAAAAAGGAAAACTGTTCTGGCTTATATTTTATTCAATCTAGAAATTAAGATTTTTGTTTCATAAACTAGGCTACTGCAATAGGGTATTAAGAAGGTGATTTTCTCTAAAACAGTCACTAGTCCGTTTGCTTTAAATACTGGCCAAAGGAAGAGAAAAAACAAACCAAATTTTACGCCACTGGCGATAAGATACAGCCAGGCAACATAATGACTTAATTGATCAAACGCTCTTAATAACGCCCATAAAAAAAGGAAAGTAAACCCAAATATGGCTAGATAAACCTCAACAAAATGGGTTTTGTCAAGTGGGATTTCTAGTAAATACAATCCCGTTCCATGAAGTATGGCTATCGCTAGGTAAAATAAGCTAAATGATGTTAGTGCAAGACGCAAGAATTATAATTTTTTGGTTTGATGCACAATAAGGCGAATCACTGCTATAAGTGCGAAAAGACAAAGGCCAAGTGTAAACAAGGGTTTTGAAGTCGCGTATTTTGTATCGAGATATTCTCCAGCTTTAACCGCTAAAAACATCATTAAACCGATTTGAATAGCAAGGGAGAAAAAAGCAAGCCAAGCGTTAGGCCGTTTTTTCACGTTTTTCTGAAATAGATTTTACCTCTTTAGCAGATCTCATTGAACATTTTGCGTTAAAACTTGCTCCAGACTCAACAATCAATTTCCCAATAATCACTTCTCCTTCGATAGAGCTAGTCGATTTTAACGAAAGACTTTCTTTCACTTCAATTTTTCCATTAAACTTTCCTTCAACATCTGCAAAAGCACAATTCACGTTCCCATTGATAACACCTTCTTTACCTATAACAACTTTTCCGCTGGTAGTGATCGTCCCCTCTAAGGTTCCATCAATTCTAAAATCTGCTTCAGAGACAATGTCTCCAGTAATTTTGGTGCTTCGTTCTATTCTGTTGGGTTGTCCGTTGTGTTCGTTATTTTTCATTGTTGTGTTTGTTTTGGAATTGTTTCCCAAGTTTTTAAACGCTGAATTTGTTCATATTGAGCGGATAAAAGTACAAAATTATTTGTTCTTTTATTAAAATCAGGTAGTTGTTGCCATTTTTCTAAGAAATAGGACTGGTTGGGTTGTTCTCCTTTGGTGTGTACCACGATAAAATCAGTGGTGTTATTATACACATCACGGGTAAACTTCCAATCTTTTTGATCTGCTTTTATCGCTTCTTGCATTTGTTTTGCCAAGCTGTCTAATTCCTTTACCTCTTTTTCAAAAGAGAAGACCCATTTATAATTTTTCAAGGTCAAACGTTTATGTTTTAATTGCTCTTCTTGATCCAATCGTTTGATGGCTTGCTTCGCTAATTGTGCTTCGCTTGAATTGGGATGAAGTTCAACTACTTTTTGCAAAGCATCGATAAAGGCAATTTCGCCTTCTAATCTTCCTGTTGCAAGTGCTTGCAAATAGGCCACTTTTGGAGATAGGTTTGTCCCACTCACAACAATTTTTAAGCTTTCGCCTTCTTCTAATACTTTTTGAAATTCTTGTCTTTCAAAGGCTTTGTATAAACGCTCATAAACCGATGCCGGAGTTTGATTTTCTGCCAGAGAAAAATTCGCTGGGTCTCGCACAATGAGGGCAAAAGGAGAGTCGGGGTATTGCTCCAATAATCTTGTCTTGTATCCATTTGCTGCTATGGTGTCTGTTTTTTCGAGTAATTTAAAACAATGGTACAATGCGCTAACCTCTTGGTTTTCTGTTGGGTCTAAAGTAAACACTTTTTTGAGTCTGTTAAAGGCAAGCTTGGGATTGTCAAACTTTTCTTTGTATAGAATCCCTACATCTAAATAGGCCTGTTTTCTGTTCTTTTCCAACACTGCAATAGCGAGACTGTCTGTGGGAAGTTGGTCTACAAAAAAGGAGGGGGTGTCAATAAAAAACCCGGTATTATCTTCTTGCTCTTCTTCGATTGTTTCATTTTGGGTCACTTGGTTAGCGGTAGAAAGTCTGTTCCAGTTATCGGCATTAGGGCGATTTCCCCAACTGGATAAAAACGCCTGCCTTCCTGAGACTAAAAGGCGGTCGTTGTAGAAATAAAAATTGTTAGATGCGTTTGTATTAAAGTTAAAAAGCCCCTTTTTTTCTTCTTCGATCGCTGCAAGTTCTTTCGCTCTTTTACGGTCAATATGTTGTTGATAGTATTCGAATTGTTCGTCTTTTGAAAGCGCTGTTAAGGTCAATATACTATCGGTTGATCTAATAATAGTTTCTAATTCGATCACCTGGTCTAAACCATCACGCTCTCTTTGAATTGTTTTCTTTAATCTACCTTCTTCTGGGATTACCATTAAAAGACTGTCTAAATAGGCGCCTGTATTAAGATATACCCCGTTTTCAAAATAATAATCGGCTAATTCTCTATAGTTCGCCATGCGTGTTGCAGGGTCTACTCCTGGGCTTTGCAATGATTTATTATAAAGCTGAATGGCCAAACTGTCCTCTTTTTTTGAGAGTAAATAGCGGGCTTCTTGCTGATGTATGAGATGTAAGTAAGGCTGGTTTTCAAATTGTTTTGCAAGACCTTCAAGGATAGGTCGAGGACTCACGCTGTCCAAGGTAGCCTTTAAACGAATGGATTGTAATTTAGCCTGCATCCAAAAAATGCGGGGCGATTTACGTTTCCAATCAACGATGGATTGAAAGGCTCGTCTGGCGCTGTCGAGTAAGTGTGCCTTTTCGAGTAATTGTGCTTCGATATACCTGTAGCGGGCCATAGTTGTTCTGTCTTTTTCGGCTAAAGCCGCCCTAGAAATATACACTCTGGCAGAATCCTCGTTCTTTAAACTAAGAAAGGCTTGTGCCACTGTTGCGTTAATTTCTGGATAAAGTTTTGCTCCAAAAGGAATGCGTTCGGCAATGGGTTTTAAGTTGTCAATTGCTAGCGCGTAATTGCCTAGGCGAAGATTTGTTTTTTCTCTCCAAAGCTTCCCTTCATAATAGATCTTTTCGTTCCCATAATAACCTTCAAGGAGAAAGTTAAACGCTTCTAATGCCGGTAAAAAACGGCGGTCAAAATAACGGGCTTTCCCTAGTAACAAATAGGCGTCTTGAATTTGCCGATTTCGCTGTTGCCCTGCGATTTTCATAGAGTGCTTCTGGATGGCTTTAACGGCTTTTTCTTCTGCGACAGAAAAACTGGGAATGCTGGCGCGATTCTCTTGATCTTCTCCTCTTAATAAAATGGGCTCGACGGGTAATACTTCCAGAAAATTATCTTGATTGTTTTGGTAAAGAATCGCTTCTCCAATGGCTAAGGCTTCTTTTCCATTAAAAAGGACATTAAACTTTGTGTTAAGCGCATGATATTCTCTATTGGCAAAATTGTTTTTTTGGGTAGAACAACCCAAGGCAATTAAGCCCAAAAAGACGAGTAGGAAAGAGGCGTTTTGAAGTTTCAAAAAAAAGCTTTTGTATTATAACTAAAAAACGCTTGTTTTAGTATGCTACTGCCCCGAAAAATAAGCTTCTAACTCTTTAAATGTTGCTGGGCTTTTTGGGGTGTCTTTGATCACCTTCCCCTTTTCAAGGAGCACTATGCGTTCGCAAACATCTGTCACATGATTTAAATCGTGTGATGAAATCAATAAGGTCTTGTCCTTGTTTATGTCGCTGGCTAAAAAGGATTTGAGCCTTATTTGCGAGCTAGGATCAAGATTAGCAAAGGGTTCATCTAGAATAACGATAGAGGGATCGCCAATAAAAGAAGCGGCAAGACCAACCTTTTTTTGGTTTCCTTTTGAGAAGTCCCTAAGGTACTTTTTTTGGTCTAAAACTTCCCCATTAAAAAAAGCCTCAAACTGTTGAAGGAAGTCATTTAAAGATGCCTTATCAACTTTACGCAATTGTGCAATAAAAGCAAAGTATTCTTCTGGGGTCAAATAATCAATTAAAAACTTGTCATCAACAAAAGCGGCCACCTCTTTCTTCCATGCCTCACTTTTGGCGACTTCAATTTCGTTTATTTTTACAGTACCACTAGTCGCTTGAATGAGGTCTAACAATAAACTAAAAAGCGTTGTTTTTCCCGCGCCGTTGTTTCCCACTAGTCCGAAATGTTCTCCTGCATTGACCAATAATTCTTCTACGTTTAATACAATTGTTTCTTCGTATTTCTTTGAAAGGTTGTTGAGTTGTATCATCTTTCTATTTGTTAAATGCTTCTATGGTTTCGTGTTTTTGTTTGAGGTAAAGCACTGTAATCCTGTTAGCAATTTGATGTTTAAAAACAATGCCCAGTATTCCTGCCCCAGCTAAGGTTAAATAGCCTGCAGTGGGGCCTAAAAATTTTGCCGGTAGCCAATAAAGAAAAACCGGTAAAATCATTTTGGGGATAATCAATAAAAACTGATTTAAAGAAAAAGCTTGGGTGTTTTCAAAAGCCTTTGCCTTTACATTTAGCTTCATGGGCGTTTTGTTTAACAAGCCCCCAAATAAGGTTGTCCAGGTATTTAAACCCATATTGAAAAACGATCCCGCTAAAATAATTCCCATTACATCCCAGCCAAAGTAAACATATGGAAGGGCTAAAACAGTAGAAATTGCTGTGACAAAAACCATCAAATTCCATTTAGAGAGTAGATAGTTTTTATAAGAAATGTTTTGTGTCATCAAAAGTTTGTAATAACTACTGTCCCAAGCCGGCACATAATTCCCAAAGGTTAAGCTAAACCCTCCGGTAACAAATAAACCCGCAAAAACCATAATACTCTCTTGATTGCGGTAGATGTCTTGCGTAAAAAAAATCAACCCGTAAAACAAAAAGAGGAAAGACATCAAAACTATTTGTCTGGGACGAACATTGCGTATAATCATCCGCAGGTCGTTCTTTAAAAACAGGGCGTCGTCTCCTAAGAAGTTAAGGAAAGAATAGTCCCTCGTTTGAACTAATGTTTCCTTTTTAGATAAGCCCACATCCATATAAAAACCCCGCTTTAAAAAAGAAAAGACAAGTGCATAGCTTAAAAGAAGTGGGAAAACAAATAGTCCTACCTTTTGCGGTTGTGCTACTACGGCGTCAAATATTGCACCGATAAAATGCCCTATATCAATTTGAGCGTAAAAATCTAATGCTATCGTTCCAGCAATGAAGGCCAGTAATAAAACAAAATAAAGATTGTTTTTATTGACAATATAAATCAAAAAATTTAAACAAAATGTGACAAAAACAAGAGCGACCCACCAGGCCAATACCTGGCTTCCCAGATAATCGTCGCGATACATTGAAATGGCAAAGGGAAGATAAATGATTAATGGGGTCGTGTTAAAACCAGAAAAAATAGAGCGCAATAAAACATAGTTGATGATTTTTCGCTTCTTAAACGGCAATAAAATTAGAGCTTGAATATTCGTGACAGGGAGTTGCTGAAGAAAAAAGCGCAGGACCAATTCAAAAAAGAAAATGTACAAAAGAATCCCATTAAAAACCTCAACAGGTTCGCGATCAAGCACCTTTTCGTATAAAATAGGGTAGGCCATGCTGGCCCCAAAAATAAAGGCTCCGAGAAAATAAATCATGACAAGAGCCATGATGATTTTAATAGAAAGCTTCGCCTCCCATTGTGGAGCGCGAAAAGTCTCTTTCCATTGGAGAGAAAATAAATTCATTTAATTGATCTATTGTTTTAAGACGATACAAGATACAAATCGTTACACTTAACGTAAATTAAATCATTATTTTTATCGAAAAAAATGA
Organism: Flavobacteriaceae bacterium; assembly: GCA_049598335.1. Classification (GTDB taxonomy): domain Bacteria; phylum Bacteroidota; class Bacteroidia; order Flavobacteriales; family Flavobacteriaceae; genus Arcticimaribacter. Next base: position 10,705 of record JBMYNN010000038.1, read on the forward strand.
GCACATTACACTCTCTGGCTGTTAAAAAAATCAACCGCCTTACTCCCTCTTCTGTGGCAATTTCCTTTGGGATCCCTTCTGCATTAACAGCAGACTTCGCCTTTAAAGCTGGACAATATTTAAGTTTAGAAACAACTATTAACGGGGAAGCTGTTAGACGTTCTTATTCTATCTCTTCTGCGCCACACGAAAATCATTTAACGGTGGGAATTAAAAAAATTGATCAAGGGCTCTTTTCAAGTTTTGCAAATGATGTTTTAGCCGAAGGGGACACCCTAAAAGTTGCTCCACCAGAAGGGCGTTTTGTTTTTGTCCCTAACCACGCAACGCAACAACTCCTCTTAATTGCTGCCGGAAGCGGAATTACACCTATTCTATCTATTGTTAAAACAAGTTTAGAAAAAAGCGCTTCTACAAGAATACAGCTTATTTATGGAAATAAATCTCCACAAGAAACAATGTATCAAGACCAATTGATCTCCCTGGAAGAACAATACAAGGATCACTTTAAAATTACTTGGATTTACTCCCAAAGCAACGTATCAGACGCCCTCTTTGGTCGCATTGACGAGGCCATTGTAAAATACGGCTTAAAACAATGTGACAAAATTCCAGATCATACTTATCTCTGTGGCCCAGAAGCCATGATTAAAACTGCACAAGAAACATTGATTAATGCAGACATAGACAAAGCTTCTATCCATTTTGAATTGTTTACTGCGAGTGAAAGTGCTGCACCTTCTAGCGCGAAAACAGAGGGTAAAATTGCGCTCTCTATCAAGGCAGATGAAGAAAATTACACTCTTGAATCTACTGCAGATAAAACAATTTTGGCCGCTGCCTTACAACAAAAAATTGACGTGCCTTATTCTTGTCAAGGCGGGGTCTGTTGTAGCTGTATTGCCAAAGTTACCGAAGGAAGTGCAATAATGGAAAACAATCAAATCTTAACCGATGAAGAAATTGAAGAAGGCCTAGTACTTACCTGCCAAGCCTTTCCTACTTCTTCTTCTATTGCCATTGATTATGACGACGTATAAGCCGTATTTATCAATAAAATCTCTTAAACGTCTTTTAGAATTCTCCTATTCGATGGCTTTGAACAGATTTGGATTAAGCCTTATATGGTTAAAACGGTAGTCAGGTATCTCGATAAAATCGGGTAACAACCCTAGGGTTAAAATAAGAAAAACATAATCCTTTAAGGGCTTTTAGAAATCTCTTCTCTAAAACAAACGTTGTGAGGTAAACACTCTTATCGTTTATATGTGCCCATTCGTTTTACTAAAAAGAGAGGCCTTGCTTCCCAATTAAAAGAAGAACTATTATTACAAAGAAGATTCCTTCTCTTAACCACTCTCGTTTAATCCCTTCAAACAGTCTCGTTGACAGGGCCGTTAATGTCATTAAGAAGAGTGTCCAAGAAAAACTGCTTTGGCCTTGAAAAAGCACACCAAAAATAATGGCCATAAAGGTCATTATAAATAGGCAAATCATTCCTGACCCATAAGAAGCGCTTCTAGTCCCCATATCAATATAGTGTTTTAACAACGCAAAAAAAGATAATCCAAGCATAAGCCCCCACCACAAATTTAAACGAAGACTTTCTCTAAAGGGGAAAGACCAACCCATGTTTGAAAAATCGAAAATTGGGAGTAGAAAATTGTTGGGTAAAAAATAAACGAGGATCACCTCTAAGAGATATAAAGCGATAATAGGTAATAAAGAGATAAAAAAAATTTGAAAATTTAAGGCATTTTTAGTCATTAAAAGAATCCACAAAAATGGAAGCACGATGATTCCTTGTGGAAAAAATAATACCCCGACAAAAAAAATAAAAAAAGCGTTGAACACCTTGGCAATTCTTTGGCCAGATTGATCAATTGCTACAATATAGTTAAAGGTAACCCAAAGGAATAAAAAATAGACCAAAAGCCAATTTCCCCATGTTTCGCCTGGGAATGCTAAAATAAAAAAAGGAAATAATAATAGGTGATAGTTGGCTTGTGTTGCCCAATAACGTTGTTTTACAATCCAATCCACGGCGAGCATACAAATACTTAAAAGAAATAATGTGATGTTTTTTTGAAATGTAATAAGCAAAAGAGTCCCTTCTGTTTCTCCTTGTGAATAAACGGCCACGGCTAAAAGTGCTAAAGAGAGCAAATAACTCAACACACCCGATTTTTTAAAAATAGAAGAGATCATAGTTAATGTTGATTATTTTTTATGCTAAGATAAAGTTGTCTCCCTACTTCTGCCAAAAAAGGAATTCCTTTTTCTTCAAACTCATAAGTATCGTCATTAAAGATCTCATTTTTATTGACTAAAATAGTCCCTGCCAGAAAAAAGGCAATGGAAGTTTTACCGTGCTTGCAGGATAAGAATAGGTAAAATCTTCTTGTTGAAAACGGTAGTTTTTAAATGCGAGGGATTGGTTTTTTTCTTCAATTTTAATCAAAAGAAGTTGTACTTGATGGTCTTTTACATTCTCCCTAACTGCTTTGATTTTAGGTAAATCTAGCGCCATAACTTCGTTCAAGGGGTTTTGCTGTGCATAAATTGTACTCCCAATAAACCAGAAGAAGAAACAGAAAAAGCGTGATAACAGCCTAAAATTTTGACCGTTGTAGCTTTCTCTTCTGCCAAGTTTTTTCATATTTTTGCAAGGTAAATAAAAACCCCTCACAAAATGACAGATCTTTTTGGCGCAATTGCTAGTTTGTTTGAAGACCTTTTATTAGTTCCTCATCAATTTTTATCAAAGCTTGAATTAAGCAATTGGTGGTTAGCTAACGGTGTGAACTTCTTTTTTCTTTTAATTGGTTCTGTCGCGATGGTTTACTGGATTAACCAATTGAAGATCTTTAACGATAGAGGAGAAGAGAACAAAGATCCTTCTGCCCATTCCTTCTTATAGATCGAATCCTAGATCTTTTCTGTAGTTCATCCCATCAAACGAGATGTTTTTAATAGTGGCATAAGATGCTTTTAATGCGTCGCTATAGCCTTCTCCATAAGATGTGACCGCAAGTACTCTTCCGCCAGAAGTTTGTACCTGCCTTTTGACTAATTTTGTTCCGGCGTGGAATAAAATACTTTGTGTTGGATGGTCTAAGCCCTTTATTTCTTTTCCTTTTTGATAAGCTTCTGGATATCCTCCAGAAACAAGCATAACCGTTGTGGCAGATCGCGGGTCTTCTTCTAAGATAATTTTATCTAATTCTCCTTTGGCGGTAGCCTGTAAAACCTCAACGAGGTCACTCTTAATTCTTGGTAAGACAACTTCGGTTTCTGGATCTCCCATTCGCACGTTGTATTCGATAACATAGGGGTCATCGCCTACCTTAATCAAACCGATAAAGACAAAGCCAACAAAAGGGAGATTTCTTTTTTCAAAGCCTTCTATGGTGGGTAAAACGATACGTTGATGAATCTTTTCTTCAAAATCTGGAGTGACAAAAGGAACAGGGGAAATAGCCCCCATTCCACCGGTATTTAGCCCGGTATCTCCTTCTCCAATTCTCTTGTAATCTTTTGCCATGGGAAGGGTGACAAAATTTTTCCCATCGGTTAAAACAAAGCAGGATAATTCAATACCGTCTAGGAACTCTTCGATCACAACCGTGGTAGAGGCTGCGCCAAATTTTTCTTCGATTAACATCTGGGTCAACTGTGTTTTTGCTTCTTGAAGGTCTTCTAGAATTAAAACCCCTTTTCCGGCCGCAAGGCCATCTGCTTTTAAAACATAAGGAGCTTTCATTCCTTCTAAAAAAGTTAAGCCTTCTGCTAAGGTTGCTGCGGTAAAACTGGCATATTGTGCCGTGGGGATGTTTTGAGCTTGCATAAATTCTTTTGCAAATTCTTTACTTCCCTCTAAGCGAGCTGCTTCTTTTTGTGGCCCAATTACTGCGACATGTTTTAAGGCATCATCGGCTAAAAAGAAATCGTGGATCCCGTTGACCAAAGGATCTTCTGGCCCCACAACTACCATGGTGATTTTATACTCTATTACCGCCGCTTTAATTCCTTCAAAATCGTTTACCCCTAGAGTTAGGTTTGTAGCAATGCCTGCCGTTCCTGCATTTCCAGGAGCGACAAATAGTTGATTGCATAATGGGCTTTGAGCGATTTTCCAGGTAAAGGTGTGTTCTCTTCCGCCCCCGCCAATAATAAGTATATTCATGAAGCTAATTTTCGCTACAAAGATAAACAACCTCTTGTTTCTGGGTTGTTTTTATAAAAAGCTTTTATCGGTTCTTTATTTGCGCCCATCGATAAGCGCGAATAAATTGTCCTTCTTCTCTTGTCACTATAAAAGAGGTTGCGCTCAACGCTGCTTTTAAAAAGCCTAGGAGCAGTCCAAGTCCCCAAAATACAGATCGCTTTTTCGCTGCGCTCTTAAGGCTGGCCAAAAAGCTTAATATTCCCCCATAACGCATTTGATAGAAGGCCTTGCCTTGACGTTGTGCTGCAGAGGTTTTATACTGGCTTCCTATGGGCCTTAAATGCTTTACGTGGAGTTCTTCAAGGGTTTTGACAGAAAAGCCATGATAGCGCGCTAAGAGCTCGTCTACGGTGTCCCAACCCATGGCAGTGCGCAGTCCGCCAATAGCTTCAAAGCAATTTGTGCGATAGGCTTTAAACGCCCCACGAACATGGTCTTGATGCATGGGGTGGTTTTTTCCCCATTCCCCCCTCTTATTTTGTTCATAGCAAAACCCTCCTGCGATCCCTGTTCTGGGGTCTTGAAAGATCTGGGCTATTCGAGTAAAATAATTGGTTGGTAGGATTAAATCGGCATCTAGTTTGACGATAAAATCGTACTCTCCCTTAATTGCATTTAATCCAAAGTTAAAGGCATTGACCACTTTTGCTCCAGGCAGGTGTTGGTTAGAAGAGCTGTGATTGAGGTAAGTTGTATTTGCGTTTTGTTTTACCGCTGCTTGCATAATGGCTTCTGTCTGATCTGAAGATTGATCGTTGACTAAAATGATTTCTTGGGCAAGAAGGCTTTGCGCATAGAGACTTTCTAGCAAGCCAGGAAGCAGTTTTGCTTCGTTATGAGCGGGGATAATTACGACATATTTCATTCGGCCCTTTTTTCTGTTGCTAGTGCGCTAAAACGAGGTCGTTTTATTCCGCCGCTAGGCGTAATTGTTCCAACAAGGGGCACATCAAGTTGATGTTCTTGTAGGATTTTTTTAGCAAATGCATACCAAGAAAGGACTTCTTCTCCAGCGCAGTGGTATAGGCCATAGGGGGGCGCTTTTTTAACTATTTGAATTAAAAAAAGCGCCAGTTGCTCTGTTGTGGTGGGGGACCCCACCTGGTCATTGATCACCGATAAACTTTCTCCTGCTATCGCTTTTCTAAGGATAGAACGATAAAAATTATGTCCGTGTGATTTTGCATATAACCATGCGGTGCGAATAACATACCCTTTTTGCACTTGGGTTAATACGATTTGTTCGCCTTCGGCTTTTGATTTTCCGTAAACATTAATGGGGTGTGTCGCGTCGCTTTCTACATAAGGACGAGATTGTTTTCCATCAAAAACATAATCTGTTGAAAGGTGCAACAAGCAGCTGTTGTACTGATTGCATGCTGCGACTAAATAATCAACCGCGGTTACATTCACCGCTTTTGCTTGGAGTGGGTTTTCTTCGGCTTGATTCACATTTGTATAAGCCGCGGTATTGATGCAATAATCGGGCTTATGCTGCGCGAAAACAGCCGCTATGGCCACAGGATCACAAATATCGAGAATCTTTTTATCGCAAAACACCCACTCAAAAGCACTTTCTGATAAAGACAACTCCTGCAAAGTTTTTCCTAATTGACCGTTCGCGCCAGTGACTAAAATAAGCGGTTTATGCTTTGACATATTTTGGCCAATTTAAATCCCGTTCGTTAATCTGTTGCTGTGCAAAAGGAATTCCCCAGTCAAATGAAAAATAAGGGTCGCGGGGAGAAAGACCTCCTTCTGTCTCAGGAGAATAGGGCGCGTCAACTTTATAAAGCACCGTGGCGTTTTTTGAAATAACGGCATAGCCATGAGCGAAACCTTTAGGAACAAAAAGTTGTTGTTTGTTTTCTGCTGAAAGTTCTATCCGGAAACTTTGCATATAAGTAGAAGAGGATGGCCTTAAATCAACCACGATATCAATGATG
>JBMYNN010000039.1:0-15065 GCA_049598335.1 Flavobacteriaceae bacterium
TTGGAGAGCGCCACACCTTTCAGTTCTTTTACGACCCAAAACAACAAATCAATTATAAAAAAATCACGGAAGAACAATTTTTTAAACACTAAAAATTTATTCAATATACCTTTATTAAACAACTAGAAATGAATGAGCTAAAGTGTTTAAATGAAATGATTTTTTTCTTAATTATTTTTTAATCTAACTATTTGTATAGATGAAAGCCTCAAACAGCTGGTGGAAAGAAGGGGTGGTCTATCAAATCTATCCCCGTTCATATAAGGACACTACGGGCAACGGTTTGGGAGATATTGAGGGGATTATCGAAAAACTTGACTACATCGAATCCCTGGGGGTGAATATGCTATGGCTCTGCCCGATTTATGTTTCCCCTAATGATGATAATGGCTATGACATTTCAGATTATCGTGCGATAAGCGAAGATTTTGGCGGGAATAAAGCTTTTGATCGTTTATTAAACGAAATGCATGCACGTGATTTAAAGCTAATTATGGATTTGGTTGTCAACCATTCCTCTGATGAACATCATTGGTTTGAACAAGCCAAACAAAGCAAAGACAATCCCTATCACGATTACTATATCTGGAAAGAGGGTGATCCTTTGTCACCCCCAAATAATTGGCAATCGGTTTTTAACGGGAGTGTATGGGAGTGGAATGCCTCTACAGAAGAATACTATTTGCATTATTACACCAAAAAGCAGCCTGATTTAAACTGGGAAAATCCCGCAGTGCGCAAAGAGGTTTATGCCATTATTGATTTTTGGTTAGCGAAAGGGGTGGACGGTTTCCGTATGGATGTTATTTCCCTAATTTCAAAGCGTCTGGCCTTTCAAGATGTGCCAGAAAGCATGTCTTTTATCGATGTGATGGAAAAGATTTATGCCAATGGCCCAAAGATTCACAACTATTTAAAAGAGATGAATCGCGAAGTCCTCTCAAAATATGATGTGGTAACGGTGGGCGAAGGCCCTGGGGTTAATTTAGAACACGGGCCACGCTATGTTTCGGCGAAAGAAAAAGAGCTCAACATGGTCTTTCACTTTGATCATTTGACCATCGACTTTGGTCCCGAAGGAAAGTATGACCCTATCCCCCTTGATTTTATTCGCTTTAAAGCCATCTTTCGCCAATGGGATGAAGCCTTAGCTAAAGAGGGTTGGAATTCCATCTTTTTAGGCAACCACGACTTTTCACGTATTGTCTCCCGTTTTGGGAACGACGGGCAATACCACAACGAATCGGCAAAATTATTAGCTACACTTTTAATGAGCTTACGCGGTACCCCCTATGTTTATCAAGGCGATGAAATTGGAATGACCAATGTTGCCCATCCCAGTATTGATTTATATGACGATGTCGAAACCAGAAATGCCTGGAAGGCCGCAGAAGAAGCAGGCAAAGACATGGAACAATTTTTAAAAGCGGTGCATTGGCAAAGTCGCGATAATGCGCGTACTCCCATGCAGTGGAATGCCAGTGCGCAAGCAGGTTTTACAAAAGGAAAACCCTGGATCCCTGTCAATAAAAATTACCCTAGCATTAATGTAGAAGCAGCAGAGAAAGACAGTGGTTCCATCCTTCATTATTACCGAAAAATGATTGCCTTCCGCAAGGCGCACCCCACCTTAGTTTATGGAAACTTTGAAGATGTATTACCCCAACATCCACAGCTCTATGTTTACAAACGCTGGGATGAAAATGGGAGCTATCTTATCGTTCACAACTTTAGCGATACCCCCACCCCTTGGGAACAAAAAGATGCTCCTACACAATGGTTAATGGGGAATTATACTAAAGTTACCCATGCGTATTTGTCCCCTTGGGAAAGTAGAATTTACCGATTAGACTAACACCTTTTCATAGCAATAAAAGGGATGTTCGCTTTTATGGGCAAAGAAAACTTGCCCCACCTGCTGGTATTGTCTTGCTTGATAAAAACGATTGTTGCGTGGGTTTTTACTAAAGGTATCCAGACGCACCGAGTGGCAGTTATTTTCTTTGGCGAAAGCCTCGCCAAAATCCATTAATTTTCGCGCAATACCGTTACCTTGAACATTGGGGTGTACCGCCAGTCGATGCACATACAATTGTTTTGTATTAGGCGTAAGCCAGTCAACACTGGCATAAAAGTCATCCATTTCCATGGAGAACATTGCAGTAGCGACGATTTGTTCCTCTCGTAGATAAACATAGACGGTATGGGCTGCGACATCTTTGGTCAAAATTTCGAGTGAAGGATAGTTTTCATTCCATTGAAAAATCCCTTGTGCGATCATATGCTTTGCACAAGCTTCCGTGATGCTTTTGATGACTTTTATATCATTTGTCGTTGCTTTGCGAATCATAGTGGGTGTAAAATTTGCTATCTTCCCTCTAAAATAAACAAACATGAAAAACATCGCTTTAAGAATTGTCTTTATTCTCTGTATTTTTCTCTTTGTGGGAGGACTAGTTTATGCTGGAACACCCTCCCTAGAGAATACTTTACTTGTAGAAGCGGCCTTGTTGATTTTTGGGATCCAAGTCCTTGTTTTTCTTCCGTCCTACTGGGCACAAACCGAACATTTTTATGATTTAACAGGAGGGATTACCTATCTCTCCACCATGGGCTATATGGCTTATCGTCATCAAGCCATATTTGGAGTATGGGATTTGCGTTCTTTGGTGTTGACTGCATTGATTGGTATATGGGCCATTCGCTTGAGTGGTTTTTTATTCACCCGAGTAAAGCGGGTGGGTAAAGACGGGCGTTTTGATACCCTAAAAACCTCCTTTACCCAATTTTTACTCACCTGGATGTTGCAGGGCTTATGGGTATTTATGTGTACTTATCCTGCCTTGATAGCTTTGGCTTCGCCCTCAAAAGAAGAAAATACATTCTTAGTGATTGGTTCAATCGTATGGGGGGTAGGATGGATCTATGAAGTAATTGCCGACCGACAAAAAACCAATTTTAATAAAGACCCTAAAAATGCGGGACAATTTATCAATGTAGGGGTCTGGAAGCAATCGCGCCACCCCAACTATGTAGGAGAATTAGTCTTGTGGACTGGAATTACCATCATTGCGGCGCCGGTCTATCAAGGTAGTCAATGGTTAGCGCTAATTACCCCTTTGTTTGTTTACTGGTTATTGAATAAGGTAAGTGGAGTCAATCTACTCGAAGAGCGTGCAGACAAAAAATGGGGAGATGATCCCGCTTATCAATCATATAAAAAAGAAACGCCTATATTTTTCCCAAAACTATTTTAATCTAAGTCAACTTAATGCGACAATAATCCCAAGATTATTTAAACTAGCCTGTACAATTAATTTCATATTCGGTCCAATTAGCCGTGGTGTCTTCATTAGGGAAATAAAAACAGCGACTTGATTCGTCTGGAAACCGGATGTTTTTCCAGTAGCCTACAGGAATGGTTGCTCCAGTAGGTAGCACTGTAGCCGTCTCGTTGAATTCTAAAATAACTTCAATGTTTAGGGTGCCAAATTCATTTGCCCATTTTCGAATTTGCGTCTCGAGTTCTGCCCACTCCCCTCGGTTGAGTTGGTCTTTTTGAAGCGTACAATTCAAAAAGGAAAAGGTAGCATATAAATTCTCATAACTATCTGTAAAAGCAGCAGCGGGGGCTAAATGGCCCTTGTCCCAAGGGTTCTTGTAATAATCATCATTGTCTGAAGTGATGATGGAGTCAACTTCATAAAATTCCATTCCATCTCGATCGACAAGCTTTTCAATAGAACGCACATCATAATGAATCCAATTGGGTTGTTGTAAAACTTCATTATAAGAAACCGTAAAAATCGATCCTTTTACTAAAACCTCTGTGCGAGGCTCCCAGTCTTTAATGATAATTTCTTCAACAACTTCCGTGGGAATTTTGGGGAGGTCACAGTATTCTGTTGTAGAGCCGCAAGAGGCGATAAAGATTAAAACAAGAAAGCACCAACTAATTTTTTTCATCTTGAAATATAACGGGGTACAAAGTTTAATAAACTAATGTATTTTTAAACCAAAAAAATGCTTTTTCATTTATTTATTTCTGTATTACTTATGGCACAATCTTATCAAACACAGCCCTATGAAGTGATTTCTACTCTTGATAGAGTTGAAATACGGTATTATCCCCCTGCGATGAAAGTCGAAGTAGAAAGCACAACAACAAACAATCGTAATTTCAATGCGCTGTTTAAGTATATCTCTGGGAATAATGAAGATCGCGAGAAAATTGCCATGACTACCCCTGTTTATATGGAAAATAAAAAGGATTCGCAAACCATGGCTTTTGTTCTTCCAGCGCAATACACAGACACAGCTCCAGAACCAAAAGGAAATGGTCTAAGGGTGTATCAATCTAAAGCGGGGTACTTTGCCGCTATTCGTTATGGAGGGTATTCAAATCCTAAAAAGGTACAGCTGTACACCGAACAATTAAAGAAGATTTTAGCACAAGCAGAGAAAAAAATTATTGGACAAGTATTAGTGCTTTCCTATGATGCACCTTATAAGTTCTACAATCGTAGAAATGAAATTTTACTTGAAATAGAGCAATAAAAAAATCCTCGCAAAGCGAGGGTGATTTTTTACTGAATTAAATAATCCAATGCCTTTTCTTTAAACGCCTTATTAAAGGCAGTGACCTCTTTCTCCATCAAAGTAGTGTAGGTGGCTAATTGTTCTTCTATGGCCTTAGTCAATTCATCTCTCACCGCAATATCTTGTGCTGTAGGAGGGAAGTCATTGATCAAAACCAAGTTGTTAATATGTCCCAGTTTATTGGTCAAGCGAATGGGGAAATTCAAGGGATCCTGATTAGAGCGATTTTGTGTTTGATACAAAGCTTTTTCAACTCCAGACAAAGCATTAGTCAATGCTTTTGCTTGCGAGCGTAAATCTTCTGTTGTTTTATCCTCGGCATAATTCTTTTCAAATTCCTTTAATTTTTTATTTACTTCGCGAATTTTTTTGATCGCTTGATGCGCTTTATCTAATGTTTGATTGACTCCATTGACAAAGTCAAATTGTTTTTGCATTTGCGCTACAGTTGTTTCACCTAGCGGATTAGGTAGGATTTTGAAGTCTTGCGCAAGTGTTTCTCCATTGAGGTGAAGTTGCACTTGATATGTTCTGGGGACTGCTTTTGCTCCTGCGAGTGACGCTCCCCATAAGATCATTCCTTTTAAACGCTCGGGGCCTTTGTATCGCATATTCCAGACGAATTGATTTCCACCTTGTTTTGCAGATAATTTGTTCTTTTTGTCGTGGTTTGAAAAGCGTTTGATTTCGGTGCCATCAGCTTCGTGAAAGCTTATGGCAAGACTATCTTTTTTTTCATCAAATTCTGGAAGGTAATAGTGAACAATTGCTCCGTTAGGGAGATTTGTCCCTGCTGTTAAAGATGTTCTTCCGCCACGACCAGGCATGCGATAGACATCTTTAGGGGCGTATAATTTTGGTTGATTGGTTTTGGGTTGTAATTGATGCAGAACAGTTAAATCATCTAAGATCCAGAGACTTCTTCCTTGTGTAGCAACAATCAAACTATTGTCTTTAATCGTGAGATCTGTGATGGGGACAATAGGAAGGTTTTGTTGAAATGTTTCCCACGACTTACCATCGTTAAACGAGATATACATGCCTGTTTCTGTCCCGGCATAAAGCAAACCTTTCTTGGCGGGATCTGCTCTTAAAACACGGGTAAAATGTTCTTTTTCAATGCCATTATTGATTTGGGTCCAAGTCGTCCCATAGTCGGTTGTTTTATACAAATATGGGCTAAAGTCTCCCATTTTATAACGAGTTCCCGCTACATAGCATGTTGCTGCATCAAATGGAGAGGGTTCAATGCTGTTGATTATCATCCATTCTGGCATTCCTTTTGGGGTAACATTCGTCCAGTTTTCCCCACCATCTTTGGTTAGGTGAATTAAACCGTCGTCACTTCCAACCCATAAAAGCCCCTCTTTTAAAGGAGATTCATCCGCAGCAAAAATGGTGCAATAATATTCTACTCCGGTGTTATCTTGGGTAATGGGTCCTCCTGAAGACTTCAATTTTTCTGGATCATTACGGGTAAGGTCTGGACTGATAATGTCCCAGCTTTGTCCTTCATTTTCGGTGACATGCACATGGTTGGAAAATGTGTATAAGCGTTTGGGGTTGTGCTTGCTAAAGACAATAGGGAAATTCCATTGGAAGCGGTATTTCATCCCTTCTGCACCATAACCCATGGGGTTGTCTGGCCAAACGTTAATTCCTCTTACGGTTTCTTTTTCGTGGTTAACACGTGTAAGAAATCCGCCATAACTTCCTCCATAAACAATATCGTTATTTGTTGGGTCAACGGCAATATGAGCCGACTCTCCTCCAGCAGTAGCTTCCCAGTCGTCTTCTGAGATACTTCCGCCAAAACTTCTGTGTTTAACGCGAATCGTCGAATTATCTTGTTGTGCGACATAAATGCGATAGGGGAAGGCATTGTCTGTGGTAACGCGATAAAATTGAGCAGTGGGTTGATTGTAATAAGTACTCCATGTTTTTCCGCCGTCATAAGAAACTTGGGCACCCCCATCATCTCCTATAATCATTCGCTGGTTGTCTTCTGGGGCGATCCATAAATCGTGATGATCGCCATGGGGAGCACGGTTTGCTTGAAAGGTTTTTCCGCCATCGGTCGAGTGATGATAGGCAACATTCATCACATAGACTCCATTGACGTCTTGGGTATCGGCATAAATCTTAGTGTAATACCAAGCGCGTTGTCTTAATGCGCGACTATCGTTGACGTGTTTCCAGCTTTTTCCACCATCATCTGAACGATAAACCCCGCCTTTGTCTTTGTTTTCTACAATGGCCCAAACACGATCTGGATTGATGGGTGAAACGGTTACTCCAATGATCCCTAAAGTCCCTTTGGCGAAGCCTTCATGGATGCTTATCTCTGTCCATGTGGCTCCTCGATCGGTACTTTTCCATAGGGCAGATCCTTCCCCGCCACTACTTAAACTGTAAGGAGTGCGTTGTAAACGCCAAGTAGCGGCATATAAATTTCTAGGATTGGAAGGGTCCATTACCAATTCTACTGCGCCAGAGAGGCTGTTGGCAAACAATACTTTTTTCCAAGTCTTCCCACCATTAGTACTTTTATATACTCCCCGTTCTTGAGTGGGTTTATAGATATTCCCTAAGACTGCTGCATAGACAATATCTGGGTTTTGAGGATCGATTACAATACGGGGGATATGACGGGATTTAGGCAATCCAGCAGCCGTCCAGGTTTTTCCTGCGTCAACTGATTTCCACATCCCATAGCCCGATGAAACATTCCCGCGAACGGTGACTTCTCCACCTCCTACATAAATCACATTGGGGTCACTTTTAGCCACGGCAATGGCGCCAATGCTTCCGCCAAAATAACCATCAGAGATATTTTTATAAGTGATTCCACCATCTTCTGTTTTCCAAACGCCCCCTCCGGTCGCACCAAAATAGAATAACTTGGGTTGTCCGGGTACGCCTGTAACGGCTGAGGCTCTACCTCCACGAAAGGGACCGATTTCTCGATAGTTTAAAGAGGAGTAAAGTGAGGAATCAAATATGATTTTTTCCTCTTTTTTCTTTTTGCGCTGCGCCGAAAGTGGAAGCATTGTGAGAAAAGTTAGAACAACTAGGGAAAAAAAATGACGGTTTATCGAGATCATAATTTTGGTTTTAAACCTCAAAGTACAAAAAAAAAATATTGTACTTTAAGAGATATTACAATACAATAATTATGAGAAATCAACGCTTTACTTATTTGTTCGCTGCAGTATTTATGCTTGCAATCAATGTCTCTGCTCAAAATCTAAAAACAATTAAAAAACAAATACAATCTTCTGTAGAAACTCAGAAAGACAAATTAATTGAGACCAGTGATGCGATTTGGGAGGCTGCAGAAACGTCTCTAGTAGAATATAAATCGGCGAAACAATTAAAAGATTATGCTCGAGCTAACGGCTTTGAAGTTATCGAGAATGTAGCCGATATTCCTACCGCCTTTATGGCGAAATACGGTTCGGGAAGTCCTGTTATTGGAATTTTAGGGGAGTTTGATGCTAACGCAGGAATTTCCCAAAAACGTCAACCCACGCGTGAAGCACGTGTTGAAGGTGGTGCAGGACACGGTTGTGGTCATAATCTCTTTGGGACAGCAAGCCTAGGCGCTGCAGTGGCCATTAAAGAACAAATCGAAAAAGGCAATATCAAGGGAACGGTGATTTTTTATGGGACCCCCGCAGAAGAAACTATCTTTGCAAAAGTATGGATGGCTCGTGCTGGTGTCTTTGATCAACTAGATGTATGTATGGATTGGCATCCTGGGGCTTCGATTGAAGCAGGAACGCAAAGCAGTAAGGCATTAGTTGATTTTCGCGTGAAGTTTTATGGAAGTTCATCTCATGCCTCTTCTGACCCATGGAATGGAAAAAGTGCGGTCGATGCGATGGAATTATACACCACTGGCTTGAATTATTACCGCGAGCATATTTTGCCTACTTCAAGAATCCATTATCAAATCGAAAAAGCGGGAGATGTAGTAAATGTCGTACCAGATTTTGCTCAAATATGGACACGCTTACGCGAAAATAATCGCGAAAAAGTCGATGTATTATATGAACGTGCTTTAAAGATTGCAGAAGGTGCAGCTTTGATGACAGGAACTAACCACGAAGTAAAACTCATTTCAGGGATTTATGAAATTCAAGTCAACCGCACTGGGGCAAAAGCGCTGCAAAAGAATCTAGAAGACCTTGGGGAAATTAGTTATACCAAAGATGAAGTTGCCTATGCAAATACCATCCTTAGGGAAACAGGAAAACCTGAAAAGGGATTGGATGGAAGTGTCCACCCATTGCGCGAAACGCTCCCTGCTCAAGGGGGATCAACTGATGTAGGTGATGTAAGTCAAATTGTTCCTACCATTCGAATGTCGGCTACGGTTGCAGCAAAAGGTGGGCCATGGCATTCATGGGCAGTAGTGGCTTGTACAGGAATGTCCATAGGCCATAAAGGAATGATCTATGCCTCAAAAGCCCTTGCCATGACCATGGCAGATTTGTATAAAAATCCAAAGTTGGTCGAGGCCGTAAAAAAAGACTTTAAAGACAACAAGGTGAATAAAACTTATGAGCCTAGAATTTTACCCGGTCCTCCAAGCTTAGACTAAGATGAAAAAGTTTTTTTTATTACTGCTTTTGCTGGGGGGAGAGTTTCTCTCAGCACAAGCTATTTTACCTTTAAAAGAGCGTGCAAGGGTAATTGATCAAATTCAACAAGAACGTTTTGAGCAACTCCTACCGCGTTTAATGGACAAGTACCAGCTAGACGCTTGGGTGATTATCACCCGGGAATACAACGAAGATCCGGTGTTAAAAACCATGCTGCCTCCCACTTGGCTCAATGCCCGCAGAAGAACCATTTTGGTGTTTACAAAAGATGTAAAAACGGGCGAGGTGAGTCGAGCAGCCATTACCCGCTATCCTTTTGGAAAATTGATTCCTTCGGTTTGGAAAAAAGAAGAGCAGCCCAATCAAATGAAAGCCCTAGCGGATTATCTCGCGCAAAAAAATCCCCCTAAAATTGGAATCAACACCTCTAAGCATTATGGGATTGCAGATGGTCTCGCCAAGACTGATTACGATCTTTTTATGGCGGCTTTGCCAAAGGCCCTACAAAAAAGGGTCGAAAGCGCCAGCCCATTAGCAGTATCTTGGATTGAAACAAGAACTCCACAGGAGATGGTCCTCTACAATCAATTGGTTGAAATCACTCATAATATCATTGCAGAAGCCTTTTCGACTAAGGTCATTACTCCTGGGGTGACCACCACCGATGATGTAGTGTGGTGGATGCGAGAAAAAGTATTATCCCTGGGCTTAAAAACCTGGTTTCATCCCACCATCGATGTGCAGCGCAACGAAAATAGTGACCTTTATGCTTTTGATGGGAAATCAAAATTTGATGTCATTCAACCTGGAGATTTAGTGCACTGTGATTTTGGAATCACTTATTTAGGGCTTAATACAGATTGTCAAGAACTGGCTTATGTATTGAAGAGAGGGGAGACCGCTGCACCCGATTATCTCACGAACGCTTTGGCTGAAGGGAATAAGGTACAAGATATTTTTACCAAGGAATTTAAGCGGGGAAGAACAGGCAATGAAACCCTTGCATTAGCCTTGCAAAAGGGGAAAGCAGCTGGCTATAGACCACAAATTTACACCCACCCTCTAGGGGCATATGGGCATTCTGCAGGGACCACTTTTGGAATGTGGGATGCGCAAGAAGGGGTTTCAGGATCTGGGGATTGGCCTTTAAATGAAAATACTGTCTATGCTATAGAACTCAATACCAAAGTGTATATAGCAGAATGGGAAAAAGACATACGGGTAATGCTAGAAGAAGCAGGTTATTTTGGCCCAAAAGGATTTTCTTATGTCAATAAACGGCAGACAGACTTATTCCTAATTGGGAATTAGGCCGTTTTATCTCGTCGAAAGAAAAGGGAAAAAGAACTTGTTTTACCTAGCATGTTCCTGTTGATGTACAAGATAAAACCAGCCATCAAAAGAAAGAAGAGTTGTAGTATAAAGAGTTCAAAAGCCATAACGTTTTTGTTTTTCCTTTATACAAAGATAAGACCAAGGCTGTTGATGACTGGCTCAGCCTTATAAAAGTTTTAAACAAGTTACTAAGAATGAGCTAGTTGACTTTTAAGACAAGTTTTCCGTTCTTTTCTCCTGAGAAAAGGCGTAAAAAGGTTTCCCTGAAGTTTTCGATACCCTCATAGATATCCTCTCTGCTTTTGAGTTTTCCTTGTTGCATCCATCTCGCCATTTCCTTCATGGCTTTCCCATAATCTTGGGCATAGTCTAAAACTACCATTCCTTTCATGGAAGCGCGATTGACAAGTAAGGATAAATAATTTTTTGGTCCCGCTATCGCGGAAGTGGCATTGTACTGAGAAATAGCACCGCAAATCACGACACGCGCATTTTTACGCAAGAATACTAAAGCAGCATCTAAAATATCTCCTCCTACATTATCAAAATAAACGTCAATGCCTTTTGGGCAGTGTTGTTTGATTCCGGCCATAACATTTTCGCTTTTGTAATCTATGGCACCGTCAAAGCCTAGTTCGTTGACGACATAATCGCATTTTTCTTTTCCCCCGGCAATACCGATTACGGTACACCCCTTGATTTTAGCAATTTGTCCTACAATACTTCCTACTGCACCTGCAGCACCAGAAACTAAAACGGTATCACCCGCCTTGATTTCTCCTTTTTGAAGGATACCAAAATAAGCAGTCATTCCAGGCATTCCCAGTGTCCCAATGTAAGCGGGAAGAGGAGCGCGATTAGGGTCGACTTGATAATATTGTTCACCACGGGTAATGAGGTGTGTTTGTACTCCGCCCCATCCTGTAATGTAATCTCCTACTTGGAAAGGGGTTTTTCCTTCGGTTTGAATCACTTTTCCTACTGTTCCGGCACGCATCACTTCTCCAATTTGCACTGGTGGGATATATGATCGGGTTTCATTCATCCAGCCACGCATGGCGGGATCTAAAGAAATATAGTGTTGTTCAACCAGCATTTCTCCCTCTTCTAAGGCACGCAGTGGTGTTGAGGTGAATGTCCATGTCTCTTTATCTGGTACGCCAATTGGGCGTTTTGCTAAAATTTGTTGTTTGTTTTCCATGCTATAAATCTAGTAAAAAGATTGGGTTTATAATAGCTTCTCTATCGGACGAATAGATGTTAAACAATTCTATTATTTATATTAAATAAAAAACAAATGAGGCGTATGGCAATTTTATCAGGGATAATCATGATGTTTGTACTTACTTTATCAAGCAGTTCGTTTCATATGGAAAAAAGTAAACTTCAGCATATTGTATTGATTCAATTTAAAGGCTCGATTACCCCAGAACAATTAGCAGAAATAGAAGCAGGTGCCATGACCCTCAAACAGATTGAAGGTGTGCATCATTTGAAAATGAGCAAAAATGTCTCATCAGAAAATTTAAGTCAAGGCTATACCCACAGCTTAACTATGTGGTTTGAGAATGAAGCAGACCGAGATAAGGTTTATTTACCCCATCCTGTTCACAAAGCTTTTGCTGCTCTTTTTGTTCCTCAAACAGAAAAAGTTTTGGTTTTTGACTATTCGGAATAAGGTTATTTTTTACATTTTTAAGTGGTTAAAGATTTGCTAACCTTTAGTTGGCTATTTTTTTTTTTTTAGTTTTGATTTTGCTTAATTTTTTATAAACATATAGCAACTTATTTTCCCGTGATACTGATTAATTTCGCTGTAGAAAAAAAAACCAATGTTATTAAAAAATCTATCCCTCTATCTTTCGCTTTTCACCATATTGCTTTCTTATGCACAAGAGCATAAGACGAATTCAGCATTAGTGAATGCTTCTCGTTTTGTACTGGCTATTGAAAATGAAAATTATGCTGTAGTTGAGCAGTATCTTGAAAACAGCTTAATCCCTGTAAATATGTATTACAAAGGGAAAACCTTTATCATTTATGCAAGCATTAGTAACAAACCTGAAATGGTTCAATTACTTTATCGTTATGGAGCAGATATTACACTGCCGTGTGATGAAGGATTTTCACCAGAAGAGCACGCAAAAGCCAATGACGCCATTCATGCGCTCGCAGAAATTATCGTGATTAAAGCGTAATACTTTTAATAAACCTTTCCCTTTCAACTTTGTGTAAATAAGGGTCTTTGACTGCAAGAAACTTTCGCCCAGCGTATAATGCTTTAATATATTTTTGTAGGGTTTATTTACAATGATAGTCTGCGGCCCTAGTAGCGATTTGTCCATGTGGCTTAATGTTTACTTTATAACCCAGAGAATTCGCCCAACCTCTAGTTGCATTGACTAGCTTATTAGATTTAAAACTTTCATCTTCGTTGTAGTCCATATCAATTTCAGCTTTTATATCAAGGCTCTTTTTGATAGTTTCTGCCACATCGATACTCATTTCGGTTTCTTTCCATAGTCGTGTCCATAAATCTTTTATTTGCGGCACGCCATTTTTCTTAAGAATATAGTGAACCCCTCTATTGCCAAAGCGATAAGCAATTACAGTGATGTAGCGGGTTTGTTTGGCAATGCTTTGCGAATCTGTCCCAATATGAATATTGACAAAAGGATTTTTGGCTAAAATATTTCGAGTGTGCTCAATAGGGTCGATTGTATTCCCATGGATGTCCCTAAATACCTGCGTTTGGTTCATTGTTCGAAGATAAAAATTTTTCTTGCATCTGAACAGCCAATAATTGGAAACTAGTACATAATGTAAAAGCGACGAAAAGCACAGGGAGTTTTATTTTTTTGGCTTTAATAGCCAAAGGGGAATCACCAGGAAAAGCGCGAACACTTTAAAGTATAATCCCACTAATGGGACGGCTATCATCACTAAAATTAGCCATTGTTTCTGGGTCATGCGTTCTTCTTTTCTTCGAGTATTTTAATGCGTTCTTTTACTTTTGGAGAAAGGTATAAGATCGCTATCATATTTGGGATACACATTAATGCAAATGAGAGGTCTATGATCCCAATAACTACGTCAACAGTTGCAATGGCAGAAAAAATAATGCTCCCCAAATAGATGTAATTATAGATAAATCCCCATTTTTTTTGGGTTAAAAAATCAAGGCACTTTACTCCATAATAGGAATAGGTAAAAAGGGTAGAGATTCCAAAAACTAGTACCATCAACAACAATAATTGATCGCCAATCCCAAAGAAAAGACGGTTAAAGGCTTCAAGGGTTAAAACAATTCCATTTAATTCTTGCCCTAGATAAGCCCCACTAATAATGATGATAATTCCTGTAATTGAACACACTAATACGGTGTCTAAGAGCGGTTCTAAAGCAGCTACAAGCCCTTCGTGAATGGGTTCTTTTGTTTCAGACTGTCCATGGTACATGGGGGCATTTCCCACTCCACTTTCGTTAGAAAAAACCGCCCGACGAATTCCCAATAAAACCAGACCCCAAAATCCTCCTGTGACAGCAGTGTTAAGGTTAAATGCTTCTGTAAAGATTGCCTTTAAAGCAGGGAGTACTAAGGTGGAATTATCGATTAAAATAAAGAGCCCCATGCTAAAGTAAAGTACCACCATTAGCGGAACCAGTTTCGCCGTCACCTTAACGATTTTTTCAAGTCCTCCTAAAATGACCCAAGCCGCAATTAAAACAAAGACGATTCCTAAAATGATTTTCCAATAGAGGTCGCCTAATTGCAGGTATTGATCGGGTTGAACGACCGTCACAACGGTTTGTGTCAATTGATTGGCGGTAAAGGCGGGCAGCACCCCAAAGAGACCCGCAAAAGAAAACCAAATGGCTAAAGTCTTCCCTATTTTAGGCAGGCCTAAAGTCATGTAATACATGGGGCCTCCCAATGGAGATCCATCACTTTCTTTTTTGCGTAACATAACAGCTAGAGAAGAGCTGTAAAATTTAATAACAGCCCCTAGGGCAGCGGTAATCCACATCCACACTAACACACCTGGACCCCCCATATAAATTGCGATGGCAACCCCAGAAATATTTCCCAGCCCTACGGTAGAAGCTAGGACAGCAGACAAGGCTTCAAAGCGTGAGATTCCTTTATCATTTTCTTTTTGAAAAAGAAGTTGCCCGCCCTTTTTAATGTTCCATAAGGCATAGCCTTTTGACTGAAGTAATAAATAAATTCCCCCACCAAGAATAAGGGTCAACATTACCCACTCGAGCGAGCCAATGAGTTGATTTAAAACAACAGAGAAGTTATCCATAGCACGAAAATATAAAAGCCAAGGGGATTCCCTTGGCTTTTATGACTTAAATCTATTGATTTATTTACCAGATATAGACACGATCTTCTTTTGGTAAGTACATGCCATCTCCTTCTTTTACATTAAATGTAGTATAGAAGGCAAGTAATTAGGGCAAACTGAAAAAATTTATTCATGATTAAATAATTTTTTAGAATGTACAATACATTTTGGT
>JBMYNN010000040.1:0-15049 GCA_049598335.1 Flavobacteriaceae bacterium
TAAAAAAGAGCGAAAGACGGGATTTGAACCCGCGACCCTCACCTTGGCAAGGTGATGCTCTACCCCTGAGCTACTTTCGCATGGGATGGCAAAGGTAAAATAAATTTTAAATTTTAAAACCTTTTTTATAGATTTTACGTGCTGCTTTTACCACCTAAGCGACGTTTGATGCTGTTGAGTTTCATCAGCGCTTCTACAGGGGTGAGGGTATCGATATCGAGATCAATGATTTCGTCTCTTAATTCTTCTAAAAGTGGGTCGTCTAAATTGATAAAACTCAATTGCATTTCGCCTGCATCTTTTGATAAAGCTGTTTTGCGATTGTCTTCTTGATGACTTTTTTCAAGCACTTTTAACTTTCGTTCGGCAGTCGAGACAACCTGTGCAGGCATCCCAGCCATTTTCGCTACATGGATCCCAAAGCTGTGTGCGCTTCCGCCTTTAGTGAGCTTGCGTAAAAACAGCACATTGTCTTTTAATTCTTTTACTGCGACGTTATAGTTTTTGATACGATCGAAACGGCCTTCCATCTCATTGAGTTCGTGGTAGTGGGTGGCAAAGAGTGTTTTGGGCTGACTGGGATGCTGGTGCAAGTATTCTGCAATGGCCCAGGCAATCGAGATCCCATCATAGGTAGAAGTACCCCGTCCAATTTCGTCTAACAGAACTAGACTATTTGCGGTAATATTATTGAGAATAGCAGCAGACTCATTCATTTCCACCATAAAGGTTGATTCCCCCAGGGAGATATTGTCACTCGCCCCAACACGCGTAAAAATATGATCCACCAACCCCATTTTCACTGCCTTGGCAGGAACATGACTTCCCATTTGTGCTAAAAGTACAATCAAGGCTGTTTGCCTTAATAGCGCCGATTTCCCTGACATATTGGGCCCAGTAATCATGATAATTTGTTGTTCTTTACGGTTTAATAGGAGGTCGTTTGCGATATAGGCTTCTCCTGCGGGAAGCTGTTGTTCTATCACGGGGTGACGTCCTTCTGTTATTTCTAATGCGGTGCCTTCTTCCAAAACAGGGCAGCAGTAGTGGTGTTTTCTTGCTAGCTGTGCAAAACTCTGTAAGCAGTCCAATTGGGCGAGGGCAACTGCAGCTTGTTTGAGTTCGCTTAAATCGTTTTGTAATTGATCTAATAACGCTTGATAGAAGCGCAATTCCAGTTGCTGAATCTTTTCTTCGGCTCCTAAAATTTTATTTTCGTATTCTTTGAGTTCTTCTGTGATATAGCGCTCTGCATTGACTAGGGTTTGTTTTCTTGTCCAGCCCTCTGGTACCTTATCGCGGTGGGTATTGCGCACCTCGATATAATAGCCAAAGACGTTGTTAAAGGCGATTTTAAGCGAGGGAATTCCCGTGGCTTGTGTTTCGCGTTCTAACATGGCGTCTAAATGGGCTTTGCCCGAATGTAAGAGGCTGCGTAATTCGTCGAGTTCGCTCGAGAAACCATCGGCAATAAAGTTGCCTTTGGCCGTGGCCACGGGGGCATCTTCTTTTAAGGTGGTGGCAATGGTTTCACTTAAGTGAGTACAAGGGGGAATTAAATTCGCTTGCTTGACAAATTCTTCTTGGTCGCTGTCGTTTAAAGTCACTTTTATTTGGTTGCTTTCCAATAGGGAAAGCTGAAGGATATTGAGTTCCCGTGGACTGATTTTTTGGGTGGCGATTTTCGCCATCAAACGCTCAATATCTCCAATTTTTTTCAAGTGTTCACGCACTTGTAAGGCGGTACTTTCTGCGGCTAGAAAAGCGTTAACTACACGCTGTCGATCCCGTATTTTTTCAATCGATTTTAGGGGGAAACTCACCCAATTGCGCAGACGTCGTCCCCCCATTGCAGTTGCTGTAAAATCAATGACATCAATCAAAGCAACCCCTCCAATAGAATTGGAATAGAGCAGTTCTAGATTACGCGCAGTAAAGCGGTCAATCCCTAGAAAATCATCACTGGCAATTTTAAGGAGGGAAGTAATATGTTGCAACTTGTTATGTTGGGTTTCAGAAAGGTAATGTAAAACAGCGCCTGCACTTATAATTCCAATAGTAAAGTCTTCTAAGCCAAAACCTTTTAAACTATTGGTATTAAAATGTTGTTGTAACAACTCTTGGGCAAAGCTGTCCTGGAAAACCCAGTCTTCTTGAAAAAAAGGATTTAGGTCAGCGCCAAATAAGGTCGCGAAACTCGCTTTTAGCGGCTTAGGGACTAAAACTTCAGCAGGAGCAAATTTTTGGAGCAGTTGATTAATATGGTTTACACTGCCTTCGCTCACTAAAAAATCGCCTGTTGAGATGTCTAAAAAGGCAATGCCCCAGTTTTTTTTCCCTTGACTAATTGCAGCTAAATAGTTGTTTTTCTTTTGTTCTAAGACATCATCGTTTAAGGCGACTCCCGGGGTAACTAATTCTGTCACCCCACGTTTAACAATGGTCTTGGCCATTTTAGGATCCTCTAATTGATCGCAAATGGCCACCCGACAACCTGCTTTGACTAATTTAGGTAAATAGGTGTTGAGCGAGTGGTGCGGAAAACCTGCCAGCTCAGTTTCGCTGGTGCTGCCTGCGCCGCGTTTGGTTTGAATAATCCCTAAAATTTTCGCTGCTTTTACAGCATCTGCTCCAAAAGTTTCATAAAAATCTCCCACACGAAACAACAAAAGGGCGTCTGGGTATTTCGCCTTGATCTGATTGTATTGTTTCATTAAAGGGGTTTCTTTTGCTTTCTTGGCCAAGGGGAAAATATTTGCTGTTATTGCGAATATAACCCTTATTTCATTTTTAAAAAATGCTACCGAATACTTCCTTATTTTTGCTGCATGCAAAACCGGAAATTAAAAAATAGTGAGTTGAATCGAAAAAGTGTTGAAGAAGCTAAAATGGCGCCTAAAACTCCCTTGATTCTTATTTTAGACAATATTCGCAGTTTGAATAATATTGGTTCTGTATTTCGCACTGCAGATGCTTTTTTGATTGAAAAAATTTATCTCTGCGGGATTACTGCGACACCTCCGCACAAAGACATTCAAAAAACAGCTTTGGGGGCAACAGATTCGGTTGTGTGGGAATATAAAGAGGATGCAGTTTCACTGGTAGCACAATTGCAAGAAGATGGGGTAGAAGTGTGGGCGATTGAACAAACAGAAGGGGCCACTTTTTTAAATGATTTTGAGCCGCATCTCACTAAAAAGACAGCCTTTGTCTTGGGGAATGAAGTAAAAGGGGTGCAGCAACAAGTCATCGATCAAGCCACAAAAGTGATTGAAATTCCTCAAGAAGGGGCAAAACACTCTTTAAACATTGCGGTTACTACCGGAGTAGTTTGCTGGGATTTTTATCAAAAATTAGGCGCGAAAAAAAGAGTCTAACAAGGTGTAGAAAGCGTTGCTGTCTTGAATAAAGTCAATTCCTTTTGTGTTGAGTTCACAAATGTTTAAGGTGCTATTTTTTTGCCACTGGGTATATCCCGTTTCAATTTTTTGTAAGTAAAGATCACTAATGTTTTGCTCGAAATCTCTTCCGCGTTTTTGAATATTTTTTTGCAATTGTGCAATGCTTTGGGCCAGAAAAAGCACCAGTTCTGGATGGGGTAAGTTGGTACTTACTTTGAGGTATTCCTTTTTATAGGAAGTAAAATCTGCTTTTGAAAGATTTTGTTGGGCGAAAAGCAAGGATTTTTCCAAACTAAAATCTGCTAATACGGGGAGGTTATTTTTTACCTTAAAAAAGGAAGAGAGTTGTTGAACGCGTTCTTTTAAAAAGGCTGTTTCTACCTTAAGTGCAAATGCTTCCGGGTCTTGATAAAAATCGGCTAAATAGGGATTGTCATAAAATTTTTCCAGTAATAATGTTCCTCCCAGTGCTGCTTGAAGTAACTGGGTAAAAGTTGTTTTTCCTGCGCCTATATTCCCTTCTATGGCGATAAATTCTTTCCGTTTAGGGATAAATAGTTTGTCTTCTACAGGAGTAATGAAGGCAGTGTCTTGTGTCTTTTGGTAAAGTTGTTTAATGCTTTTCTTTAAAACGGGATGGAGGGTGTCTGCTGCAATTTCTGCGAGCGGAGCGAGTACAAAATTTCTCTTTTCCATTCGGGGATGTGGAATAGTGAGATTGCGGGTGTGAATGATTTTTCCTTCATATAAAAGGATGTCTAAATCAATATTTCTGGCGTGGTATTCTTTTGTTGTCTTTCTCTCTCGCCCTAAAATTATTTCAATGGCGATTAGTTCTTCTAGTACCTTTTGTGGACTTAAAGATGTTTCTAGAGAAAGGCAGGTATTGTAAAAAGCATCTCCCTTAAAACCCCAGGCGGGGGTTTCGACGATACTTGAGACTTGTTTGACTTCTCCTATACGATAAGTGATAAGCCCTATTGCTATTTGTAAAAATAGTTGACGATCCCCGATATTGCTTCCTAAAGAAAGATAAACCATGCTTTATTTTGAGGGCTAAAATTAAGCATTCCTCCTACAGCAATAAAAGGATAAGACTATTTTTGAATCACCTTAGCAAGAGAGTCAGCATAAAAGACATGTGCTTCAAGGGTTTCGATTCTGCGTTTACTTGAGGGATGGGTGCTTAAAATCTCTGGAGGGGCCTTACTGCCAGCATCGGCTTGCATTCTTCGCCAAACTTCTGCGGCTTCTTTTGGGTTAAAACCTGCAATGGTCATCAATTCTAGTCCAATTTTATCGGCTTCGATTTCGTGTTTTCGGCTAAAGGGTAGAATCACACCTAATTGACTCCCATAGCCATAGGCTGCCAGGATTTTTTTGCGTTTTTCCTCAGGCTGTTTTTCGGTGCTTTTTGCGGCAATAAAATCTAAACCAGTTTTTAAGGTGTTTGCACTCATGCGCTGTGCACCATGGTCGGCAAGAGCATGGGCGACCTCATGCCCCATAATGGCAGCGATGCCATCTGGGGTTTTTGCAATAGGGAGAATACCAGTATAGAAAACGATTTTTCCGCCAGGCATACACCAGGCATTTTTCTCTTTACTCTCGATAAGGTTGTACTCCCAGGCATAGTCTTTTAAAAATTGGGGCTTGCCTTTATGCACAAAATAAGCCTGTGCCGCGGCAGTGATTTTTTGACCAATGGCTTTAATTTGATCACTTTCTTTGGTGTTTTTTACAGGAGGATTTTTCGTGATAAAACTATTGTACTCTTTAAAAGCAACTGGGAAAACTTGTTTATTGCTAAAGAAGTTGAGTGTTTTTTTACCAGTGTATTGATTAACTTTACAGGAAAAACAAACGCAAAACAAAAGAATAAGTAGGCTTAATTTTCTCATGATATTTTATTTGGTTGAGTTTTAAAGGTAGTTTTTTTTGATAAAAAATCTAAAATCTGTAACAAAAAGAAGAACTTTACGCCTAATAACTATACAATATAAATAGTAATAAGATGAATTTTTTCAAAAGCTTTTTAGCCTCGGTTCTAGGAACAGTAGTCGCCTTTATTTTTATTGGAATTTTATTAGTGATGAGTATCGCAGGGATTGCTACCGTAGTTTCTTCGGAAGAGTCTCTTCCGGTTGAAATTAAAGACAATAGTTTACTAGAGCTTGACTTAGATCGTCCAGTGTTTGACAATGTAGGGGCTACCCAAGATTTTGAGGAAGCGCTGGGTCTAGGAGACGATGTATTGAAGTTTTATGATGTTGTTTTAGCCATTAAAAAAGCGGCTAAAGATGATAAGATTAAAGGAATTGATTTGAAGACCATGTACCCTAATATGGGATGGTCCCAAGCGCAAAGCATTCGCAGAGCCCTAGAAGAGTTTAAAGCCGAAGGAAAGTTTATTTATGCCTATGGGGATTATTTTTCTCAGAAAGGCTATTACCTCGCCTCTGTTTCAGATTCAATTTTTCTCCACCCTATGGGCGGAATGGAATTTAAAGGCGTTGCGGCCGAGGTGCTCTATTACAAAGACTTTCAAGAGGAATATGGCTTTAAGATGGAAGTAGTACGCCACGGAAAATACAAAAGCGCCGTCGAACCTTACCTAGAAAGCGAAATGAGCGAAGCTAATCGCACCCAAATATCTTCTTTGCTTAACAGCGTTTGGGACTCAGCTACTACTGCTATTGCAAAAAGCAGAAAATTAACCATAGCTGCATTAAATGATATTGCTAATGAACTTAAAGCCAGCTTACCCAAACAAGCTAAAGAAAATGGTTTAGTAGATGGTTTGATTTATGAAGAAGAGTATGAAAGCAAATTAAAAGACGTCCTCAATATTGAAGAAGATAAACGACTTAAAAGCGTTAGTTTAAAACAACTTATTAGAGGGAATGGTTTATCTAAAAAAGGCGTGCGTGATCGCATTGCGGTTATTTATGCTCAAGGTCCAGTATTCTATGGAGAGGGAAGTGAAAATATCATAGGTCAAGAGGTTTTTTTAAAAGCAATTGATCAAGCTGTAAAAAGCCGCAGGGTTAAAGCCATCGTTTTAAGGGTAGATTCCCCCGGGGGTAGTGCTTTAAGTTCAGATATTATCTGGAAGGCGTTAATCGAAGCCAAAAAAGAAAAGCCCTTAGTTGTCTCTTTGGGAAATGTTGCAGCTTCTGGAGGATATTATCTTGCTGTAGCAGGAGACGAAATCTATGCTAATGACATGACCATCACCGGTTCTATTGGCGTCTTTGCAACTGTACCTAATATAAAAGGTTTTATCGATTCTGTAGGGATCAATGTGCAACATGTCGAAACCCACAAAAACGCTTTAGGATATAGTGTATTTAAATCCCCTGAGGGAGATTTTCGTGCGAGTATAAAAGAGGGTATTGAGCATGTCTATACCACTTTTAAACAACGTGTTGCCAATGGAAGAGGGCTTAACCTTGAAGAGGTTGAAGCCATCGCTCAAGGACGTGTCTGGACAGGAAAACAAGCTTTTGAAAATGGCTTAGTAGACGGTTTAGGCGGTATGGATCAAGCGTTAGCAGCAGCAGCAAAACTTGCACAAATCGAAGAATATAACCTTATTTCTTACCCTAAAATCGAACCAGAATTTGAGGATTTTATCTCTGTCATGGGCCCTTTTAACCGTATAGAAGAAGAATTACTTGCGAATTACCCTAAAGAAATTAGCCTATTTTTAACTAGCTTGTCAGGACAAGAAGATCGTCCTAAGGTTGAGCTTCGCTTGCCTTATGCGGTAGAAATTAAGTAGTGCATGGATATAAAAAATAAGGCCTTTGCCCAAAAAATATATCTGTATTTAGCGGCATTGTTTATCACCTCTTTAGTGGTGTCTAACTTGATATTTCAAAAATTCTTTTTTTGGTATCCTTTTGAGACCAGTATAATGGGTGTGCCTTTATTTGAGCTTTCTGTGGGGATTTTACCTTATCCCATTACCTTTTTAATTACAGATCTTATCTCAGAGATCTATGGCCAAAAGCGCGCGAACCAAGTTGTGATTGCGGGAATATTTGCTTCCTTTTTTTCCATTGGGATTTTGTTAGTAGCAGGAGCTGTACCAGCCATTCCTACTTCCCCCATAGATAATGCGACTTTTACAAAAGTGTTTTCACTGTCTCCCTTAGCGGTTTTAGCATCGATGATAGCCTATCTCTTTGCACAGTTTATCGATATTAGGATTTACCACTTCTGGAAAAAATTAACGCAAGGGAAGCACCTTTGGCTGCGTAACAATTTTTCGACTTTTGCGTCACAAATTATTGATTCTGGGACAGTAATTTTATTGTTGTGCCTTTTCGGGGTATTACCTTGGGATTTGTTTTGGGGCTTAATCTTTTCGAGTATTGTCTTTAAGGTTTTAATTGCTGCAATCGATACCCCTTTCTTATATTTGTTTGTCCACCTTTTTAGACGTCGATTTGACTTAAAGATTGGGCAAGAAATCAATTTAGATTAAATATGAAAGAAAGGCAAGCTGTTCGCATCAATAAATACTTGAGTGAAATAGGATATTGTTCAAGGCGTGCTGCAGATAAATTGATTCAAGAAGGGCGTATCAAGGTGAATGGTAAGCCAGTAGAAATGGGTTTAAAAGTTTCTCCAGTCGACGAAATAACTGTTGATGGAATTGTAGTGGATCAAGCGGGGGACAAACCTGTATATATTGCCTTTAATAAACCCGTTGGGATTGTTTGCACAACAGATACCCGAGTAGAAAAAGACAATATTATTGATTATATCAATTTCCCTACCCGTATTTTCCCTATTGGTCGTTTAGATAAACCTTCTGAGGGGTTAATCTTTTTGACAAACGACGGTGATATTGTCAATAAAATACTTCGCGCGCGCAATCAACACGAAAAAGAATATGTGGTCACAGTGAACCGCCCTATCACAGACGAATTTATTCAGAAAATGGCCGCGGGGGTTCCTATCTTAGATACGGTAACACGACCTTGTGAGGTCAAACAAACCCATAAAAAGGAATTTCGTATTATTTTGACCCAAGGCTTAAACCGTCAAATTCGTCGAATGTGTGAATACCTAGATTATCGTGTAGTGACCCTTAAACGTGTGCGTATTATGAATGTTTCTCTGGATATAGGAAAAGGGGAATGGCGACATTTAACAAAAAAAGAAATGAGTGAAATTAATCGACTCGTCGCAGATTCAGCAAAAACCTTTGAGGGTTAAGAAACGGCCAACTCTACAACTAAGCCCTCATTGCTTCTAACATTAAAAACGGTATTGTCTTCAAAAATCAGATATTGCCCTTTTACACCTTTTAAAACACCAGTATATTGTTCTTCTTTGATCAAGTTTAGACTTTTTACTTTTTCTGGATGGCGTTCTATTGGAAAAGTAAGGGTAGTCAAACTTTCGTTGTGAATAATATAGGGCTTTAACTCATTAGGTAAAGCATCAATCGCCTTGTTGCGTTCGTGCGTCCAGTCAATTTCTGGCACTTCATTGAACTGTAACATCTTTCTCCAGTTGGTTTTATCAGAGAAATGATCTTTTAAGGCGACTTCTCCTACCCCAGCAAGATAGCGGTTGGGGATTTCGAGTAAGGCCAAGGCTTGATGTGCCCCTTGATCAATCCATCTTGTGGGAACTTGACTCTTTCTAGTGATCCCCACTTTGAGATGGCTAGAGAGGGCGAGATAGACAATATGGGGTTGTAATTGCACCTTTTTTTCATAGGCTAAATCTCTATCTTCAATGTCTAAATGTGCCTTACTTAATTCTGGTCGCATAATCCAGTCCCCCGCTTGTGGGCTTTCAAAAAAGCACTTTTTACAAAAACCTTGTCGAAAAATAGGTTCTGTCTTTTGACAGTTCAAGCATTCATAGCCTTTTATGCTTAAGCTTAGACTTTTATTGATACATTGATTCATGTTGAGTACATGATGGGGGAGATCCAGGTAATATTGTACCTCTTGATCAACAGTAGTAAGCATTTTTTTAAGTACACCAGAAAACATATCGAAGGAAAGAATTAAATTTATGCTAAAGATAAAGATTCTATGGCGATCCCCTTATTTAATTCGATTGCTTCTTGGTTTCTAAAGAAACGCATTCATCAAATCGAGTTGTTCATTAAATATCCCAATGAAGTTCAGCAAGAGGTATTACAAGATTTATTAGGCTTCGCCAAAAAAACAAAGATGGGCTATCAGTATGATTTTAGTAACATTAATCAATATGACACTTTTGCAGAGCGCGTACCCATCGTTACCTATGAAGACATTGCTAAAGACATTAATCATGGACGTTTAGGAGAAGACAATATCCTTTGGCCTACTCCTATTAAATGGTATGCTAAGTCTAGCGGAACAACAAATGCTAAAAGTAAGTTTATACCTGTGAGTGTTCAAGCCCTGGAGGATTGCCACTATAAGGCTGGAAAAGATATGCTATCACTCTATATCAATAATAATCCAGAGGCACAGTTGTTTAATGGGAAAACCCTTCGGCTGGGGGGGAGTCAAGAGTTGTATCAAAATGAGAAAAACGCTTTTGGAGATTTATCGGCGATAATGACAGATAACCTTCCTTTTTGGGCAGAACTCAATTGTACTCCTAGTCTAAAAGTTTCTTTAATGTCAGAATGGGAAGCCAAAATGCAGGCCATTATAACCGAGAGTTCACAGGAAAATGTCACTGGCTTGATGGGGGTGCCGTCATGGATGCTGGTTTTACTTTACAAACTACTTGCCCAATATCCAGGGAAAAGTCTCAAAGACATTTGGCCCAATATAGAAGTATATTTCCATGGGGGGGTAAGTTTTCTTCCTTATCGCAGTCAATATGAATCGCTGTTAAAAGATCATTCGCTGCAGTTTTATGAAATTTATAATGCTTCCGAAGGCTTTTTTGCCATACAAGATCGCAACGATTCAGATGAATTATTGTTGATGTTAGACTATGGTATTTTTTATGAATTTATTCCGCTAGGGGAAGACGATTCGGCTATTATACCCTTGGATCAAGTTCAACTAGGGGTGCGTTATACACTTGTGATCACAACAAATGGTGGATTATGGCGCTATAAAATTGGCGATGTAGTACAATTTACTTCCTTGTCTCCCTATCGCATTCAAATTGCTGGAAGAACAAAACATTACATCAATGCTTTTGGGGAAGAATTAGTGGTCGAAAACGCAGATCGTGCGATTTCTGTCGCTGCTTTGAGCTGTGGAGTTGAGGTGGTGGATTATACGGTTGCACCTATTTTTATGGAAGGAAATAAAAAGGGGTGCCACGAATGGATTATAGAGTTTAAAAAAGCTCCTGGGGATTTAATTAAATTTCAATCTGTATTAGACCAGGAATTGAAAAGCTTGAATTCTGATTATGAAGCAAAACGATATAAAGATATGACCATGGTAATACCAAAAATTAATGTGGCCAAAGAAGGTCTGTTTTATCGCTGGTTAGAATATAAAAAAAAGTTAGGGGGTCAACACAAAGTCCCACGCTTGTCTAACGATCGCAAATTGATCGATAGTTTGCTCGAAATGAATGCTTAAGAGACTGCTTTTAGCTTAGAGGGATTAGCCTTTTTAAGCTGTTGTTCTGCATAGTTCTTGGTAATTTTAAGTGTAGTTTCCTCTCCTCCGGGCATTTCAAACATAGCTTGGTTGAGAATTGCTTCACACAAAGAACGTAAACCTCTTGCACCTAAATTGTACTCTAATGCCTTTTCTACGATATAGTCAAGGGCACCGCTGGTAAACTCTAATTTAATTCCGTCGAGTTCAAATAGCTTTTCATACTGCTTTGTCAAGGCGTTTTTTGGTTCTGTTAAGATAGAACGCAAAGTCTTGCCGTCTAGGGGGTGCATAAAGGTGAGTACTGGCAAACGTCCAATAATTTCTGGGATTAATCCAAAAGATTTTACATCCTTTGGGTTAATATATTGCAATAAGTTTTCCTTGTCAATTTCTTCGGTAGAAGAGGCTGTTTTATAGCCTATTGCTTGAAGGTTAAGCCTTTTATTGATTTCTCTTTCTATCCCGTCAAAAGCTCCACCGGCAATAAATAAGATATTAGAAGTATCCACCTCAATGAATTTTTGATCGGGATGTTTTCTTCCGCCTTTCGGCGGAACATTTACAACTGTACCCTCTAATAATTTTAGTAAAGCTTGTTGTACACCTTCTCCAGAAACATCTCGGGTGATAGATGGATTATCTCCTTTGCGCGCAATTTTATCAATTTCGTCAATAAAAACAATCCCTTTTTGCGCATTTTCAACATCGTAGTCTGCCGCTTGTAAAAGGCGTGTTAGGATGCTTTCAACATCTTCTCCTACATAACCAGCTTCTGTTAAAATAGTCGCATCGACAATGGCTAAAGGCAGTTGAAGCATTTTAGCAATAGTTTGTGCTAAAAGGGTTTTTCCCGTTCCAGTTTGACCAACGAGTAGGAGATTGCTCTTTTGAATTTCAATTTCCTCTTCAACCTTTGGGTTGAGAATTCTTTTATAGTGGTTGTAAACCGCAACAGAAAGCACTTTTTTAGCCTCTGTTTGACCAATGACAAATTGATCTAAAAAACGTTTAATTTCCATGGGCGGTTTAAGCTCAAAGCTTGAAGAGAATTGATCGTCTTGGGTCTCTTCTTCTGAAACAATTCCATGCGCTTGTTCTATGCATCGATCACAAATGTGCGCATCTAGACCTGCAATTAAAAGGTCTGTTTGTGGTTTTGTGCGACCACAAAAGGAACAACTTAACTCTTCACTCATCGAGCTGTGTTTTTATTTTGTCAATACTTCGTCGACCATTCCATAAGCTTTGGCCTCTTCTGCTTTCATCCAATAATCGCGATCACTATCCTGATTCACCTTTTCAAGGGTTTGTCCAGAGTGTTTTGCAATAATTTGGTATAACTCGTCTTTGAGTTTTAAGATTTCTCTTGCTGTAATTTCAATATCAGAGGCTTGCCCTTGAGCTCCCCCTAAAGGTTGGTGAATCATAATACGAGAGTGGGGTAATGCAGTTCTTTTACCTTCTTGCCCAGCACAGAGTAAAACAGCTCCCATAGAAGCGGCCATACCTGTACAAATAGTGGCGACATCTGGGGTGATATACTGCATGGTGTCATAAATTCCCAGCCCAGCATAAACGCTTCCTCCAGGAGAATTAATGTACATTTGAATGTCGCGTTTAGGGTCAACACTTTGTAAAAACAATAATTGAGCTTGAATTACATTAGCCACTTGATCGTCTATAGCTGTTCCTAAGAACATCACGCGGTCCATCATTAATCTTGAGAAGACATCCATTTGAGCAACATTCATTTGACGTTCCTCTATGATATAAGGAGTCATACTGCTTGTAATTTTATCAAAATGCATGGCGCTTATGCCATGGTGTTTTATGGCGTACTTCTTAAACTCTTTTCCGTAATTCATTTGCAATGTTTTTATATATAACTAAAGGTACACAATTTTATTGTGCAGCTCCATAAGCCTCTTTAACAAAGGTGTCATAGTTAACCTTTTTAACTTTGAGGTTAGCGTTTTCTTTATAGAAGTCTAATAATTTCTTGCTCATTAGTTGGTCAGACAAACGCTTTGTTTCTTCTTGATTACTAAAGATTCGTGCAGCGATATCTTCTAAGTCTTTATCAGAAGGATCAAGTTGACCGTATTGTGCCATTTGTTGCTTGATCATTCCTTTAGCATAGTCTTGTAATTCTTCAAACTGAATTTGTAAGTCGTGCTCTTTGATCAATGCACCTTCGATCAATTGATAACGAATTCCTTTTTCAGATTTTTCGTATTCTTCTGCCGCTTCTTCCTCTGTTAAAGGATGCTCTCCAGTGTTTTGTAACCAACGTACTAAGAATTCTCTGGGTAAGTCAAACTTAGTTTCGTTAATTAAACTTTCGGTTACATCGTTGAGCAACTTTTGATCTGTTTGCTGTTCAAATTGTTTTTCAACCCCCTCTTTGATTTTAGCCTTGAGGTCAGTTACATTTTTGACTGTTCCTGGCTCATAAAGTTTATCAAAAAGTTCTTGATCTAGGTCTGCAAGAGTCCGTTTATTTGCTTCTGTAACGGTAACAGTAACTTCTTTTGGGGCATCTTTTAATTTGTCAATGCTGATTCCTAGCGCACGGGCTAAAACATGATCTTCTTTGAATAAACCTTTAGTTTTTAAAATAATGGATTGGTTAAGTTTAGTTGCTTTTAAAGCATCTAGATTTTTTTTCCCTTTTAACTGCTCCCAATCAACGGTAGTGGTGGTGTCAATTTTGGCTTCTTCGTTACTTATTTTGAGACTAAGTTCTAGCCCAGCTTCAATAGCTGTTTGGGTTTTGATTTTCCCATATTGTTTTTGTAGGTAATGCAATTGTTCCTCTACCATTTTTTTATCGGCTTCTATTTGATATTGAGTTATTGCTTTTTTTCCTTTGATTTTCACATCAAAAGCAGGAGCAAGACCCAATTCAAATTCAAAAGAAAGCTGTTCTGCCCTCCAGTCGATTTCTTCTTGCATAATGGGTAATGGATTGCCCATCAATTCAAGTTTCTCGTCTTGAATATATTTATTGAGCTTTTCTTGCAAGAGTTTATTTACCTCGTCTGCTGTAACAGCAGTTTCATATTGTTTTTTAATCATTCCCATGGGGACGTGACCTTTTCTAAAACCTGGAATATTAGCGGTTTTACGATAATCTTTTAAAATGTTGTCTACCTTTTCTGCAAAGTCATTTCGTTTGATTGAAATAGCAACTTTTGCATTTAGGGCATCGACATCTGTTCTAGTAATTTGCATGAATTTTCTCAATAATTATGGGCGCAAAAATAAGGTATAAAAATGGTTCTACAAACCTGAATTCAAGGAGATTTCATTGTTTTTCGGCTTCGCCAAAGAATAAGGTGGTTTCTTACAAAATAAAATGTTACATTTGCTGCCTGAATTAATAATCCCGAGCGTCGGGAACGCTCAAAAATTAATATGATATGCCAGTAAAAATTAGATTACAAAGACACGGAAAGAAAGGAAAACCATTTTATTGGGTAGTTGCTGCAGATGCACGCGCAAAGCGGGATGGGCGATACCTAGAGAAAATAGGAACTTATAATCCAAATACTAACCCAGCAACAGTTAACATCAATATTGACGCTGCCACTAAGTGGTTAGAAAACGGTGCACAACCTACAGATACTGCTAGGACATTATTATCTTATAGAGGTGTAATGTTAAAGCATCACTTAAATGGTGGTGTACGTAAAGGTGCCCTTACACAAGAAGAAGCTGATGCTAAATTTGAAGCTTGGATTGCAGAGAAAGAAGCAAAAATTCAAGCAAAAGTTGAAGGATTATCTAAAGCGGAAGCCGATGAACGTGCTAAAGCTCTAGCGGCGGAAAAAGAAGTGAACGAAAAACGTATCGCGGACGCCAAAGCTATCGAAGAAGAAGCTACTGAGGAAGCTCCTGCTACTGAAGAAGCAACAGCAGAAGTTACAGAAGAAACTCCTGCAGCAGAAGAAGCAACAGCAGAAGTTACAGAAGAAACTCCTGCAGCAGAAGAAGCATCAGAGGAAGTTGCAAAAGACACACCTGCAGCAGAAGAAGCATCAGAGGAAGTTGCAA
>JBMYNN010000041.1:0-14806 GCA_049598335.1 Flavobacteriaceae bacterium
AAAGTAGTAAACAAAGAATGTTTTTTGACATGGGATTAAATCTTTTCCAAAAGTACAACATTTTCTACATGATGCGTTTGTGGAAACATATCTACTGCTTGTGATTTAACAAGTTTGTATTCTTCTTTTAATAAAGCTAAATCCCTTGCTTGTGAGGCACTATTACAACTTACATAGACGATGCGCTCTGGCGAAAGAGAAAGTAATTGTTGAACGACATCTTTGTGCATGCCATCGCGCGGGGGATCTGTTATGACGACATTCGCTTTGCCATGACGGTTGATAAAATCTTCAGTAAAAATGGCTTTCATATCGCCTGCTTCAAAGACAACATTGTCTATATCATTCTCTGCTGCATTTACTTTTGCGGCAGCAATAGACTCTGGTACTACATCGACCCCAACGACTTTATTGACCGACTTCGCGATAAATTGTGCAATGGTTCCTATTCCGGTATAAAGATCATAAACTACATCCTCTGCCTTTAATTGGGCAAATTCACGGGTGATTTTGTAGAGCTCATAGGCCTGTTGTGAATTGGTCTGATAAAAGGTTTTTGCTCCAATTTTAAATTGCAAGCCTTCCATTTCTTCTATAATGTAATCCCGACCAGCATAAAGTATAATGTCTTGATCATAAAGGGTGTCATTCGCTTTATTGTTAATCACATATAATAAGGCAGTGATTTCAGGGAAAGCGGTCTTGATGTGTTCAAGAAAAGGAGCCAGTTCTGGCGCATCATGAACCACTTGTAAAAGCACCATAACTTCCCCAGTCGATGTGGTGCGAATCATTAAGGTTCTAAGAAAACCACTTTGATCTCTGGGGTGAAAAAAGGTCAATCCTTTTTGAATTGCATAACGTCTTATTTCGTTTCTAATGGCATTAGAGGGGTCTGCTTGTAAATGACACTTTTCAATATCGACAATCTTGTCCCACATCCCCGGTTTATGAAAACCTAAGGCATTCTTGTTAAATTCTTTTCCAGACGCAATTTCTTCTTTCGTCATCCAGCGATTTGAAGAAAAAGAAAATTCCATTTTATTGCGATAAAAATAGGGGCTTTCGTTGCCCAAAATTTCTGCGGTATGTTCTGGTTTAATTCCGCCAATTCGCTTCAGATTTTCACCCACTTCTTTTTCCTTAAACTTGAGTTGAGCAGGGTAGTGCATATGTTGCCATTTACACCCTCCACAGATGCCAAAGTGTTCACAGACTGGTGTGGTACGATCTTCAGATTTTTTATGATAATGTTCTACTCTTCCTTCAAAAAAGCCTTTTCTTTTCTTGAAAGTTCTAATGTCAACTACATCTCCTGGGACTCCTTCATTTAAAAAAATTGCAATGCCTTGGTCTGTTTTTGCTACTGTTTTTCCTTTAGCAGCTGTATCAATGATGGTGAGCTGTTCAAAGGTTTTGGATTTGTGTCGATTTCGCATTCTGCAAAAGTACACTTTTAAATGCGTTCCTAAAACGTTCATTTTTTAAGAAATCAAATAAATAATTGTACTTTAGACACGGATGATTTCTCTCCCTAATAAGTAGGAATTTTGTATTTATAATTTTAAAACGGTTTTAGATATGGAAACTACAAATGCCACCACATCTCAAGAACATTTAGCACTCGAAAAAAAATACGGTGCACACGATTATCACCCCTTACCCGTTGTCTTAGCAAAAGGTGAAGGCATTTATTTATGGGATGCAAAAGGGAAACAGTATTATGACTTTTTATCGGCCTATTCTGCTGTAAATCAAGGTCACTGCCATCCACGCATTATCAACGTCATGAAAAAGCAAGCAGAAACGCTTACCTTAACTTCACGTGCTTTTCACAACAACAAGTTGGGAGGCTATATGGAGTTTACCACAAAATATTTTGGTTTTGAAAGTCTTCTTCCAATGAATACTGGAGCAGAAGGAGTAGAGACCGCTATCAAGATTACCCGTAAATGGGGACATACTGTTAAAGGGATTCCAGAGGGGCAAGCTCAGATTGTAGTTTGTGATAACAACTTCCATGGGCGTACCACTACTATTATTTCTTTTTCATCTGATGCAGGATCAAAAAATCACTTTGGGCCGCATACCCAAGGGTTTATTCATGTTCCTTATAATGATCCCGATGCTCTCGCAAAGGTCTTAGAGAACAATCCCAATATTGCGGGTTTTTTAGTTGAACCTATTCAAGGGGAAGCAGGGGTATACACACCAGATGATGATTTTATAGCTAAAGCAAGAGCTCTTTGTACGCAATACAACGTTTTATTAATTGCTGATGAAATCCAAACTGGAATTGGAAGAACTGGTGCCTTATTAGCTGTTTGCGGCAAGTGTAGCTGTGAAGGGCATTGCGAAAGACAAGAAGCCACGTATATCCGTCCAGATTTATTGATTTTGGGGAAAGCCCTTAGTGGGGGTGTTTTTCCCGTTTCAGCCGTTTTAGCAGATCGTGCAATAATGGATGTGATTCAACCAGGTCAACACGGAAGCACCTTTGGGGGAAACCCATTGGGAACCACAGTTGCCATGGAAGCCTTGTCGGTTATTCGCGATGAAAAACTTACTCAAAATGCACGTCGTTTGGGACAGATCTTTCGATCAGAAATGAATAAATACATTCAAGAAAGTGAAATTGTGACGCTTGTTAGAGGAAGAGGTTTACTCAATGCGATTGTGATTAATGATACTGAGGATAGTAAAACAGCCTGGAATATTTGCTTGCGACTACGGGACAATGGTCTTTTGGCCAAGCCTACCCATGGAAATATTATTCGATTTGCTCCACCACTAGTAATTACCGAAGAACAATTACACGATTGTATCGCTATTATCACTGCTACCCTAAAGGAATTTGAACCAGTCAAAGCCTAAACATGAAAGTTTACTTCGACAATGCTGCCACAACACCACTTCGTAAAGAGGTGATAGAAGTAATGCATGATGCATTGCAGCAAACTTTTGGAAATCCCTCTTCTACACATGGATTTGGACGAACTGCTAGAACTCAAATTGAAACCGCAAGAAAAAGTATCGCGGCCCATTTTAATGCCCATCCTCAAGAAATTATTTTTACTTCGGGGGGGACAGAGTCAGACAATATGCTCTTGCGCTGTGCCGTAGAAGATTTAGGTGTAGAAACAATTATTAGCACTAAAATAGAACATCACGCTATTACCCATGCCTTAGATTTTTTGGAAACCAAAGGCTGTAAGATTATTTATATCCCCGTTGATAAAAGCGGTCAGCTTGATTATGATATGCTTAATAAGGCACTCGCCAACGATGACAGTAAAAAAATGGTCACCCTAATGCATATTAATAATGAAATAGGAACCATACTTGATCTGGCGCGTGTGGCAGAAAGCTGCCAAAAGTACAATACCTTATTTCACAGTGATGCCGTTCAAGGGGTGGGACATTATGAGATTGATTTATCTGAAATAAAAATCGACTTTTTATCTTCTGCTGCACATAAGTTTCACGGACCAAAAGGTGTTGGTTTTTCTTTTGTTAGAAAGAATAGCGGGCTAAACCCCTTTATATTAGGAGGAGGACAAGAACGCGGTCTTAGAGCCGGAACAGAATCTGTGCACAATATTGTGGGTATGGCAAAAGCCTTAGAAATATCTTATGCTAATTTAGCCACTGAAAAAGAATACATTTTATCGCTTAAGCAACATTTAATTAAAGGCTTAAATGCCATTTTTCCTTCATTACATCTCAATGGTTGTTGTGGAGATTTATCTAAAAGCACCTATACCTTAGTCAATGTGTGTTTACCCGTTCCAGCAGAAAAAGCGGGACTCTTAGATTTTCACTTAGACCTTAAAGGTATTGCCTGTTCTAAAGGAAGCGCCTGTCAAGCGGGTAGTAATATAGGCTCACATGTTTTAGACGAAGTAGTTCCCAAAAAATTAAAAAAACATCCTTCTATTCGTTTTTCTTTTTCCCATTTTAACACAAAAGAAGAAGTTGACTATCTAATTGATACCCTAGCAGAATTTGCTTCTACTTCAAAGGTTTCCTAAAAATGGTTGCCTCAAAATGCGCCTTGTTGCCTACTTGATCTTCTACCTCAAGCTCAAAATCTAATTGTGTTTGGTCAAATTCTATATCGCTAAAATTATAGATCAAGGTTTTATCTTTGGGCTCGTGTTCCATCAAAATCCATTGGCCGTTTATCGTTGCACGATAGGATTTGATTCCAGAAAATTCGTCATCAATCTCTACTTCGAGAAACTTGTAATTGCTCATCCACTGTTGGTCTTTAAAATTTAAAGGTTTTACAGTGGGCGCAAGGCTGTCTTTTTTTAAAATATATTGCCCAGCATAAGCGTATTTAGTTTGTAAAATACTGTCTTTTTTTACTGTCCAGACATAGCGCAATTTTTTTTCTTCTTTCTCTTCCTTGGGGTCATAAATCGCCAGACTTAATTGTTGTCTTTCAATTGAATCAAGGGCCTTTGGTATAGCAACACTTAATTCAAAACCTTTGCGTTGCGGAAAAGGAGTTTTCTCTATAATTAGTGTATCTTTTTTTTCTAAGATGACTAAATCAACTGTTTGATAAAAGGTGTTTTTTGGGACATAAACTTCGTGTTCCTCAAAGGCAAATAGATAATCTTTGTCTGTTGTGATAGGGTTTTGCATTGCGGCAATGGGAGCTGCTGGGAAGTCTTCTTTTCCTTCTACATAAAATGAAATGTAGGTCTTATTTTGGACGTAATCTTCTACAATAATTTCAACTTGATAGGCGCGATCTTCTTCAAATTCCATAAAACCATTTCGGGCTGTTTTGGGTAAGAAACTATAGTCTACATCAACGTCTTTAAATAGTTTTTGAATGCGAATACGTTCTTCACGATAGGTGGAGTAATCAATGAGTGCGTCAATTTTTTTCCCATCTCTAAAATCTATTTTGTCAAAAGTGTATGAAAATATTTCCTTACCATTAACTGTAACGGCGGCTTTGTAAACTCCATTTCGGTTATAACTCAAGTCTTGTCGATCGAAGAGACGAATCCCAAAGGCATGGGTACCACCTAATCGTTGCAAGTCTGCCCGATATACACTATCGTTGATTCTTTCTAGGGGTAGCTGCGTTTTTTCACTCAGTCCATTTTCATCTTTTTTATAGCGATAGAATCCCTGTACGATAGGTCGAATACTATCTGGGATTTCAAAACCTAATTGTAAAGGATTTAAAGGAGTTTCTGCCTTTGTATCGCGTATTTCAAAATGTAAATGAGGGCCTAGAGATCCCCCTGTATTTCCAGAATAGCCAATGACTTCTCCCTGTTCTACCGTCATTTCCCCTAATTTCAAGAATTTCTGGGTGAGGAAAGTCTCTTTCTCATATTGGAAAGCCTTGATAAAAGCTTCAATTTTAGGAGCGAATTTTTTTAAATGTGCATAAACAGAGGTTGTTCCATCAGCATGTTGAATGTAAAGGCTTTTTCCATAACCAGTTGTTGCCACGCGTATTCGACGCACACTTCCTGCTTTAATCGCACTCACTTTTAGCCCTTGTTTTCCTTGTGTTTTAATGTCTAAACCTGCATGAAAATGGGTGGGGCGAAATTCCCCAAAAGTCCCTGATAATTTTAAAGGAATGTCTAGGGGAGGAGTAGGAGCTTCTTGAGCATTTAGAAAGGAAGTAAAAATCGCCAATAGCGAAAGGGACAAAATACGGTTAATTCGTTGGGTCATAAATACGAATATACATTTTTCCCTTTTTTTAGCCAACGTCTATTCCCAAGGGTAAGAAAATGAACCTTTGTTTTAACCGAAGGCTGGAAGAGACTTAGCAATAAATATAAAGAGGCTACAAGCATGTTTTATTTTTTTCGTTTTAGGAAATAGTCAAAGCTGTATTTCCCTGCTCCAGATAGCATAATTACAAGTGAAAGACATAGAAAGAGGGCGGGGAGTTCTGCCCCTTTAATTCCGCCGGGGAGTTTTTTACAAACCGCAACAAACATGGTAAAAGCCAGTAGGAAAGCAGCAGGTCGAGTGGTTAAACCAATGATGATTAGCACTGCGCCAATAGATTCGGCAAAACTGGCCATAAAGCCTAAGGGAATACTTAGGAAATCGAGGCCAATTATATCACTTAAACCGCTCCCTAGCCCTTTCCATCGGTCTGTACCAGCAGTGATTTTTCCCCAACCATGTAAGCTAAGCATGAGATAGCCAGTGAAAATCCGGGCAATTAATGCACTTAAATCTTGATAGGCTTTTGATGAGGTAAAAAAGGATAATATTTTCATAGTGAACTTAATTTAATAATAAAAAAATTAGGGCGTTTGAAGTTTTTTAAAGTCCACTTGATAGATAAAGGGCACATTGACAACGGGAGTACTTTTTTATCACATTGAACAAAAAAGAAGCCAACTAAAATATAGTATAAAAAAGATCGCATCTACTGTAAGGTTATTTCGGCTCAAAGTACAAAGAATATTGAAGAATGTTTAAAAAGAAATCTTTAAACCGCCAGGATGATAGTCAATGGCGATTTGTTTTTTGTCTTTGACAATGTCTTGGGCTTCTTGGCGTTTTTTTTAGCTCCTTTTGTAATAAACAAGCCTGTAGCGACAAGCCCAGCTCCAATCCCTGTTACCGCCCATTCATGGGGCTTTCTAGGTGAAATACTCCCTAAAGAATGATTTAATAAAATCACTCCAGAAGATCCCACTATTGACCCTGCAATAACCTTTAGG
Organism: Flavobacteriaceae bacterium; assembly: GCA_049598335.1. GTDB lineage: Bacteria > Bacteroidota > Bacteroidia > Flavobacteriales > Flavobacteriaceae > Arcticimaribacter. The sequence continues at coordinate 6,723 of JBMYNN010000041.1, forward strand.
CGATAGTGATTAAAGGCTTTTTGCGCCTCTGGGTATGCGCGAACTTGTTTCCTTAAAGGAAGTTCTTCTTGAAATAAAATCTCCATGGGAGAGGTTTGCTGGCCAAAGCATAGGCCACACACCACAAGGTAAAATAGGAACGTAATACGCAACATGTTGAAAGATTTAGGTTTTTTAAAGATATAAAAAAATGTACATTCGTTTTTGTTATGAATTTTCAATTTGTTTTAGACTCGGCCATTTATGTCTATACTCAAGACTGTCCCACTGGTGTTATTCCTTTCGCACAGTTTCAAGAGAAGGAAGGAGTGTCTTATGTCATCCCCCAAGAAAAAGCTAAAGGAGTACCTTATACTTATCCCTGTCGTAGTATTCAAATCAAAGCAACTACCACATTAGATGCAGTAGGAATCACGGCAAAAGTATCGGACGTTTTAGCTTCAGCTAATATTCCATGTAATGTAATCGCTGCTTACTATCACGATTATTTCTTAGTTCCCTTAGCTTTAGGGGAAAAAGCCCTTGGATTATTAGAGCAGCATCTTTCTTAAGCCTAAAAATTCTGTTAAATTTTAAAATGCCGCATTAGGAAAACTAAGGCAAAGAGAAAATTCCCTACCTTTGATAATAGGAGTAAAGAAGACGTTATGACTGAATCCAATCAACGTGTTGCCCAGCTCGAGCAAAATATAGTGTTATTGTTAAACAAGTTAAAAGACAACCACTATGCACTCGAATCTCTTCGTAATCAGCTTGAAGACAATCAATCTAAGCTCAAAACAATCGAAGAAGAGAAGCAGGTGTTGAAAAAAGAAAACGATTCATTGACCATGGCGAATTCCTTACTTGGCAGTAACGAAAGTAATGCGACAACCAAATATAAGATCAATGCTCTGATACAACAAGTAGATACTTGTATCGACCAGTTGCAACAGCTAGCATAGAGAATAGTATGAGTGAATTGCTAAAAATAAAATTGACCATTGCAGATAGAGTTTATCCCTTATCTGTTGCTCCTGAACAGGAGGAAGCCTTGCGCTCTTCGGCCAAAAAGATTGAAGCAATGATCAAACAGTTGGAACAAAACTATGCGGTGCGCGACAAGCAAGACGTCTTAGCCATGTGTGCTTTGCAATACGCAACACAAGTGGAGCAAAACCGCCAAAATGAAAAAGAAAGTACCGCTATGGATACCGCTACCCTCGACCATCTTAACCAAATGATCGAAGAGCACATGGCTACCTTCTGAGGCGTTCTTTAATATAGATACACTTACTGCCTGTATTGGTTTAATTTTTTGATAAACTCAACGAACTTTTTTTTAAAAGAGGTGAGTCCATATGGTAAAAGCATGCTGTCTTGAACAGATCCTTGATCCATAGGTTAGCCGCAATCCTGTTATTATGGAGTTTATACAAATCATAGACCGATGCAGGCTTTTTTGATTTAATCACAATAGCAATGACAACAACAATACTCATTATAGGAGCAGCAGTTGGCGGGGGATTACTGGGAGTAATCGCTATGCAAATCGCACAACGCACCAAAGCGGGTAACCGTATTAAAAAAAGCGAACAACAGGCTAAGCGCATCATTAAAAAAGCGCATCAAGAGTCGGATAGAATTAAGAAAGATAAAATGCTACAAACTAAAGAGCGTTTTATCGAATTGAAAGCAGAACACGAAAAGGTCATCTTCAACCGAGAAAAGAAGATCAGTGAAATTGAAAAACGCGCCCGTGAAAAAGAGAGTTCTCTCAATAAAGAATTGTCTAAAGCTAAAAATAACAATGAACGTTTAGAACAAAAAGCCAATAATTTTGATCAGCGTATTCAAAACATTGACCGCAAAAGAGCAGAATTAGATAAGGCAGAAAAACATTACCAAGAGCAATTAGAAGTCATTTCTGGTTTAAGTAAAGAAGAAGCAAAAAAAGAATTAATTGCTTCGCTTGAAGATAGCGCTAGAACAGAGGCTATGACCTTTATACAAAAATCTATTGAAGAAGCGAAGCTTTCTGCAGAACAAGAAGCCAAGAAAATCATCATTAACACTATCCAACGAATCGGAACAGAAGAAGCAGTAGAGAACTGTGTGTCTGTATTTAATATCGATTCAGACGATGTCAAGGGACGTATTATCGGTAGAGAGGGGCGTAATATTCGTGCCATAGAAGCAGCAACAGGAGTAGAAATCATTGTAGATGATACACCAGAAGCAATTATTTTATCTTGTTTTGACTCCGTCAGAAGAGAAATCGCTCGTTTATCGCTTCACCGTTTAGTGACAGACGGTCGTATTCACCCCGCACGTATCGAAGAGGTGGTAAAGAAAACTACCAAGCAGATTGAAAACGAAATTATTGAAGTAGGAAAGCGAACTGTAATTGATCTAGGGATTCATGGTTTAAGTCCAGAATTGATCAAGATGGTAGGACGCATGAAATACCGTTCTTCTTATGGACAAAACCTATTACAACATTCTAGAGAAGTCGCCAAGCTATGTGGTGTAATGGCCTCAGAATTAGGGATTAATCCAAAACTTGCCAAGCGCGCAGGACTCTTACATGATATTGGGAAAGTACCCGAAGAAGAGACAGAGGTACCTCACGCTATATTAGGGATGCAATGGGCAGAAAAACACGGAGAGAAGCCAGAGGTGTGCAATGCTATTGGAGCTCACCACGAAGAAATTGAAATGACGTCACTTTTATCGCCTATTGTTCAAGTTTGTGATGCCATCTCTGGAGCTCGTCCAGGAGCTCGCAGACAAGTCTTAGATAGTTATATCCAGCGTTTAAAAGACCTTGAGAAAATCGCTTATGATTTTAATGGTGTAAGTAAAGCTTATGCCATACAAGCAGGACGCGAACTTCGCGTTATTGTAGAAAGCGAAAAGGTGTCTGATAATAATGCGTCAGAATTATCTTTCCAGATTTCCCAAAAAATCCAAACAGATATGACCTATCCAGGACAAGTAAAAGTTACAGTAATTAGAGAAACTCGTGCAGTTAATTTGGCCAAATAATTTAGGCCATCAATACATTGTAAAGTACTCCAGCAATAAAGGCTCCTGTTAAGGGGCCTAAGATAGGGATCCAGCTGTACCCCCAATCGGCTTTTTTATTCTTTCTAGGGATCAATTGATAAACTAATCGTGGGCCAAAATCTCTTGCAGGATTAATGGCGTATCCTGTGGTTCCCCCTAAACCCATTCCAATAACTATTACCAGAAGTGCTACTGGTAAAGCATCAAGCGAACCAATGCCAAAGTTTTCAGTCACTACTCCATCAATTACAATAGAGGGAGAAGCAATAAAAAATATGCCAAAGACAAGCACAAAGGTGCCTAAGGCTTCACTAAAGAAATTGTTTTTAAGATTGCGAATCGAAGGAGCGGTACAAAAGGTTCCCCGAATAATATCTTCATCGTCGGTTATGCGATAATGATCTATATAGAGAAGATAGTTTAACCAACTACCCAGCATGGCACCAATGACTTGTGCACTTATATAAAGGGGGACTAAACTCCAGGAAAACTTCCCTATTACGGCTAGGCCTAAGGTGACCGCGGGGTTAAGATGCCCTCCACTAAATTGCCCTGTGACATAGGCCCCCACAAATACAGCAAACCCCCAGGCGATTGTAATGAGTACTAGGCTACTTTGACCTTCACCATAGGTTTTTTTTAAGCTAACATTAGCGACTACACCTTCGCCTAGTAGTAATAATAATGCCGTACCAATAATCTCGGCAATAAATGGAGTCATCATAATAAATAGTTTTGTGTTAATTGTGAATACTGCTCGATTTGTTGTTCGATCCAGTCATGGTTTTTGTTCATTTCTTTGGCCATTATTTTACCAACGAGAAGGGCGAGCTTTAGCGATTCTTTCGCATTGAGAAACAAAGATCTAGAGCGACGTGCTAAAACGTCTTCTACAGTCATGGCCATTTCTTCTTGTACCGCCCACAGAATTTGATTTTTTGTCAAATGAAGAAGTTCACTTAACGAATCATTGCCTGCTTCGTCGAGTTTTTGAATTTTTTCGATATCGGTTCCATAGACGTGTAATGGATTGGACCAATCAGAATTGTAGTCATATCCATGTATCGGTAAATTTTGCGAGATGCATGCGCGGTCAGGTAACCCACCTACAGACTGTGCCGTATTGATAAGATCTTCAGCCATTTTTCTATACGTGGTCCATTTCCCCCCCAAAATACTAACTAAGCCAGACGTGCTCACCGTTACCTTGTGATGGCGTGAAATTTCTTTGGTTGCGCTGCCGTTGTCTTCTGGTGCGGCGAGTGGTCTTAATCCAGAGAAAACACTTTTTACATCTGCCCGGGTTGGGGGAGTGGTCATATAGGCCCCTGCATTTTCTAAGATAAAATCGATTTCTTCTTCTAATGCGATGGGTTCTTCAAGGGGTTGCTCTATCTGTGTATCTGTTGTTCCAACAACCACATAATCGTTCCAAGGGACTGCAAAAAGAACTCTACCGTCTGTCGTGTGAGGAACCATGATGGCATGTGGACCATTTAAAAAGGATTTGTCTAAGACGATATGGACTCCTTGACTAGGAACGATCAGTTTACGGCTTCCGGGTTGATCCATTTGAATAATTTGATCAGAAAAAACGCCAGTTGCATTGATTACTACTTTAGCTGGTATAGTGTAAATTTCTCTACTAAATTCGTTTTTAGCTTCAACACCACAAATCATTTCACCGTCTTTGATTAGACGTGTTACCCCACAATAATTGATTAAACTGGCTCCGTGATTTTCAGCAGTTTGCGCTAAACTAATGGCCATGCGCGCATCGTCAAACTGTCCGTCATGATAAATAACGCCCCCTCTTAAACCTTTCTTCTTTACATTGGGAATTAGTTCGATGGTTTCATCACGGTCAAGAAGGGTTGAAGGACCTAACCCAAGATTTCCTGCCATCATATCATAAATTTTTAAGCCAATACCATAAAAGGGACTGTTCCACCAATCGTAGGAAGGAATAACAAAACTGAGGTCTTGGACTAAATGGGGTGCATTTTTTCGCATGATTCCTCTTTCTTTGAGCGCTTCTATGACCAAAGAGATATCGCCGTTTTGTAAATAACGCACCCCGCCGTGGACTAATTTTGTGCTTCTAGATGAGGTGCCTTTAGCAAAGTCCTTTTTTTCAAGTAAGAGGGTTCGATAGCCACGACTGGCAGCGTCTACAGCGGCCCCAAGACCGGAGGCCCCACCACCAATGATGAGGATATCCCAGGGTTTTTTCCGATTCTTTACTTTCTTCAAGTGGGTTTTTCTATTCATCGTCTTTTAATACTTTTGGGATACGTTTGTTCCAAAGTGATAAAATTCGCTCTGTATGTGGACTATCTTTTGGGCTAAATCTTTTGTTTACTTCCCAAATGGATTTGAGTTCGTTTTCATCTTTCCAAAAACCAACAGCTAGACCCGCAAAAAAGGCCGCTCCAAGGGCAGTTGTCTCTGTGGTATTAGGTCGAACAACTTGTTTTTGTAGCAAGTCTGCTTGAATTTGCATTAAAAGATCGTTTGCTGTCGCACCACCATCGACCTTAAGGGTAGAGAATTCTACTTTAGCATCTTTTTGCATTTCAATGATAATATCCCTAGACCTAAGTGCAATCGCTTCTAGTGCTGCACGAGCAATGTGTCCTTTCTCTGTTCCTCTAGTAATCCCCATAATGGCACCTGTTGCCTCTGGATCCCAATAAGGAGCACCTAAACCAGATAATGCAGGTACAAATGTGACTCCGCCATTGTGTTCTACTGTTTTAGCGAGGATTTCTACTTCTGGAGCCGAAGGGATAATTTTTAGTTGATCTCTTAACCATTGAATCAATGCTCCGGCGATAAAGACACTTCCTTCTAGCGCATAGGTTGTTTTTCCGTTGCGTTGCCACCCAATGGTAGTGAGCATTTTATTTTTTGAAATAACTGCTTTTTCGCCTGTATTCATAATGCAAAAACAACCAGTCCCATAGGTGTTTTTTACATCCCCGGGTTCTATACAAAGTTGTCCAAAGAGGGCGGCCTGCTGGTCTCCAGCAATTCCGCTAATAGGGAGGGAGACACCTATAATATCTGCTGCAGTTTCTCCTACTTTTTCTGAGGAGCTCACCACAGTAGGTAATAAGCTTGCAGGGATATCTAATAACGATAATAATTCTTTGTCCCAGCAAAGATCGTGGATGTTGTAAATTAATGTTCTACTGGCATTGGTTACATCTGTAATGTGAACTTTTCCATTGGTCAATTTCCAGATTAACCAAGAATCGACTGTTCCAAAGGCTAGTTCTCCTGCTTCTGCTCTTAGGCGAATATTTGGGTCACTGTCTAAAATCCATTTGATTTTTGTTCCAGAAAAATAAGCGTCTAGTACCAGTCCTGTTTTATTTAAAATGGTAGGGGCATGTGATCTTAAATCATCACAAATACTTGCGGTTCTTCTATCTTGCCAAACAATGGCATTGTGCACGGGTTCTCCTGTTTTTCGATCCCATAAAATAGTGGTTTCCCTTTGGTTGGTAATTCCTAAAGCTGCGATATCTTGAGGATTAATGCCTTTTGATGCCAAGACTTCTTTGACTGCTTTGAGTTGAGTTTCCCAAATTTCATTAGCCTTGTGTTCTACCCAACTTTCTTGTGGAAAGTATTGAGGGAATTCGTGTTGTGCAATGGCCTTTTGTTGCCCGTTTTTATCAAAAAGAATGGCACGGGAACTGGTCGTTCCTGCGTCGATGGCTAAAATATATTTCATAAACTTGTATAGGCTTTGACAGCAATGTTTTTGTTTATATTATTTTGATAATGCATATAAGTGAACCCTTCATGGATAGATCTAGCTCCAATATTTCCAGCTTTATCTAGTGAGATATAAGCGACTTGAAAATTAGGCGTACCTTGTTGCTTTTTTAGGATACGTTCTATGGCTTCGTCACAGGCTTCTTGCGGTGTTTTGCCTTGTCGCATTAATTCGACAATAAGGAAACTCCCTACTGTTTTGACGACTTCTTCTCCCATTCCAGTGGCTACTGCTCCTCCCACTTCATTATCAATAAAGAGTCCAGAACCTATGATGGGGGAATCTCCGATTCGTCCTTTCATTTTATACCCTAATCCACTGGTGCTACATGCCCCGCTTATGTTTCCTTCTTTATCTCGACACAATACTCCAATGGTATCATGGTTTTCTTTATTGATAATAGGTTGATATTTTTTTGTCTCTTTCCACTTCTCCCAGGCTTTTTTTGCCTTCGGCGTAAGAAGGGGAGTACTAGGATAATTTTGTTCTCTCGCAAATAATTCGGCGCCTTTACCAGAGAGCATTACATGGGGTGTTTTTGTCATGACATCTCTTGCCAGTGCGGCAACATGAACAACATTTTCAACTGCGAGAACTGCACCACAATTTCCTTGATGATCCATAACACAGGCGTCTAGGCTTACTTGTCCATCTCTATCTGGTGCTCCGCCTAAACCTACAGTACTATTCTCTGGATTTTCTTCTTCGACCCGTGCTGCTAGGATAGCCGCGTTAAGGGCATTATCTCCATTCATTAATGCCTTCCCCGCAGTGGCATTAGCTTGTACAAAATTCCAAGTGCAAATGGCAATAGGGTTGTTCATAATTAAAGCAGCATTCGATGTGTGTGCAAAACTAGTTTTGGGTAAAAATGCAGGGGCGGCTCCTGCTAAAGCAATTTTATGTATAAAAGATCTGCGTTTCATCATTACCAATGTATTAAAATCTACTTACCTTTCCTAAAATACTTTTGATCAAAATTTCTCCCTTATTCAATGAAAATAGAAGTATGTATTAATCGACTAGAAGATATAAAACCCCTTCAATCCCTTGCGGTTGATCGTATTGAGTTGTGTATTGAGTTGGCCTGTGGTGGATTAACGCCATCCCTAGCTATGGTCGAGCAAGCTTTAGCCATAAGCGCCATTCCCATTCATGTTTTAGTGCGTCCACGAAGTGGTCATTTTGTCTATTCAGAAGCGACACTTTTAGAGATGAAAAAAACCATGGAGCAACTACAAGATTTAGG
>JBMYNN010000042.1:0-14434 GCA_049598335.1 Flavobacteriaceae bacterium
GAGCTTTGTGTCTTTTCTAAATCGAGGGACAAAATTCTTGAGGTAAATCTCTATATCTTCGGGTTTAGAAAAAACAGCATAATCCCCTTGTTTAATCATCTTGAGATAGGGCTCTAATTGCTGGGGCTTATAATATCCCACTAGTGGCATAATAGGATCCCCATCTTCACTAAAGAAGACCATGGTAGGATAGCCTCTAATTCCTAAAAACTGGGTGAATTGATGCGTAGCATTTCGACTTTTCCTGTTAGGATTATAATTGGGATTGCGAAATACTCGATCGTAAAAAGCAATCTCTTCATTTCCTTCTGCATTAAATTTTACGGCATAATAATGCTCGCTAATGTAACGGGCAACATCCCTGTTGCCAAAAGTTTTTTTATCCAATAGTTTACAGGGGCCACACCAGTTTGTATAAACGTCCATAAAGATTTTTTTGGGCGCTGTTTTTTGAGCCTCTAGTGCTTCTGCTAGAGTCATCCACTGTATTTCTTGAGCACTTGCTGTAGCGCTCAAGAAAAAAATGCATCCTATTAAATACTTTTTCATCATTTTTTTAGTGCACGTCTCCCATCAATTTATTCAATAAGGGTGCCAGAAGTAATACAATCACCCCAGCGCCTAAAGCATAGTTCGAAATTAACGAAAAACCATCAATATATATGGGTAGTGAAACTAAACCACTTACTTGTGAGTCAGAACTTTCGACGGCTAATTGCTTTCCAATAAATCCAACCAATTGAAAAGCATAAGAGGAAGATAAAAACCAAATTCCCATCATAAAAGCTACAATGCGTTTAGGGGATAAATCTGTGATTTTTGATAGGCCTACAGGAGACATAAATAGTTCTCCAACAGAAATTAAAAAATACATGATAATTAAATAAGCAAAAGGCACAAGTCCACTAGAATTCGCCGCAGTCCCACTCAACTTCAAGACATAGAAACTCACTCCGGCTAATAATAATCCAATCCCAAATTTATAGGGCGTGCGTGGATTTAAGTTCTTTTTACTCAAGTAAGTGAACAGTAAAGAAATAGGGATCGATAAAATGATTATAAACATTGAATTCAAAGCATTTGTTTGGGATGCATTGATCCAGAACAAGTCCACATTTCGATCGGCAAATAAGGTAATTACACTCCCTGACAATTCGTGGAAGCCCCAAAACAGGGTCATAAATACTGTAATAAAGATCGCTACAATAAGTTTCTTTCGCTCCTCTGCAGTTGCTTGAAAAAGGATATATCCCAAATACAAAGCGACCACAATTCCAATTCCTTTAAACAATAAATTAACCAAGTTTTGATCACCTAAAATTGTGCTACCTCCAGCGATTGCTTTATAAGATGAAAGCATAAAAGCAATTACTGGCGCAGATAAAAAGGCCAACATACTTACCCAGTGATCGTTTGAAATTCCCATTACTTTTTTATTGAGACGTTCTGCCGAAGGCGGAAGGCCCTCTTGTGCAAAAACACCGGCTTTTATCCCTTGCCAAAAGAAGACTAAACCTGTAAGCATCCCGATTCCAGCTAAACCAAAACCATAATGCCAACCATAAGTGGCCCCTAGCCATCCACACAATAAAGGCGCTACAAAACCACCAATATTTATTCCCATATAGAATATCACAAAGCCTGAATCTTTTCTAGGATCATTTTCCTCATATAAAGCTGCAACGAAGGTGGAAATATTGGGTTTAAAGAAACCATTCCCTACAACAATTAATCCCAAGGCTAAATAAAATGCAATATCGTATTTAATAGCTAAAACAAAATGACCTAATGCCATTAATACTCCTCCTAGTAAAATGGATTTCCTAAAACCCAATAGCGTATCTGAAATTCTTCCCCCGATTACAGTAGAGGCATAGACCAATGATCCATAAGAAGCATAGACTGCAGCAGCGGCCATATCACGGGCTGCAAGAGCTTCAAAAATCTCATTCACCATGTATAAGGTCAACAAGGCACGCATCCCATAGAAACTAAATCGCTCCCAGAGTTCGGCAAAAAATAAATAGAATAATCCTTTAGGATGACCAAATAGTCTTTCTTCGTTATTTGCTTGAGTCGTCATAAAATTCAATTGGTTTTCTCTATTTAGAGGTTGTTTTCAATAAAAGTAGTCATTTTAGAATAGAGATGCAGACTGGTATTCCCTCCATAAATACCGTGATTTTTATCTGGATAGATCATCCACTCAAATTGTTTGTTTGCTTGAACCAGTGCTTCTACCATTCGCATGGTATTTTGAACATGAACATTATCATCTCCAGATCCATGAATTAAAAGGTATTTCCCTTTTAATAAATGGGCATAATTTAATGGGGAATTATCATCATAGCCAGTGGGGTTTTCTTGTGGTGTACGCATGAAACGCTCGGTATAAATGGTGTCATAAAAACGCCAGTTCGTCACTGGGGCAACCGCAATGGCAAGGGCAAAAACATCATTCCCCTTCAGAATACAATTTGTAGACATATGCCCCCCATAGCTCCATCCCCAAACACCAATTCTATTGGCATCGATATAGTCTCGCTCCCCTAGTTTCTTTGCAGCTGCAATTTGATCCTCGGTTTCGTATTTGGTCAATTCTTTATAGGTCACCTTCTTGAAATCGACCCCTTTAAACCCAGTTCCTCTTCCATCGACACAAGCAACGATATAGCCTTTTTGAACCAATAATTGGTGCCAAAGGTCGCGTTGACCGTGCCACTTATTTGCGACACTTTGTGAACCTGGACCAGAGTATTGAAACATCAATAAGGGATATTTTTTCGAAGGGTCAAAATCCTTAGGCTTGAGTAAATACATATTTAGCTCCTCTCCATTTACAGCGATAGTAGAAAACTCTTTTTCGACTAATCCGTAGGCTTTCGCTTTTTCTGCTAAAGCCTTATTATTTTCTATCTCACGAACAAGACTTCCATCTTTTGTCGCTCTAAGTGTATAAATTCGAGGAGTGTTTACATCTTCAAAAGTGTGGATATAATAACGATAATCTCCACTAAAAGAAAGTCCATTTGTCCCGTGGTTTGGGGTGAGCAATCTTTTTTTCTTTCCATTTAATCCAATGGCATAAACACTTCGCCCTATCGTACTGTTTTCAACAGAGGCATAATACAATTCTCTGGTTTTATTGTTATAGCCAAAGAATCGAGTGACCTCCCATTCTCCTTGCGTTATTTGACGTTTTAGCGTTCCATCTGCTCCATAGTGGTAGAGGTGATTATAGCCTGTTCTTTCGCTACTCCAAATAAAATCTCCTTTGTCTAAAAAACGAAGGTTATCATGTACATCAACATAGGTGTCAGACTTTTCTTCGAGCAGTACTTTCGCACTTTTTGTCGCAATATTGTATTCCCATAAGCTAAGATGATTTTGTAAACGATTGACCGTTTGGACCACAAGACGGTTGGCTTGTGGACTAAATTGCATTCGTGGGATATAATAAAGAGGGGGGTCTCCTAAATTGATTGCAGATGTTTTTTGGCTTGCCAAATCATAAAGATGCAAACTCACTTTAGCGTTGTCTTCTCCTGCCTTTGGATATTTAAAGGTATAGGGGAATTGATATAAATCTTGCCCATAGATATCCATGGAAAACTCAGGAACATTAGATTCATCAAAACGCATAAATGCTATAGCGGTTGAGTTGGCATTCCAATCAAAGGCACGGACAAACCCGAATTCTTCTTCATAGACCCAATCGGTTAATCCGTTAATGATATGTTCACTACCATCGTTTGTTAACTGAGTAATGGTATTTAAAGCTAGATTTTTTATGTATAAGTTGCGCTGATGCACAAAGGCGACCTTTTCCCCGTCTGGCGAAAAACGCGCTTGTTGAACTTTCCCGCCAAAAAGGAAATCCACCTTTTTAGTAGTGCGATCAAAGATATAATAAGTCGCTCGCTTTGAACGACGGTAAATGCGCTCTACCTCTGTTTCTAACAAGATTTTCTGCTCGTCTTTTGAAAAAGAATAGGCTGTAAAAAAGGGGATATTCGCCGCTGCAGAAGAATCCACTAAAACAGCTAGTTCTTTTGCTGTTGCATATTCGTAAAAGATAATTTTAGCCGTCCTGTTTTTATAATCTACTTTTAAAACAGTATAAGCATTTTGTGATTTCAAAGGATAAATTGATTCAAGTGTTTCTTGCGCAAATTCCCAGTTCCATATGGCTTCATTGGTCAATTCTTTGTTTTGAGCAAAAGAAGAAACCACAAATAACAAGAGTAGAGAAGAGAAAAAAGTTTTTAGCATGATAAAAATTATATTTTAACCAAAATAACGATTTTAATAATCATTATGCTCATCCTTCTAAAAATTAACACAGCACTGAAAAAACGTATATTTACAAAAAAAATAGTGTACTATGCAAACGCCTGTAAGCGGATTTTCTAAACTCTCTAAAAAAGAAAAAATCGCATGGATTGTCAAAACACACTTCCACAATACCGCCGAAGCAAAAGCAATTGTTGAGCAGTACTGGCATCAAGAAGAACAACTACAGCAGCTTCACGATGATTTTATAGAAAACACTATTAGCAACTATTATTTACCCCTGGGGGTTGCTCCTAACTTCAATATTAACGGGAAACTCTACACCATCCCCATGGCCATTGAAGAAAGTTCTGTGGTTGCGGCTGCCGCAAAAGCAGCAAAATATTGGGGAGATCGTGGAGGGTTTAAAACGGAAGTTTTAGGAGAAGAAAAAATCGGGCAAATTCACTTTATCTTTAAAGGTGACGCTAATAAACTCGCTCATTTCATTACTAATATAAAAGACCAATTGCGAGAAGATGTTAGCGATATTACTGCAAATATGGAAAAACGCGGAGGCGGGATTCGCTCCATAGAATTGCGCAATAAAACAGATCTTATCGAAAACTACTTCCAATTGCATTTGTGCTTTTTGACTGTGGATTCTATGGGCGCTAATTTTATCAATTCTTGTTTAGAGGCTATCGCCAAAAGATTACAACACTATATTGAAACGGAAACTATTTTCACAGAAGTAGAAAAAAAGGTTGAAATTATCATGAGCATACTCTCCAATTATGTCCCTAATTGTGTTGCAAAAGCCAGTGTATCTTGTCCTATTGAAGCCCTTGAACAAGAAGAGGGTCTAAGCAAGCAAGCCTTTGCAGAAAAATTTGTACGCGCTGTAAATATTGCTCAAAAAGAACCATTTAGAGCAGTAACGCACAACAAAGGAATAATGAATGGTGTTGATGCGGTGGTTATTGCTACTGGTAATGATTTTAGAGCAGTAGAAGCGGGTGTTCACGCCTATGCATCAAGAAAAGGTCAATATGCCAGTTTGTCCCACGCTTATATTGCAAAAGACACCTTAAACTTCGAATTAGAATTACCTTTAGCAATAGGAACAGTAGGTGGACTAACAAAATTACACCCACTGGTTAAATGGTCGTTAGAGCTTTTAGGAAACCCCTCAGCTACAGAGTTAATGCAAATTATTACCGTAGCGGGCTTAGCGCAAAATTTTGCCTCTGTTCGATCTTTAGTCACTTCTGGAATCCAAAAAGGACATATGAAAATGCACTTGTTGAATATCTTGAATCAACTCAATGCAAGCCCAACGCAAAAAGAAGCCGCAATAATATTTTTTAAAACAAATCCGGTAAGTCATAGTGCAGTAGCCAACTTCCTTGAAAAAAATTGATTATGAAATTTTACAGTCATGGAAAAGTATTACTTACAGCAGAGTATGCCGTTCTTGAAGGGGTAAAAGCTTTGTCACTTCCTACCCAAAGAGGGCAATCGCTCACCATAGAACACCATACTGATAAGACCATTCAATGGCAAAGCTATACCCATCAAAATGAGCTATGGATCGATTTAGTTTTTGACACTGCATTTAACTGTATCGCAACAAAAAATACTCTCCCAGAACATATTACCTCTGTCCAGGAATTATTAATTACTATGAACGAACTTGTTCCCAGTTTTTATCAAAATGGTTTAAAGCTAACTACATCACTTGAGTTTCCTCGTGATTGGGGCATTGGATCCTCTTCTACCTTGATCAACAATCTCGCACAATGGCTGGAAATCAACCCCTATTTATTACTAGAGAAAACTATGGGAGGAAGTGGTTATGATATAGCCGCAGCACAAAATGACAGTCCCATTTACTACGAAAGAAATGGGTATCACCCAATGGTTACTCCTGTCGCTTTTTCTCCGGCTTTTAAAGCACAGTTGTTCTTTGTGCATTTGAATCAAAAACAAAATAGCCGCACAGCCATCTCTAATTATCAAAAGCAAGGAATAATCCATTCTACTACCAAAGATCGCTTGACAGCAATAGGGACAGAAATCGCACAAACAAATGATTTAGACCACTTTTGCACTTTACTAGAGGAGCACGAAGAGATTACCGCATCATTTTTAAATCAAACTCCAGTACAACAACGCCTTTTTCCTGACTTTAATGGGCAAGTCAAAAGTCTTGGTGCTTGGGGAGGTGATTTTGTCTTAGCTGCTGGAAACAGTTCAATAAAAACTTACTTTCAAGAAAAAGGATTTAAGACTGTAATACCTTATGCAGAATTTATTTTAGGGTAAAAAAATCCCCTATAAAAGGGGATTTAATTTCAATACCATTAAAGATTAATAATACAACGCACGGTTGTCTTCAATCTCTGCAGATGTTTCTAATGCCTTTACAATGGCAGCCCCAAGACCTTCACGCCCTTGAGTGGTTAATTGCTTAGCATATGCAGAATAGTCTTCAAGATCATCTGCTACTTTCCTCGCACTGACTTGCAACATAAATATGCCATTATTTCCTTTAATTAATTTTGAAGTACTTCCCTCCTTTAAGCTAAAGGCAGATCCGACAACATATGGCTCAAAACCGGCTCCTACTAGAGTACCACTCTTTTGATTTACAGCTAAAGCATTCACTACTTCAAGACCATTCTTTGCGGCAAGGTCTTCTAGGGAAGAAGTATTGTTGTTTTCAGCGATGATCTGTTTTGCTTTCTTTTCTTTTAGAATTTCCGTTGTTACTTCTAGCATCACCTCTTGCGGAGTGGCTAATCCTTTTTCACGTGCTGCGGTAACTTGTACCACTGCATAGCCACCATAAGAAAGGTTAAAACGCTTAATGTCGCCTACTTTTGTATCTTCACTAAAAGCCCATTGTACAATATTACGTTGCTCTGGTAAACCAGGAAGATTTTCGTCTAATTGCGCCACTTGGTCTACTTTTCTAACATTGAAATTGCTTTCTTCTGCTACACTAGCAAAATCTCCTTTTCCAGCATCCATTTCAAATTGGGTAGCATCTTTAAAGATGCGGTTAGCTGTTTTGTCTGAAGGTACAATCTCTCTGCTTACGCTAGCCAATAAAACAAGGTCTTGCTTATCTGTAACTTTAATAACGTGAAAACCAAAAGACGTTTCAACTAAACCAATACTTCCAACTCTATTCTTATTTACAAAGTCAAAAAACTTATCATCCATTCCGCCTTCTTGGAAAAATCCTAAGTCACCAGCAGTATTTCTAGATGGCCCGTCAGAATATTTTAGCGCTAATGGACCTAAACGATCACTATCACGACGCACTTGACGTAAGAGATCATTGGCAAGAGCCTTTGCTTCTGCTTTAGTTCTGGTTACATTAGGTTGTGCGCGTTCTGCTCCTTCAAAAGCAATTAAGATATGACTTGCTCTAATGTTCCCATTAACTTTTCTATCGAGTAGTTTAGATAATTTTAGGGTATTGATGTCCTTGTAAGGACCAAAAACTTCACCTTCTGATAAGTTATAGATAATCTCTGCATATTCAGACGGTAGTCTTCCTTTGGTAGTGTAAATAGAATCAAAGCTTTCTTCAGAGTGACGATCAATAAATTCTGTCAAGTTTTTAGTGTTTTTAAACCCTAAGATGGTATCGGTCAATTTAGACACATCGTTGTATTCTATTCGATCATCTGTCAGACTTTCAAGACCGTTACGGATAATTTTTTGATCTTCTTCTGTAGCTTGTTCTAAGAAAGAAATGTATTGTAAGCTTCTTGAGGCTTCTCTTTCATATTGACTTTTATTCTCTGAGATATAGGCTTTTACTTCACTTTCTTTTACAGTAAATAAAGTATCGGCTAAACTTGCATAAGGAATTTGAACATAGTTCAAATCAATATTGTCTGCTTCTAAGTGGTAAAGCATTTTAGCTTCTTGCTCAGTAACGGTTACAGAAGATTGAATTAAATCGAAATAAATTGATTCACGAGCAGAAGCAATAATCCCCGCTTCTTGTTGTTTCCATGTTTCATAGGCTTGCGGATTCGTATCGCGCATTTGAGCAATAAATTCTGCAAAAAGGCCAAAATCAAAAAATCCTGCTTCATTGATAAAACGAGTATCTGTTATGATAGATTCTGTAGAAGAAACCACTTGTTCGATTTGATCTTTTCCTGCATCAATTCCTAGAATATCAAATTCGTTTTGAAAAAGTTCATTACGCACAAATTGATTCCACACAGTTTGTACTGCTTGTAAAGTGGTGTAACCATAGGTACGCTCTGTTCGATCGACAAGAAGTCTAAAGTTTTCTAATGGGATTTCTTCTCCATTAACCACCCCAATGGGTTCGTTTGGTCCTGTATCCCCCGATCCATTCCCAAATGCTCCTGAAATGACAAAAGCAAACAATGCTAATCCGATTACCAGAATTAAAAAGAAAGATCTTTGTCTAATTTTACCAAGTATGGCCATGCTAATGGTTTTTTTGTATTGAATGCGAAAGTACAACTTACTTTGCAATTATAAAAGCCTTTAGGGGATTGAGAAAATCACTAAAAAAGAGTGGATTAGGACCTATTCTGTCTGGGTAACTTCTAATGCAACACGCTCTATCTTTGTCGAAGATACTTGGGTCACTTTAATAAGGTAATTTTCAACCCTAAGGACTCCCCCTACTGATGGAATTTCCTCGGTATGATAGACAATAAGACCGCCCAGGGTTTCATAATTTTCATCTTCGGGTAACTGGAGATTATAAGTGGTATTGAGGTAATCAATTTCTAATCTTGCCGAAAATTCAAATTGAGTTTGACTAATTTTCTTTTCATAATGATCTACTTGGTCGTGTTCGTCTTCAATCTCACCAAATAATTCTTCGACAATATCCTCAATAGTCAATAAGCCAGCAGTACCGCCATATTCGTCTAAAACTACAGCGATACTTTTGCGTTTACGCGTTAAATGGTCAAGAACTTCGTTGATAGGATTAGGTTCATGAATAAACTCTACTGGGAGTAGGACTTCTTTGATACTCTTGGGCTGCTTGAGCATTTCAAAAGCATGAACGAAACCTATAATATCGTCAACTGTATCTTCATAGACGGGTATTTTCGAATAGCCTGTAGAGGCAAATAAATCTTTGAGTTCTTGGATGGTTTTTCCTTTTTCAATAGCGGTTATCTCTGCTCTAGGCACCATGACCTCTCTCGCTTTGACTGTCGAAAATTCTAGGGCTTTTTGAAAGATTTGTATTTCTGCATCAAGTTGTGCCTTGTTTTGTATTCCTTCTACTTGTTCTTCGATATAATCTCCTAATTCAAGTTTTGAAAAAGCAAGTTCCATTTTCTCGGCACCAGTTTTAAAAAAAAGACGTAAAAGTGCATTAGTTAAAAGTAGGATAAAGTGACTTATGGGAGAAAATACCGCATGAAAAAAAGCGGCTGGAAGAACAAAAAACTTCAAAAATTGATTTGCATATAACTGAAAAAAGACCTTGGGTAAGAATTCTGCTGTAAGTAAAATAATCCCGGTTGAAATTAAGGTTTGATAAAACAATATCAGCAAGGGTAATTCGATTCCAATTACTTCTGGGAAGAAGATTTGAATAATTTTATCTCCCATTAAAATCCCATAAATCACCAAAGAAATATTATTGCCCACCAGCATAGTTGTAATAAAGCTAGAAGGGTTCTTAGTGATAAAGGCCAGGAGTTTAGCGTTAAAACCACTTTTGTTCTTTTCAATTTCGATGAATATTCTGTTAGAGGAAATAAAGGCAATTTCCATCCCAGAAAAAAAGGCAGAAAGCAATAAGCAAAGTAGTATAAAACTATCTGTTATACCCATTTATTGGTTCCGACGATTAAATTTCTTGCGGTAATGACTTCTAAAGAAATACATAAAAATCGCAAGCACTGCAAAGGCTAAAAAGAGGTAAGCTTTATTGGGTCGAATCTCCCAAAGAACATAAGCTTCTTTCACAGAAATAACGGCAATAACGATATACAAAATTTCAGAAATTCTATATGCTTTCATTTGGTTGTTTCTTCTTGAACTGCAACAGTTCCTGTTAACTTTCCTGTTTTAAATTTAGTGAATTCTTTATTGGTATCCAATCGAGTAGCTACCACCGCATAATCTTCGTTGGAAAAGTTAAAAGTTTCTTCAGTAAAAATCCATTCTTCTTCTGCCGCCCAATAAAGCTGTGGAGTTTCTAATAATCCCCCGTCACTAGCTTGAAGAACGACATTGCCTTGCAAGTCAATTATGCCAGTATCGTCATATAAAATGCCATAATCAGCAGTGATGGTATTTTCTTTTTGAAATTCGTCTAAGAAAGTTACTTTTAATCCTTTAGGGAAGGTAGAATGTGCCAGAGAAAGATTGGTGTAATCGAGATGTTCTGGAGCAGTTAAAATAGCTTTAATCTGAAGAGAATCTGTATAGACCATTCTAATGTTATAGGCTATTGCAGCTGGCCTACCTTTTATGGTTTGTTCTTTTATTGCTTCAGTACGTCCCTTGTCGCAAGAACTAAAAAAGGTTGCCGTAACAATGGCAACCTTGATATAATATAAATTCCAATTAGAGCTCATTTTAAAGTTTTGGAACTTTAACACTTGTACCAATCCAACAAGAAAAAGTTACACTTGCTCCTTCTTTTCCTTCTGTAAAAATATCTGTTTTACTAGGAGCTCTTCCTTCATAGCTTGCAGCAGTTTTAAGTGCATTTTTTTTAATGGAAGCATCAACACTTGCTGCTTTTCGAGCCATGTTAGCGGCTAACCAGTATACTGCTCTTTTTTCAAATTGTGTATTTCCACAATTATTTGCGCTACTAGCATAAAGATTGGCAATTAGTAAGTAAGCTTTTCCTAAAGAAGGTTGGAAACCAAGTGCTTTACGGGCATAACTTCTAGCTTTTGACTTAAGGCCTTTTGCTTTAAATTCTAATGCAATTTTATATAAAGTTTTTGCCTTTTTATATTTGTCAGTTTCTAAGGAAATGGACTCTTCATAGTAACGTAAAGCTTCATTACTATTACCCCGTTTATCATTTAAAATTCCTAAATAATAAGCAGAATTAGCAGAAGGTTCTAAGGCGTGTAATGCCTCCACAATGGTTACAAATAAAGGATCATCTGCACACTCTTTACTTTTCATTCGACCTGCAGCACGGTTTAACCATACTGGATTGTTTTTGTTTTCTTCAAAAGAACTTTGGTACAATGGGATTAAGTTTTCACAGCTAGACTCTTTTGCAATAATTGCATCTAGGTTTTTTAAGAAAACACCAATTGCATTAGAATTAGTGTCATAGATACGACGACGCCTTAAATCTTTGGTAGAAAGGGCAGCACCACTTTCTTCTTTCTTTAAGATAACATCTAATCTTTTGGCTAAATTAGTTCCTTCAATTTCAAATTTCTCTGAAATTTCTTCATACTTATCAAAAAGCATCGCAGTAGTTACAGCATCATTTCCAGATTTATAGATATCATAAAAAGTTTTGAAATAGTTGTATAAACGCTTGGGGTTTGTAAAACTAGCTGCATCTTTTGTATAGGCTTGATCAAAAATAGCATAGATTTCTTGTGAAGTGCCTATTTTGAAATCAATCATATTTTGCGCTTTACTTGAAAGGATATCTCCTACTTTGTTTACTCCTTTTTTAGTAGGAAAGTATTTAATCCAGTCGTCATAAAGAGCTAATAGTTCTCCTTGAGCAGCGGCTTTATCTGCTGCAGTAGCATTCTTTATGCGATCTTTTAAAATACGCTCTCCATAAGAGTAAATCGCCACGTTTAAAGAAGGACATTCTGATTTTACCGCTACCCATGGTTCATAGGCAGCAGTATAGTTTTTCACCTTTGCGTTTTCTGCAAAAATGGAAAGGTTTTGTAGACATTGCTGATTGTCTTGTGCAGTCATGTGGCCAAATCCAAAAATAAGTAAGACCACTAAAAATTGTAGATACTTTTTCATCTCTCTGTATTAATTATATTGTCTTTTTATAAACCATAAATCGTTTAACGACAGCCCTATGCGTACTGCCCAAAAACGTTCTCTTACTAAACCATCTGTATTCACTCCTCTTTCCCCAATTTCTAAACCCAGATTGAGGTTAGAATAACCCGATACATTTGTTGCACTGTAAAAGCCACCAAGTGGTAAACTTACTCCAAAGGACATGCCAATTTCATCTAAAGGGATAGAATTTACGATTACACCAGAGTTTTCTTGGCGAAATCCCGCGCGATAAGCGATTCTTTTCCAGTAACTTGTAATAGATGCATAATCAGGAATATACATTCCTCCTATGGATAAACGACTGCTATTTTCATAGCTAATATTATTTAATTGAATAAATTCATTGCGATAATTCCCAGAGTTAATTGAGGTGAACTGTGCACCAAACATCCATTTTTTATCTAAGCCAATACTTAGACCATAACTCATTTTATCTCCAATAGTTAAGTTGAGTTGATCAATACCACGACTAGATAAATCTACTTCTTGAATGGAACCAATTTCTTGAGTGGTAACTGATCGGGTAAAAAAGGTTTGATTATTTTTTGACAAAAGGATATGTTCTGGCTGGAAGCTTCCAAAGGCGTTTAATAATAATTGATCTGTTAAGGCAAATTTAGCATGAGCAGAAAATTGATAATCAAAGCCAGTAATTGTGGACTCTGCTAATAAGAATGTTCCAAAATCAATATTTTGCTTTTGCCGAGAAGCCTGAGTATTGATACTTCCAAAATTATAGTTAAAAGTTGCTCCAAGATTAACCCCTTTAAAAAGTTTAAACCCTATAGAAAAAAAGGTTTTGTTTACTCCTCCGCTACCTTCATAACGATTGACTTCCGTTTCGTCTTCTAAAGCATCGTCAATAGATTGAAGTCGATAACCTACCGAAGAATAGGGCATTAATCCAAAACTAAATGCAAAACGTTTGGTAGGAATAGAAACGGCAATGTAATCTAAAGATCCAGAAGTGATATTTTCGTTAGCTTCTATCGAGCTTAGTTGAGTGCCTTTATAATGTACCCCAACAGAGAAGGTTGTTAGTTTTAATTCTCCTAAACTCGCAGGATTGTTGAGATTAGCATGGATAGAGTCTGCATAGACGCTCATCCCTCCCATCATGCGATCAATGGCGTTTCCACGGAAAGTGATGTCTCCTAATCCTCCTAAAGAATACGGTGAGGCAGAACTATTTTGGGCATGAATAAATACCATTGCTAAAAGTGCAAAAACAGTTAGTAATCTTCTCAACATCAATTTTTATTGTAATCTAGCAAATGGTTTAATCCTTCTGCAAGAAAATTAGGCTCGGCAAATATGGTGTTTTTTAAGCTTTTAGACAAGTTAAGGGCATCTCCACCTGTTAAAATTACTGTTAAATCAGGATATTTTTTTTTGTAAGCATTAATTTGCCCGTCAACTTCATATATAATTCCCGCAATTACTCCAGTATTGATGGAGGTTATTGTAGAGTCACCATATAAAGAAAATGAGGTTTGGGGTTTTACTAAGGGGAGTTTTCCCGTAAAGTGTTTTAAACTTTTAAATCTCATTTCAAATCCTGGACTTATTGCTCCACCAAGATAGGCTCTTTCTTTCGTGATAAAATCATAGGTGAGACAACTTCCTGCATCAATTATGAGACAATTTTTTTGCGGGTATTTTTTGGTCGCTGCAGCGACCAAAGCAATACGATCATCCCCCAGTGTAGATGGGGTAGCATACTTCAAATTAAATGGATAACGAAGGGATTTGACCTCAAACACCTGTGAGTGCTTAAATATGTTCTGTAGTTTTTCTTTTGTTATCATACCACGAACATCGGCAAAAATAACATGTGTCAAAGCCGAAAAATCTTTTTTCATCTGTTTAACGGCTAACTCAATCGAATCAACTGTAGATGTCAAAATTCTTTTTCCTTGATCAAAAAGATGGTACTTGACGCTTGTATTTCCAATATCCAGAATTAAATGCATAGACAAATTTAAATAAAATGCGCTTCGCATTCTTTTCTTTTAAAAATGTTTTGTTGAGTCGTAAAAAGGACATTATATTTGCAACCACAAATGAGGTACCTTAGCTCAGTTGGTAGAGCAAAGGACTGAAAATCCTTGTGTCCCTG
>JBMYNN010000043.1:0-14182 GCA_049598335.1 Flavobacteriaceae bacterium
CGACCTGCTGATTACAAATCAGCTGCTCTAGCCAGCTGAGCTACATCGGCTTTTATCTACTCTTTCGAGCGGTGCAAATGTATAGATTTATTTATTTTGATTCAAAGAAAAAAAGAGAAAAATTAATTCTTATGATCGAAGAAGTTCTTTGTGGCGAATCAACATACGTTCTGCTGCTTTAACACTTAAATCTACAGACTCCTCAAAGCTTTTACATAACTTTTTAACCACGACGTTATCACCTGCAATTCCTATTTTAATTTCAGTAAATTTATTGATACGATTTGTGTTGTTTTCTACTTTAAAAAAAACGTCAACCCTTAAAATTTTGTCATAAAACTGAAAAAGTTTATCGATTTTACGCTGGGTAAAATCAACTAATTTTTGATCTACGTTGAAGTTGGTGGCTTGTACATTGATTTTCATAAGACAAAGAATTTAATGATTAAACTTACTTTTTGTATCCTCTTGGATGGGCATCCTTATAAACCGCTTTGATTTGTTCCATGCTGCTATGGGTGTAGATTTCAGTAGCGGCAAGAGAAGCATGTCCCAGTAAATCTTTTACTGTATTGAGGTCTGCTCCTTGGTTTAATAAGTGGGTCGCAAAACTGTGTCTTAACATATGCGGACTGCGCTTAACTTTAGTTGATACTTTATTAAGATAATCGTTTACTAATTGATAAACAAGAGTATCGCTTATTTTCTTTCCTTTTTGATTGCAAAAAAAGTAAGGATTCCCTGCTTGATCTCGCATAGGTTCTACCAAAGTTGCAAAATGACGCAATTGCTTTTTTAAAGAAGGAATCATGGGAATGATCCTTTCTTTATTTCGCTTCCCGATTACTTTTAAACAGTCATTCTCAAAGTCTACCTGACTGTATTTAAGATGAACTAATTCTGCTCTTCGCATTCCTGTGCTATAGAGTGTCTCTATAATGGTTTTTGCGAGTAAACCTTGATGGGAGTCATCAAAATGTTCACCGTCCAATAGTTGGCTAATTTCTTTTTCTGTAAATGCAAGCTGTACTTTCTTCTCTTCTTTTAGAGGTTTATGTTTACGAAGAGGATTGGTTTTACGTATTTCTATGCGCATTAAAAAATTATAGTAAGATCGTAAAACGGATACTTTTCGATTAATGCTGCGATTACTATTACCCACTTGACCTAAATGGACAATCCAGGAGCGTACTAACGGGTAATCTATTAAATCAATAGATATTTCTTGATATTCTGTGGCACAAAAATTAGAAAAGCTTTCTAAATCTTGACGATAAGCAGTAAGGGTGTGTGGTGAATAGTTTTTCTCCTTTTCTACATATTCAATAAACTTCGCTATGGCCATAAAAAAACGTTGTGATTAAAGATAAAACTTTAACCACAACGCTGAAATTATTTAACACAATTTGCTTACTGCATTTCTGCATCACGTAAACCTTGGATATATTGTGCTTTTTGAATCCTAGCTCTATTTTTTACAGAAGGCTTTAAGAATTGTTTACGTGAACGTAGCTGGCGCATTCCGCCAGTTTTATCGAATTTTCTTTTGAAACGCTTAAGCGCTCTATCGATGTTTTCGCCTTCTTTTATTGGAATTATTAACATAAAACGTAACCTCCTTTCATTTAAAATGTGTGCAAATATAAAGGCTTTAAATCAAACCAGCACTACCTTTTTTTAATTCTTTAAAATATCTCTAGATATGACCAGCTTTTGTATTTCTGTGGTTCCTTCCCCTATGGTGCATAACTTGGCATCGCGATAGAATTTCTCTACAGGAAAGTCTTTTGTAAAGCCATAGCCACCGTGAATTTGAACAGCTTCACTTGCAATTTTAACACATACTTCAGAAGCATACATTTTTGCCATGGCACCAATTTTGGTCACATTTTTTCCATGCATTTTATCACTGGCTGCTTTGTGTAACAATAGTTCTGAAGCTTCTATCTCTGTCGCCATATCGGCTAACTTAAAGGCAACCGATTGAAACTTACTAATCGCTTGACCAAATTGACGACGCTCTTTGGAATACTTTAAAGACGCTTGATAAGCCCCTTTCGCTATACCTAGTGATAAAGCACCAATTGAAATACGCCCACCATCAAGAATTTTCATGGATTGAATAAATCCTTGTCCTACTTCTCCTAATCTATTTTCGTCTGGAATACGGCAATTATCAAAAACCATCTCGGCGGTTTCAGATGCGCGCATTCCAAGTTTATTTTCTTTCTTTCCTGCGGTAAATCCTGGTGTTCCTCTTTCAACGACAAATGCAGTCATTCCGTGGTTGTCGCCTTTCTCTCCATTCCTAGCTATTACAACTGCAATGTCACCAGTCTTACCGTGGGTAATAAAGTTTTTAGTTCCATTTAAAATCCAGTCATCCCCTTCTTTACGAGCAGTCGTACTCATTCCTTTTGCGTCTGAACCTGTGTTGTGTTCTGTCAAGCCCCACGCTCCAATGTGCTCGCCTGAAGTTAATTTAGGAAGCCATTTACAACGCTGTGCTTCATTCCCAAATAGATAAATATGATTGGTGCACAAAGAGTTGTGTGCTGCTACAGAAAGTCCAATAGAGGGATCTACAATAGAAATCTGCTCTATGATCGAGATGTATTCGTGATAGCTCATTCCTGAACCGCCATACTCTGATGGAATAATCACTCCTAAAAAACCTAGTTCCCCTGCAGTTCGCATAGCTTCAATAGGAAAATGCTGAGATTCGTCCCATTCCATAACAAAAGGGCGCAAATGCTTTTCTGCATATTCTCTTGCAGCGTCAGTAACCAATTTTAAGGATTCAGTTTCATGCATAGAAACCAATGTTGGTGTATCCATCATAGCTTTTTAAAACAAATATAGGGCTAATCTTTTAATTTTTAGACTATCAAAACCTTTGATTGAATGCAAATCAACCAGAGACAATTGTTTTAATTCTGTTCTTAAGTGAACTACTTTTCGGGCTTGTGTATAAGAGAGATAAGGCAGTTTTGAAAGCTCCTGCAAGCTAGCTTCTTGTAGGGCAATCTTTTCAAAAGAAGGCGGTGTAATGATACTACAGCGGTCTTGAAGCCGCATTAATACCTCTGGAGACAAGCCATAGACCTCGGCCAGTTGTGTTTCTTTGGTAAAGCCTTGTAACCTTCCGCGATAGCGAATAATAAGTTGACTCAACACCTCGCCTATCCCATAGATTTGTCTTAATTCATCTGCTGTTGCAGTGTTTAAGTCAATAGATGGAAATGATTTTTTAGTGTACTTTTTCTGCTCCTTTTTAACTCGAGTTGGAAAGTTGAAAAATGGACTATATGTTTTTAACCAAGCCGAATCAACCCCAGTAACCCGTTGAAAATCGTTTACTGAATTGATCCACTTTCCCTGCTCGCGATAGGCGTGTAAGCGGTCTATTTGTTGAGGACTTAAGTCCAAAAAATAGCCACGTTGATCGCTTATAAAATTAGGATTAAAAGGATAAATTGTTTTGGGTTGCTCTATTGATTTAAGGGAGTCTATTTGCTGTTGTAAGTGATGATCCAATTGAAGCATTACACTGGCGGGAATAGTTTTATTTCGTGACCGAAAATAGAGCAACACTCCTAGAAAAAAAAGCACAAAAAAAACCGCTATCGTCTTTCGTCGACCCGAAAAACCACTAGCGGTTTTAAATGGCATATTGTTTTATTTTATCATTCCAATCGCTTCTAAATAACGATTTAATTCTTCTTTTACTTTTGGGAACAAGAAGAACAACCCTATCATATTAGGGAAAACTAGCGCTAAGATCATCGCGTCGGAAAAAGTCCATACAGCAGACATATCTCCTGCTGCTCCAATAACGATAAAGAGCAAGAAAAGAATCTTGTAAGTCAAATCAGAAATTTTACTTTTTCCAAAAACATACATCCAAGACTGCAGCCCGTAGTAAGACCAAGAAATCATGGTAGATACAGCAAATAACACTACCGCAATGGTCAAGAAAGGACCAGAAAAAGAAATATATTTTGCAAAAGCGGCGGTGGTAATTGCTGCCCCTTCTGCTGGCTGACCATCGATCATCACTATTCCACCTTCACCTCCATATTGAAATACTGTACTGTCTCCATTAAAGATGATAATGACTAAAGCTGTCATAGTACAAATTACCACAGTATCGATAAATGGCTCTAATAAGGCTACTAAGCCCTCAGAAGCTGCATATTTTGTTTTTACAGCAGAATGTGCAATAGAGGCAGAACCTGCCCCAGCTTCATTGGAAAAAGCTGCTCGCCTAAAGCCGGTAATTAAAACTCCTAGGAATCCACCTAATCCTGCTTCAGGACTAAATGCTTGTGAAAAAATCATCCCAAATGCATCGTCCACAAAAGTGAAGTTTGTAAAAATGATATAGAGACAAGCTAATATATACATCAAGGCCATAAAGGGAACTACTTTCTCGGTCACTTGAGCAATACGCTTAATACCACCAATGATGATAATACCAACAAGCACCATCATAATGAGACCAATAATTGTTCTAGCACTTCCTCCCGTCATACCAAAAGAGTCCACTAATTGCATGGCGGCTTGATTGGATTGAGCTGCGTTACCCCCTCCAAAAGAAGCGCCGATACACAGCACGGCGAATATAATGGCTAATGTTTTTCCTAAACGGGCAAAGCCTTTTTCTTCGAGTCCTTTTGTCAAGTAATACATAGGACCGCCATAAACAGTTCCATCTTCTCCAACATCGCGGTATTTAACCCCTAAGGTACATTCTACAAATTTTGTAGACATTCCAATTAACCCACAAAGTATCATCCAAAATGTTGCCCCTGGACCACCAATAGCAATAGCTAAGGCAACCCCTGCTATATTTCCATTTCCAACTGTTCCAGAAACCGCTGTAGCGAGGGCTTGAAAGTGACTTACTTCTCCTTCTTCTCCATCACTAGAATGATCATCAATTTCATCATACTTCCCTCTTACTGTATTAATTGCCGTTGGAAATCTTTTAATATTAATAAAGCCAAAATACACAGTAAAGAACACAGCTCCACCTACCAGTAAAAAGATAATGGTTGGAATTTCTGTTCCAGGAAAGTTATGGAGTACAACAGCACCCCACCAGTTTGCTATGGGGGTAAATGCTTCGTTAATGCGATCGTCTAATCCTTGTTCTTGCGCAAATAAGGGCCCAGAAAATAAAATAAATAAGACAGAAAATAGTCGTTTAAAAGTTAATTGCATTTGGTTATTCTTAGGTTTCTAAACTAGCAATATCCTAAAATAATCGCTAATAAAAAATTCTCCCATGCATTGATTTGTTATAAATCAAAGACAGAAGTGCGTTTAGTATAGATTAAATCTTTGAGTTTTAACCAAAAAGCCAAGGTTAAATAAATCACAAAACCTCCTACTAAAGTGGCAAAGGAGGCATAAATAAAAAACAAACGTACGCTCTTTACTTTCATCCCCAATCCTTCTGCCAGCCTAGTTGAAACTGCAAACCCATGTTTTTCAAACCAATGTCTAAAGTTTCTCGCCATAAGTTGATGTAGGATGATTTAGAAGATACACTCCCACATTGCAAAGTAAACACTTTTTTAATTGGCAATACTCTTTTTTTAACTCAAGAAGTGATTGTGTATCTAGGGCATTATTCACTTTAATCCCTAGGGCTTGAAATCTCTCGATTATAGTATTCTTTTCTGGTTTGATGTCTTGCATCAAGTCAAAAATAACTGTGGTTGGATCATTACCTTTGGCTTTTTGATAACAAAAAGCCAGTGGAATCAATGTGTTGACCTTTAGAAGATCAACAAAAGAGGAAGATATTTTTTTATCTCGCTTTTGAGAAGACTTTTCAAAAGTATAATGGGTTTTCCAAAAAGAGGACACCCCTACCCTAATCATCCATTGTGTATTTAAAGTTTTTCCATCAAATATCTTGGCAAAAATCTGTTGAGAAGAGGCATATAAACTAGCGAGTTGTGCTAATCGAATAGTAGGGAAATTATGGGGTCTTAACCGCATAAATTGCATTGAAATAGATGGAGAAGACAGGGAAAATTTACGCTTGAGAAATTGAAACTCTTTCCATAAACTGGCCCCATAAGCACTGGACATTTCTGCAGATAATAATCCTGCCTGCCCAAAAAGCAATGCTTCTAAAGCCATTTTATCTTGTTGCAACTTGCGTATTACTTTAAAAGGGATACTTTTCGCTAGTGCAAAAAAATGACGCTCCATTAACATTTAAACCAAAATTCTGGGCAAGCAAGCAAAATAAGACAGCCTCCCAGTCATTTTTATAGCCTTTCAATAGTACTTGAATACGCTTAGATTTTTCTTCTAATCGCGCAACAAAAAGGCGCTCTTTCCATAACTGGAACAATGGTTGAGGAAAATGGGTCAACTGACTTTCACAAGGAATAAATGTGGGCGACTTTAAAAATATTTCTTGATAATATAGCAGTAAATCTTTTGTTACTAAATGCTTTAAAACAAGCGTTGGCAATACACTTCCATCCTCCCGGCAAACCTCAACATCATCTTCCCAAACGACATGTAAAATAACTGTATCATAATTTTGATCCAGTTGGTGATTGTGCCGGTACCAATCTGATGATTTGAGTTGAACCTCAACAGAACCAACCCATTTTAATGCTCCAACTAAAAGCTGGGCTTGTTTAAAATCTGGCCCAGCATATTGATTGTGAAAACCAGGATGAATCACCTGCAAGGAATCGCCTTGAGTGGTTTTTAAATCTTTGTAGGGAAACTTTTGAAATTTCCATACATAATGTAGGAAGTCCTCTTTCATCGATTTGGGGCGTGAGATTACTTGACGACTTCTCCAGTCCAGGCTAAAATCCCTCCTTTAAGATTATAGGTAGCTTCCACCCCCAATTGATCTAATAATTGGCAAGCATGAGCGCTTCTAGCGCCAGAACGACAATAGATAAAATATGCTTTGTCTTTTGCTAAACCTTGCGCCACTTCCATAAATGCTTGTGGTTGGCGAATATCTAATAATGTTGCCGCTGGTAGATGCTTTTCGTCAAATTCTTCCTCTGTTCTAACGTCTAATAAAACAGCATTGTTTGCCGCTAGTCTTTGCTCATTCCAATCGTCTTGGTGCAATTCAATCATGATTTTTTTATCAAATTTAAATTTAATTGTCCACTCTTCAAATCATTTTTTTGTCAAAACTTGACAGTTTATAATTTTATATTATATTTGTACATACAATTATTGTTATGACAAACATGGAAGTGTTAATGAACCGAAACCTTGTGGTTACCCTATTACGTGCAGGTAATAGATTTAACGATGAATTAAATCTATTGACAAAGTCTTTTGGAATTTCATTACCTCAATTTAATGTGTTACGCATTCTTAGAGGTCAAAAGGGAAAACCAGCCAATCTTTCTACCCTTAACGATCATATGATTCACAAAATGAGCAATACTACTCGATTGGTGGATAAACTCATTGAAAAAAAACTGGTCGAAAGATGTATTTGTAAGAATAATCGTCGCAAAGTAGAAATTACCATCACCACACAAGGACTAGAACTCCTGACCGAAATTGACTACAAACTAGAAGAAAAAGAAGCACAGCTTGTTGTAGATATAAGTCCTATCGAAAAAGAAAAAATAATTGACCTCCTCTCAAAACTTACCTAAGTCTAACCTACCTATTTCACACATTAATTATTTAAATTAAAATTCTATGAAAAAAACAATTCAAAACCTAGCCTTAATAGTGAGCTTTATCTTTTGCTCGACGACCTTACAGGCGCAAAAACAAAACATTAATATCGAAAAAAGTAACATTCGATGGACGGGAAAAGAAATAACAACTAAAACCCACTATGGAAGCATCTCGTTTCAAGAAGCTAGTCTTGAACTAAACAATGGATTAGCCAGCGGTGGAAAATTTGTAGTTGATATGACTTCGATCAATTGTCAAGATCTTAAAGATGGAAAAAAAAAGTATTTGGAAAATCACTTGAAATCTGAAGACTTCTTCGGAGTAGAACAACATCCTACCGCCAAGCTTGAAATTAGCTCCGCTAAACAAGGAGAAAATGGAAAACAAATTGTAGATGGTCAGTTAACTATCAAGGGAATTACACATCCTGTAAGTTTTGATTTAGCTGTTGGAGAAACATCAGCCACTGCAAATTTGGTCTTTGATCGGTCAAAATACAATGTGAAATTTAGATCAAAAACTTTTTTTGATGATCTAGGAGATAAACTAATCTATGATGATATTGAACTCGAAGTAACCTTAATATTTTAATTTATGAAAGCAAATCGACCTAAATGCGGTTGTGGTAACACACAAAATCCAGAAGGTTTTTGTGACGGATCACACGCCAAGAAATAATTTCTCCCTTCAATATTGAACACATTAATTTTTTGAATTATATTTGACTCAATGAAAACGAGAAACAACAGCATAAATTGGTGGAACGAATAAGTTAATTTATTCGTGAAACACGCTGTATCAAAATATAAAAGGCTTGTCATCACGACAGGCCTTTTTTAATTTTGGCACCCTATGAAAAAATTTGCCCTTAAAACGGAACATAAAAAAATACTCGCCGATACGCTTACTCCTGTAAGCGCATACCTCAAACTGCGCGACGTTTTCCCACATTCCCTTTTACTTGAGAGTAGTGACTATCATGCAAACAACAATGATTTTTCCTATATCTGCTGCAACCCCATCGCATCGATTGAATTAAAAAATGGTGTTTTAAGTGTGCATTACCCTGACGGAAGTTCAACGGTTGAGCAAGCAGACACCAGCATGGATATCCCAGAACGAATCCATCAATTCTCCCAACAATTTGACAGCGAACGCTTCCCTTTTAAGTTTATTAGCAACGGCATTTTTGGGTACATCGCCCACGATGCAGTAGATCGTTTTGAAAACATCGAACTCAACAAGGCTAAACCAGGGCAGGATATCCCAGATATCTACTATGCAGTTTATCAAAATATTATTGCCATTAGCCTCTTTAATCACGAAGCACATTTATTTTCGCATGCTTACGAGGGTGAACATAATTTGGAAAAAATTCAACTGCTCCTTAATGCAAAAAACAGCAGTCACTTTAGCTTTGAAAAAGTAGGCAATAAAACCTCCAACTTGACCGACGAACAGTTTATTGATTTTGTCAAAAAAGGAAAAGAGCACTGTTTTAGAGGAGATGTTTTCCAATTGGTGCTTTCGCGGCGCTTTTCACAAGGATTTAAAGGAGACGAGTTTAATGTCTATCGCACCCTGCGTTCGATTAACCCTTCTCCCTATTTGTTTTTCTTTGACTATGGAGACTTTAAAATCTTTGGTAGCTCGCCAGAAGCACAATTAATTGTCCAAGAGGGCAAAGCAGAAATTCATCCCATCGCAGGAACCTTCCGCCGAACAGGCGATGACGAAAAAGACGCACTCGCCGCTGGAGAACTAGCCAAAGACCCTAAAGAAAATAGCGAACACGTCATGCTAGTCGATCTTGCTCGTAATGATTTAAGCCGCAATGGATCAAATGTGATGGTAGAAAAAAATAGAGAAATACAATTTTATTCACACGTAATTCACTTAGTCTCTAAGGTAACTTGTACCATGAAAAAAGCGGCTAAAACCTTCCGGGTGGTGGCAGATACCTTCCCCGCGGGTACACTAAGTGGTGCGCCAAAACACAAAGCATTACAATTGATTGATCGCTATGAAACCACCCAACGTAATTTTTACGGTGGTGCAATAGGATATATGGACTTCCATGGTAATTTTAACCACGCCATTATCATTCGTTCGTTCTTAAGTAAAAACCATCAACTTCACTATCAAGCTGGAGCTGGCATAGTTGCAGATTCTATTCCAGAAAGTGAGTTGCAAGAAGTATATAATAAATTAGGTGCCTTAGATAAAGCACTAACCCTCGCAGAAGACATATAATGATGAAAAAAGTATTTGTTATCGATAATTATGATTCGTTTACCTACAATCTCGTTCACTATCTCGAGGAACTGGGATGCGAAGTTACCGTAAAACGAAACGATCAATTTGAATTGGATGAGCTAGAAGACTACCCACTACTCCTTCTTTCGCCTGGCCCAGGAATTCCCGATGAATCTGGTTTACTTAAAGCGGCCATTAAACGTTATGCCCCCACAAAGAAAATTTTAGGGATTTGTCTAGGTCAACAAGCCATCGGAGAAGTTTTTGGCGCGAGGCTTATCAACTTAGATAAAGTCTATCACGGGATTGCCACCCCTGTAAAAGTCATTCAAGAGGATGTTTTATTCAAAGACCTCCCGGATGTTTTTGACATTGGACGTTATCATTCTTGGGTCGTAGAAACCCCTCTACCAGAAGAACTAATCGCAACTTCTGTGGACCAAGAAGGACAATTAATGTCCTTACGTCACAAGACTTATAATGTTTGCGCGGTACAATACCACCCTGAATCTATACTCACTCCACAAGGGAAAAAAATATTAGATAACTGGATCAATAGTTAAGCATGAAAGCCATACTCAACAGACTCATACAACATCAACAACTCAGCAAAGAAGAGGCGCGACAAATGATCATCAATATCGCTGATGGTCAATACAATACTTCACAAATCGCTTCTTTCCTCACCATTTATATGATGCGAAGCATTAGCTTAGAAGAACTCGAGGGTTTCCGCATGGCACTACTCGAATTGTGTATTGCTATCGATTTAAGTGAATTTGACACCATCGATTTATGTGGTACCGGAGGAGACGGTAAAGACACTTTTAATATATCTACTCTCTCTTCTTTTGTAACTGCTGGGGCTGGAATAAAAGTTACCAAGCACGGAAATTATGGGGTTTCTTCGGGCTGTGGATCGAGTAATGTTTTAGAAGCATTAGGAATTAAATTTTCGAATGATCAAGACTTTTTAAAACGTTGTGTGGATCAAGCGGGGATTTGCATTTTACATGCTCCCCTCTTCCACCCTGCCATGAAAAACGTAGCGCCAGTAAGACGTGAATTAGGAGTAAAGACTTTCTTTAATGTGTTAGGTCCACTAGTCAATCCCGCTTTCCCAAAGAATCAATTGACTGGAGTCTTTAATCTAGAATTAGCGCGTTTATACCACTATCTTTTTCAAAAGACAGACACAAACTACACCATTCTCTATGCCTTAGATGGCTATGATGAAATTTCGCTAACGGGCCCTACAAAGGCTTTTAGCAAAAACAGTGAACGTGTGTTAACACCACAAGACTTTGGGGTATTACCATTAGAGGCGAACCAAATCGCTGGAGGGGATAATGTAGATTCTTCAGCAAAGATTTTTATGAATGTTATTCAAAACAAAGGCACCCAGGCGCAACAAGAAGTCGTTTTCGCTAACGCGGGAATGGCCATCGCTACAGCATTAGATTTATCCCCTATTGAAGGCTTTGAAAAAGCCAAAGAGTCTCTGCGTTCTGGAAAAGCACTCGAAGCGTTAATTAAACTTCAAAACCTAAGTAAAGCATGAGGAGTATCTTAGACCGTATTGTTACCGATAAAAGAATCGAAGTTGCCCAGCGAAAGCAGCTATTTCCCACCACTTATTGGGCAGCTTCTCCGCTATTCGATCGCCCAGCAAATTCTTTGGCGGAACGCCTTAGAGCCAGTACCTCTGGGATTATCGCAGAACATAAACGCCGTTCCCCTTCGAAACAAAATATCAACAGTTCCCTTTCTGTAGCAGCGGTTGCTAAAGGCTATGAAAGCGCAGGAGTTTGCGGTATGTCTGTCTTGACAGACGGTAAATATTTTGGGGGATCGCTAGACGATTTAACCTTGGCAAGAGCCAGTACAAATTTTCCGCTACTGCGGAAAGAATTCATCATAGACGAATACCAATTGATTGAAGCCAAAGCCCACGGTGCAGATGTAATCTTATTAATCGCCGCTGTGTTGAGTCGCGCAGAAATACAGCAACTTTCTACCACCGCAAAAAGCTTAGGATTAGATGTCTTGTTAGAAGTACATAATCTCGAGGAGTTAGAAAAATCTATCATGCCTACCTTAGATATGTTAGGCGTAAACAACCGCAATCTCAAAACCTTTGAAGTCTCTCTTGATACGAGTAGGTCTTTAGCAGAAAAAATCCCTGCTGAATTTGTCAAAGTTTCTGAAAGTGGAATAAGTGATGTAAACGCTATCAAAGACTTAAAGACCTATGGATATCAGGGCTTTTTAGTGGGCGAAAACTTTATGAAAACAAACGATCCTGGTGTAGCAGCACAGGATTTTATACAACAGTTAGAAGAATGAAACTAAAAGTCTGTGGCATGCGGGAATATGATAATATTGCAGCACTTAGCGATTTGCAACCAGATTATATGGGCTTTATTTTCTGGGCGCCGTCAAGTCGATATGTTAGTGAAGCGACGCCAGTATTAGACAAAAGCATCAAAAAAACAGGAGTATTTGTCGATGCTTCGGTAGACTATATTCAAAGTAGTATTAGCACACATCAATTGCAAGCAGTACAATTACACGGGGAAGAAACCCCTAGTTATTGTCAATTGGTTCAAAATTTTAGAGTAGAAGTTATCAAAGCCTTTTCTGTTAAAGATGCATTTGACTTTAGTTCGCTAGAGGCTTATGAAAACAGCTGTGATTTCTTTTTGTTTGATACCAAAGGCCCCTTGCCAGGCGGAAACGGCTATACCTTTGACTGGAGTCTTTTAAAAGGATATCCTTCTCAAAAGCCCTTCTTTTTAAGTGGCGGAATTGGGTTAGAAAACACACAAGAAATAAAAGAATTATTAAATACCAATTTACCCCTCTATGCTATTGATGTAAATAGTAAATTTGAAGTCACTCCGGGGCTAAAAAAAATAGAAGAGCTAAAACAATTTAAAAAAGAATTGTATGAACTATAATGTAGATGAAAAAGGATATTACGGCGACTTTGGTGGAGCCTATATACCAGAAATGTTATACCCTAATGTAGCAGAGTTACGCGAAAACTACTTAAAAATTTCTGCAGAACCCAGTTTTAAAAAAGAATTTGACGATCTGCTTAAAGAGTATGTGGGACGACCCACACCCTTGTATTTCGCAAAGCGATTATCTGAGCGTTACAATACTAAAATCTATCTCAAAAGAGAAGACCTTTGCCACACAGGCGCGCACAAAGTCAACAATACCATTGGGCAAATCTTAATGGCAAAACGATTGGGGAAAAACCGCATTATCGCCGAAACTGGCGCTGGACAACACGGAGTGGCTACCGCCACCGTTTGTGCCTTAATGGGAATTGAATGTATTGTTTATATGGGGGAATTAGACATTGAGCGACAAGCACCCAATGTTGCCCGTATGAAAATGCTAGGTGCCAAAGTTCGCCCAGCACAATCTGGAAGTAAAACTTTAAAAGATGCCACAAACGAAGCCATTCGCGACTGGATTAACAATCCTGTTGATACCCATTACATCATTGGTTCTGTTGTAGGACCACATCCTTATCCCGACATGGTGGCCCGTTTTCAAGCAGTGATCAGTGAAGAAACAAAATGGCAGTTGCAGGAACAAGAAGGACGTGATTATCCCGACCATGTGATCGCATGCGTGGGCGGAGGAAGTAATGCCGCTGGTCTATATTACCACTACCTCAACGATGAACGTGTCAATATCATCGCAGTTGAAGCGGCAGGTAAAGGCATTGATACGGGGGAAAGTGCTGCCACTTCTGCCCTTGGGAAAGAAGGAATTATTCATGGCAGTAAAACCCTGTTAATGCAAACCCCCGATGGACAAATCACCGAGCCTTATTCTATTTCGGCTGGATTAGATTATCCAGGAGTGGGGCCCATGCACGCGCATTTATTCCATTCTAAACGCGCAGAATTTATCTCTATCCCAGATCAAGAAGCAATGGACTGGGGACTCACCCTCTCTCAAATGGAAGGGATTATACCTGCCATAGAAACGGCCCATGCTTTTGCTGCACTAGACGTGCGTAAGTTTGGTCCAGAAGAAGTAATTGTATTTAATTGTTCTGGTCGTGGAGACAAAGACTTGGATACCTATATTGACTATTTTAAGTTATAATGAAATACCTATGCTACTAAGTAACCGTAAATCTTATGAAACACAGTCACTCCGCACTTGATGCAACGTCTAGAATGTGAAATGAAAGAAGAAACACAAC
>JBMYNN010000044.1:0-13790 GCA_049598335.1 Flavobacteriaceae bacterium
TTTAAATCTAATTTACCCGCCTCAGAAAATTGGGTTGTAATTGCAGGCATTACCCCTTTCCAGACAAATGTAGGTTGAGTGTATTTCATTGATTTAAATTTATTTAACTAAAATAACAACTTTATTTTGTTTACATTTATATTCTATATTAATTACACCGTCTTGGATATACATTACTTTGATAGTCCATTGGGTACAATTAAGGTAAAAGGTGATGTTGTAGGAGTTCAAGAAGTGCTTTTTGAAAAAAGTACTCTTGAGATGGAAAATACAGTACCCCTATATTTAGTTCCTTGTGTGGAACAGCTACAGCAATACTTTGCTGGCAAGCGAATTGTGTTTGATTTTAAAATAAATCCTCAAGGTACAGACTTTCAAAAAGTCATCTGGAATTTATTAAAAGATCTTCCCTTTGGCAGTACAATTTCTTACTTAACATTATCCCGTTTATACGGTAACACAAAAGCCGTTAGAGCCGTCGCTGCAGCTATTGGAAAAAATCCTATCTTAGTCGCAGTTCCATGCCATAGAGTGATAGGAAGTGATGGTTCACTTGTTGGCTATGCTGGTGGTATTGATAGAAAAGAAGCTTTGCTTGAATTAGAGGGTTTTCCTGTTCAAAAAAAATTAATTTAATCCACCGCTTTTTTTGCGGTAAACTTTATGAAACAATTTTTTCGTTACACGCTTGGAGCTATTGTGCTCTCCTTGCTTATTCTTTACATTAGTCCTTATAATTTTATTTTTATTGCCGCAAAACAAGCCATTAAAACAGGGCGAGATACGGCCTTTTTAGAGGACTATCAATATTTTGATAACAATGTTGTTAAAGCTTCAGAAAATCCAGAAGAGTGGCCAAAACACACACAATACAACAGCATTCCTTTATCTAATAAAATTAATCAAGTACATAAAACATATGAATCGGTTGCCTTTTTAGTTATTCACCAAGACAGTTTATTACACGAATCTTATTATCAAGATTATTCTGACACCTCTAAAAGTAATTCGTTTTCTGTCGCAAAAAGCTTCGTGTCTGCAATGCTTGGTAAGGCTATTGAACAAGGACATATTGAAAGCTTGGATCAAAAAGTTGGGGATTTTTATCCCGAATTTAGCGAAGGTTTAGCGGCTAATTTAACTGTAGGGGATTTATCTTCAATGGCTACAGGCCTAGATTGGATTGAAAAATACGACCTCTCTATTAATGGTATGATGGAGGCCTACATCACTCCAGATTTAGATAAACTCATGCTAAATCGAAAAATAATTTCACCTCCTGGAGAAGGTTTTGTTTATTATAGTGGGGCCACTCAACTCCTTGGGATGGTGATTAAAAAAGCGACTGGTCAATCGTTAAGTAGCTATTTTTCTGAAAACTTTTGGCAACCCATGGGTGCTGTAGAAGATGCCTTGTGGCAAGTAGACAGCAAAGAAAATGGAATGGAAAAAGCCTACTGTTGTTTTGCAACAAATGCAAAAGATTTTGCTCGTATGGGAAAATTATATAAAGACCATGGAAAGTGGAATGGCAAACAATTACTCGACTCTACCTTTATTGCAAAAAGTACTCAGCCGCGTTTTGAAGATAGCCCAGAATATGGCTATGGCTGGTGGTTAGCGCATTATGGGGAAGAAAAGGGGTTTGCTATGCGTGGTCATCTAGGTCAATACATCATTGTTTTTCCAAAAAGTGATTTAATCATTGTTCGTTTAGGCCGTCAAAAAGGACCTAAGAAGGATCGTTTTGGAAGTCAAAGCTTCCACGACTATATTCAAGAAGGCTTTGAAATGATAGAAAATGTTGAGCAACCTTGATTTAAAAAAAATCTTATTTCTCGACATTGAGACAGTCCCAGAAGAGCAAGAGTATGAAAAACTCTCTCCACTGAGACAATCCCTATGGGAGCAAAAAACAGCCTACCAACGCAAAGAAGACCAGAGCCCAGAAGCATTTTATGAACGGGCGGGAATCTGGGCAGAGTTTGGAAAGGTTGTCTGCATCTCTGTAGGTTTTTTTGATCTTTCTTCTCCCAATAAACGCCAATTAAGAATCAAAAGCTTTACTGGAGAAGAAGAAAGTATTCTCCATCAATTTAAACGACTTTGCGACGAGCATTTTTACTTAAAATCACACTTGCTTTGTGCCCATAACGGAAAAGAATTTGACTTCCCTTATATCGCAAGACGTATGGTAATTCACAGAATAAGTCTGCCTAAAATCTTAAACCTTTTTGGGAAAAAACCCTGGGAGGTGCAACACCTCGACACCCTTCAGCTCTGGAAATTTGGTGACTATAAGCACTACACCTCTTTGGCTTTATTAGCCGAAATATTTGGGATCCCTACGCCAAAAGACGACATTGATGGTAGTGATGTAGCTCGCGTCTATTATCAAGAAAAAAACCTCGACCGCATTGTGCGCTATTGCGAAAAAGACGTCTTAACTTTAGCTCAGGTATTTTTAACTTTCTTAAATAGGCCCCTGCTAGAAGAAAACCAAATTGTATGGCTAAGCGAATAGAAGCTGCACTTTTGTCCATTGATCATCTATCCCTTTCTATAGGAGGAAATCGCATTCTAACCGACCTAAATTTAAGGATTCAAACCAACGAAATTGTCGCCCTTGTTGGAGAATCTGGAAGTGGAAAATCTGTAACGGCACAAGCCGTAATGGGATTATTACCTAAAAAACAAACCCAAATAGACAATGGTCAAATTACTTTCAATAATCAAAATTTACTTGGGCTCACCGCAGCTCAATGGGAACAATTTAGGGGAAATGATTTAGGAATGATTTTTCAAGAACCACAATCTTCACTCAATCCATCCATGCGATGCGGGGAACAGATCGAAGAAGTTGGAAAACAACATCTGGATAAAGGTATTTCAAAAAAAGCACTTAAAGAAAAAGTGTTAGAGGCCTTAGCCCGAGTTCAATTGCCCCGTCCTGAACGCATTTATAACGCTTATCCACATCAACTAAGTGGCGGGCAAAAACAACGCATTATGATTGCCATGGCCCTTTTTTGTGCGCCTAAACTTTTGATTGCAGACGAGCCCACAACCGCACTAGATGTCTTAGTACAAAAAGACATTATTGAATTGATACGATCCTTACAGAAAGAACATCAAATGAGTGTTTTATTCATCTCACACGATCTTTCCCTAGTAGCCAATCTTGCTGATCGTATCGCTGTGATGCAACCGGGGAAAATCGTAGAGTATGCCCCAACAAAACAGCTTTTCAAGCATCCCCAACATCCCTATACAAAAGGGCTACTCAACGCTCGCCCCCCTAAAGAAAGGCGTCTAAAACTCCTTCCTACATTGGCAGATTTTACTGAGCAAGGTTTTGTTCCTCAACTCATCGCTTCAGCTGAAAGAAAAGAAAAGCATAAAATATTGTATCAACAAAGCCCATTATTGCAGGTGAAACATTTGGAA
The DNA here is from genome assembly GCA_049598335.1 of Flavobacteriaceae bacterium. Taxonomy (GTDB): domain Bacteria; phylum Bacteroidota; class Bacteroidia; order Flavobacteriales; family Flavobacteriaceae; genus Arcticimaribacter. The sequence continues at coordinate 3,448 of JBMYNN010000044.1, forward strand.
AAAAGCTATCAGAATAGCTCCTTCGGGACGCAAAAAAAATCCCCTACAATAGCCCTGAAGGAAATTTCTTTTGATCTATATCCAGGAGAAACACTAGGTTTAGTTGGCGCTTCAGGTTGTGGGAAATCGACTTTAGCCAAGGCCATAATTTTTCTAGATCCAGCTACTGCTGGGGAAGTATATTGGGAAGGAAGGTTAATTGACAAAAATAATCGTCAACAAATTAACCAGCTAAGGAAAAACATTCAATTTATTTTCCAAGACCCTTATGCTGCCTTGCATCCCTTAAAAACCATAAATGTTACCCTAGACGAAGTCTTGAGCGTGCACACAATACTCGATTCAAAAGAAAGGAACAAACGCAGTGCTGAACTACTAACCCAAGTTGGTTTAGCTCCAGATTTTGGTGTGCGTTATCCCCACCAACTTTCAGGGGGACAGCGCCAGCGAGTGGTTATTGCTCGAGCCCTCGCAGTTGAACCCAAGCTATTATTATGCGATGAAAGCGTCGCTGCATTAGATATTTCAGTACAAGCACAAGTACTTAATCTACTCAATCAATTAAAAGAAGAATTAGGGCTTTCCTATCTATTTGTGTCGCATGATTTAAATGTCGTCAAGCATATGGCCGATCGAATTTTGATTATGCATCAAGGATACATCGTAGAAGAAAATGAAGCCGATGCATTGTATCAAAACCCACAAACTCAATTTTCTAAAGCACTTTTATCCGCTGTACTTTAACCTTTTATAATTGAGCTTTCTTATGTGGTAATCCATTCTTTTAGTATAGCCCTTTAATAAAAACTATGGTGCTGGATTGGGAATACTTTCTTGCACTTTCTCGATCGCTTTGAGCAATTCTTTTGAAAGATCAACATCGATGGAAGCAATGTTTTCTTCCAATTGTACTAAACTGGTAGCCCCAATAATATTAGAAGTAACAAAAGGGCGATCGGTTACAAAAGCTAGGGCCATTTGTGTCAACGACAACCCAAATTCTTCAGCAATTTTGTAGTATTCTTCTGTTGCTAAAATGCTGTTTTCTCCATTAAATCGAGCGAGATTTGGGAAAAGTTTAAATCGCGAATTTTCTGGCATCCCCTTGCGATATTTTCCAGTAAGTCTTCCAAAGCCTAATGGAGAATAAGCTAAAAGTCCCATTCCTTCCCGCATACACATTTCTGAATTTCCCACCTCAAACAAGCGATTGAGTAGGTTATAAGGGTTTTGGACAGTAATCATTTTAGGAAAACCTTTTTCGGCGAGTTGTAAGCAACGATGAATACCCCAGGGAGTCTCATTTGACAAGCCGATATGTTTGATTTTTCCTTGCTCGATAAATTCTGCAAGGGTGGCTAAAATGACTTCAAAATTATCTTCCCACGCATCTTTTTCTGGATGCCCTTTATAACCGCGAACACTAAAAAAGTTTGTTCTTCTTTCTGGCCAGTGCAGTTGATATAAATCGAGGTAATCTGTATTTAAACGCTTTAAACTTCCTTCTAGGGCTTCGCGTAAATGTTTAGGGCTAAAGTTGTCGTGATCGCGAATATGCGCTGTATAAGCCCCCGATCCTACAATCTTTGAAGCTAGCACAATTTTATCGCGATTCCCTGTTTTCTTAAACCATGATCCCATAATGCGCTCTGTATCGGCATAGGTTGTTGCATTGGCAGGAACAGGGTATAATTCTGCTGTATCAAAAAAGTTAATCCCCCGCTCAAGGGCAAAATCCATCTGGGCGTGGCCTTCGGCTTCTGTGTTTTGGTTTCCAAAGGTCATGGTCCCTAAACACAATTTAGAGACCTTAATGTCTGTGGAGGGTAATACGGTATATCTCATAAATTATTTAGTCGTCAACGCGGGAAAGAAGTGCTGCGATTTTATCCAATTTTGGGGTTAAAATTACTTCAATGCGTCTGTTTTTTGCTTTTCCAGCAGCGGTTTTATTTGTGGCCAAAGGTTGGTGTTGTCCTCTCCCGGCTGCGGTTAGATTTTCGGCTTTAATCTTATTATTCTTTAACAATAATTTGACAATTTCAGTGGCTCGTTTAGTGGATAAGTCCCAATTTCCACTCAAATTATCATTCCCAATATAGGGGTCAGCATCTGTATGACCTTCAATCAAAACAGCAATCTCTGGATTGGCCGCTAAAACGTTTCCTAACTGTTTAAGGGCCTGTTTCCCAGTATTTCCAACTGACCAACTCCCCGATTGAAACAACAGCTTGTTTTCCATCGAAACATAGACTTTGCCTTTGCGTTGTTCCACAGATAGACCATTGCCCTTAAAGCTAACTAAAGCATCTGTTAAGGCAGTTTTCAAAGCACTCATCAAGGCTTCTTTATCTGCAACTAATCCTTCGAGTTCTTCTACTCTCGCGATTCGAGATGACAATTCTTTACTTAAAGAATCTAAACGAGTTCTTTCTGATAACAATTCGCCTTCTTTAATTTGAATTTTTTCTAAAAGCCCACGGTTTTTTTCTATACTGGCCTGTAGGGCTTCATTACTGTTCTGTTCTAAAGCTGTATAAGCATCTTGTAGGGTCGCTAAAGTGCCCGAGGTGGTTGCTAATAGTTGGCTTTGCTTTTCATATTGCCCCACTAATTCACCATAGTGATAGCGTAAAGAGTCATAGTTTTTAATGAGTTGATTATGCGCTGTTTCCAAACTAGCATTCTCTCTCTTAAGGATAGCATATCGACTTTCTATTTCGTTAAAAATTTTAGAAGACACACAACTTGTACATAAGGGTAAAATCAATAAAAGGAGTACTTTTTTCATCTAGAATAGTTTTCGTTTAATGTAATTCAACCACAACTGGGCAATGGTCAGAATGATGGGCTTCTGGTAAAATATAAGCCCGTGAAATATTATCTTTCAATGCTTCACTGACTAGGGCATAATCAATACGCCAACCCTTGTTATTTGAGCGTGCATTCGCACGATAACTCCACCAGCTGTAATGATGGGGTTCTGGATTTAGCGAACGAAAAGAATCAATGAAACCACTATTGAGAAATCCATCTAGCCAAGCGCGTTCTTGAGGTAAAAATCCAGAGACATTTTTATTTCTAACGGGATCATGAATGTCAATCGCTTGATGACAAATATTATAATCCCCACAAATGACTAGCTGAGGAAAATCTTGTTTTAATGTGTCGATATAATCTTTGAAATCGTCCATGAATTTAAACTTGTACTCCAGGCGATCTGTATTTGTCCCAGAAGGAAGATAAAGACTCATCACAGAACAAGTATCAAAATCTGCTCTTATCACACGCCCTTCAAAATCCATATGATCAATCCCGGTGCCATAGGTTACCTTATTGGGGGTTGTTTTACTTAAAATAGCCACTCCACTATAGCCCTTTTTTTGAGCAGAAAACCAATAATGTTGATACCCTAAAGCTTCAATTTTTGACATATCGACCTGCTCTTGTATTGCTTTAGTTTCTTGCAAACAAACTACATCGGGATCAGCGGCTTTTAACCATTGAACGAAGTCTTTTTTTAGCGCAGCTCGGATACCGTTAACATTATAGGAAATGATTTTCATTAAAACTAAATTACCAATTTGTTTTCTATCTTTATCAAGTCCTTAAACTTTTAATCTACAATCTATGAACACTTTTTTTAACCGATTTTCTAAGCTTTTTTTTGTGGTTTTATTTTGTCTAGGGATAGGAGTTCATTCTCTTAAAGCTCAAATAGAAAAGGACAGCCTACCCACCTATACCAAAGAATGGAATGTGAACGCGTTCAATTTATTAGTTTTTCAAACCCTTGATATTAGTTTTGAAAAATACATCGACGAGGAGAGTAGTTATGGGTTTAGTGGACTAATTAGTCTTGCTGGAATGAATCGATTTAATGACGATGCACCTTTTTATTACGAAACGGCTGCTTTAACGTCTTTTTATCGTATCTATTTTGGTCGAGGGTTAAATCACGGCTTTTTCATTGAAGCTTTTGGAGCAGTATCTTTTGGGAAATATGATAATTATGACGACTTCTATTATGAAGTCGCAACATTGAATGATTATTATGATTCGTTTACAGAACTAGGTATTGGCTTTTCGGTTGGCGGAAAATTCATCACCAAGAAGAAATACACTTTAAGTGTCTTTAGCGGTGCAGCTCGAAATTTAATTTCAGCTAATGGCCCAAGCGCAATGCCAAGGGTAGGGATTAGTATAGGAAAGCGCTTCTAAATTTTTTGCAACCAGTGTTTAATATTCAACTTTGCATCTAGATAGGAAGACAAGTCTGCAATAGCAATACGCTCTTGGTCCATACTATCCCGATTGCGAAGGGTAACTGTTTTATCTTCTAACGACTGGTGATCAACGGTGATACAATATGGTGTCCCTAAGGCATCTTGACGGCGATAACGACGTCCAACTGCGTCTTTTTCGTCATAAGAGACAGCCTGTTCCCATTTGAGACTATCGACAATTTCTTGCGCTAAATCTGGCAAGCCATCTTTCTTGACTAAAGGAAGTACCGCTACTTTTGTAGGCGCTAAAACGGCTGGAAGTTTTAATACAGTACGTTGACTCCCATCTTCAAGAGTTTCTTCGCGAAGCGCCCAAGAAAAAGTGGCTAAAAACATTCTGTCTAGTCCAATCGAAGTTTCTACTACATAAGGAACATAATTTTCATTACGTTCCGAATCAAAATATTGTAATTTCTTCCCAGAGAACTCTTCATGACTTGATAAATCAAAGTCTGTTCTAGAGTGAATCCCTTCTAATTCTTTAAACCCAAAAGGGAATTTGAATTCAATATCTGCAGCAGCATCGGCATAATGTGCTAGTTTTTCATGATCGTGAAAACGATAATTATCTTCTCCCATTCCTAGCGATAAGTGCCATTTTAAACGGGTTTCTTTCCATTTTTCATACCACTCTTTTTGTGTTCCAGGGGGAACAAAGAATTGCATTTCCATTTGTTCAAATTCGCGCATGCGAAAGATAAACTGTCGTGCGACGATCTCGTTTCTAAAGGCTTTTCCTGTTTGTGCAATCCCAAAAGGGATTTTCATGCGACCTGTTTTTTGCACATTTAAGAAGTTGACAAAAATTCCTTGTGCTGTCTCTGGGCGGAGATATAAATCCATGGCCGAGTCTGCCGAAGCACCCAGTTTAGTTCCAAACATCAAATTGAATTGCTTGACCTCTGTCCAGTTGCGAGATCCAGATTCAGGGCAGGCAATTTCCAATTCTTCAATTAAGTTTTTGACGTCTGCTAAATCTTCTTTTTCTAGAGATTGGCCTAAACGCTTTAAGATGGTATCAATTTTTTCTTGATAGCTCACAACACGTGGATTGGTGGAGATAAACTGAGCTTTATCAAAACTTTCTCCAAAACGCTTCGCAGCTTTTTTGACTTCTTTTTCAATCTTAACTTCAATTTTAGCGCAATAGTCTTCTACTAAAACATCGGCGCGATAGCGCTTTTTAGAATCTTTATTATCAATTAAGGGATCATTAAATGCATCGACATGGCCAGAAGCTTTCCAAGTCGTGGGATGCATAAAAATAGCGGCATCAATCCCCACAATATTACTGTGCAGTTGCACCATGGCTTTCCACCAGTAATCACGGATATTTTTTTTTAGGGCAACACCGTTTTGCGCATAGTCATATACGGCGCTTAGACCGTCATAAATTTCACTTGAAGGGAATACAAAACCGTATTCTTTTGCATGGGAAATGATCTTCTTAAAATCTGTCATGCTGCAAAAATAACCCTTTTTCGTATTTTGGGAGAACCAAATCGCCTTGAAATGTTCGCTCAACTTTTTCGTCTGCTTCAAGCTATTTTTGATTTATTTTTTCCCTTACGCTGTTTGGGGTGTCAAAGAGCCATTCAATCTTCTAAAAAAGTGCTTTGTATTTACTGTGAACTAAACTTGCCCCTTACCTTTTTTCATTTAATGTATCCCTCACCTTTAAAGCAACACCTGTTTGCAGATTTCCCAATTCAACAGGTATTTTCTTTGTATGTTTTTGAAGAAAATGCACTGGTCGAATCCTTATTGTATGAATTAAAGTACAAGGGGAATAGACCCGTTGGTGCTTTTTTTGGTCAGAAATTAGCTTCATTAATTGTCGATTCTAAAACACACTTTGACGGAATAATCGGCGTGCCTTTGCACCCTAAACGGAAAAGAAAAAGAGGATTTAATCAGGTCGATCTTATTGGAGAAAGCGCAGCAAAAGCCCTAAAAATTACTTATTATGGTAACTTTCTTCGACGAGTAAAACACACCCCAAAATTGTCTCAAGCAAGCCGAGATCGAACGGCAATTTTACAAAATGCATTTCGAATAAATCCAATGATTAATCTTCCCAAAGGACATTATTTATTACTAGACGATATTCTTACCACCGGAGCTACTTTAAAAGCCTGTTCCAGATTGATGATTAAAATTGATGGGCTTTGCTTGAGTATTGCCACCATCGTCTATAGAAATTAGCAGATTTATGTGTTACTTTGCAGCATATGCGAAAAAAACTTAGCATAATTATTGTGATTTTGTGGGTAATATCCACGACCCATTGTGCGAAAAGGGGAACACCTACTGGCGGAGCTAAAGACAGTATTCCCCCCGTTTTAGTCTCTGCGAACCCCTCTCTTAATAAAGTTAATTTTGACGCTAAAAAGGTGGTCTTGGTTTTTGACGAATACATTCAGCTCAAAGACATTTCCAATCAATTGATTGTTTCCCCACCGATGGAAAAAAGTGCTTATCGAATTCTTCCTGAAGGAACAGTAAGTAAAAAAGTAGAAATTCATTTTGAAGAACCCCCAAGAGATAACACCACCTACACATTTAATTTTGGCGAAGCCATAGAAGATTACAACGAAAATAATCCATTACCTTTCTTTAATTATACTTTTTCGACTGGGGATTATTTAGATTCTTTAACCCTTTCTGGAACTGTAAAAGATGCTTATGCCTTGGATTCTTTAAAGCAGATTTCAATTCACCTCTACCCCATTGATTCTACTTATACAGATTCGACTATTTATTTGAAAAAACCGCTTTATGTAGGAAATACCTTAGATAGTATTTATTTCAATTTGCAGAGTTTAGCCCCCGGTAAATATGAATTTATCGCGATTAAGGATGTAGGTAAAAATTATCTTTTTGATCAATTTGCCGATCTAATTGGATTCTTTGAAGAACCCATTGAATTGCCTCAAGACTCCTTGAAATTTCCTGTTCTTTTTAAAGAGGAAACTAATTTTAAATGGGGAAGACCTCGATATGTGAATGACCATCATTTAGAGTTTAGCTATTTTGGAGATGTTAGCGATAAAAAAATTATTTTTACAAACGCATTTAAAAAAAGTGGGCAAGGCTTTTTTACCCGAGATAGAGAAAAAGACACCTTACACTACTGGTTCCAGCCTCAAAAAGAATTGGATTCTATTGTGGTGGAACTCGAAGAAAAGGACTCTATGCGTCCAGTAGTAATTAAGCCCTTTAAACCTCAATTGGATTCTTTAATGTTGAACTTATCCCCTAAAAATCAGAATATTTTACACTTTTTGGATACCCTTAAGATTGAGAGTAATCTCCCCATTACTTCGGTAAACGATGAGTACATACAAATCTTTGATATTGATACGCTATCGGTGCCTTTTACAAGTTCAATCGATCCAAATAAAGACATGGTTTACTTTGACTTCAAGAAAGTCCAAAAGGACAACTATCGCATTCAGATTTTACCTAATGCAATCACCGACTTTTTAGGTGCAACTAACGACACCATTATTCATGTAGTGAGAACCCGGGCAATAGAAGACTACGGGACCTTGTTCTTAACCATAGAAAACAAGGACAAAGACATGCCTTACTTTTTTGAATTGATTGATAAAAATGGAAAACTGATTAGACGAGTGAGTCAAAATGAAGATGACCGCTATCAATTGAACTATCTAATCCCAAAAGATTATCAAATACGTTTTGTCAAAGACCGCAATGGCAACGGTCGATGGGACACTGGTAATTACCTTGAAAAAAGACAACCCGAAGAAGTGATCTATCTAGCAGATTATCTCACACTGAGAGCAAATTGGGATTTAATAGAAACTTTTACGATTGAATAGTAAAACGATCTCTATCGTTTAAAAAGTTAAGTTTTTGTCGGGCCTGTAACATTTTATCACGATCCATTATGACCGTTGTGTGATCTTGTTCTTCTGCTTTAGTTGAACCTACTTTTTCACCCATATAATCATAGATTGCCGTGTGTCCAGGATAGTATAGGTCAGAACCATCTGTCCCAATTCTATTGACACCCACGCAATAGCTCATATTTTCAATCGAACGGGCTTTTAATAATGCATCCCATGCACCAATGCGTTTATGGGGCCAGTTGGCCGTATAAATCAATACATCATAATCTGATGTGTTTCTACCCCATACTGGGAACCGCAGGTCATAACAAACCCGTAAACATATCTTCCAACCTTTATAGTCAATCAAACCATCGTTTTCTCCAGTAGCATAGGCCTTGTCCTCTCCTGCTAAAGTAAAGGTGTGACGCTTGTCATAAAACTGAATTGTTCCTTTAGGAGAGACAAATAAAAATCGATTATAACATTTACTGTTTTCTTTAATCACGGTGCTGCCCGCAATAGCAGCATTCTTTTTCTTCGCCCACTGTTGCATCCATTGAACGGTTTCTCCTTGCATGGATTCTGCATTTTTCTCTGCTTCCATACTAAAACCGGTGGTAAACATTTCTGGTAGAATAATAAGATCTGTTTTAGGAAGACCTTCGATTTGATCCCCTAACTGTTTCCAGTTCTTTGATTTATCCTCCCAAAAAAGATTGGTCTGAAGGGCAGTAAGTGTAAGTTGAGATTCCATATATTTAAGACTTGTGATAAAGATGTAAAAAAAACAGCAATGATACAACTCCCCCCAGTAAAAGCCTACATCTTCGATATGGACGGTACCTTGACCGACAACATGCACTACCATCACAAAGCTTGGATGAAATTTATTGCTCTCAAAAAACTAGAAATCGATACTGAGACCTTTGAACGTGACTATCACAAAGGAACTCTAATCGAAGTCATGGCGCGTTTTTTTCCACACTTAACCACCGAAGAAGAACTTCAACAAGTAGGAAACGAAAAAGAAGCCTTATACCGCAATACTTATGGCCATTTATTAACGCCTCTCCCGGGCTTGCACCTTTTTTTAAGACAACTTAAGAAAAGAAATATCCCTGCAGGACTTGCCACTATGGGCGATCAAAATAATCTTGAGATGACCCTAAAACAATTGAATATCGAAAATTATTTTCACAGTACGACTGGAGGAGATCAAGTGACGCAAGGGAAACCTCATCCCGAAATCTTTTTGCGGGCCGCAGAAAAAATAGGAATTTATCCTAAAGACTGTCTCGCCTTTGAAGACACCCAGTCTGGAATTATAGCAGCCCAAGCAGCTGGAATGAGAATAGTGGGAATTGCTACCCAGTTTACAAAAGATCAACTAATGGACTTAGGTTGTATTGCAAGTGTAAAGGACTTTAAACAGTTGATTGTATAAAAAACCTACCTCTTTGGGAGGTAGGCTGTTATCTAAATTATCAAAAAGCATTTATCCTTTAAGGCTAGCAGAGAGGTACTCGCGATTCATACGAGCGATATTCTCTAAAGAGATTCCTTTAGGACATTCTACCTCACATGCACCAGTATTAGTACAGTTTCCAAAACCTTCTTCGTCCATTTGTTTTACCATGTTTAAAACACGATCTGTTGCTTCAACTTTCCCTTGGGGTAAGAGTGCATACTGAGATACTTTTGCCGAGACAAACAACATCGCAGAAGCATTTTTGCAAGTCGCTACACAAGCTCCACATCCAATACAAGTGGCAGCGTCAAAAGCTTTATCTGCATCGTGCTTATCAATAGGAATGGCGTTAGCATCTTGGGTATTACCAGAAGTGTTTACACTCACAAAACCACCCGCATGTTGAATACGATCAAAAGCAGAACGATCTACCGCTAAGTCTTTTACCACTGGAAAAGCATTCGCACGGAAAGGTTCAATGGTAATGGTGTCTCCATCTTTAAACTTACGCATGTGCAATTGACAGGTTGTTACCAAACGGTCTGGACCGTGAGCTTCTCCGTTAATGTACATCGAGCACATTCCGCAAATTCCTTCGCGACAATCGTGGTCAAATGCAACTGGATCGATTCCCTTCCCAATTAATTCTTCGTTGAGCACATCCATCATTTCTAAAAAGGACATATCTGGTGATACATTCTCAATAGGATAAGTTTCTATACTTCCGGTAGC
>JBMYNN010000045.1:0-13662 GCA_049598335.1 Flavobacteriaceae bacterium
ATCCAAAAAATGACATTTTATCTGGCCTTACAGTTGCACTCGCCCTCGTTCCAGAGGCAGTAGCCTTTGCCTTTATTGCAGGGGTTGACCCTCTTGTGGGACTCTATGGCGCCTTTATGATGGGAATTGTCACTGCCCTATTTGGTGGGCGCCCAGGAATGATTTCTGGTGCAACAGGCGCAATGGCTGTAGTAATGGTTTACATGATCCAACAGGGAAATACTGTTGGTAATAATTTATCTTCTCCGGTTGAAAACCTCGGTTTATACTGGTTATTTATCACCCTTCTCTTTTTAGGGCTTATTCAAATAACTGCTGGTGTGTTTAAACTAGGGAAATTTGTGCGCTTAATTCCTCACCCCGTAATGATGGGGTTTGTCAATGGTTTAGCCATTGTTATTTTTCTATCTCAACTGGGCTTATTTAAACAAACGGTTTACGGCACAACTCGTTGGCTAAGTGGAGAAGCACTTTATACGATGCTAGTATTAGTGGCGTTAACCATGGCCATTATGTACTTTCTCCCAAAACTTACAACAAAGCTACCCGCGGCTTTAGCCGCCATTGTAGTTGTGGCTTGTATCACAATCTTTGGCGAAATTGAGGTAAGTACAGTAGGGTCGTTTATCCGCGATGGAGGTGGCGAAAGTCTGCAAGGAGGTTTACCCGAATTTCAAACCGAAATTTTTTCGTTATTCCACACCCTAAATGGGCACTGGAGTTTGATACTATCTACCGCCTTTCTCCTTGCTGCAGTGGGGTTAATTGAGTCCCTGATGACCTTAAACCTCATCGATGAAATTACCGAAACCCGCGGCAGCGGTAATCGTGAATGTCTTGCACAAGGCACAGCTAATATCCTCAATGGACTCTTTGGTGGAATGGGGGGTTGTGCCATGATTGGCCAATCGATTATTAACGTAAATTCTGGAGGGCGTGGACGCCTTTCGGGAATAGTAGCAGCAGTGGCCTTGTTGTGTTTTGTCCTTTTTGGTGCAAGTGTAATTGAACAAATCCCCATAGCAGCCCTAGTAGGCGTGATGTTTATGGTGGTCATTGGAACATTTGCCTGGAGTAGTTTCCGCATTATCAATAAAATTCCGCGAAAAGATGCCTTCATCCTTGTGACAGTCTCTGCAGTTACAGTGATGGAAGATTTAGCCATTGCTGTTTTAGTGGGTGTTATTATTGCCGCTTTAGTCTTTGCATGGGAAAATGCAACGATGATTCGCGCACGCAAAAGCTTTAAAAGTGATGGAACGAAAGTCTATGAAATTTGGGGCCCCTTATTTTTTGGTTCCATTCAAAACTTCAATGCAAAATTTGATGTCAAAAACGATCCTGAGAAGGTGGAGATTGATTTTATCGAATCCCGGGTATCTGACCATTCTGGTATTGAAGCATTAGAAAATTTGATTGAAAAATACCTGCGAAAAAAGAAAAACATTCGTCTTACTCATTTGAGTCCAGAATGTAAGCGACTCTTACTTAAGGCTAATCCAAAGTTCGAAAAAGTAATCGAGGCTTCGATTGACGACCCGCGTTATTATGTGGTGACTGATCTTGTTGATCGAGAAATTTAGAGCAAACTTTCAGCCATTTGAAGCGCCGTTGAAATCCCTTCAACCTTTTTCCCTCCCGCAGTTGCGAAGAAAGGTTGACCTCCACCTCCACCTTGGATGTGTTTTCCTAATTCCCGAACAATCGTTCCAGCGTTTAAATTCTTAGCAGCGACCAATTCTTTCGAAATGTAACAGCTAATTACGGGCTTACCTCCCTTTTGCGAAGCAAGGACTAAAAATAAGTTAGGGTTGTTTTGTCCTAAAGAAAAAGCTAAATCTTTCATTGCTCCTGCATCTAAATCGATTTCTTTTGCCAAGAAATCAACCCCATTCTTTTCACTGATTTCTTCCTTGATTTCGGCTTGAAGTGCAGCGAGTTGAATTTTAGCTAATCCTTGAATTTCTTTTTTAAGTTGTGCCATTTCCCCTTGTAAACTGGCAATGGCTTTTAACGGGTCTTGAGGTTGATTTAACAATCCTTGCACCTTTTCTAACAACTCTGACTGATCTTCAAAATAGGTTTTCGCAGCATCGCCAGTTATGGCTTCAATACGGCGAATTCCAGAAGCGACTGCTCCTTCAGAGGTAATTTTAAAGTGCCAAATATCTGCCGTATTTGAGACATGGGTTCCCCCACATAATTCAATGGATTGCCCAAAACGAATTGTACGGACGGTATCGCCATATTTTTCTCCAAAGAGTGCCATAGCACCTTGTTCCATGGCTTCAGCTAAAATTGCCTCGCGATTTTCTTCTAACGGAAGTTGTTCTTGAATGCGAGCATTGACGAATTGTTCGACGGCTTTTAATTCATCGAGAGATACTTTGGCGTAATGCGAAAAATCAAAGCGAAACATTCCTGAGTGTACCATGGAGCCTTTTTGCTCTACATGATCCCCTAAAACTTCTCTTAAGGCTTGATGCAATAAGTGAGTAGCGGTGTGATTGCTTGACGTTCGTTGTCTTTGCCTAGCATCTACAACAGCTTTAAAACCTCCTTCAAGCTTTGGAGGAAGTGTTTCTGTATAATGAATGATAAGGTTATTCTCTTTTTTGGTATTGAGAATGTAGTAAATGTCACCGTTTGCCGCTTCGAGGTAGCCTTTATCCCCTACTTGTCCCCCACCCTCTGGATAAAAAGGGGTAAGGTTAAAAACCAGTTGATAGAAATCTCCTTCTTTAGCCGTTGACATTTTGCGATAACGGGTGATTTTTACTTGGGCGTCTAAATGGTCATAGCCAATGAACTCTTCCAACTCATCTTGCTCGAGAACGACCCAATCGCCTGCTTTTGATGAAGCAGCGGCCCTGGAGCGATTCTTTTGCTGCTCCATGGATGCGTTAAAGCCATCTTCGTCCACTTCGAAACCGCGTTCACTGGCAATAAGTGCCGTTAGATCATATGGAAAACCATAAGTGTCGTAGAGTTCAAACGCTTTGACTCCTTCGAGCATATTGTTTTTACTGCTTTTTAGAATGCTATCCAAAAGTAATAACCCCTGATCGAGGGTTTTTAAGAATGAGTTTTCCTCTTCTCGAATTACATTAAAGGCTAGTTTTTGTTCGCGTGTTAATTCAGGAAATGCATCTCCCATTTGTTGCTCGAGGGTAGCGACTAAAAGGTAAATAAACGACTCCTTTTGTCCTAAAAAAGTAAAGCCGTATCGAATGGCACGACGCAAAATTCGACGGATAACATAACCTGCCCCTGTATTGCTAGGTAACTGTCCATCGGCAATAGCAAAATAAACTGTACGGACGTGATCTGCAATAACTCGAATAGCTCGATCGGTTTCTAGTGAAGCTCCGTATTCTGTTTTTGTTAATGCCTCTATTTCTCGAATCAGAGGAGTAAACACATCTGTATCATAATTTGATTGCTTGTTTTGTAACACCATGCAAAGGCGTTCAAAACCCATACCAGTATCGATATGTTTTTCGGGTAATTGTTCTAAACTTCCGTCTGCTTTACGATTAAATTCAATAAAGACTAAATTCCACACCTCAACCACTTGTGGGTGATCTTGATTGACTAAATCGGCTCCAGGAATTTTTTGTTTATCTTCTTCAGAACGAATATCTACATGAATCTCAGAACAAGGCCCACAAGGCCCTTGATCTCCCATTTCCCAGAAATTGTCTTCTTTATTTCCTAAAAGTATTCTTTCTTCTGGGACAAATTTTTTCCAGAAGTTATAGGCGTCCATATCGCGCGCTAAGCCTTCGCTAACGTCCCCTTCAAAGATGGTGACATATAAGATAGAAGGATCAATTTTATAACGCTCTGTTAAAATTTCCCAGGCCCATGCAATGGCTTCTTCTTTAAAGTAGTCTCCAAAACTCCAGTTCCCCAGCATTTCAAAAAAAGTATGGTGATAAGTATCAATCCCAACTTCTTCTAAATCGTTGTGTTTACCCGAAACCCGCAAACATTTTTGAGTATCTGCAACACGCTTATTTTTAGGGGTTTTATTCCCTAAAAAATACTCTTTAAATTGGTTCATCCCTGCATTGGTAAACATCAAAGTTGGATCATTTTTGACGACCATGGGGGCAGAGGGTACGATTTGGTGTTGTTTTTCGTTGAAAAAATCTAAAAAGTGTTGGCGTATTTCAGCTGATTTCATTGTCTAAAAGCATTAAAATTCAAATCTTACATCCAAAATTTATTATATTTGTGGAACTTTCGTTTTGCTATTGCAAAAGAAAACAAAATTTATAAGAAATCTGTTTATGGCAAAGGTTAAATATTATTACGATCCTGAAACACTTTCTTACCGACCGATTCAAAGTGGAAAAACACTCAAAGTTTCCAATTTTTTTCTCTTTCTAATTTCGTCTTTTCTCTTTGGACTTTTTACGCTTTTTGGTTTATTAACAACCGACTTTTTAAACACACCAAAAGAGTTACTACTTGAGCGCGAGTTAAAAAACTATGAGTTTCAGTTTGACCTATTAGTGCAGCGCCTAGAGCAGATGGAAGAGGTCATGACCGATATTGAAAATCGCGATAACGAAATTTACCGTGCCTATTTTGAAGCAAGCCCTATCCCAGAAGAGCAGCGACGTGCTGGCTTTGGGGGTGTCAATCGCTACAAAAAACTAGAAGGTTTTGGGAACTCTGATCAAATCATAGAAACGACGAAACAAATCGATATTTTATCTAGGATGCTTGTTGTTCAATCAAAATCTCTAGAAGAAATACAACAATTGGCAGAAAAGAAAGAAGACTTTCTTGCGGCAATCCCTTCCATACAACCCATTAAAAAAGAAGACCTTAAACGTATGGCCTCTGGCTATGGATGGCGTATTGATCCTTTTACCAAAAAAAGAAGAAGGCATAAAGGAATGGACTTTTCTGCTAATCGTGGTACTCCTATATATGCCACAGGAGATGGGGTAATAAAACGGGCTGATAATCGTTCTTCTGGTTATGGACGTCATATTCGTATCGATCACGGATTTGGTTATGTTAGCTTGTATGCCCACTTATCAAAATACAATGTTCGCCGTGGACAAAAAGTAAAACGCGGCGATATTATTGGCTTTGTAGGAAATACAGGACGCTCTGTTGCACCCCACCTACACTATGAAATTCTAAAGGAAGGTGTTAAAATCAATCCTTTAAATTTTTACTTAGACGATTTAAGCCCCGCAGAATTTGACGCAATCGTCAACCAGGCTTCGCAAGAGAACCAATCGTTAGATTAATCTCATGAAAATCAATTTACCTGAAAAAAGGTATTACTCCATAGGTGAAGTCGCCAAAGCTTTTGGCGTAAACACTTCTCTATTGCGGTATTGGGAAAAAGAATTCAAACAAATTCAACCCAAGAAAAAAACCTCTGGGATTCGCAAATTCACCCCTGGAGATATTGAAAACATTCAATTAATTTATCACTTGCTTAAAGAAAAAGGACTGACCATAGAGGGGGCTAAAAATCAACTTGCACAATCGCAAGACACCGAAAAAAGCAAATTAAAACTACTAAATCGCTTAGAGAAAATCAAAGCAGAGTTGACAGCCTTGCGCGATAATCTTTAATTATTTCTTTCGAAAGAAAATATTAATCGGGACACCATTAAAATCATAAATTTCACGTAATTGATTTTCTAAGAATCGTTTATAAGGATCCTTTACATATTGCGGCAGATTACAAAAGAAAGCAAACTGCGGATAAGCAGAAGGAAGTTGTGTACAAAATTTGATCTTGACAAACTTTCCTTTATTTGCTGGAGGCGGTGTAGCTTCTATAATGGGTAAAACAGTATCGTTTAATTTTCTTGTAGGGATTCTATTTGACCTAGACTGATAAACCTTAACGGCTGTTTCAATGGCTTTAAAAATACGCTGTTTTGTCAAAGTAGAAACAAAGACAATAGGAACATCAACAAAAGGCGCGGTTTCTTTGCGAATTTCCTCTTCAAAGCCTTTAGTTGTTTTGTGATCTTTTTCAACGAGGTCCCATTTGTTAATCAAAATGACTACTCCTTTATTGTTTCTGTGGGCTAACCAAAAAATATTTTGAACCTGCCCATCAAAACCACGGGTAGCGTCGACGACAAGAATAACTACATCACTGTGTTCTATTGCTCTTACCGATCGCATTACAGAATAAAATTCAATGTCTTCTTTGACCTTCTTTTTTCTTCGAATCCCAGCAGTATCCACTAAGTTAAATTCGAAACCAAAACGATTGTATTTAGTATCAATACTGTCTCTAGTAGTTCCAGCAATATCTGTAACGATATATCTTTCCTCTCCAATTAAAGCATTGATAAAAGACGATTTTCCTGCATTTGGTCTTCCTACTACCGCAAAGCGAGGTAACTCATCTGAAGTGTTTTCTGCTTGTTCTGGTAAAGAGGCGACTAAGTCATCTAACAACTCCCCGGTTCCACTTCCATTAATGCCAGAGATATTATATAATTTGTCAAAGCCTAAGCTGTAGAATTCCACCGCATCGTCTTTACGCATGGCATTATCTACCTTATTAACGACTAAGAAAACAGGTTTTCTAGAGCGGCGCAGTAATTGCGCGACTTCTTCGTCCATACCGGTAACCCCCGTTTCAACCTCTACCATAAAGACAATCGCATCTGCTTCATCAATGGCAAGTTCTACCTGCTTATCAATTTCTTTTTCAAAAACATCTTCACTCCCCACGACATACCCACCAGTATCAATTAAAGAAAACTCCACACCATTCCAGTCAGATTTCCCATAATGACGATCTCTGGTCACACCACTCACGGCATCGACAATCGCTTCTCGCTTTTGGATCATTCGATTAAAAAAAGTGGATTTGCCCACATTGGGACGCCCAACAATCGCAACTATAGCACTCATTGTGGTATTTTTTATGCAAAAGTAACCTTTTTATAAGGATCTAATGCGGGGATTAGTACTTATAACCAAAGCGTTTGAGTTGTCGTTCGTTTGAACGCCAATCTTTATTAACTTTTACATAGAGTTCAAGATGCACTTTCTTCTTAAAAAAAGCTTGTAATTTCATTCGTGCTCCCACCCCTACTTTTTTTAATGCGCCTCCTTTATGGCCAATTAAAATTCCTTTTTGGGTTTCTCTTTCTACCATAATTAAAGCGCGAATTTTAATGATTTTCTCGGTTTCTTTAAACTCTTCTGTCACTACCTCAACTGCATAGGGAACTTCTTTATCATAATGCTGAAGGATTTGCTCTCGGATCGCTTCATTGACAAAAAATCGCTCTGACTTGTCTGTCATTTGATCTTTTGGAAAATAGGGAGGTGAAATAGGTAATAGGCTAATAAGATGCTCGAGTACCTCTTGAACAGAGAATCCTGTTTTAGCAGAAATAGGGAAAACTTTCGCTTGAGGAAAAATACCCTGCCAATGTTCTACCGAAGCAATTAAAGCAGTTTGATCTGTCGTGTCAATCTTATTGATAAGTACAAGTACAGGAATTGATAAACGTTGGATTTTTTCAAATAGCCCTTGATCTTTCATTTGGGTCTCCCCCACTTCAAGCATATAGATCAAAATATCTGAATCTTCCAAAGCTGTTTTGACAAAATCCATCATGGAAGATTGCATCTCATAACTAGGGGTAATTACCCCTGGAGTGTCAGATAAAACCAATTGATAATCCTCTGCATTAAGGATTCCTAAAATGCGATGTCTAGTGGTTTGCGCCTTCGGTGTAATGATCGACAATCTTTCTCCTACCCAGGCATTCATCAAGGTGGATTTTCCTACGTTAGGATTCCCAACGATAGAAACAAAGCCAGCTTTATGGTTTTCATTCATTTAGCACAAAGATAAACAAGAAGCAGTCACTAGAAGTTATTGTTTGAGAAGAATGTTGTATATTTGTATTTACAGCGCGGGATAGAGCAGTAGGTAGCTCGTCGGGCTCATAACCCGAAGGTCACAGGTTCGAGTCCTGTTCCCGCTACTACACAAGACGGACTAGTATTTTTACTAGTCCGTTTTTTATTGGAATCATCCTTACCTCCTGTAAATGAATAGATTAACCTAAAATTGGGTTCAAATTTGAGGTTCGGTAGGTTCTCTTGTTCGGGTTTACGACTATACACTCTTGTTTGGGAAGTGAATTTTTAACTGCAAGATTTTCCTTGTTATTTCTTGACCGTCGTTTCTTAATCTAAATCAAAACTTAAATTCTCTATCAAGGAATTATCATTAAAGTCATCATCTGAGTAATCTTTAATGGCTTGTTGCAGTTTCATGTCAATTTTTACCAAATAGTTGATGTCATCTGTCCTAATTTCTACAGCATTGATTTGTTGTCCTTTAGAATCTCTGAATGAAATTATATCGTTATCATCATAGCCATCAGGAAATTTTTCTACTAATAGGTTTAAAATTTCAGTATTAAGTTTTTTGTAATCTACTATTATTCGTTTCATCTGTTACATATTTAAGAGGTAAGCAAAAATCAGCGGAGCTACAATGGTGGCATCACTTTCTATTATAAATTTTGGGGTGTCAATATCCAATTTTCCCCAAGTGATTTTTTCATTAGGAACTGCGCCTGAATACGAGCCATAACTTGTAGTGCTATCACTTATTTGGCAGAAGTAACTCCAAAACAGTGTATCTTCCTGTTCCATATCTTGATATAGCATTGGCACGACACAAATAGGGAAATCGCCTGCAATACCACCACCTATTTGAAAGAAACCAATACCATTTTCTGAATTATTAGTGTACCAATCGGCAAGGAATGTCATATATTCAATACCCGATTTCATTGTTCTGGCTTTTAATTCGCCTTTAAGCACGTATGATGCGAAAATGTTGCCCATTGTGCTATCTTCCCACCCTGGCACTACCATTGGTAGGTTTTTCTCTGCTGCTGCATACATCCAAGAATTTTTTATGTCAATTTCGTAGTATTCTTCTAAAACACCTGATAGTAAAAGTTTGTACATAAATTCGTGAGGATAATAACGTTCATCGTTTTCTTCAGCTTCTTTCCAAATTTTAAAGATGTGCTTCTGTAAACGTCTAAAGGCTTCTTCTTCGGGGATACAAGTGTCCGTTACTCGATTAAGCCCTTTTAAGAGCAAATCCCACTCGTCCTTTGGTGTTAAATCTCTGTAATTTGGCACACGCTTATAATGACTGTGGGCTACTAAATTCATAATATCTTCTTCGAGGTTTGCGCCTGTACAAGAAATAATGTGAACTTTATTTTGGCGAATTATTTCAGCAAAGATTTTTCCTATTTCTGCCGTACTCATTGCGCCTGCCAACGACACTAACATTTTTGAACCATTGGCTAATTGGTCTTTATATGCTTTTGCAGCATCGACCAAACTTGCTGCATTAAAGTGCAAGAAATGGTTTTCTATAAATTGAGAAATATGCCCTTGATCAGTAGTCTTCATTATCTTTAAATTTTGAAAGTTTGTTAAAAGGCGAATCTATATCTTCATCAAAGTCATCATCAAAGTTTTCGCTTTCATCTTTGTTATTGAATTTGTAACTCAACATTTTGTAGTAGAGTTTTGCAGCCAAAAAATCAGGGGCTTTGTTTGTAGGATTTGGACAGAGTTCTACCATATCAAAACCAACAACATTTTTTTCTTGAAACACTTTTTTAAGAAACTCTATTGTTTCATTCCACAGTAAACCGCTTGGTTCGGGTGTGCCAGTACTTGGCATTATGGAGGGATCTAACACATCTAAATCGAAAGTGATAAAAACATTATCCGTCATTTGGTCTATGGCATTGTCCATCCAATATTCATCATAAATGAGCTCGTGAGCATAATAAACCTTATCTGTATTCATCACTTCTTTTTCTGAAACATCCATAGAACGAATACCCACTTGAATTAAATTGGTGTTTTGGCTGGCTTCATATACTGCGCAAGCGTGATTACACGTTGAGTCATCATACTCTTTTCGTAAATCGGCGTGTGCATCTAAATGCAATACCGTTAAGTTTTCAAAACATTCATTAAATGCTCGAATTGTACCAATAGAAATTGAATGTTCACCACCAAATATGGTTACAAACTTATTGCGGTGAATGTACTTTTTAACGGTTTGATGCACGGCTATTACCATTGCTTCAGGCGAACTTTTTTCTGTCACAGGATCAAGCATATATATCCCTTTTTTATACACTTCACTATCGGTTTCTATATCATAGAGTTCCATATTTTCTGATGCTTCTAAAAAGGCTTCAAAGCCTTTATCAGAACCTTTTTGCCAGGTACTTGTACCGTCATAGGGTACAGACAGTAATACGATTTCTGATTTGCTTAATGTTGCATATTCTTCGGGTATGCCTGCAAATGTTTTATTTGTTTTCACTTTAATAATTTGATTCTTTTAGTGTATTATGATTTGTTACCAATTCTTGTTATAAACTTCATAGCCTAAAATCTTTAAAAAATCGGTTTTAGCTTGTTGTGGTCTGAATAATAGGGTGGTTATATTTCCGTTTTCGTCTTTATCAATAATAATATGTTTAGGCGCAGGAATTAAACAATGCTGTAAACCACCATAACCGCCTAAGGTTTCTTGATATGCGCCTGTGTTAAAGAATCCAATATATAAGAGTTTTTCCTCGTTGTATTTTGGTAAATAAATGGCGTTAATGTGTTGTTCGCTATTGTAATAATCATCGCTATCGCAAGTCAATCCACCTAATAACACTCGCTCATAGGGATCGTTCCATCGGTTGATAGGAAGCATTACAAAACGTTTATTAATTGCCCAAGAATCGGTTAGTGTGGTAATGAATGAAGAGTTTATCATATTCCATTTTTCGCGGTCGTTTTGTTGCTTTTGATACAGTACTTGGTAGATCATTCCGCCACTTTCGCCGACGGTAAAACTGCCAAATTCTGTGAAAATATCAGGAACATCTACATTGGCTTCGCTACAAGCCGTTTGAATTTGATTGATGATTTCTTCAATTAAATATTGATAATCAAAGTCAAATGCCAACGAGTTTTTAATTGGGAAACCACCACCAATATTAAGGCTGTCTAACGTAGGGCATACTTTTTTAAGGTTGATGTACACTTTTAGACATTTCAACAATTCATTCCAGTAATAGGCAGTATCTCCAATACCTGTATTGATAAAGAAATGCAACATCTTTAACTCTACCTGTGGATTGTTTTTGATTTGCTCATTATAAAAGCGAACAATGTTTTTATAGCCAATGCCCAACCGAGAGGTATAGAACTCAAACTTTGGTTCTTCTTCCGAAGCAATACGAATGCCTACTTTAAATTTGGTGTTTATTTCATTGGCAAGTAATGGTAATTCTTGGTAATTATCAATAATCGGAATACAGTTATGGTGTCCATTATTAATCAATCGAGCAATGTTAGCAATGTACTGCTCACGCTTAAAGCCATTACACAGCACAAAGGTGTTAACTGTGATTTTGCCTTCTGTTTTTAAAGATTCAACAATATCAATATCAAATGCCGATGAGGTTTCTATATGTATATTATTTTTTAGGGCTTCATCAATTACAAATTTGAAATGCGAACTTTTAGTGCAATAGCAGTAATGGTAATTGCCTTTATAAGCCACATTTTGCATTGCATTAGCAAACCATTGTTTTGCTCTTTGAATATTATTTGAAATTTGTGGCAGGTATGTAAATTTTAAAGGCGTTCCATACTGCTTTATTATTTGCATCAAATCTATCTTATGAAATAATAAGTTATCGCCTTGTAAAGCAAATTCTTCTTGTGGAAAATCAAAAGTTTGATCAACCAAATCAATATATCGAGTATTCATTCTATTATTTGAAAAAATTAAGAAATTGAAGTGTAAACTTGTGCTACACTATATCTGAATTGTAAACGAAATAATGAAATCTCAATCCTAATTTGCTGCCTGATGACACAAATAAATGGATGCTTTATAAAAAAATTAAAAGCGGAAGTTAGCTCTAAATTTCGGGGGCTTATACCATAAGCCATATTTGGGTTTGACTTCCTAATTCCCAAAACACCGAATAAAAAAACAGTTTTCAATATGTTCAGCTAAAAGATGTATACTCCATCTCCTATGGAGTAAAGAAAATATAAAAATCAATAGGTTGTATGTTTTTTAAAAAAAACTTCCTATAGTAAAGGGATAGAATAGAACATATTGATCTATTTCGATGTTACAATTTCTTCCTTAATTCAAAAGAATTCTAATTTAATCCACCAAAAGATTCACTTGCGCTTCAACTTTGAATAATAGGGGAGAGGAAATAAAAATCAGATTAGATCAACTTTTCAAAATAAGTATCATTATATGATGAGTATCTATTATATCTCTAGGTGTTAGACTAATGTTCGATATTTCCAATGAGTTATCTACTAAAACAATAAAACGGTTATACTATTATATAGTTAACCGTTTTTTTATTTCTGAAGTGATAATTTGGTCTAATATTCTACAGATACCCATATTTTACTCAGTACAGGAACTCACATCAATTTCGCTGTATAAATTTGGGTCGTGGTTTGGGTCTTTGACCGTATTAGCCATCATTGAAATTTTAACAATTTCGTCACTTGTAGAAAAACAAAGTTGATGAAAGTTGTCGTTATCATTTATATCTACTATGGAAATAGGTACATGCGGTATTAGATCTCCAGAACAGTAAGAATAGCCAACATAGTACTGAAATAAGTCAGATTCAGTATCACCACCTATAAACGGTGTGATACCACCATTCCAAGCAACTTGAACCGTTTGTGTTCCCGAATTACATTCATTCAGATTGCCATTAATTCTTTGGGCAAAGAATAAACTTGGTCCATCAGCAAGCGGAATAACATTTGTGGTAGTGATTCCGTTTAAGTTTTTGATTGCTGAACATACGGACTCTCCAGATAAAGTATCAGTTGTAAATAAATCCCCTACAACTCTAACTTCAACAGGTGGATTAATAACAGCGGTACCGAATTCACCTAAGAGAAGTACAGTTCGATTTTCTCCATTTTCATCTGCGGGGGCCATAGAAACGCAAATAGGGGTATGAATATTTCCTAGGCTATCTATAACTTCAAAATCAGTTTCCGATAAACTGGATGCATCTAATGGGAATTTAAAATTAACAGGCATACCATCTAACAGGCCTGCTTGTTGATTACATAAAAATAGACTTGGTAGTGCATTATCAAGTCCAAAAAAAGCCGACACAAGAGTATCTTGTATTTCTTCTGAAGCATATTCTCCTGTGCAATCATTATTGAACTGTTCTTGAGGGTCTTCGTTTTTGTTACACGAAAACAAGAGAATTATGATGGACAATCTCAAAACATTTTTCATTTTAGTTGTTTAATAGTTTAGACCCTAAATATCAAAAAAAGTTTAAGTTGTAATCATGGAAGCTGCAACTTTGAATAATAGGGGGAGGGGAAATCAAAATCATATTAGTTCTACTTTTCCTAATAAGAGTCATTAAGTGATGAGTGTCAATTAAGTCTTTTGGAGTAAGACTTATGTTCGATATTTCGATAGAGTTATCTACTACACAAGACGGACTAGTATTTTTACTAGTCCGTTTTTTTTTGGAATCATCCTATCCCATACTAATATATGAATTATTAAATATCGGG
>JBMYNN010000046.1:0-13056 GCA_049598335.1 Flavobacteriaceae bacterium
TCTGGGGTTTGTGACTCTTCACGAAAATGTCCTCCACAAGATTCTGTTCGCTCAAGCGCATCCTTGGCAAATAACTCTCCTAATTCTAGGAAGTCTGCTACGCGACCCGCTTTAGCTAATTGTTCGTTGAACTCATTTGCTTCACCAGGAACATTAACGTTTTTATAAAAATCTTCACGCAGGGCTTTAATCTCTGCAATGGCTTCTTTTAAACCTTTTTCATTACGGGACATTCCACATTTGTTCCACATGATTTTCCCCAGTTTTCTGTGATAAGAATCCACAGAATTTATTCCGTTGTTGTTTACAAAAGCATCGATTTGATCCTTGACTGCTTTTTCGGCAGCCTCAAATTCTGGGGTATCAGTAGGGATGGGTCCTGTACGTATATCATGGGCTAAATAGTCTCCAATTGTATAAGGGAGAACGAAGTAACCATCTGCTAGACCTTGCATTAAAGCAGAAGCTCCTAAACGGTTCGCTCCGTGGTCAGAGAAGTTTGCTTCACCAATGGCATAACAACCCGGGATACTGGTCATCAAATTGTAATCTACCCAAACACCTCCCATGGTATAGTGTACCGCTGGGTAAATCATCATAGGTGTTTCATAAGGGTTTTGATCTACGATTTTTTCATACATCTGGAAAAGGTTTCCATATTTTGCACGAACAACATCTTGACCTAATTTCTTCACTAAGGCTTGATCGTTTTCGTTTAAACCTTTAACGTGTGCTTGTTCTTTTCCATAACGCATGATAGCAGAGGCAAAGTCAAGGTAAACCGCTTCTCCTGTTTTGTTTACCCCATATCCTGCATCACAACGCTCTTTAGCAGCACGAGAGGCTACATCGCGAGGCACAAGGTTACCAAAGGCAGGGTATCGACGTTCTAGGTAATAATCGCGATTTTCTTCGGCGATTTCTGTGGGTTTTAATTTGCCTTCGCGAATCGCCTTAACATCTTCGATATTTTTTGGGACCCATATACGCCCATCATTACGCAGAGATTCTGACATCAAGGTCAGCTTTGATTGATGATCTCCAGATACTGGGATACAAGTTGGGTGAATTTGTGTAAAACAAGGATTCGCAAAATGGGCTCCTTTTTTGTGAATTTTCCAGCCAGCAGAAACATTACTTCCCATGGCATTTGTCGATAAGAAGAATACGTTTCCATATCCTCCAGAAGCTATTACTACCGCGTGCGCACCGTGTCGTTCAATCTGACCATTAACTAGATTACGGGTGATAATTCCACGTGCTTTCCCATCTACAACCACTAAATCCATCATTTCGTGGCGGTTGTACATTTTAATTTTACCCCGGCCAATTTGACGGTTCATGGCAGAATATGCTCCTAGCAATAACTGTTGTCCCGTTTGACCTTTAGCATAAAAAGTTCTGGAAACCAAAACTCCCCCAAAAGAACGATTGTCTAATAATCCCCCATAGTCACGAGCAAAAGGAACCCCTTGCGCAACGCACTGGTCGATAATGTTAGTAGAAACTTCTGCTAAGCGATGAACATTTGCTTCGCGTGAACGGTAATCACCTCCTTTAATGGTATCATAAAACAAGCGATAGGTAGAATCTCCATCTCCTTGATAATTTTTTGCAGCATTGATCCCTCCTTGTGCAGCAATTGAGTGTGCACGTCGTGGAGAATCTTGAAAACAAAATGTTTTTACATTATAACCTAGCTCTGCAAGAGTAGCAGAAGCAGATGCTCCAGCTAATCCTGTTCCTACCACAATCACGTCAATTAAACGTTTGTTAGCAGGACTCACTAGATTAATGTGGCTCTTGTGATTGGTCCACTTATCGGCCAGTGGGCCTTTGGGTATTTTAGAATCTAAAGTCGCCATATTAAAATGCGGTTAAATGGTGAAACAATGCAATAAAGACAAAACCTAATGGAATCCCGATAGCAAAAGCAGTTGTAAAACCTTTAATAGCACGGGTGTATTTATTATTTGCGCCCAGAGATTGGAACGAAGAACTGAACCCATGTAAAAGGTGTAAGGCTAAAAAGCCAAAAGAAACTACATATAATCCTACACGCACTGGGCTTTCAAATTTATGCACCATTTCTTCAAAATACCTTGTAGGATTTTCTGGAAGCACCTCGACATATTTATAATTCATTTCTGGAATCCAAAAATCATAAAAATGAAGCCCAAGAAAAGACAAAACCACTGCGCCAGAAATAATCATATTTCTTGACATCCATGATGAATTTGCCGCGCCGTTGTTTGTTGCGTATTTACTTGCTCTTGCTTTTCTATTTTGAATCTCTAAAACAATACCCATGACAAAATGGAAAATCACCCCGAAAATTAAAACAGGCTGAAGGGCAAATTGAACTACTGGGTTATTCCCCATAAAGTGAGAAAGTTCATTAAAGACATCTTTACTAAAGACAGAGGTAAGATTGATGGTAAAATGCTGTAGCAAAAAGAAAACCAAAAACAATCCTGAAAGCGCCATGGCAAATTTTCTAGCCAGTGACGTTTTGATTAATGCACTCATTTAATTCAGTTTATTTCAAACAAAATTAACGTTTAAAGCTGTTAGAATGAAATTATTCGCTTCCATTTTTACAGTTTATATTGACTCTAAATTTTTTAAGGCATAAACTGTTTAAGCTAATTCTGCCTATTGCTGATAAAGGCTATAAATAATTAAACAAAATTAAAACGGGAGAGAAACTGCTAAACCAAAAACTTGTCGAAATTGGAGATCTGCGAGAGCATTGTCGTCATATAATATTTGTGCTTCTAAAATAGCACTTAGGTATTCGTTCACTTTCATATTAAAGTTTACTGTATAATCAACATCAATATTTTTGATCTCTTGAAGGTAATTCGCCACGAGTGACAATTGATTGCTGAAAACTACATTTTTTAAAATCATTAACTCACTTTGTAAGCTAAAAGAGGCCCCCGCTTCCCAACGGGTAGTCTTATCTGCTTTAACCCCAAAATAAGTTTCGCCCTGTGCCAGGTTTTGGGTAAACATTTTATCTACCACAATTAATCGCGCGTTTAATGGATTGAATTGTAGGGCAATTTTTTTTTCATTTTTATAGGCCATTCCTACCCCTAAACGAATATAGGCTGGGGAGAAAAATCCCGAGTTTTTAACACGTTCAATGCTTCCGTTTTGTTCAATAAAATTATTCCCATCTACATTCTGTGTTTTAAGGTTAAATGAGCTAGAAAAATTCCATGCACGGCTACTTTTTAATCTTAAAAGTGTGTTGATTTCTAGCTGATCTTCGGTTTTATTTAAAAAGCCCTCTCCTCTATTTTTAGCGTAGCCAAGTGCAGCGTCTATGTTGGTAGTCCAATCCCATTTTTCTGTTTGATAGGCAAGGTCATAATCAAAGTTTAACGTTCCACTAAAGCTATTTACTCCACCTGCAAGCCAATTATCAAAACTTGATTGATTGATCAGTACCCCTAATTTTCGTTCTTGCTTCAACCCTATCAAACTATCCTTTTCGGCTTTTTGGGCAAAACTCAGCTTGCCTAAAAAACAACAAAAAATAAATACCGCAAAGTACCCTTTATTTGATCGTAAAATCTTGGGTGACTTTTTGAGTTCCTTGTTCAATACTAAGCGTATAGGTGCCTTTGGGTAAATAATATTGTTCATTTTTTGCAGATTTTAGGGGCTTCTTCTTGTTTTTCCGTTGATAATTATCCAATTGATTTTCTCCTATCGTAAGATTGTAATCAATGAAATTATAGCCTTTATCTAGCTTTTCTTGTCCTGCGTTAACGATTGTTTTTTGACCATTAGCGATGCTCCATTTTACCATCCCTGACAGAGTAGTATAGAGCTTAAAGACTGTCGTTGGTTCGTAGGCTTTTCTCCATTGTGAATAACTACTTCCCCACTGCTTTGAATAGCGAATATCTTCAACTGGGAGAAGGGTTAAATCTTTTACTTCTTCCTGTAAGGTGCTAATATCTGCTTTGTAAATAGAGCGTCCATGTGTCCCTACTAAAAGATGATTTTTTTCAGGTTGAATAACTAAATCATGGACCGCAGCAGTGGTTAATCCCGCTACAAAGGGTGTCCAGTTTTCCCCTTGATCAAAAGAGACAAATACTCCCATATCATTCCCTAAATAGAGAATATTTTCCTTTTTAGGATCTTCACGAATTACATTAACCGGCGAAAGAGGCAAGTTTCCAGCAATGGCTTTCCATTGTTTTCCACCATCTTCGCTTACATAGACATAGGGGCTAAAATCGTCCCAACGATAGCCGTTAAGAGTAACATATACTCGGTTCTTTTGATGTTGCGAAGCAACGACTCTACTCACCCACAGATCTTGTGGAAAGCTATCAGAAATTCTTTCCCAGCTTCCGCCACCATTAGTTGATTTATGAACCAAGCCGTCATCACTCCCCGTATAAATGTAGCCAAACTGAAAAGGAGATTCTGAAAGAGTCGTTAAAGTACCATAGGCAACATTTCCTTTGCGGCCTCCCTGGGTTAAATCCTCTGAAATAGTTTCCCAGTCAGTCCCTTGATTCAAGGAACGATGTAATTTATTCCCCCCAAAATAAAGGATATCTTGATTGTGACTTGACAGTAAAATAGGGGTTTGCCAATTAAAGCGATAGGGCGACTCCCCTAAGGTGTGTTTGGGTTGAATGGCGTTGCGTTTTTTATTGGCTAAATCCAAACGGTAATAATTTCCAAATTGAAAGCCCGTATAGACAATATTACTATTGCGTTTATCAATTTGCACTTTCATCCCATCCCCTCCCATAATGGAAGTCCAAGAGTTATGCCCAGTAGAGTGCCAGCGTTCATCGTCTTTGGCATTATGAGCGCCTTTCCATACCCCGTTATCTTGAAGTCCACCATAAACATTATAAGGTGTTCCGTGATCGATATTAATGGCGTAAAACTGCCCAACAGTTGTGGAATTATTTTTCATCCAGTGAGCCCCGTCATCATAGGTGATGTTTACCCCACCGTCATTTCCATTGATCAAATGTCCTGCTTTATTAGGGTTGATCCATAGGGCGTGGTGGTCTGAATGTACATTGGCTTTTCCTATTGAAGTAAAGGTTTTCCCACCATCATTAGACGTCAAAATTGGCACTCCATAAATGTATATTTTATCTTCTTGTTTAGGGTGCACATGTATATGACCAAAATAATAGCCATAGCTGTAATACAAATCATCGATATAACCTTGGTGGGTTTTCTGCCAACTTACTCCCCCATCTGAACTTTTATAGACCTCTGCGCCTATCACTGGGGTGTCAAATAGTTGACTATTGGCGTCCTCTAAATAAGTGGCTAAGTCTTTAGGAACAACTGCTCCACTTCGAACGCTGTTTTTCAAATTCGCTGCACGATATTTTTCTTGAAAATTATTTTCTTTTAAAAACGCATTTAATTTTTTGTCTTCTAAGGCTAGAAAAGCTTCTTTACTCATGCTTTTAAAATCATCTTTAGATAATCCCTCTTTCTTTTCGTTCGTTTCTTCTGGACGTCTAAACTGAGAGTCATGAATCGCATAAAGGGTGTTTTCATCAAAAACTGCTAGCCCAATGCGACCCAGTCCTTCTCCTCCTGGAAAGCCCGTTTCAACCCCACTAACCAGACTCCAAGTCATTCCAGCATCTATACTTTTATAAATTCCAGAATTTTCACCATTCCCAATAAAATCCCATGCTTTACGGTCTTTTTCCCAAAGTGCGGCATATTGAATATCAAAATTATTTGGAGCAGTGGAGATATCAATCACTCCAGTAGCATCATTAATATAGAGGGTGTGTTGCCAGTTTTGACCACCATCTTTGGTAACATATACCCCACGCTCTTCATTAGGAGAATACAAATGGCCTGTAACTCCCACAATAAGATGATTTGGATCTTCGGGATGAATCAATATTTTTCCGATATGGTGGCTGTCCTCTAGTCCAGCAAGCGACCATGTTTTTCCATTATCTGAAGTTTTCATCATTCCAATTCCTGCATAAGAAGAACGTGAGGCATTGTTTTCACCAGTTCCAACCCAAAGGGTTCTAGTGGGCCAGTGCATTGCAATTTCACCAATGTTTTGGGTAGGAGCATTTTCTGATATAGGCGTGAAACTTATTCCACTTGTGGTAGTATGCCACACTCCTCCTGAAGCATAGGCTACATAAAATTCTGTTGGATCATTAGGGTTAACCGCGAGGGCAACCACTCTTCCGCTCATTACTTTAGGGCCTATATTTTCAAAAGGGACATTTTTAACTTCAGAATTTTGCTGAAGGTTTTTAAAATAATCCAAAGAAGAAGAAAGGGCCTGTGCATCTGTAGCAGGAGTTTGTGCTAAAACTACGCCACCAAAGGCCAATAAAAAGGAGTATAAAAATGATTTCATGTAGTCAAATTTAGATTCAAAATACAATTTTTTCTAGGTTTACAATACTCAAGGAATTGAAATGAGGGTTTTTTCCCTATTTTTAAGCCAAAACAGATTCATGCGCTATCAACCACTACCGGCAACTTTTTATCGTCAAGCAAGGGCTAACTTTATGGCCCAAATGGAAGGCAACAGCCTTGCTGTATTTAATTCGAATGACGTTTATCCCATTAGTGCAGATTCAACCCTTCCATTTGCCCAACATCGCGATATCTTTTACCTCAGTGGTGTAGATCAAGAAGAAAGCATCTTAGTCCTTTTCCCAAAAGCGATAGAAGCAAAACATCGCGAAATTCTTTTTGTTCGAGAAACCAATGCACATATTGCGGTATGGGAAGGAGCAAAACTCACCAAAGAGCAGGCAACAAAATTAACAGGGATTGAAACAGTTTATTGGCTAAGCGATTTTGAGCGCATCTTTCAAGAGTTATCGACCCAGTGTGACACCTTTTATTTCAATACGAACGAACACTACCGTCAAGCAGTGGAAACCCAAACTAGAGAAGATCGCTTTATCGCGCAATGCAAAGCCAATTATCCCGCGCATAAAGTGGCGAAAAGCAATCCTATTTTACAGCAATTGCGATCGATCAAAGCAGCAGAAGAAATTACTCAAATTCAAACTGCTTGTGATATTACCGAAAAGGGTTTTCGCCGTTTACTCAATTTTGTTCAACCTGGAGTTTGGGAATATGAAATTGAAGCAGAATTATCCCACGAATTCTTACGCCATCGTTCAAAAGGTTTTGCCTATACGCCTATTATCGCCAGTGGTAATAATGCCAATGTCTTGCATTATACCGAAAACAACTGCCAGTGTAAAGCAGGAGATTTACTCTTGATGGATGTCGCAGCAGAATATGGAAACTATTCCAGTGACCTTACGCGCACCATTCCTGTTTCAGGGAAATTTACTGCTCGTCAAAAAGCCGTTTATCAAGCGGTTTTAAGGGTGAAAAAAGAAGCGACAAAAATGTTAGTTCCAGGAACTTTATGGAAAGAATACCATATCGAAGTGGGAAAAATCATGACTAGTGAGCTACTAGGTTTAGGCTTACTAGATCAACAGGATGTTGATCAACAAAGGCCAGATATGTCCGCTTATAAGCGCTACTTTATGCACGGCACTTCTCATCATATGGGCTTAGATACTCATGATTATGGCTTGTTGCATTTACCTATGCAAGCCAATATGGTCTTTACCGTTGAACCAGGGATATATATTCCCGAAGAAGGCTTTGGGATACGTTTAGAAGACGATGTAGTGATACAAGAAAATGGAGCACCACTCAATTTAATGGGGAATATTCCTATAGAAGTAGACGAAATTGAAGCCTTGATGAATGCTTAATGACAGCCACAATCTGGGCCACAATCCTTGTCTTTCACATTAAAAAACTTAACGTATAAGGTGCGAACTGCTAATACACCAGCTAGAGCAACCAATACGATTTGTATCGTTTCCATTAGGCTAGAATTTGATAAACGGCTAAAGCCGAAATATAAGCAATCAAAGTCATGCTAAAAAGCTGAATCATGGGCCATTTCCAACCATTCGTTTCTTTCTTAACAATCGCTAAAGTACTCATACACTGTAAAGCAAAGGCATAAAACAGCATCAATGAAACTCCTGTGGGGAGGTCAAATAAAGGTTTTCCGTTTGCTTTTATTTCTGCCGCCATTCTATTTTTAATGGTTTCTTCACCATCAGTCCCAACACTATAAATAGTGGCTAATGTTCCTACAAAAACTTCTCTTGCTGCAAAAGAACTAATCAACGCAATACCAATTTTCCAGTCAAAGCCAAGGGGGGCAATGGCGGGTTCGATACTTTTCCCTAGTATCCCAATAAAAGAATGCTCTAGTTTATAAGAAGCAATCACAGCGTTTAATTCTTCTTCGGTGAAGTCCTTTCCGATTGAATTTTCAATGACAATTTCTGTAGCATTATTAAAATCTTTTCCAGGGCCAAAAGAAGCCATAATCCACAATAAAATAGAAATGGCCAAAATAATTTTCCCTGCTTCTACTACAAAGGATTTTGTCTTTTCAAAAACTGTAAGTCCTACATTTTTCAACAAAGGAAGTTTGTAATTAGGCATCTCAATCACAAAATAAGTTTTGGATTGAACCTTTAAGATTTTATTTAAGATAGCCGCAGAAAGTAAGGCCATAACAAATCCCAATAAATAAAGCCCCATAAGGGTCAAGCCTTGATAACCCATTCCTAAAAATGTTCCTTGTGGAATTACCAGAGAAATCAAGATAAGATAAACCGGTAAGCGGGCAGAACAGGTGGTAAAGGGGGTCACTAAAATGGTGATCAAACGCTCTTTCCAATTTTCGATATTTCGGGTTGCCATCACGGCTGGAATGGCACAGGCTGTTCCAGAAATTAATGGAATTACACTTTTTCCACTTAAACCATACTTGCGCAAACCACGGTCCATTAAAAACACCACTCTACTCATATAACCGGTCTCTTCTAAAACCGCTATAAAGAGAAAGAGAAAAGCAATTTGAGGAATAAAAATAACAATACCTCCTAAACCAGCAATGATTCCTTCGGCTAAAAGATCTGTAAAAAGTCCTGGCGGAAGATTTTTCTTAGTGGCATCGCTTAACTGGCTAAAACTTTCGTCGATAAAGTCCATAGGGATGCTACTCCAATCAAAAATAACTTGGAAGATGGTCAACAAAATCATAAATAAAATAATGTATCCCCAAAAACGGTGAATTAGAACACGGTCTAAGCGCGAACGAAAATCAGTCGCTTTATTGATATCAACTGTGTAGGTGTCTTTTAAGGCCTGATTGATTAATTGATAGCGTTTGATGGTTTCTTTTTGCTGTAATCTTTTAAGGTGAGATTCAGACTGAGTTCGATATGCGGTGGCGTCTTCTACCTTTTGACGCTCTAACTTGGCAAAATTAACGTCTTGAGTAATGACTAACCACAGCTTGTATAACGATTGATCTGGGAAAACTTTTTCAAGATTTTCAAAATAATCCTCGTCAATAGCGCGAATATCTGTTATGGGCTCTCTTGAGAGAGAACGGTAATCGAGTAGGTGACTTTTAAGGGTTTCAATCCCGGTATTTTCCCGTGTACTTATTAGGGCAATTTTTGTCT
The DNA here is from genome assembly GCA_049598335.1 of Flavobacteriaceae bacterium. Lineage (GTDB taxonomy): Bacteria > Bacteroidota > Bacteroidia > Flavobacteriales > Flavobacteriaceae > Arcticimaribacter. The sequence goes on from JBMYNN010000046.1 coordinate 9,576, forward strand.
TTAATTGTAGCTCAAGCTGAGTTATATCGAGTGAAATCCCCTTCCGCCTCATGCGATCAGACATATTAATCACTAAAAGTGTAGGGATTTCTAAGTCTTTTATCTGGGTAAATAATAAGAGGTTGCGTTTTAGGTTTTCTATGTCAGAAACCACCACGGCTACGTCTGGATAATCTTTATCGTTTTTATTGAGAAGCAATTCGATCACCACACTCTCGTCCATGGAAGAAGCATTGAGACTATAGGTTCCTGGCATGTCAATAATGTGGGCTTTTGTCGTGCGATTTAAGCGACAGCTACCTTGTTTTTTTTCAACAGTGATCCCTGGATAATTCCCCACTTTTTGATTTAAACCTGTCAAGACATTAAAGACAGAGGTTTTCCCTGTGTTGGGGTTTCCTATTAGCGCAACATTAAGGTTTGTACTCATCCAATAAGATCTATGGTAATATGTTGTGCGGTTTCTTTTCGAATTGCAAGGTGAGAGCCGTCAATCACTAAATACATGGGGTCTTTTAGAGGGGCTAATTGTTCTAAATGAACCTCGTTCCCAGGAAGACAACCCATTTCAATGAGTTTAAGCGGAAGTAGATCAGTGTCAATCTCCACAATTCGCGCTCTTTGATTTTTCTCGATCTGATCAAGTGTAATCATTATTTAGAATGATTTTAAAGAACAAAAGTAGGTGAAATTGTGTCCGCCCCCAAAAGAAAAGAACAATTTAGCATTAGAAGTCGTATTCTTCTTTTAAGATGGTGATGTCTTCCATCAAGCTTTGCATAGCGGCTTTATCTGTTCCATCATAATAGCCACGAATGCGTTTATCTGGGTCAATCAAAACAAAGTTTTCGGTATGAATCATATCGTGTGGCCCCCCATCCCCGTCTTCTTTAACCACAAAATAAGATTTGCGCGCCAGGGCATAAATTTCTTTTTTATCCCCAGTTAAAAGGTTCCACTTTGCATCAATAACTCCTTTTTCAAGGGCATATTTTTTTAATTGCGGGACAGTATCTATTTGAGGTGTAACGCTAAAAGACAACAACTTCACCTTATCGTCTTCTAATATCTGTGCTTGAATATCCCCCATATTATCTGTCATAATTGGACAAATGGAAGGGCAGGTGGTAAAGAAAAAATCTGCGACATAGATGTGATCTTCATAGTCACGCTGTGTAATCACTTTTCCATTTTGATTCAACAAACTAAAGGGAGCGATTTTATGGTATTTTTTGACGTGTTGCAACGTGCTATCGACTAATTCGAAACTAACTTCTGCAGGTTGATATATGGGTAAAATTTTTTCTGGTTTGAGCGCATTGTAAAACAAATACAGGATTACTGCTGAGAGCGTCGCAAAGACCACAAAAAACTTTCGATAGCGTGCAAAATTAATCTTCATAACGATGCCACAAAATTACATCCTTTTTAGTGTATTGCCTTGTTAAAAGAAAGATAAATAGAGTTTGGAATAGTTAGGCCTAACAGAAATGCTTATTTTTGGGCTTATTTAGAAAAAAAATTCTATGGATCCAGTTGTCATCAAAGGCATTCAACTCTTACTAAGTTTATCAATATTAGTCATTTTACATGAATTAGGGCACTTTATTCCCGCAAAGCTATTTAAAACGAAAGTGGAGAAATTCTACCTGTTTTTCGATGTGAACTTTGCTTTATTTAAAAAGAAAATTGGCGAGACAGAATACGGTATAGGATGGCTACCCCTGGGAGGTTATGTGAAAATCGCTGGGATGATCGACGAGAGCATGGATACCGAGCAAATGAAACAACCCGTACAACCCTGGGAGTTTCGCTCAAAACCCGCCTGGCAAAGATTAATCATTATGTTAGGAGGAGTAACCGTCAATATTATTCTTGGGTTTCTAATTTATATGATGATCCTCTTTGTATGGGGAAAAGAAACTTTACCGACCCAAGATGTCACAAAAGGATTTACTGCTTCTGCCATTGCAAAAAACATTGGCTTTCAAGATGGAGACCAAATTTTAAGCGTCGATGGGAAACCCCTCGACTATGTAATGGATGTAAATCGCCATTTATTTTTAAGAAGTCCTAAGACCGTAGAAGTGCTTCATGCTATGGGAGTAAAAGAAATTATCCCTATTCCAGAAGACTTTGGGACGACCATGTTTGAAGTTGGAGATATGTTCCCACTTAACCCCATTGCAAGCATCTATATTGATAGTCTCTATCCAGGGAACCCCGCCGAAAAAGCAGGATTGCAAGTGGGGGATTTCTTAGTATCTGTTGATGGAAAAGCCATTTATAATTTAGAGGATATAAAAAGTGAGGATCTTAGAGGACAAGATAGTATTGTTGTTCAAATCACTCGAGAAAACGAAGCAAAAACAATTACCTTATTTCCAACAGAAGAGGCGGTATTAGGTTTTATGGTAAGACCTAAATTCGATTTTAGCACCTCACACGTCGATCTGGATTTAAGCCAAAGTATTGTAGAAGGCTTTGACTATGGTTACTGGACCTTACATGATTATGTTGTACAGTTTAAGTATATATTCACTAAAAAAGGGGCGACACAAGTGGGTGGTTTTGGTGCGATAGGGAGCCTTTTCCCAGCCCAATGGGACTGGCAAGGTTTCTGGAGTAGCACAGCACTTATCTCGATTATTTTAGCCTTTATGAATGTATTACCCATCCCTGCTCTAGATGGGGGACATGTAATGTTTTTATTATATGAAATAGTCAGTGGGCGCAAACCCAACGATAAGTTTATGGAATATGCGCAGATGTTTGGGTTTTTCTTATTACTTGCTTTAGTGGTATTTGCTAATGGAAATGATCTTTACCGATGGTTATTTAGTTAATTGGCACGATTTTTCAATAAATTTTTGAGCCTCCCATTACTGTTTTCTATATTTGATAATTACGACACTAAATTTATTGACATGAAAAAAATTCTCTTGCTTTCGATTGCCCTTTTCAGTTTAGGCCTTAGCGCTCAAGACAAAAAAATCACTATCCCTGATTTAAAAGCACAATTTGACTTACTTAACGAAAATGAAGCTGGGGAGATAGATCCTATCAATGATAAAGAAATCAATAAAAAAGTTAAATTTTTTATCGAAGAAAGATTCCTTAATGTTGAGTACACCAGAAATATTATTTGGGACAGCTATGAGACTTTTTTAAGTCCTTTTGATCGCTACCACTTTCACACTTACATTGTGCAAGTAAAAGTTGAAGAGATCGATCGTCTCAAATATATTGAAGTAAAGTATAATCCAAGTACAGACTCAATTGAAAGTAACTTCCAGTGGAATGCAGATATCGAAGATTTTGAGGAAGTAGAGGCTGATAAAGAAGCTGCTGCAATTAATACTTAAAATAAAGCAATTGGAATTTGGGGAAAAAAGATTTTCAGTTATCTTTGCCAACCAAATAACTATCCTCCTTAGCTCAGTTGGTTAGAGCATCTGACTGTTAATCAGAGGGTCCTTGG
>JBMYNN010000047.1:0-12983 GCA_049598335.1 Flavobacteriaceae bacterium
GTTAATGAGGCATTAGCGTGTTCGTATTTAAAATAGATACGGGTTTGCTGTATTTTTCCATTAAAGAATAGATCTATTCGGGGGAAATTTCCGATCTCTTGACGATTCTGTCGTATAAAATCTCCTAAAAGTGGATTGTATTGATCGGCATAGAAATTGGTAAAATAATGTCCCGTAATCCCTGTTTGCATATACAAAGCCTTTTTAAAAAGGTGTGAACTAAAACTAAAGGTTGTTCTAATATTCCATTCTGGAACATTAATTGGAGGACTGACAGCATTCTCTGACGTCATTACCTTTTGATATTGTGCAGTATTGGTAAAACTAAATTTCCAAAAGCTGTAATGCGAACTATAGCGGGCTTTTAAATAGGTAATTGACGCTGGGGATTGAACTACTTCTGTCAATAAAACAGAGGGCAACAGTGTTTCTTCTTCTTGGGCTGGAAAAACTTGATTGTAATAGGTGTAGTTGTCCAAACGCTGAATAAAGCCACTTATCGCTCCCCATTTTGGGTGAGATATGGTCGCTGATAAACTGGTGATTTTCTCATTAGCTAAATTATCATTGTACCAGTTATATGTGGAATAAGTACTTCTATAACGAATGAAATTAAAGTTTGGACTTTTATTGATAAAGCTGGCTTTCGCTTGAAAGAAGACATCGTTTGGAAGCGTAATCTTAGATTGTAAACTAATCTCATCACTCAAGCGATCACTAAACAATGTTTTATTGAAATGAGCTGTCAAGTCAAAGCCTCTCCATAAAAAAGCATAATCTGCATTGAGAAAGGTTTGGTTGGCTTCTAAATTCAATGGTAGTGTTGTTGTGTTATCCTCTGGAGGAAGGTTTTCTCCTTGCGTGCCCTCTTCTACCGGTAATAGAATATTGTAGTCAATGGCAGAAAATTCTATTCCTGCGGTAAGCTTTCCTAAAATAGGGTTTTGTAGCTCTGTTTGAAATCTGTTCTTTAAAATGGCCCATTGCACCTCGTCATAGACATCAGCTCCAGCTTCCATTGGACCAAAATAGGCAGATTTTTGCCGGTCTTGATAACGATAAAATTTAGATTCATTCATGATTTGTTGCCCCACAGTCCAGGTAGATCCTGTACTATCTTTTGCATGCACCAAAGCGTAGTGATGTTCGAAAAAAGATCGCTTCCCTTTTAAATTATTTATTGCAGAGGCTAATCTCACCTCTAAGACAGAACGCTCCAAGAAGTCTGTATCACCAGTTTCAAAAAGAGGTATTCCTTCTTCTGTAATTCCACCATTCTCTTGATTTTCGTGATTTTGATTGACATAATGCATTTTTGCCTTATAACGTTCGTTAAGAGTTTGATAAGTCATCGACCATCGAAAAGCAGTGTTCGCCGATCGCTGATTGAGGTATTTCCCTAAAGAACGCATTCCGCGAAAAGCGAAAGCAAAATTAAATTGTGGACTTGTATTGACCGTAATAGTAGCATCGGTTAACTGTCCCTGCTCCATTGTTGTTCTAAAGAACAATTCTGTCAAGGGCGTAGGAACTCTATAATACTTTACATCTTCGATTTCAAAATAGCCATTATGCTTGGAGCGTGTTCCCATTTGTGGCTGCAAAGAGGTTTGGGTAAAATCATGCCCTAAACGATTAAAGGCAGAGCCAAGATTCACAAAAGGAAGTAATTCAAAGTAATCCTTCCGAAGGAAATTAAATTTATATTCTTTTTGAATCGTAAGTGTAGTGTCAACATAGACCGTTCTTTTGCCTTGCTGATATATTTCATACATATCAATGGTGGCGGTATCTTCTACCACTTCTTGACGTTCTTTTATAAGAAATCCCTTTTTTTGCGCTAGGGTGTCCTTTTTAACCCCTAGAGTGTCTTGTAGTTGATTCGTTTTTTCAAGGGTAGGACTTGCTGTGCTAACAGCATCTAATTCAAGTGTGACTTCTGGGATTACTTTTTGGGACCAAAGAATGTTTAAGCTCAATAAAAAAAGGACAAAAAAATACCGTTGTGGCATGGATAACATGTTTTATGCGAAGTTATAACTAAATTTGAATAGATGTTTGAATTTGTTTTTGGTCATTCGTCATCAATATTAATTAATGCCTTCTATGATACAACTCCCCACGCAGTACACTCAACTTGTTGAAGCGGGTACAGACGAAGCAGGGAGAGGATGTTTAGCAGGTCCAGTGACGGCAGCCGCGGTTATTTTACCCCCAGACTTTACTCATCTATTATTAAATGACTCAAAAAAATTAACTAAAAAACAGCGTGATACTTTAAGACCCATTATTGAACAAGAAGCCATTGCCTTTTCTGTCGCCCATTGTAGTGTCGAAGAAATAGAAGAGATCAATATCTTAAATGCTTCAATTAAAGCCATGCACAAGGCCATTGAGGGGTTATCAAAGCAACCAGAATTTATTGCAGTAGATGGTAATCGCTTTCATAATTACAAAGAAATTCCCCATGAATGTTTTATTAAAGGAGATGGACGATATCTCAATATTGCGGCCGCCTCTGTCCTTGCAAAAACCTACCGCGATGATGTGATGATGACTCTAGACCTTCAATACCCACAATACCACTGGAAATCAAATAAAGGCTACCCCACTAAATCTCATAGAGAAGGGATTGTAAAAACCGGAGCTAGTCCTTATCACAGAAAAACTTTTCGATTACTTCCAGAACAACTAGAAATTGATTTTTGAGTTTCTTAATTTTACATCTCTAAGCACATTCTATGAATTTCAAACAATTGCTCCCTTCCCTGTTTAATATTAGTCTTTTTATTAGCCTATTAACGTCCTGTGAAACAAGGCAACAAAACGAGACTAAACTGGTAGATTGGATTCCTCAAAACACCTCTATTGCCTTACAACTCAACAATCCCAATGAAGTAGAAAATGCTTTAAAAAACAATCCTATTCTCAAACAGCTTCCTGCTAGCCTTCCTAAACTTTCAAAGAAACTTGTCGCCTTTGAAAACACTACGGCAACTCCAAAGATCTTTAGCATTACTCCTTACGGAAAAAATGAAAAGGCCTTGAGTATCGTCTATAAGGCTCCGCTAGATAGCAGCTATCTCTCTTATCCTAAAGAAGAATACAGTGGAGAAGCAATCTATCTATTAAAAGAAAATGATAAGACCCTTTACACTTCGTTTATTGATGGCTTTACCCTACATGCTGATACTAAGATTGTGCTAGAAAATTGTATTAGAAATTATCAGCAGAAAGCAAAAGGGATCAATGATATTTCATTTTATGACATTGTTAAAACCGCCGATGAAAGTGCTCCCTTAAATATTCACCTTAAAGGACAACAAGAAAACTTGACAGAAGAAGTGATAGACAAGCTCCCCTTATTCCCTAAAATAGGTCAGAATTGGGCCAGTCTAGATGTTAATTTTACCCCCAATACACTTGAAATAGATGGACTATTAAAGGTGATTGATTCTGTAGGTGACCCAGTGGGACTACTACATTCTAGCGAACCAAAGAAAACTTTGATTACCCAGGCGATTCCCATTCAAATGATTTCTACTTTTTTAATGACATTGGATAATATTCAATTGTTAGAAGACAAGTTTAAAAAATGGGTTCGCTTTCTCAATCTCGCTACTTTAACAACAGATTTAACTGCCCTTGAAGGGGTGGACGAATTAGGTGTAGTTCAATTGAAAAATGAAGTCGCCTTAATTTTCCATTTGAGAAATGAAGCAACTGCAACGGCAACCTTTATTCCAGAAAGCCAAGAAAAAACCTATCGTAAAATCTCCTATTACAAAACCTCCCTGCAAAGAGAGTTGAGCTTATTAGTGATGAGCCTGGGAGAACAAGTCAATGCAGAATGGGTAGCAAAAATAGATGACTTCCTGTTTTTTGCCGAAAGTGAAGCGGGAATTAAAACTCTAATCGCTGCCTATAAAGACGAAAAAACATTAGAAAAGTCCCTCACCTATCAACGCTTTGCCGAAGAAACGCTCTCAGATAAAAGCAATCTGCTTTGGATTGGAAATGGAATGGCTTTAAAAGAGCAATTGATAGAGAAAACTTTCTGGAAGTCCATAAATCCAGACAAGTTATCCTATATCGCTTTTCAGGGTATGGTTGAAAATGACTTTATGCATTTACATTTTCGTCTTTCACAAAACGAAAAGGAAAATATCGACGCCACAGTTACAAATGTTGCCTTGATTTCATTAGATCATCCTGCACAGTCAAAACCACAGTGGCTCAAAAACCACCGCACTAAAGAGAAAGACATTGTTGTTCAAGATGAGCAAAACAACTTATATCTTTATTCGAATACAGGAACACTCTTTTGGAAAAAACCGATTGAAGGAAAAATAATTGGAGATATTCAACAAGTAGATTTATATAAGAACGGGCGCTTACAGATGGCCTTTAGAACAACTGAACGCTTTTATATTTTAGATCGAAACGGAAAGGTAGTCGCTCCCTTCAATAAAAAAATCAAAACAACTACTTCTGCCCAAGCCCTAGCGGTTTTTGATTATGACCAAAGCAGAAACTACCGCTTTGTGCTAGCACAAGACAATAACGTTTTAATGTTAGACAATAAAGGCAAAAGGGTCAATGGCTTTAAGTTTACCAAAAGTGCTTCGACCATTAGCGCACAACCTAAACACATTCGCATTGGGAATAAAGATTATATCTTGTTCAAAGAAGAAAGCGGAAAGATTAATATCCTAAGTAGAACAGGACAAACACGCGTAAAAATCAAGCAAAAGATTGATGCCTCGAATCAGGCTATTTATGCTTACTTGAAAACCTTTACAACCACAGATAAACAAGGGAACCTAGTTCAAATTGATCCTAAAGGAAATGTTATTACTACAGATCTGGGCTTAGAAGCGACTCACGAAATCACGGCAACCACAAAATCTTTGGTCACTTTGACAAATAATATTTTAACCATTAAAGGGATTCCAATTACTCTGCCTTATGGTCGCTATAGTTCACCACAAATCTTCTACCTCAACAACATCGTTTATGTAAGTGTAACAGATGTTGAAGCCCAAAAGGTTTATCTCTATTACAGCGACGGAAAAGCGGTTAGTGGTTTCCCAGTCTATGGGGTTTCTGCGATTGATTTGAATAACGCAGATAAGGACAAAGCCTTAGAATTTGTTGTGCAAGGAGAAAGTAGAGATGTATTGATTTATCAAATCAACTAAAGATTAACTCTGCTTCAAAAAGGGAACTAAAATGAGTAAGGATTTTTGTTTTAACCTCCTCTAACAGAATTTCTCGTTTTAATTCTGCGGCAAGAGAAGTAACCGCTTTACCTTGAATTCCGCAGGGGACGATATAGTCAAAGTATCCCAAATCTGTATTGACATTTAAGGCAAAACCATGCATGGTAACCCAGCGGCTTGCTTTTACCCCCATCGCACAAATCTTTCTGGCAAAAGGAGTTCCAACTTCTAACCAAACGCCCGTTTCTCCTTCACTCCTTTCGGCAGAAAGGCCATATTCTTTTAAGGTCAAAATAATGGCTTCTTCTAACAGTCTAAGATATTTATGGATGTCTGTAAAGAAGTTTTCTAAATCTAAAATGGGATAGCCCACCAACTGTCCCGGCCCATGAAAAGTAATATCTCCTCCTCGATTAGTGGTGAAAAACTCAATCCCCTTTTCGGTGAGTTGTTGTTGGTTTAGTAGTAGGTGTTTTGGTAATCCACTCTTCCCTAAGGTAATCACCGGGGGGTGCTCTACCCAATAAAGATAATTAGGGGTAGGTGCAGCTACTTGGGCAACTCTATTGCTCTTTTTAAGGGCAACAATTTCCTGCAATTGTTGTTCTTGTAAATCCCAAGTGGGTTTATACGACTGCTGGCCTAGATCGATTACCTCGACCTGCTTATTGCTTTTTTGGTTCAAAACTGGTTGGTATTATTTAAAATAACCAAAGCGGCTATGGTTCCGGGCACCCAGCCACAAAGCGTTAGCAAAAAGACAATCACAATCGAGCCACATCCTTGATCTAATACTGCCAAGGGAGGAAAAAGTATCGATAATAAAACGCGAAAAAGACTCATGGACAAAAAAATGTTTTACAAGGCTAATTTAACAACTTTGAATTGTTGCAGACTCCTTATCTTTGCTAAAATTTTTACACTATGGCCGGTTTAAGTGAGCAGGAAATTATTCGAAGAGAGAAATTAGCGAAGTTAAGAGCACTAGGAATCGATCCCTATCCTGCCGCACTTTACCCTGTTGATCACACTTCAGCAGAAATAAAAGCTACTTTTGCCGAAGGCAAAAAAGTAGTCATAGCTGGTCGTTTAATGTCTCGCCGTATTCAAGGAAAAGCCAGTTTTGCAGAATTGCAGGACAGTAAAGGTCGTATTCAGGTTTACTTTAACCGTGATGAAATCTGTACTGGAGAAGATAAAACCCTTTACAATGAGGTTTATAAAAAACTCTTAGACATAGGGGATATTATAGGAATCGAAGGAACCTTATTTACTACTAAGGTGGGAGAACAAACGGTGCAGGTAAGCAACTTTTCTGTTTTAAATAAAACTTTGCGTCCACTTCCTCTCCCTAAAACAGATGCAGACGGAAAAAGTTATGATGAATTTAACGATCCTGAATTGCGCTATCGCCAACGATATGTTGACCTTATCGTTAACCCAAAGGTAAAAGACACCTTCGTCAAGCGAACTAAGATCACCAACAGTATTCGATCCTTCTTTAACGAAAGAGAATATCTTGAAGTAGAGACCCCTATTTTACAGCCCATTCCTGGAGGAGCTTCTGCTCGTCCATTTATTACGCACCACAATGCACTCGATATTCCGTTATACTTACGCATTGCGAACGAGCTTTATCTAAAAAGATTGATTGTAGGAGGGTTTGATGGTGTTTATGAATTCTCTAAAGATTTTAGAAACGAAGGAATGGACCGCACCCACAATCCAGAATTTACGGTAATGGAACTCTATGTGGCCTATAAGGACTATTTCTGGATGATGGAAACCACCGAAGCTTTACTAGAAAAAGTCGCCATTGAATCAAATGGATCAACTAAGGTAACAGTTGGAGAAAACACCATCGATTTTAAAGCGCCCTATCCCCGAGTCCCTATTTTAGAGGCCATCAAAACGCATACAGGTATCAATGTTTCTGAAATGGAAGAAGAAGAATTGAGAACCACCGCAAAAAGCCTTGGTTTAGAAGTTGATGATACTATGGGAATAGGGAAATTAATCGACGAAATCTTTGGGGAGAAATGTGAGCAACACTACATCCAGCCCACCTTTATAACAGACTATCCTAAAGAGATGAGTCCACTCACGAAAGAACACCGAAGCAATAAACGCTTAACAGAACGTTTTGAATTAATGGTTAACGGTAAAGAATTAGCGAATGCCTATTCAGAGTTAAATGACCCTATTGATCAAAGAGAACGCTTTGAAGACCAATTAAAACTAAGTGAAAAAGGAGACGATGAAGCCATGTTTATCGATCAAGACTTTTTACGTGCCTTAGAATATGGAATGCCGCCTACATCGGGAATTGGAATTGGAATTGATCGCTTAGTCATGTTAATGACTAACAATAGTTCTATACAAGAAGTACTCTTCTTCCCGCAAATGCGACCAGAAAAAAAAGCGGTTGAATTAACAGAGGAAGAAAAAATCATTCACGGACTCCTTAAACAATCAAATCCTATTCTTTTATCTAGCTTAAAGGAACAGGCGGGATTAAGTAATAAGAAATGGGATACTTCTTTAAAAGGATTAAGCAAAAAAGGCCTTACTAAGATCGAAAAGAACGAAGAAGGCCTTTGGGTATTACTGAATTAAAAAACTTTAAACTCGGTACGTCGATTTGTCAAATGTTGTTGATCTGTACAATTTACATTATTGGTGCAACTGTTCAATAATTTGGTTTCACCATAGCCCACACCGATTAATCTTGAACCATCAACCCCTTTAGAAATCAAGTATTCAACCACGTTTTTTGCGCGATTTTCTGATAAGGTTAAATTGAATTGATCGCTTCCTTGAGCATCTGTATGCGAGCCTATTTCAACAATCGCATTTAAGTCATCATTTAAAACTTTGAGCACATAGCGATCAATCGTACGTTTTGCGCTAGCAGTAAGTGCTGCACTCCCTAAAGCATAATGGATGGGGAGAATTTTTCCTCTTTCAGGAATGGTGCATGGCACTTCTCTCCATGCATTAATACCTCCCTTTTTAGTTAATACTTTTTTTGTGATCTCTTTATAAATGGCAGGGATGGTCACTTTTTGTGTCGTCTCATACTTGACTAAAACACGGCGCTGTATGGTTTGCGTTTTTGCAGGGATTTCTTGTTCTCTTGTTTGGGCCGGGCGAATTTCGACTTGACGGGTAATTAATTTATAGCGCCCATCTATACGACGAGAAGTTGTATTTGCCTCTGCCACCATTTTCTCTACAGGAATATCGTGTTCAATGGCGGGGATTTCTCTGTGATGAAACACACGACAATCTGCAGGGTTAATTGAGGGGCAATCTGGATCATCTTCTCCTGCAACCCAGTTGCCTGTTTTAGGTTTTACCTCTACCGTTTCATAATCAGTTGAGAAAGAGGCTGGAATCACTTTGAGTTGATGATAGGGGTCTTTAATCCACAAAGTGTCTGTAATGGTTTCATACTGTGCTGGCTCATAAATAAAACGTTTTGATGCTGGCCGAATAACCACCTCTTGGTATTCATTTTTATATTCTGCTGGAACCACTTTTAGACGGTCATAAGCAGGCCGAACCATCACTCGAACAATTTCATCTTTGTACTCATCTGGTACAATACACTTTGCATAACATTTGTTAGGCTATGGGTTTTCTGGCAATTCTGCTAAATACTCTTGTGCGCATAATGATGCACAACATAGCATAGCAATAAAAAAGTAGCTTTTTTTCATAAGTAGGTGTTTTGGGTTAACACCTCCCAAAGTATAAAAAAATAATTAAACGAAAAAACTAATAGGATTTCAACCAGCTATCAAAAGCTTCCAGCGTAAAATCAATGTCTTTTTGTAAAAGAGCATCGTTTAAAAAGTAACTTTCAAACGCACTAGGCGGAAGATAAACCCCTCGATCCAGCATAGCGTGAAAATAAGCTTTAAAATGATCGTTATTCCCTAAGGCTGCAGTTTTAAAATTAACTACTGGAGTATCGGTAAAATGCAAAGATAACATGCTCCCTAAACGGTTGAACTGGTGAGGCATCCCTTTTGCTTCAATGAGGGTTTTCATCCCATGATGCAAGCTTTCGGTTTTTTGATCTAATCGTGGGAATAATGCTTTGTCTTCTTTTAACAAATTAAGGGTTGTCAAACCAGCAATCATCGCAAGAGGGTTGCCACTTAAGGTTCCCGCTTGATATACAGGACCTTCTGGGGCTAATTCCTGCATGATTTCCTTACGCGCAGCAAAAGCACCTACAGGTAAACCACCCCCAATTACTTTTCCAAAGGTGGCGATGTCTGCATTAATACCCAATCGCTCTTGTGCTCCCCCTAGGGCGAGACGAAAGCCGGTCATAACTTCATCAAAAATTAACAGGGCGCCATATTGATCGCATAGTGAACGTAGGCCTTCTAAAAAGCCTTCTTGCGGAATTATACAGCCCATATTTCCAGCCACAGGTTCAATAATGATAGCTGCGATCGTATCTTGATGTTGCTGAAAAATTTCTTCTACACTGGCCAGATCATTATATATTGCTAATAATGTGTCTTTAGCCGTACCTTGTGTTACCCCAGGACTATTTGGCGCACCAAAAGTTACAGCACCACTCCCCGCTTGAATCAAAAAAGCATCTGAATGCCCGTGATAACAGCCTGCAAACTTGATGATTTTTTCTCTTTTTGTATAACCACGTGCTAAACGAACTGCGCTCATACAAGCCTCTGTTCCAGAATTCACAAAACGTACTTTATCGATATTAGGAACAAGATCTACCACTAAAGTGGCAATCTCTGTTTCTAAAGCAGTAGGGATTCCATAAGAAGTTCCTTTTTTGGCCTGGCTTGTAACGGCATTAATCACAGCTTCTTGGGCATGGCCTAAAATCATGGGACCCCAACTAGAAATATAGTCGATGAACTTATTTCCGTCGGCGTCAATCAAATAAGCCCCCTTGGCTTTTTCAATAAAAATAGGATTTCCCCCTACAGATTGAAAGGCTCGAACTGGAGAATTCACCCCTCCTGGAATTACTTTTTTTGCGGCCTGAAAAAGTGCGCTACTGCGTTGATATTGCATATTATTTTTTTGGTAAAATAAGTTCTTGTCCCAAATATATGGTATGGTCTTTTAGGTCATTTTTTCGGATTAAAACATTTAAGTCAACTTTCAATTTTCTCGCTATTGAATAAAGAGTATCTCCTTTTTGCACCACATAAATGCTTTCATTTGACAGTGGTGTTTTTACCTTTTGGACCATTATTTCCTGGGCATCTTTTTTATCATATTGGGCTAAATCAAATCGTTCGATCAAACGGATTAATTTATCGGGATATTTAGGATCTGTAGCATAACCCGCTTTTTTCAACCCTTTTGCCCAGGCTTTATAATCTCTTTTCCCTAATCGGAAAAGAAAAGCATAACGATCTCTTTCTGACAAAAATAAAGAATGATCCCGATAAGATTCTCCTGCATCTGTATAAACCCTAAAGCATTCCCCCTTTTTATCGTCGTCGTGGTATATTCTTTCTCCCTGCCAAGTTTGATGACATTTAATTCCAAAATGGTTATTTCCCTCTAACGCTAATCGTCCTTCTCCAAAGCCAGATTCAAGTAACCCTTGTGCAAGTGTGATGCTTGCTGGGATTTTATATTGCTTCATCTCACCTTGTGCAATGGGTCCAAAGATCTTGAGGTATTGCGCGACTTTTTGTTGCGTTGTTAAAGGCCTTTTGAATTTATTTGTTGCAGGTTTTACTTCTATTGCCTGTGTTGGAGTGACTCCTTCTTTTTTTGGCGCTTTTTCCACTACCTTTACCCCAGGTCTATTCCGAACACTTTTTGTCACACTACAACTGGATAGTAACAAAAAATAGGCGAAAAGTGAAAATAACTTTAATGAATAATGCACGGCTTTCCCTTTTGCTTTTGTCTGATATTGAATCCCTCGATTCCTTGAATTCCTCCAGTGTGAATTATCAATACATTTTTCCCCCAACGCCATTGTTTGTTTTTGATTAGCGCAAAAATACCAAAAAGGAGCTTTCCAGTATAAAGTGGATCAAGAAGAATTTTATGCTTGGTATAAAATGCATTGATAAAGTGGATCAATTCGTCTGATGCACTTCCATATGTCCCCGTATCTGGAACACCAAAAAGGGTATAATTGTTCTTTGCTCCAGCTTCTTTATTGATCCACACTGCGACTTTTTGATCTTTTACCACATCAAATCCCAGCAGGTGCTGCTGCGGTAAACAAGTGTTAAGTAAACCCATAAAAGTTCCCCCAGTACCTACTGCAACTGCGATGCAGTCAAACGCATTATCTTCTGGAAGTAATATTTCTTCACATCCTTTAATCGCTAAATCATTAGTACCGCCTTCAGCTAAAAGAGCATAGTTGTTGTCCAAAAGAATGTCTTGCACCATGGGAGCGGCTGCTTTTTCGCGATATGCCTCTCGGTTAAGAAAATAAAGGGTCATTCCTTCTGCTTCGCAAAAGGTTAAGGTGGGATTACGGGCTTTTTGTTCAAGTTCTTCACCACGAACAAAACCTATGGTGGGCATTCCCACTTTTTTACCGGCAGCAGCGACCGCTGCCAAATGATTCGAATAGGCCCCACCAAAAGTCGCTACTCCCGCTGCATTAATCTGCTTGTAGTGCGCAAAGTTGTATTTGAGTTTGCGAAACTTATTCCCCGAAATGATTGGATGAAGTTTATCTTCCCTTTTGATTGTAATGGAAATACCGTTTATTTGTGTAATAAATTCATTTTGAACAAGGTGCGTGGCAATCCAACTCATAACTTTTATGAATGCTAATGTACATATTTTAAACTACTTAACGAACGAGAAAGGACTATGCTGGGGGATAAAAAACTAGAAAAAGGAGATTACTATCTATCGCCAGAAGGATATAAGGTTTTTACGGAACAATTTCATTTAAAAAGAGGCTATTGTTGTGAAAGCGGATGCCGCCATTGCCCCTTTGGATTTAATCAATCCAAAAAAAGGCATTAAATTTGATAATAACCAACTAGCCATAAAATAGATAATAATGAAACGTATCCTTCTTTTCCTCATCGCCCTTATTAGTATCAAATGTTCTTCCATTCGTGTTTTTGCCGATCATGATAGCGCCATTGATTTTGATCAATACAAAACATATGCTTTTTTTAAACCTGGAATTGAAGAGGTTGAAATCTCTGATTTAGATAAGAGGAGAATTCTCAAAGCAATCGAAGTGCAAATGGAAGGGAAAGAACTTCAACTATCTGACAATCCCGATTTGCTTATTAATATCGCCGTTAAAGCCACTGACCGAGTAACGGTCAATAACTTCAATAATCCTGGTTGGGGCTGGGGCTGGGGTTGGGGCTGGGGCTGGGGTTGGGGTTGGAACCCTTGGTTCTGGGGTGCAAATAACACCAATGTCACCACCCAAACAAGAGGAGAATTATTTATCGATATTATTGACGCCAAAACTAAAAACTTGGTCTGGCAAGGTAAAGGCTATGGAGGCATAAGCGAATACAGTAAAAACCGCGATGAACGAATTCAAACATTTGTCGCTGAAATTTTAGCCAATTATCCCCCAGAAAATTCCGATAAAAAAACATTATAAATGCTGTTTTTATGGCTGTAATGGACGAGAAAGCATACCTTTGCCGCTTCTTAATCCACTACATTGAAAAATTTACTTTCACGCCTCACCCAACATCCAAAAAATGACATTTTATCTGGCCTTACAGTTGCACTCGCCCTCGTTCCAGA
>JBMYNN010000048.1:0-12613 GCA_049598335.1 Flavobacteriaceae bacterium
AAAACGCTGTTTCACTTCTTTACTGATGTAATATAGATAAAGCAGTAAAGCGACAATCACCAGAGCCATCAGCATGTGGATGGTAATCTTAAACGGTAAAAGATTAGAATCAACCACTGTCTTTCCTAGCCAAGCTTGAAAGCCCATCCCAAAAATTATCCCCCAAGCAATTAGCGGAATTAGTTTGCTTTTCTTCCAATGCCAAAAGGAAAGTATCCCTACAATAAGGGTAGCGAGACCTCCCAAAGCACCTAACAAACGGTTGAGAAATTCAATCCAAGTATGCAGGGGGTTAAACAAGGCATAATCGTGTTTCGTATAGGCTTCCCAGTTATTTTCACGATAGGTCGCCGTAGAGCGAAAATCTTTTGCTGCGACCCGTAGTTCTTCCGCTACGATAATTACTTGTCCTTCTTGGTAATTGTGTTCGGGTTTCCAGTCTAGTTCAGCACGTTCTGTGGGAGGAATAAGGTAGCCAAAGCATTTTGGCCAATCTGGGCATCCCATCCCACTTCCTGTCATGCGAACAATAGCCCCGGCGGCAATTACCCCGTAAACCAAGACAATGGATAAGCCTATCCAAAAGCGAAATCGATTTTTCATTCTTTTGTCATTTTTAAGCCTAAGGCTTTTCCTTCTTTCTTCATTAATTCCACCGCTGCATCAAATTCGTTGGGGATTTCTCCCTCTAAAATCGCTTCTTTTATTTTTTCTTTAATAATGCCAATTTCTTTTCCAGGGCGAAGCCCAAACGTAGCCATAATCAGTTCGCCACTTACAGGAGGTTGAAAGTTACGAATATGATCGCGTTCTTCTACTTCCACGATCTTTTCTCGGACAATTTGAAAGTTTTGGTGATAGCGAGCAAAACGTTTGGGGTTTTTGGTCGTAATGTCAGCTTCACATAAAGTGAGTAGGTCATCGACATATTCTCCCGCATCAAAAATTAGTCGGCGAACGGCAGAGTCTGTCACGATATCTTGTGCAAGAACAATGGGGCGCGAGCTCATAAAAACCATCTTTTGTACAAACTTCATCTTTTCGTTTAAGGGCATTTTTAAACGTTTAAAAAGTTTGTATACCATTTTTGCTCCCACGAATTCGTGAGCGTGAAAAGTCCATCCCACTTTTTTGCTAAATTTCTTAGTGGGCGCTTTTCCAATATCATGCAATAAGGCTGCCCAGCGCAACCAAAGGTTTTCGGTCGTTTTACAGATATTATCTACCACCTCTAGGGTGTGATAAAAGTTGTCTTTATGGGTTTGACCTTCGACTTCTTCAATCCCTTTTAAATCGCTTAATTCTGGGAGTATATCGGCTAATAGTCCTACTTGGTCGAGGAGTAAAAAACCCTTAGAAGGAACGGCAGTCGCCATAATCTTGTGCAATTCTTCAACGATACGCTCCTGGGTAATGATCTTCATGCGTTCACGCTCTTGGAAAATAGCATCAAGAGAAGTTGATTCTATGCTAAAGTCTAATTGGGTCGCAAAGCGAATTGCCCGTAACATGCGCAAGGGATCGTCTGAATAGGTGATGACGGGATCTAAGGGAGTGCGAATTAATTTATGTTCAAGATCACTTAACCCATTAAAGGGATCGATAAGCGTACCATAATCCTCTTGGTTTAGGCTCACCGCCATGGCATTGATGGTAAAATCACGACGATTTTGATCGTCTTGAAGACTTCCTTTTTCAACTTGTGGATTGCGACTGTCTTGGCTATAGGATTCTTTTCGGGCGCCCACAAATTCTAGGTCAATTCCTTCAAACTTGATCATGGCAGTGCCATAAGTTTTAAAGATGCTCAACTTTGGATTATTAGGTAAACGGGCTTGAACTGCTTTAGCTAAGTCAATGCCAGAACCCACCGTGACAAAGTCAAAATCGGTTAGGGTTTTCTTTCGATCTAATAAATGGTCACGAACAAATCCACCAACGAAATAGGTCGCTACGCCCAATTCTGCTGCTGCAGCTTTTACATGCTGAAAAACAGGGGTAGATAATACTGCACTAAAATCAGTTTTAAATTCCATTAGGGACGTAATATGGCAATACTGTTGTCGTTTTGTAAGCGAATAATCCTAGAGGCTTTGGTTTGTGTTTCGTTTTGCTTTAAAGGTACGATATGATCCACCCCATTCAAAATTTCTGTAGCGATGTCTGTGTACTGTTGTGGACTCGCTACCCCGCTAACATTTGCTGATGTTGAGACCAAAGGTGCTCCTAACGCTTGAATCAATTTTGAACAAAAGTCATCTTGTGCAATACGAATTCCAATGCTTCCGTCCTCGGCACAAAGGCGTTTGCTCACCCCTTTGACTTTGGGGTAAATGATGGTAGTGGGGCGTTCTTCCTCTATGTAGGGCAGTAGGGCCTCTGGGATTTTCCCCACATAGGCTTCGAGCATTTCTCGATTGGCCACTAAGCAAATTAAGGCTTTACTATCCCGGCGTTGTTTTAAACGATAAATCGCCTCAACTGCTTTGGTGGACCGGGCATCACAGCCTATTCCCCAAATGGTATCACTGGGATAAAGCAGTACGCCATCCTGCTTCAAATAGGCAAGTGCGTCGTTTAGCTGAGGTATAAAGTCCGCCATAAAGCTAGGTTTATACGGCTACGTTATGTTCTCTTAATGCGTCGTTTAAAGACGTTTTCTTATTGGTGCTCTCCTTCCGTTTTCCAATAATCAATGCGCAAGGCACTTGATAATCTCCCGCGGGAAAAGTTTTAGTGTAACTTCCAGGAATCACTACAGAGCGTGCAGGAACACGACCTTTGTATTCTACCGGTTGATCTCCAGTCACATCAATGATTTTTGTCGAAGCTGTTAAGACCACATTGGCACCCAGTACCGCTTCGGTTGCAACATGCACTCCTTCTACTACAATACAACGTGAGCCAACAAAGGCATTGTCTTCGATAATCACTGGTGCAGCTTGTAAAGGTTCTAATACTCCACCAATCCCTACACCACCACTCAAGTGGACATTTTTACCAATCTGTGCACAACTTCCTACAGTTGCCCAAGTATCTACCATGGTTCCTTCATCGACATAAGCGCCAATATTGACATAAGAAGGCATTAAAATCACCCCAGAAGAAATATAAGCTCCTTGACGGGCAACAGCGTGAGGGACCACACGAATGCCTTTCGCGGCATAGTCTTTTTTCAAGGGCATTTTATCGTGAAATTCCAGAGGGCCTGCCTGCAAGGTTTCCATTTTTTGAATGGGAAAATACAAGACCACCGCTTTCTTCACCCATTCGTTGACTTGCCAGCCATTATCAGTAGGTTCTGCTACGCGTAATTTTCCTAAGTCTAATTGCTCAATCACCTGGCGAATGGTGTTTTGTGTACTTTCTTGTTCTAAAAGGGAACGATCTTCCCATGCTGCTTCTATAATGTCTCTCATGTTTCAATTTTTGTTGCACAAATTTACAGCTTCTCTTTCACTTTTTCCTAAAGAATTTAACCGAAGACAGGGGCATAATGTATATTTGTGCATGGGTATAATACTCGCAATAGATTTTGGGGAAAAGAGAACGGGAATCGCCGCTACAGATCCCATGCAGATGATTGCTTCGGGTTTGACGACGCTGGCTACAAAAGAGGTGATTCCGTTTTTAAAAGACTATTGCCACAACAATAAAGTGGAGGCATGCGTTATAGGTGAGCCCAAACGAATGAATAACTCCCCCTCGCAAGTAGAACCACAGATCCAGCGGTTTATTGCTCAACTAGAAAAAGTCCTTCCGGCGCTAGCCATAGAACGCCACGATGAGCGTTTTACCTCAAAAATGGCCTTTCAATCGATGTTAGACGGGGGATTAAAGAAAGAACAACGAAAAAATAAGGGATTGATCGATAAGATTAGTGCAACCCTTTTGTTACAATCCTATTTAGATGCATCTTTGCATTCAAAGAAAAAGTAGAAATGATATTACCCATCGTTGCATATGGTACCCCAGTGTTAAAGAAAAAAGCAGAAGACATTCCTGCAGACTATAAAGACCTTGACCAACTAATCGCCAATATGTGGGAAACCATGTATGCGGCCAGTGGAGTGGGTTTAGCTGCACCTCAAATAGGATTGGGCTTGCGATTATTTGTGATCGATGCCACTCCTTTTGCCGATGATGAAGAACTATCTCCCCAAGAGCAAGATCAATTAAAGGGTTTTAAAAAGACTTTTATTAATCCCGTGATTGAAGAGGAGAGTGGAGAAGAATGGGCTTTTAACGAAGGTTGTTTATCTATCCCAGATGTGCGCGAAGATGTGAATCGAAAAGATCAATTGGTGATCACTTATCAAAACGAAGCAGGCGAGCGTTTAACCGAGACTTATACTGGATTAGCCGCAAGGGTAATACAGCACGAATACGATCATATTGAAGGGATATTATTTACCGATAAGCTTTCGCCTCTAAAGAAAAGATTAATCAAAGGAAAATTAACCAATATTAGCAAAGGGAAAATCAACGTAGATTACAAGATGAAGTTTCCCTTACAATCTAAAAAAAGATAAGTATGCAACTCGATAAAATTATTTCAATAGGCGGTCGTCCTGGACTTTATGAAGTTTCACTTCAAACAAGAACTGGGGTGGTCGCTACTTCTTTAATCGATGGGAAACGCATTACAGCTTCTGTTCGTGATCAAGTAAGTGTATTGTCTGAAATCAATATCTATGGTCTAGAAAAAGAAGTGCCTTTAGGAGAGGTTTTTAAAATGATTCATGCGAAAGAAGACGGGAAAGCTTGTTCTGTAAAGCCTAAAGCTCCTGCAGACCAATTAGAAGCTTTCTTTTTTGATGTTTTTCAAGACTATGACGAAGAGCGTGTTTACCCTTCAGACATTAAAAAAGTAATTCAGTGGTATAACATTCTAATCGAGAAAGCTCCAGAGGTTTTCACAGAAGAAACCCCAGCAACAAAAGAAGAAGCCGTTAAATAAGATGAATAGCAGAAAGGACCAATTAGCTGCCATTGATCGCCTACTCACCATTATGGATGAGTTGCGGGAGCAGTGTCCTTGGGACAAAAAGCAAACCTTTGAGTCGCTGCGTCACCTAACAATTGAAGAAACCTATGAGTTGGGGGATGCCATTTTAACCCGTGATCTTGACGAAATCAAGAATGAGCTAGGAGACTTACTCTTACATATCGCTTTTTATGCCCGCTTAGGTAGCGAAGAAAAAGCTTTTGACATGGCCGATATCGCCCACGGTATTTCAGAAAAATTGATTTATCGCCATCCTCATATTTATGGTAATGTTAAGGTGGAAAATGAAGAAGAAGTCAAAAAAAACTGGGAGGCACTTAAGTTAAAAGAGGGAAAAGGAAAGAAAACCGTCTTAGAAGGTGTCCCTAAAGGTTTACCTGCCCTTGTCAAAGCACAGCGCATTCAAGACAAAGTCGCTGGAGTAGGCTTTGACTGGGAAAAACCCGAACAAGTCTGGGAAAAGGTGCAAGAAGAATTGAAGGAATTCCAAACCGAGGTAAAAAAGGGCTCACAAAAGGACATGGAAGCAGAATTTGGCGACGTACTTTTTTCCATGATTAACTACGCTCGCTTTTTGAAAATTAATCCCGATACCGCCCTTGAACGTACCAACCAAAAATTCAGTAAACGCTTCAATTATTTAGAGGCAAAAGCCAAAGAACTGGGGAAATCTCTCCAAGAGATGACCCTAGCGGAAATGGATGTTTACTGGGAGGAGGCGAAAAGTAAATAATTTAATCTTCCTGTTTCTCTTGGGTATCTTCTGTTTCAATTTCATCAGCTTTTTGCTGTTTCTTAAGCGCACGTTTTAAAGATTTGATGGCATTTGTTTTCTCTTCCAAGGCTTCTTTTTGAGTGGAGAGTTTTTCAATTTTTGAATTGACTTCCACAACCAGTGGATTATCTTCACTACTACTGCTAAAGAATTGTAGGTTGTTCTCTAATTGAATTAGCTCATTATTGATCTCATCGATTTTTTTCCTTTGGAGGGAATGTTCCTTGTTAAGTGCCGCTTCGTCTTCTTTAATTAAGGCCAATTGGGTAGTAAATTTTTGACTCGCCTTGTCTTTTTGGGAGAGGGAAGTGGTATCCCATAAACTAACCAGATGTTGGAGAAGTTTTTTCTGTAAAGGAGAATTAGGTTGTGGGTTTAGACTAAGCCATTGTTGGGCCTGCTCTTCGATAAAGTTTTCTAACTTTTTAGGGGTATTAGGGGCTTCGGTTTTTAACAAGGCATCGACAAAGTTGGTCTGTGTGGCAAGGGCAGCCTGGTCTGCTGCGCTTAGTGCTTCTACTTTGTTTTTAAGACGATCAAAGTAGAGATTAGTCAAAGCTTTAAACTCTTCCCATAATTTATTTGAGAGTTTACGGGAGATACGTCCTGTTTTTTTCCAGTCATTTTGAATACTTTTCATGCGGCCCACATAATCTCTCCAATTGGGGTCGTCAAGAATAGTAGCGACTTCTTGGATTAGAGCTTTCTTCGCCTCGATATATTGTTTCTCTTGGCTTTTTTGTTCTTTGTAGAAGAGATTTTTCGTTTGATTGAATTCTCGGCTCAATTCTCTAAAAGTATTCCACAAGCGTTTGTTTTCACTTTTTTGTACCCTGCCTACAGTATGAAACTTTTCTTTGAGTGCATTGATTTTTTTGATAGCATTTTGCCAGGAATTGTGATTGTCTGGTGCGGCTTCAATGACGGCTGCAATCTCGTTGAGTATTTGGTCTTTTAGCACTAGGTTCTCGCTTTGAATACTGTCAATGTTCTTGTTGTATTCGTTTTTGAGATGATGAATTGCTTTTGTTGCCGTTTGAAAACGGTTCCACAATTCTTCTCGGTGTTCTTTTGCTACAGGTCCTAAATCGTTTTTCCACAAGCGGTGAAGAGTATTGAGTTCTCGAATAGAAGCGATAACATCGGTTTGTTGAGCAAGGGCCTCTGCGCGTTCAATGATCTTTAATTTTTCGGTGTAGTTGTGTTTAAAGTCGGCATCACGTAAATCGCGGTTGAGGTGCAAGAAGTCATAAAAGCGCTCTACGTGAAATTTATAAGTTTGCCATATGTTATTGGCTTCATTTCTGGGAACTTGACCAGTATTGTGAAAGGCTTCTTGCAGGTTTTTAAATTGTCGATAACTGTTGTTATTGTGTTCACTTTGATCTATCAAAGATTTGATTTCTTCTATGATTTCTCTCTTACGGTTGAGGTTAGCTTTTTGTATAGCCTCAATTTCTTTAAAGTGTTTTCCTTTCTTTTGCTTGTATTCTCGCAGTAAGTTACTAAAGCTTTTTTTGTAGTCTGGGGCGAAATAAAAATCAATTTCATTGCCCCCTTCTGCAATAAATTCTGCCTTTTTTTCTTGCAGCAATTTTAAAAATTGGGTGTCAAACTGTTGCTGTAGATCTCTTACCAATTGACCCAGTTTCATCCATTGATCATTCTTGATTACTTTTTCAAGTGCTGAAGGGAATTCTTCTAAGCTAAGTTGATCGATGGCTATTTCTATACTGGGTGTTGAAGTGGACTTTGGGGCAGTTTTTTCTTCCACAGTATTTTCTTCTCCTACTTTTTCTATGGAAGGAGTAGTTGTTTTTTCTTCCACAGTATTTTCTTCTCCTACTTTTTCTATGGAAGGAGTAGTTGTTTTTTCTTCCCCTGTTTTTTCAAGCTTATCTTGATTTTCTTCAGGTGACAATGTAGGTTCAATTTGCATGACAAAGGTATTTGTAGAGTTCTGTCTTGCTTAAAATTACAAAAAATATATTCAATGAACTATTGCTCCATCCAGAGATCCCAAGAACGATTAGCTTGATGGACTAGCATGTCTGCACCATTAGCAGTTCCTGCTCCTTGTTTTTTTCCTAATTGTAAGAAGTGTGTCTGTGCGGGATTGTAGACTAAATCAAATAGAAAGTGTTCTGAAGTTATGGCTTTATAATTGATTGCAGGTGCTTGATCTATCTCTGGGAAGGTGCCTAGCGGTGTACAATTGATAATGAGTTTATGCGCATTAATTAGGTCCTCTGTTAAGGCAGTATAATCGATGGCGTTTTCTGCTGCTTTTCGCGAGACATATTGTGGGATTATTCCGCGTTTACGCAAAACATAAGCGACTGCTTTAGAAGCCCCTCCAGTTCCTAAGATCAAACCTTTTTGTGGGGTTTTGTCATATTGATCAAATAGGGCGCGTTCAAAGCCATAAGCGTCTGTATTGTCCCCGATACGTTTTCCGTCTTTTGTAAAGATAATGGTATTTACTGCTCCTATCGCTTTTGCTATTGGGCTTAAAGCGTCCATGACTGGAATTACCGCTTCTTTGTAAGGAATGGTTACATTTAATCCTTTGAGGTCTGTGCGTTGGATGGTGGAGAAAACCTCTTCTACTGTTGCGCAATCAAAATTACTATAATTGCAATGTGGGAGATTTTCTCGTTCAAACTTTTTAGCAAAATATCCGGGAGAAAAGGAGTAATCAATATTTTTCCCTAAAAGTCCAAAATTAAGTTTTTTGTTGGTTGCCATAGTGTTCTAATAGGATCACAATCCCAATGCCCAAAAGTATAAAAAATAGTGTGCTTTGGGTGGAAAATGATGCGAGATTGGGAAAGTAAAAAGTTTTGTGGGGTGTGGTTGTTAGACTAAAATGTATCTCTTCTATGGCAATTGTTTTAGACGTCCAAGGCCACACGGCCCCTAATGACCCCAAGATAAATCCAACTAGAGTAGATATGGTGATGCTTTTATAGTCTCGGATAAGGCGTTTTAAGAGTTTTGAAAAAACCACTAAGCCAATGCTTGATCCCATGGTGAAATATATAAACACCCCCAAGAGGCGTTTCCTATCTGGATCATCTAGTTCCCATCCTTGCCCAGTAAAAAAGTCTTGCAAAGTAAAAAATACCGCATTGACACAATCGACTAATAGCAGGTTGTAATTCCCTAAGATTAGAATAAGTAAAGATCCAGAAAGACCGGGTAGTGTCATTCCAGAAATACTTACCATACCACAAAAAAGGACAAAAAGCCAGTGATCGTTTTCTGTCCCTGGATTGATCCATAAGAGCGTTATTCCTAAAATGGTTCCTAATATTCCACTGGTATATTCTTTGATGCTATATTGGGGTAAATCTTTCCAAATGTAATATACAGAGGTGATGATCATTCCAAAAAAAGCACCCAGAACTTGCTGTGGATAATGTTTTAAAAGATAGTCTAGCAAAAGTGAAACACTAAAGAAGCTGAGTCCCACCCCGCTAAATAGCAACAAAAGAAAGGAAGCATTAATATGCTTATAAAAGGCAAAAAATCCATGACGAAAAAGGATTTTAAAAGCTTTAGCGTCGATGCGGGAAAAGGAGTAAATTAATTCTTCATAAAATCCTGCAGCTAAGGCAATAATACCTCCAGATACTCCTGGGATTTTATTGGCCATCCCCATAAACATTCCTTTTATGACAAGCAATAAAGCATCAGACCAAGTGCGTTGAGTAGGGATCATATTATTTTTTTAGGGCGTAGCGTTCTAATAAAATTAAAGTAGCAGCGCCCAGGAAGATTAAACCAATTCCCATAACCAATTGTGGATCTCCCTCAAAATGAAGCGGGTTGACATTTGTAAAGATGGTCTGGTTTTCAATTGTTTCACTTTCTTTCCACGGCCATATCTTGGGTAATGCCCCAATCATAAAGCCAATTAGTACACTAAGCGTCGCTTCTTTTTTATGGTTAAATAACCAATTTAAAAGACGAGAGAATAATTTTAATCCAATCACGATTCCTAGTCCTATTACAATAACTTTAGTGTAAACTGCTTTAAAGCTCACCCAGTCAAAGTCTAAAAGCACAGCGATGGCTCCATTTACTGTGGCTAAAACCTCTTCATATACCCCTAAAAGAATAAAGATAAAAGCGCCAGAAATCCCCGGTAAGATCATCGCTATAATAGCAATCATGCTAGAGAAAAACAAATACAATAAGTTATTTGAAGCTCCAGCTGGTTTAAGTTGTGTTATCCCAAAGGCAATAATAAATCCCAATAGGAGTAAGGTATAATGTGTAGATGTTTTAAGTGAGAATTGTTTAATTAGCACATAAATACTGGCGGCGATTAGACCAAAAAAGAATGACCACAGCAAAACAGGATGGTGGTCTAGCAAGTAAGTGATTACGCCAGAAAGAAAAAGTATATTACTAGCGATTCCCAAAAATAAGGGAAGTAAAAACGAAGCGTTTATACCTTTCCAAAATGCGGTAAATCCCTCTTGACGTAAAATGCGCAGTTGCTTTAAGTTTAGTTGATCGATACTGCTAATTAGCTCTTTGTAAATCCCTGTGATTAGTGCCATAGTTCCACCTGATACTCCCGGAACGATATCTGCTGCTCCCATGAGTAAACCTTTAAAGTAGAGCAAAAGATATTTGCGCATAATGTATTATAATTAACAGAGCTGTCTTGCTATTGTTGAAGAAGTGGAATAAGTTGAGGGAATAGGTCTAATACAGTTTGCGGTAAATGATCAAACTTTTTATTGACGTTTTGTAAATAGTATTCCATTTCAATACTTTTTCCCATCTTATAAAAGCAACCAGCGATTTTGTAATCTAGGGCTAATTCTTCAGGATAAAACTCTTTGGCCTGCTGCCCAATAGTTTGCCCTTTTTTCCACTCGTTTAAAAAGATAAGTGTATCTAACCAGTCCAACCAGACGCTTAGCTCATAATTGCCTAATTCAATGGTGTTTTGAAAAGCAACATTTGCTTCTTCATATTTCCCCATGGTTTTATTTAACAAAGCATTGCGTTTCCAGTAACTTACATAGTTTTCATTTATTTGCAGGGCTTTTTCGCAATAATAGAGTGCTTTGATTGGGTTTTGCTTTTCAATATAAAAGTCTACTATTCCTGTCCAAGCTTTTTCATAAGAAGGATCTTCATTAATCCCTTTTTTGAAATATTGTAACGCCATTTGATCGTTGCCTAATTGCTGGTGACAAACCGCGATTCTAATGTAGAGGTAGGCAGAGGGATCTTCTAGTCTAGTGGCAATTTCATAGTTTTCAATCGCTTGATTGATTTTTCCAAGGCTTTCTAGTAATTTAGCTTTTTCGATATAAGCCCCAACAAAAGTGTCTTCGCTAATAATGGCAAAATCAAATGCACTTAAAGCTTCTTCTTTTTGATTGAGGTTAAGGTATTGTTTTCCACTTTCAAGCCAGGCAATTTCATTATAAGGATTTGTTTCTAATACAATATTTAGCACTTCTAATGCCTCGTTATTCGCATTTAAATAATCTAAGCAAAAAAGCAGGTTATACAGCGTTTGATAGTCTTCTTGATCTTCTTCTATGCAGAGGCGGAAATAATTTTTAGCTTCTGTATAGTTTTCCTGTACCATATATTCCATGCCTAATAAAGACCATATCTCGTGTGGATCATCTGCTTGTTCAAGCCCTTTGAATAAATACTCAATGGCTGCTTGGTGTCTTTTATTTTTAGAGAAAATAGCTGCTTTCTGAATATATACCTCTTGATTGCTAGGCTCCATTTCTTCAATGGTATCTAATAGTTGAGAAGCCTCATCATGAGCATCATCAAAAATGAGTAATTCAGATTTGAGTAATAATAGATCAATGTGAAAGGGATGTTGATTAATTCCCATTTGTAAGGCTTTCTTTGCTAGATTGATTTCACCTGTATCAATATAGTATTGAATAATAGTTTCGAATTCAACTGCGTCAAAAAAGTAGACCTGGTTGGTCTTGAGCATTTGCTCAAATCTTGTTACAGGTGCGTCTGAATTTTGTGAAAATTCACGAAACATACATTAGGTGTATTTGTTATTTTAAATTTAGGGACTAAGTTGTTCAGAGTTAAAAGATCGCTCTGATTGTTTTTAACAAATTAATTAACATCTATTCAAGTTCATCAAGTACCTTTAAAAGTATAGAACAACCTTTTTTAATTTCTTTTTTACTAATCGTAAGGGGAGGGGAAATACGTATAGCTCTCTTTTCCCAAAGCAAGAAAAACAGAATGAGTCCTTTATTTTTACATCCTTGGACTACTTTTGGAACATCTTCTTCCCGCTCTAGAATGGGGGCAAGCATAAGCCCTTTCCCATTGATTTTTTTAATTTTGGGATGCACTAATAATTCCCGAAAAAGGGTTTCTTTTTCGATAACTTCTGCCATTAATTTTTTGCGCAAAATGGTTTCTAGTGTGGCTAGGGCTGCGGCAGCAATGACTGGATTTCCTCCAAAGGTAGTGATATGACCTAGGCTGGGATTGTGGGTTAATTCTGTCATATATGGTGCAGAACTACAAAAGGCGCCAATGGGCATCCCTCCACCTAAACCCTTACCAATCACAAGTATATCAGGGGTGACACCATAGTGTTCAAAAGAAAATAGTTTCCCTGTGCGTCCAATTCCAGGTTGAATTTCGTCTAAAATAAGCAATGCACCTACTGCTTCACAACGGGCTTTTACCGCTTTTAAGTAATCGTTTTGAGGAACAATAAATCCAGCGCCTCCTTGAATGGTTTCAAGCACAACTGCTGCAGTAGTTTCATTGATTTTATCTAGTTCTGTTTGATCATTAAACGA
>JBMYNN010000049.1:0-12301 GCA_049598335.1 Flavobacteriaceae bacterium
GGATTTGGGTTAGTTGGAATAAATTCTTGTGCAACATATCCTTTATATCCTGTTTCAACAATGGCTTTCATAATCGCCGGATAAAATAATTCTTGGTTTTCATCGATTTCATGTCTTCCTGGAACCCCCGCGGTATGATAATGACCAAAGTAGTGATGGTTGTCTTGAATGGTTCTAATGATATCCCCTTCTGAAATCTGCATGTGGTAAATATCGTATAATAGCTTAAAATTGGGGGAATCTAAACGCTTACACAATTCAATTCCCCAGGCAGAATTATCACACATATAGTCTGGATGATCAATTTTTGAATTAAAGAGTTCCATTTGTATGATTACACCCTTTTTTTCCGCAAGCGGAAGAATTTTTTGTAAACCTTCTATAGCATTTTTCAATCCTGTTTCATCGTCCATACCATTGCGATTACCAGAAAAACAAATCAGATTGCGGTAACCCGCTACTGCAACTAATTCAATGTGTTTAAGATAATTTTCAACTAAGGTGGAATGGAATTCTTTATGGTTAAAACCTTCGGTTAAGCTAATCTCTGCGCCATTACACATGGTCGAAACAAGCTTGTGTTTTTTTAAGGTTGGCCATCCTTTTGGGCCAATTAAATCAATCCCCACTAAGCCTATTTCGTTTGCTAATACACACAATTCATCCAAACTTAAGTCAGGATAACACCATTGACAAACCGAATGATTAATGTTTCCCTTTAAAGGAGAAACAGCATTTACTTTTGATCCTTTTGCCACAGCATTCAGCGGGAATGTAAGTGCAGCAGAAGTACCTAAGGCAACTTTTTTAACCGCATCGCGACGATTCATTTTTGGTATTTTCATAAGTGGTTTTTTTAACGAACATTAGAGCGAATCACTACAGCATGCAATAGTTTTTGAGAGAGACGTTTTAAGTACACCCCTAATTTTTCCTTTCTTCCAAAATAGGTTTCCCAAGCTTTATTATCCAAGGCTTTTATCGCCTTTCGGCAGAAAGCTTTAACTTCTAAACCATTTTGAGTTGCTGGATCATCGTGTCCTAAAGTACTCCCATCGCCCGTTAAAGCATTGACAGTAACATTGGTTTGTACAAAGCCAGGACATAACAGACTCACTACAATATTATCTTTTTGGTGTTCCATGCGCAAGGCATCGAAGAAGCCGTGTAAGGCGTGTTTTGCCCCCGCATAACCCGAACGGAATGGAGAAGCATATTTCCCCATCACACTGGTCACCACAGCAAAGTGTCCTTTTTGCTGGGCTATAAAATAAGGTAATAATGCTTTGGTTAAAGCAACGGTCCCCAAGTAGTTTATTTCTATTAATCGTTGATAGACCTCAAAGTTAGTTTCGATAATTAAAGAACGTTGACTTACCCCCCCATTATTGATCAATAAATCAATCGATCCAAAACATGCTAAAGCTTCTTTCACTTTAGCTTCCAGGGAGTCAAAAGCTGTTAGGTCTAGTGGTACAACAGCAACATTTTCGGGATGTGCACAACTCGCTTTTACCCTTTCTAACTCGTTTTCCCTTCGGGCAGATAAAATCACTTTTGACCCTCGACTAGCATATTGTTGAGCCAGCTCTTCCCCGATACCAGAAGAGGCACCGGTTATCCATATCACTTGTTCTTTCATTAATTATCTTTTATACTTCCCAACCATTTCTATATTCCCGGCCTACAAATTGGTTAGCCGCTTCAAAGTTAGTTATTTTCATCGCATTGCCGTCCCACAATAATTTTCTACGACCATAGTAGTCATAATTTTTTCCAGATTTTTTACGCAATAAATAAGATCGAATGGCAATATTCCCCATTAAAACAGTCTCTGTTAATGGACCCGCATAATCAAATGAAGAAGTCAACGCCTTGTGTTCTGCACTGTTAAAACCTGCTTTAATAGCGTCAATCCATTTACGGTGGTGCCCATGCTCTGCTTCTTTACTTTTGGGCTGCTCATAAGTCACTACAGCTTGTCCCTTTTTATATAAACGCGGGTTATATCCATAGACTCCTGTGGTGATGATACCATGCTCTCCAATCATCATTACGCCATTATTACTACCTGGATCACCTAAAAAGTCTTCTGCTGGGATAAGATCTGGATGGGCAGGACGTATCCCACCATCAGACCATTCCATGGTTAAAGGAGTTTGATTAATTTCTGTTGCGTCAAAATTGATCGATACAAAAGAAGAAGGAGGACATCCTTGCGGAAGGTGCTCTGGCGTCCACATTTGTCTATAAACACTTCCCACGCTGCATTCTACTGCGGTAGGATACTTAAGCCCTAATGCCCTAAACGGAATGTCTATTAAATGACAGCCCATATCGCCTAAAGCGCCTGTTCCATATTCCCACCAGCCACGCCAGTTAAACGGGTGCATGGCAGAACTATAAGGGGTTGCTTTTGCAGGTCCTAACCATAAATCCCAGGCTAAGCCTTCGGGAAGGTTTTCTGGATCAGGTTTTGGCATAGGAATTCCCTGTGGCCAAACTGGTCTATTTGTCCAAACTTTTACGGTGTGGACATTTCCTATCTCGCCAGCGTTAATCCATTTTTGTACTTGTAACTGCGCTGGATTAGAGGCACCTTGATTCCCCATCTGGGTCACGATTTTTTTCTCTCTAGCTGTTTCTGTGAGTAAACGCGCCTCTTTTATATTATGGGTTAATGGCTTTTGGACATAAAGGTGAACATTTCTATCCATAGCCGCCATAGCGATAATAGCATGGGTGTGGTCTGGTGTAGAAACGGTAATGGCATCTAACTCTTTTTCTTCCGCTAAAAGCTGTCTAAAATCGGAGTAAAAATTGGCCTTCGGAAATTTTTTACGCGAAGCAGTTACCCCATGCTTTCCAAACGAATCAATATCACAAAGGGCCACTACTCTTTCTCGACCCTTTACAGAGGCATTGATAATATCAGGTCGTCCTTTTCCACCACAACCAATCGAGGCAATGTTAAGTTGATCACTGGGAGCGGTATAGCCTATGCCCCCTAAAACGTGTCTAGGCACAATTACTATAGAAGAAGCCAAAAGGCTTTTCTTAATAAAATCTCTTCTACTGTTAGAGGGTTTGTTTTTCTTCATTATTAGGATTTTTAACACCTAAAGCTAAGAAAAAAAAACTTTCTATTAGGGTGTGACAAAAGTTCCTAGCCATTCCCTACCCTCAAGAGTAAAGATAGCTCTTTGATGATTGGGTCGTTTTAATCGCAAGTAATCTATTTGATATGCCTTGAAAATCAATTTCACAAAGTGATTCTCTTCTCCATATTCTACTGTGTCCATTGCTTTAATGGTCGTGCCAGGAGCTAAAAGAGTCCTATAATCTTTTTGAGCTTCTTGATGCTGTTGCAAAAATAGTCCTGGGTCTTTTTGCTTGTGGATACAGCTTGCTTTTACCCTTATCTGACATAATTTTTTATGGTCATAAAACAACAACTCAGCATCAGTATTAAGTTCTAGGGACTTTATCTTAGGGGTTCTCGCATCTGTATAGACGGTAAATTCAACTTCACTTGCATCAAACTTTCTTAAAACGACCATGCGAGATTCAGGCTTCCCCTGTGGATCTACTGTGGCCAAAGAAAAATATCGAAAAGGATGATTCTTCTTTGTCTTTGTTTTAATCCATTCTGTTTCACAAGATTTAAAAATACTATCGAGCATCGGCCTTGTTTTTTTCTTGCCACGCATTTACACGATTAACCGCATTTTGCTCAATATTTTTCCAGAAAAGATTAATATCAGCAAAATGGTAATTTTTAATAAAAGACAAGAAAAAGCGCTTGGGTATTTTAGGTACAGAAGACCAAATCAAACCATCAACTACCTGCAAACGTAAAGCATTGGGGTAAATTTTTCCATCGGCATTCAATACCCCTAAATGCTGCTCATAGGTGGTTACCACTTTATTATCCCAAGTAATGGGATTAGTTGTTGTTGCCCCCTTATACCATTTTTCATAGCTAGGGGGATAATTTTTACGTTTATAAGTATTCCAACTCACATAGCCACCTGTTGCTTGGGGGCTATCCATTTTCTTTAAGCTTTTAAATTTATCGTCTTGGAATTTTACTCCGGGCACATAGGCTGCAACTAATTGTTTTTGAAGCGGAGTGCCATCAAAAAACTCTTGCAATAACATCCCACACATAATACTCCCTTGACTGTGGGAAGCGATAATGATAGGACGACCTTGATTATAGTGTTCTAAGTAGTACTGAAAAGCGGCTTTTACATCTTGATAGGCGATCATTCTAGAATCTTTCTCCTGCTTATCATAAGGAGGGACATAGATTTTATAATGAGACTGACGATAAAACGGTACATATAAATTTCCCGCTTTAGCAAAAGCAGAGGCCTGAAATTTAACCGATTGCTCAATCACAGCTTTTCTAATATCAGCTCGATTAATATCTGCATTCCACAAAGGATCTTTTTTATCGGTCAACAAAGTTGGGTAGACAAAAAACACGTCAATATCTTTTTCAACATAATAACCAGAAATTTCTTTTAACTTGTCTGGATAATGTCCTGGTAAAACAGCCCAATACCTTGGATTCGAATAATCTGGTGCAGCAGGAATTGCTGTAGATACAAAAGAAGCACTAGTATAGTTAGTCTTACAGGAATTTAACAGCAGTAAAACTAGCATAATTAAAATATTTTTCTTCAATTTTTTTTGTTTAAATATACATCAATTTAGTTGAACTAATCTAGGCTTTCATTCGCTGTGCAAGCATTTTACACAATTCCAAAAATTCTTTACCTTTAAACTAAATAATTTGTTATGAAAAAAGCCTATTTACTTTTTGCCCTCTTTTGTGCTAGCCTAATTACTGGATGTGCAGACAACAAAAAAACGCATAAAGAGATCAGTATTGAAAAAAAGAAAATCAATGATACATTGGTCAAAGCAACCATTATCACAAAATATACCACAAGAGAAAAAATTAAAGAGGAGGTCCAAGTAATTGAAGGAACTCCTGGTGAGGTCAATGCTCAATTAGACACTTATAAAAAACAAGTGCTACAAGAACAGGGAGAATCAGTCCATGCTTCGCATGAAGAAATGCAAGAGGAAAAAATGGTCAAAAAAATACAGTTTAATCTAAATCCTAAAAGTGGCAGTAACGCAAACGGAATGGTCATGTTTACAGAAACAGAGGGACAAGTTACCCTAGAGGCACACATTAACGGACTTACTCCAGGAATACATGCCATTCATGTACATGAAAAAGCAGACTGTTCCTCTGCCGACGGGAAATCTTCTGGTGGACACTGGAATCCCACTTTTGCTCCTCATGGAGAATGGGGAAGCGAAACAGGATTTCACCGTGGAGATATAGGCAATTTCTCTGCAGATGAAACAGGTCATGGAATGATCACTTTTAGCACAGATTTGTGGTGTATTGGTTGTGAAGATGAAACTAAAAATTTACTAGGAAAAGCAATTATCGTTCATCAAGGTGAAGACGATTTAAGCTCACAACCTTCTGGTGCTGCTGGAGCACGTGTTAGCTGTGCTGGAATTATCCAGTAACCTATCTAGCGTACAAGAGTGGATCCCCAAAAACATGAATCGAATTTTATAACTCTTTTAGAAGAGAATCAAAACATCGTACATAAAATTTGTCGTCTCTATACCCAAAGCGAAGCAGAACACAAAGATCTTTTCCAAGAAATATCTATTCAGCTTTGGCGATCTTTTGACCGTTTTGAAGGGAAATCAAAATTCTCTACTTGGATGTATCGTGTAGGGCTAAATACTGCTATTACACTTTACAGAAAGGATAAAAAAAGGATAGACACCTATACCCTAAATGATGAGATTAGTCAGGTTCAACTTGATCAATACGACCCAGTTATAGACGAACAATTGAACTGGTTATATCAAAAAATCAATACGTTTTCAGAAATTGATAAAGCACTTGTACTTTTATATTTAGAAGATAAAAGGTATGATGAGATTGCCGATACACTTGGGATTTCTGCGGTCAATGCAAGGGTTAAAATGAATCGAATTAAAGAGAGATTAAAAAAAATGATAAAGCAAGGATAGCATGAAGGAGTTAGAGGACTTAAAAAACAAGTGGGCTAAGCAAGACTTTAGCCAAAGCTTTACTGAAGAAGACATTAAAGGTTTCTTACAAAAGAAATCTACCCACTCCATTAAATGGATTTTCTACTTGAGTATTGTAGAATTTATATTGTATTTGAGTTTCCCCCTATTAGTACCCAATTACCTCGACTCTTTTGATTACTATAAAACCCTTAATCTATTAGAATTTAGTATTGTGACAACCGTTCTGGGTTATGTTTTATTGCTCTATTTTATGTGGCGTTTTTTTCAGAATTACAAAAATATTTCTGTGGCTAACTCCATCAAAGATCATCTCAGTGCTATTTTAAACACTCGGCGTGCTGTGAATCAATATTTTTACTTTAATGTGGTAATATTGATTGTCTTCACAGTTGTGGTGCTTGTCTCTGCTTTTCAATTAGACAACAATTTGATTGCTTTACAGGAAGAGAATAATTCCTTATTGATAATGATATTTATGATCGGTTTAGTAATCGCTATTATCATAGGGATCTTTGGAATCTTATACTATTTTGTTTATGGAAGGTTTTTACGACCTTTAAAAAACTACGAAAAAGAGTTACTCAAGATAGAAGATTAAGCTACCATTCTCTTTGTTTGTTCAATAATTCTTGTTCTTCAATTTCCTCTTGAGATAAAACCTTTAAAAAAGAAGGGTGTTGTTCAATGGCATATTCCATTTTTTCTATTATATCTTCCATAGAATCATTTTCATAATCAAATTCTAAGGGCTCTTTGATGATCATTGATTGAAGAATTCCTTTCTTTTTAATCAATAGACCTTTTTTATCAAAAGATCTTCTAAAACCATCAATCACAATAGGGACTACAACGGGTTTATACTTTTTGATAATATGGGCTGTTCCTTTCCTTAAGGGTCTAAATGGAGTTGTTGTTCCTTGGGGAAAGGTAATCACCCAACCATCGTCAAGCGCTCTCCCTATATTAGAGATGTCACTCATTTTAACTTGGCGGTTGATCTCTTTTCCAGCCTCTCTCCAGGTACGTTCAATAGAAATCGAACCAGCATAAGCTAATATCCTGGGAAGTAAACCTGCTTTCATGGTCTCTTTGGCTGCAATAAAATAAATATTGAGCTTTGGATTCCATAAATAGCCCACATTCTTAATGTTATCAATTCTTCCATGCAGACTAGCATTAAAAACATGAAACATGGCCACTACATCGGCAAAATAGGTCTGGTGGTTAGAGACAAAAAGTACATTGGTATCGGGTAAATTCTTGATCACTTCAGATCCCTCAATTTTCAATTCGTTAAATCCTCTGTACCTTCTATGGGTAAGAATACCCATGTAACGGATCAACATCCTTTTCAAGAAAAGATAATGTCCAAAAGGCGTTTTATCAAACAACTTCATACACTTCTAAAATCGGGTAAAGATAGCATTATTTAGCTAAGCGAATAATTTCTCTAGCTTCAGACAAAATCATTGCAGTTGCTCCCCATACGCGGTAACTTCCAAAAACAAACATAGGTACAATTACTTCTTTAGTGTAGGAGGCAGTTATAGGTCCATTTTGTATTGCACTTTCACCCAAAAGATCAGACAAAGGCACTTCAATCACATGATCGACTTCCCCCTCATCTGCGACAAAA
The DNA here is from genome assembly GCA_049598335.1 of Flavobacteriaceae bacterium. Taxonomy (GTDB): domain Bacteria; phylum Bacteroidota; class Bacteroidia; order Flavobacteriales; family Flavobacteriaceae; genus Arcticimaribacter. The sequence continues at coordinate 7,739 of JBMYNN010000049.1, forward strand.
TCAGGGCGTTGATTGGTATAGGCCAAATAGGGATAGACATAAAAATTACTAGGGGGAATATAAGTCGAAGACAAAGTAGTGATAAGTTTAATTTCAGCTGGGTTTACCCCTATTTCTTCATGGCTTTCTCGTAAAGCAGTCGCCCAAAAATCAATATCCTCTTCTTCTTTTTTCCCTCCAGGGAAACTAATTTGTCCAGAATGTTTACCATCATAAGTAGTGCGTTGGATGAGACAAAAACTTAATTGTTGGTCCTTAGGATAAAGCAACATCATTACTGCAGCCTTTTTCACATTTTTTGGTACTTTAATCAAAGTTTCTTTAGTTCCAAATCTCTGAGGTGGGGCCATTTTAAGCTGCGCAGCCAGTCCAGGTTTTGGAATTTCTTCTATTTTTGAAGTTAATTGTGCGATGTAATTAAACGACATATGCTTTCTAGAAAATTCTTTACCTTAATATTACCACTATTTTTTGGGATGGCTTGTTCCCCTTCGTCAAAAAAAACTGCTCCAAAACCACAAATCTCTCCTAGGCCTAAAATCGTTAAACCCAAAAAGAAGGCGGTGCTGCTAGAAGAACCTTCGGTCCTTTTAAACGAAAAGAATGCCATACCTTTTTTATTTGAGTATCAAAAACAAGCCTTGCCCAGTTTAGTTGAAATCTCGACAAGTTTTGGTGAAATAACCATCGAATTATTTGATGAAGCTCCTTACCACAAAGCTAATTTTATATACCTCACTCGTTTGGGTTATTTTAACGATACTTTTTTTCATCGTGTAGTACCTAACTTTGTCATTCAAGGTGGAAATTCTGATCACCCTAATACCAGCAAAAAAAGAAGATTAATTGGTCGATATTTACTTCCTCCAGATGTAAAAAAAGGGCTAAAACACTATCGAGGAATTGTTTCTATGCCCAGTAGTGAAATGGATAATCCTCATCGGTTAGCTTCTCCCTATGAGTTTTTTATTGTCCAACAACAAGGCGGGGCACATCATCTTGACGGAAACTATACTCCTTTTGGGAAAGTAATCAAAGGAATGGAAGTGGTTGATGCTATTTCTCGTCAAGAAATTGACAGTAGAGAAGCTCCAATTAACAATATTAGAATGCGTGTTAAAGTACTTGAAAATTAAGTATTATTATATTTTCTTATTATATTTGAAAAAGTATAAATAATTACAATATGACACTTACCCAACTCTCATACATGATCGCTGTCGCAGAAGTGGGAAGCTTTACCCTGGCTGCAGAACAAGTCTTTGTAACCCAACCAACGTTAAGTATGCAAATTCAAAAGCTTGAGGATGAATTAGGGGTACAAATCTTTAATCGAACAAAAAAACCCATTCGCTTGACAAAAGTGGGCGAAAAAATTCTCAAACAAGCCCTCAATATTTTAGCCGAGGCCAAAAGAATGGATGATATTGTCGCACAAGAAAAAGGTTTTATTGGTGGAGAATTTAAGTTAGGGATCATCCCTACAGTAATGCCTACATTGCTTCCTATGTTCCTCAATACTTTTATTAATAAGCACCCAAAAATTAACCTCAAAATTCAAGAACTCAATACAGACAACATAGTTACCCAACTCAAAGAAGGAAAAATAGACGCAGGAATTGCAGCTACTCCGCTTAAATATGACAATATAGAAGAACGCCCATTATATTACGAACCCTTTGTGGGCTATATCCCAGAACAACATCGTCTCAGTAAACTAGAAAAACTTTCACAAGAAGATCTTCTAGATGAAAACATACTGGTTTTAGAAGAAGGTCATTGCTTTCGCAATCAAGCACTGTCGTTTTGTAGTTTAACAAAAAACAATGCCTTTGATTTAAAAAGTGGGAGTTTCGAAACCTTAATTAACCTTTCCAATGAAGGTTTAGGAATGACACTAGTCCCCTATCTCAACACATTAACATTATCCAAAGAAAATAAAGCAAAACTGAAATATTTTCAAGAACCACAACCGGCGAGAGAAATTAGTCTTATTTTTCCTAAGAGTCAATTGAAAATTCAAATTATTGACGCCTTACAAAAAACAATAGAAAGTATTGTTCGTGGAGCTATCGTTATTGAAAATGTAAAGATTGTTAGCCCTTAAAACTCTGTTTTTGGGATTAAAACTGAAGAGGAAAATTCTTTATTACACCACCACATTAATTTCAACTTATCTTTGGCCGATAAATCACTCAATGCTTTAGCATATTCCTTATGGAACAAAGCCTTGTCAAAGCTCACTTTTTGTAAAACAGTTTTGTAAAATTCGAGTTGATTCATAATTATTTGGTTTGGACAAACATATTGCTTTATGCAATACAAGAATGTTGTAAAAATGTTAAAATTTGTACTATGTATTGCATACTACTATTTTTTATACTTATCTTTGTAAAAGAAAGTACTCAAATCAATTAAAGGACTTCATGAACATCGAAAACACAAAAGCACAAATGCGAAAAGGAATTTTAGAGCTGTGCATTTTATCAACAATTGATAAAAAGCCTAAATACTCCTCAGAAATCTTAACCCGATTAAAAGAATCTAAGCTATTAGTCGTAGAGGGGACACTCTACCCTCTTTTAACCAGACTCAAAAATGCACAATTGCTCGAATACCGCTGGGAAGAGTCAAATGCAGGACCTCCGCGAAAATATTTCACCATCACAAAAGATGGTAAAGCCTTTTTAAAAGAACTCAACACCTCGTGGAGTGACTTATCAAATGCCGTTAACACCCTAATCAAAAAATAAAATCATGAATAAAACAACCAATATTCACTTAGCCCAGACCTTGTTTTCCATAGATGAAAACGCATATGCCTTGCTCAAAAAATATCTCGAAAATCTAGAACTTTTATTTAAAAATACCGAAGGGGCAAAAGATATTTTAGAAGATATAGAGGCTCGTATTGCCGAACTATTTAACGGTCTTAAAAAAGACAATCTATATGTCATTTCTGTCGAAGATGTTGAACAAGTAATCGAAACTTTAGGAACTCCAGCAGATCTAGCAGAAGAAGAAGAAGAAGTCAATGAATCTTCCACAAGTTACAATGGAGCAAAAAAACTTTTTAGAGATCCAGATGATCGTTTCTTAGGCGGGGTTGCTGGAGGATTAAGTCACTATGTAGGATTAGATAGTGTCTGGATAAGATTAATTTTATTGATCCTTTTCTTTTCATCTGTTGGAGGGGTAGTATTAGTTTACATCCTGCTTTGGATTCTTATCCCAGAGGCAAAAACAACTGCCGAAAAACTTATGATGAAGGGAGAACCCGTCAATGTTTCCAACATCAAAAAAAAGATCAAAGAAGAAATTGATCAAGTAAGTGAAAAAGTGAAAGATGTTGACTACAAAAACATGGGTGACCAATTAAAAAAAAAATCAAAAGATTTTTCAGATTTACTCCTAAAACTAGCTAAAGGAGTAGTCAAACTCCTCACCTTACTCATTGGGGTATTTTTATTTTTTATGTCAAGTATTGTATTACTAACCATATTTGTAGGTACAGTGATAGGTAGTGTATTTTCTGCCATTGTCCCACAAGAAATCATGCAATTTGGCCTTTCCTTAGACATTCCAGTTTTTATTTTATACTTCTTTGCCATCCTGATTGTTGGGATTCCTTTTATCTTTTTATTTACCCTGGGTCTTCAACTTTTGTCCCAAAATAAGTCTGTGATGAATCGTTTTTCCAGACTCGTGCTTCTAGGACTTTGGGTTCTTTCATTAATTGTCCTAATGGTCTTTGGAATTATAGAATCAAAATCTTTTGCCATTAATGCAAAAAGTACACAGAACATTATTTGGGAACAACAAGCTCAAGACACCCTAAAAATTTATCTCAACGAAGACCATAAATACAACGAAACGGTTACTTTATTCAATCAATTTACCTTAGTTGAAAATGAAACTGGTGAAAAGTTTAGACTTGATAATAACGTTCGCCTTTGGATAGGAAAAAACAATGACAATACACTTGAAATGATTGTTGAAAAAAATGCACGCGGATGGAATCAGTCTAAAGCCAGTAAAAATTCAAAAGTTATTGACTACTCGTTAGACTATTATGACAATCAATTAATCATAAATGATTACTGGATATCTCCCATTACACATAAAAATAAACCAGAAAATGTTCGACTTAAATTAACGGTTCCCGAAGGGAAATACATTTATATCGATAATGACCTGGGGCCCTACCTTTCTCATAAAATTAAAAATGATCGAGATTACTTCAGAAAACGCCTTGCAGGTCATCTCTGGCAAATGCAAGCGGGAGAATTAGTTTGTCAAGATTGTGAAAAAATCAATGGAGAAATGCATTTTGATGAAGATAGTTTAGAAATCAACCTTTCTGATGATGACACCGTGATAAGGCTAAACATTGATGAAAACGGACTAGAAATCAGAAAAAAAGAACAGTAAAAATTTCTAACAGAGAGAAATAGAACTGTCTGAAAAAAAATACTTTACTCAAAGATTTAATAGTATATTTGCCTACCATTTTCGGGGTGTAGCGTAGCCCGGTCATCGCGCCTGCTTTGGGAGCAGGAGGTC
>JBMYNN010000050.1:0-11899 GCA_049598335.1 Flavobacteriaceae bacterium
AAGCAAAAATAATAAATGAATTCTCTATAACGTAAGCTAAAGATATCTTTTTTTAAATAAGCCTAATGATAAATCCCTTCGCAAAAAAGGAATGACCATTTAATTGCTTTTTGTAAATTTATGGAAACCATAAATCTGTTCTGTATGAAATTTTTACTTTTTTTGTCGTTGTTTATTCTTTATCCATCTACCTCTAATTTCTCTGATGATTGCCGCGTAAGGTTGCGTTATCTCAATTTTAATGAGATGAGTAAAAAAGAACACTTACAATGGTTAAACTGTGCTTTTGAAGCCCTAAAAGAGGGAGAAGACAAACACCTTAAAACCTATGAAGAATGGCTGGGAAATTCCCCAGACTACCTCGCCTTTCAAAAAGCATGGAGAGAAACTTTTAAGGGAAAGGCCAAGAATAACTAATTCGGTTTCTCTAACCACTTTAATTGACTACTTTTAAATCAAATTAAAGTAAGCCTTCTTGATTGTCGCACTAAAAAGTCTTTTTGGAGAAATTTTTGAAGCACCACTACTCGAAGAAATTTCACGTGTTGGTACCCTTAGGGATGTTCCGGCAAACTTTGAATTAATCGATATAGGCGAACCCATTAAGGGGGTGCCGCTTATGTTGAGTGGCGCCATAAAAATCTCTCGTGAAGACATCAATGGAGATGAACTTCTGCTTTATTATCTAGAAGAAGGAGATTCTTGTACCATGACCATGACATGGGAGATAGGTCAACAAAAAAGTCAAATCCGGGCGGTAACAGAACTACCTTCTCAATTAATCATGGTTCCTTTAAGCGCATTAGAAGACTGGTCAACACGTTTTCCTTCCTGGCGGAAATTTGTTTTTCAAAGCTACCACAAACGCATGGAAGAGTTGTTAGCCACTGTTGACAGTATCGCTTTTGATCAATTAGAAAAACGGTTATGGGAATATTTATTAGAAAAAAAACGCGTGACAAAAGCAAACACCCTCTCTATTACCCATCAAACCATCGCCCAAGAAATGCACAGCTCTAGGGTAGTGATCTCTCGCTTACTCAAGCGACTCGAAGTAGATCAAAAAATACGTTTACATCGCAACGCTATTGAGCTTTTTGAGACGATGTAACCTGGGTTACATTAAGTCTGGGGAAGCTATTGTACTTTAGCTATTATAATGAACCTAATAAAACAATTCTTTCCGGTTTTCGTATGGGCAAAAGAATATTCCTCTTCTGCCTTAAAAAATGATGCCTTTGCAGGACTAACGGTTGGGATTATGTTGATTCCCCAAGGAATGGCCTATGCCATGATCGCTGGTTTACCCCCAGTCTATGGCTTGTATGCAGCCCTCTTCCCTCAAATTGTCTATGCTCTTATGGGTACTTCTAGACAGCTGGCCGTTGGGCCTGTGGCGATGGATTCCCTTTTAGTTGCAGCAGGACTAGGAGCACTTTCTTTAAGCTCTTCTGGTGAATATATCGCTTTAGCGACTTTTCTCGCTTTGTTAATGGGCGGAATCCAACTGCTGTTAGGAAGTCTCAAATTAGGCTTTTTAGTCAACTTTTTATCTAAACCTGTGATTAGTGGGTTTACCTCTGCAGCAGCCATTATTATTGCACTAAGTCAACTCAATCACCTTTTAGGAATTGATCTCCCTAGAAGTAACAAAATACACGAACTTTTTTCCTTTTTGTTGGAAATAGGCCCTCAAGTGCATTTATTAAGCGTCCTTATTAGTGGCTTGGGGGTCTCTTTTTTAATCCTCCTCAAACGGCACTTCCCACAATTCCCCGGCGCATTAATTTTGGTGCTGTTAAGCACTTTTATTTCGGCACAAAATAATTGGAATACCCTTGGTGTCAATGTCGTCAAAGAGATTCCAGAAGGTCTTCCTTCTTTTCAATTCCCCCATGCCACCTTAAGTCAAGTTTATGATTTAATTCCATTAGCCATTACTTTAGCCTTAATTGCTTTTATGGAAGCTATCTCTGTTGCAAAAGCCATTGAAGAAAAAGAAAAAACCAATCACCTTAACGCAAACCAAGAATTAATCGCCTTAGGAACGGCGAATATTATCGGCTCTTTATTTCAATCCTATCCTACTACGGGTGGTTTTTCACGCACCGCAGTCAATCATGACGCAGGAGCTAAAACAGGAATCGCCGCCCTATTTAGTGCTGCGGTCGTGGGGCTAACGCTTTTCTTTTTCACCACTTTCTTTTATCATCTTCCCACGGCTATTTTAGGCGCAATTATCCTTGTTGCTGTTGGAAAATTAATCGATTTAAGTTACCCTAAAAACTTGTGGAAAAACAATAGAAATGAGTTTTACATTCTTGTCTTTACTTTTTGCATCACTTTATTTATAGGAATTAAAGAAGGCATTATGCTAGGGGTTTTTGTCGCTTTATTATATATGATCTATCAAAACACTCAGCCCCATATCGCTGTTTTAGGTCGAATAAAAGACACCCATTATTTTAAAAATATCGATCGTTTTACAAAAGATGTAGTGACCTATCCCCAGGTGCTTATTCTTCGTTTTGACGGGCAACTTTTCTTTGGGAATCAACGCTATTTTAAACAACAGTTTTCTGCCTTAATTAAGGCACAAGAGCAACCCATAAAGCATCTTGTGATTGCCGCGGCACCCATAAGCTATATCGATGCAACGGCCCTTGAAATGCTCTCCAGTTGGATGGAAGAATTAAACGGCCAGGGGATCGCCATTCACTGGACAGGATTAAACGGCCCATTGCGGGATCGTTTTCATAAAAATGGGGTCTTTGGTCGTAACCAAAAAACCTCTATTTTTTCCTCTTTAGATGCTGCTTTAAATGCCATTCAAGGATCTGCTCCTTCTGAAATAGAAAAATCAATCGCTTCACAACGAAATAAAATTTAATTTTACACCTATTATGATAATTGAACAAATCTACACCGGATGCCTTTCTCAAGGGGCTTACTATATCGAAAGTCAAGGAGAAGTCGCCATTATTGATCCATTAAGAGAGGTCAAACCTTATCTGGATCGAGTCGCCAAAGCCAAGGCCAAAGTAAAATACATTTTTGAAACGCACTTTCATGCTGACTTTGTCAGTGGACACCTTACACTTTCAAAAGAAACTGGAGCCCCCATTGTTTATGGCCCTAATGCTAATCCAGACTTTGAGGTTATTATCGCAAAAGACGAACAGGTTTTCCCCCTTGGAGAAGTAAGTATTGTGGCCTTACACACTCCTGGGCATACCATGGAAAGCACCACCTATTTACTAAAAGACAAAGACGGGAAAGACCACGCTATATTTAGTGGAGACACCCTTTTTCTTGGCGATGTGGGCCGTCCAGATTTAGCCCAAAAAGCGAATAGTATTACACAAGAAGATCTCGCTGGGTTCTTATTTGATAGCCTGCGAAATAAAATCATGCCTCTTGCAGACAATGTAACGGTTTATCCCGCACATGGCGCTGGCTCTGCCTGTGGAAAAAACATGATGAAAGAAACCGTTGATTCTTTAGGGAACCAAAAAAAGATAAACTATGCCTTAAGGGCAGATATGACCAAAGAAGAATTTGTCAAAGAAGTTACAGACGGTCTTATGCCCCCTCCTTCTTACTTCCCCTTGAATGTAAAGATGAACAAATCGGGCTATGAAGATATTGACCAAGTGCTCGAAAGAGGAACACGCGCTTTAAATCCAGAAGAGTTTGAAGCAATGGCAAATGCACAAGATGCATTGATCTTAGATGTCCGCCATCAAAACGACTTTGTACAAGGACACATTCCGCAATCGATCTTTATCGGGATTGACGGCGGATTTGCTCCATGGGTAGGCGCATTAATTGCCGATGTCAAACAACCTCTTCTCTTGATCACTCCAGAAGGAAGAGAAGAAGAAACCATTACCCGTTTATCACGCGTTGGTTTCGATCAATCTTTGGGCTATCTCGACGGAAGTTTCGCTGCCTGGAAAGCCGCTGGAAAAGAATATGACAGCATTAGCAGTGTTGAGGCTACTTCTCTTGAAACAGCCATTGCTCAAAACGAAGCAACTATTTTTGATGTGCGAAAAGACGGTGAGTTTTTATCAGAACATATTGAAGGGGCGAATCATACCCCCCTTGATTTCTTAAACGATCACCTAGGGGCATTTCCAGAAAAAGGAACTTTTTTTATGCACTGTGCAGGGGGATATCGTTCTGTCATTGCCGCCTCTATGCTTAAAAAGCGAGGTGTCCATAATATGATCGATGTTAAAGGAGGGTTTAAAGCCATCAAAGAAACAAATATTACACTAACGGACTATGTTTGTCCATCTACACTCTAATTCATTATGATAGATTTTTTATTTCAGCCATGGCCCTGGTATTTTAGTGGTCCCATGATTGCGCTCGTTCTTTTCTTGTTGCTCTGGACGGGGAAAACCTTTGGTATGTCCTCTAACTTACGCACCTTTTGTGCGGTCTTAGGGGCTGGAAAAAGTGTCTCCTTTTTTCAATTTGACTGGAAAGCACAACGATGGAATCTTGTGGTGGCCTTAGGCGCTGTTGTGGGGGGATATATTGCGGCAAACTTTTTGAGTATTTCAACCGCTGTCGCAATTTCAAAAAACACAATTGCGCAATTAAATAGCCTGGGAATTCAAGATGCTGGACAGGCTTATATGCCCGCTTCTATTTATGATTTAGCAGCGCTTAGCTCGCCTAAATCACTCTTCCTTTTAACTTTAGGAGGCTTCTTTGTAGGCTTTGGTGCCCGTTATGCTGGAGGCTGTACTTCGGGTCATGCTATCTCTGGATTGAGTAATTTTCAATTGCCTTCTCTAATTGCTGTTATTGGTTTCTTCATTGGCGGTTTATTTGTTAATCACTTTTTATTACCCTACTTATTATAATGCGCACAATTGTATATTTCACCATAGGAATCCTTTTTGGAATCACCATGTTTAAATCAGAAGCCGCTTCGTGGTTTCGCATCTATGAGATGTTTCAGTTCAAGTCCTTCCATATGTATGGAATTATTGGGTCTGCCTTATTTTGTGGAGCAGTCATTACTTTCTTGTTGAAAAAATTTAAGGCAAAGTCTATTCTAGACGGAACAGAAATTGTCATTGCAGATAAAGCAAGTGGCTGGAAACACTACCTCTTTGGAGGGTTGTTTTTTGGTTTTGGATGGGCTATTTCTGGCGCCTGTCCAGGGCCGATGTTTACCACATTAGGGGCTGGATTTTTTCCTATCCTAGTGGTTATAGCAGCGGCGACTTTTGGAACCTTTTGCTATGGCTTAATTCAAAAACATCTCCCCCACTAAAGCGCACTAGGAATCCAAGAGGCAATGGTTTGCCCTAATTGTGTCGCCCAGTCATATGCATAGGCTTTAGCAAAAATAAAGCCGATAAATAGAACGTATAACCCTAGCAGAAGTATGGCATGTATCTGCTTTAAACCATTATTAAAGTAATAGATCGCAAAGGCTATGATGGTCAAAATGACCAGGCTGGCCTGGAGTTCGGCAACATTAGCGACTGTTTCTGGGGTCATGATAATGGGGCCGTTAAAAAGGGTAAACGCAAATAATGGAAAGCCTAGCGCAAAACAAATATCAAAGATATTACTCCCTAGTGCGTTGGCTACTGCATCATCATACTGTCCAGCAACTGCGTCACGATAAGACAAGATTGTGTCGGGTACAGAAGTTGCCGCAGAGGCAAGTACCACCGCAATAAAATAAGGCGCAATGCCCAATTCTTCTGAAAGTAATTCGCAAGAATGAATCAAAACAATACAAGCTAAACCAATCACTAACATCGAAAAGAGCAAAAGTATCCAGGCATTAACAACATTAATTTTTTCCCGCACAAAAACGTCTTTAAAATCCAACAGGATAAACGCTTTTAAAATAGACCGCTTTCTAGCTCCAATCTGCACTTTGTCAGTTTCTTGACTTTCCTTAAATGCTCTAGTGCCATCGATCTTTTTCATGGTACTGAACATATAGACTACATAAACGACATAAGTCAACATAAGCGCCAAGCCATGTACCCATGTGAGGTGGTTCCCAGAAATCATATAGATTAAAATCAACTCAGCAATAATAAGCCCTATCCCATCTCGAAGAATGACCTTTCTAGAGACATTCACTTTCTTTGCAATCCCATAGCCAATAACTGCTAATATGGCTACAGCTGGAATAATCATACTATTAAAAATTGCGCTTCCTGCTGTAGTTCCAATCCCAAAGGCAAAGTTATCTACTTCGCCTAAAAGTATTAAACTAAACAAAGTGGTGAATAGTTCTGGCATTGAACTTCCCACCGCATTAATCGTTGCGCCTCTTACACCGTCTGTTAAATTCCTTCCCAGATATTCTGAAGCGACCTCAAAACCATCGCTTGATCGCCAAATAATAAGCATTGATAGGGTAATGGAAAAAAAAGCAGAAAGCGTAACCATCTAGTATGTTTAAGGAGCAAATTTACAGCTAAATTTTGTTTTATTAAGGCTTTCTAAGAATAAGAGCAGAGAGCTCAAACCATGAATTTTTTTGTAATTTTATATCTATGGGATACTTTCTAAGCAACATACTGGTTTACGGCTTTCTATTTATTTTAATTGTTGTAGGATATAACGCTGTTAGGGAAATGCGCAACAAAAAGAAATAATCGCTTGGAAGTATGTACTTTTGCTAAAAAGCTAGAAAAATGAACTCTTCCAAAAAACCTGACGGGGTCGCATGGGATGAAGAAAATGAAGCCTATATCGCTAAACTTCTTCCTTATGCAACCAGTAATAGTAGCCCCGTGATTAGTATCCCTAATGTGGATGCTTTTAAACAGAAGGGGGTAGAAAAAGTCTCCAAACAATTTCAAGCAGAACTCGAAGATCTGAAAAATAAAATCAAACGATTTGTTACCCTTGCAGCAGACACCCAAGAAGTCTATTCTGCAAAGTTTAAGTTCGAGCCCATTGTAGGAGAATGTTATCATCTCTATGCAGGTAAAAATGGAGAAAACTTTCTGTCGCTTATCTCTCCCGATAGCTGGGAGAAGGAACATTTAGGCACCTTTAGACTAAATGGAGAATATAAGTGGGAACGTCAAGATTAACGAAAAACCTGGGTCCCATAGCCCACCCCTTTTTTGTCAAACTTAATCCCCACTCCCAGATAGAGGTAATCACCCATGATGTTTTTGTAATGGGGCGGGCTGTTTTTCCACCCCCCTACCATGCATTCTGCCAAAGCCTCAGAAGAGCGTGTGTCTCCACAAGTAGATACATTTTTAAACCACGGGACTTGAGCAATGTTTTCTGCAATCCCAATATATGCGTTCCCCACTTGCCGCCACGCCATTATTCCTAATTTTTCTGCTCGTGTCACTGGCGTTAAGCCTTCAGGATCAACATGGCTATAAAAACTTTTAGCCACCATATTATCACTGTGATATTGAGCCAATTGATTTAAGCTATCTAAAGCCAAATAAGGTTTCAATCCTTTTGCGACTCTTAAACGGTTGGTTTTTTCAAAAATAAATTGTGAAATCTCTTTAATATTTTGTTGTGCTATCCCTTGAAAAGAGATCGCGAAAACGAAATATAAGCAGATACGTATTAAAGGGTTTTTCATTATAAAAATTTTAGTCCAACAAATATGCTTAATTTTACGCAATAACAAGCGATGGAAAGTCCAAGACAAAAAAAGATTGCCGCTTTATTACAACAAGAAATTGCCCAGCTTTTGCAAGGAGCCATAAGAAAGGAAGGGATTAATAATCTCCTCGTTTCTGTTACAAAAGTAAATGTAACGGTTGACCTTTCTATTGCTAAGGTTTACTTAAGTCTTTTTCCATCTAAAGAAGCCTCCTCTTGGTTAGAAGGGATACAATCCAATGCTTTTCAAGTAAAACATGATCTTGCACAAATCCTTAAAAATGAATTAAGGCGTATTCCAGAATTACTTTTTTTTATGGATGACTCTCTAGATTATATCGAAGGGATTGATGCTGCATTACAATCTCCAGATAATCCAATTATAGAGCAAGATAAACGCAAAAAGAAGTAAACAGTGCAAGTCCTTTTTTTTATTGCATTGCGTTACTTTTTTACAAAAAGCAAACAAAATATTATCAACTTGATCAACCTTATTTCGATAGGGGTTGTCCTTGTTGCTACCGCATCGCTTTTTATTGTCTTGAGCGCCTTTAGTGGTTTAAAAGACTTTGGCCTTTCTTTTAGTAATTCGTTTGATCCTGATGTGAAAGTGAGCGCAACCTTTGGAAAAGTCCTGCGAGTAGATTCGCTTCAATTACAAGCGATTAATCAACTTGATGAAGTGCTTTTAGCAACTCCCATTCTAGAAGAAAAGGTTTTTTTGTCGTTTAATAATAAAAATCAAGTGGCTCTTCTCAAGGGCGTTGAGGAAAACTATCCTGCTGTTGTCCAAGTTGATTCTTTAATCGTTAGCGGGAATTGGTTCGATAATGATTTTGACGAAGTTGTTATTGGGGGGGGAATCGCAAACAATTTAAGCCTTGGGGTCTATGATTACACCTCTTTTTTAACCCTTTCTGCACCAAGACGGAAGGGTGGTATTGGTTTTGGGAAAAACCCCTTTACCAAAGAAACTGCCCTGGTTTCTGGGATCTTTTTTGCCAATGAAGAACTGGACAAAAAATACCTTTTTGCAAAGATTGATCTAGCCCGTCGATTATTAGAACGCGAACACGATGAATACAGCGCGCTAAAGCTAAAAACAGTTGATGGCCTCAATTTGCCAGAATTAAAACAAAAAATAAATGGGATTCTACAGCAAGAGATTACTGTTCTTAACCGGGAACAACTCAATGCCGCTTTATACAAAATGCTCAACACAGAGAATATGGCAGTTTACCTCATCTTTAGTTTGATTATTATCATCGCCTTATTCAATGTTGTAGGATCTTTAATCATGATGTTTTTAGATAAAAAACCTCAATTGAATATCCTTTTTGCCATGGGCCTAACTCCTAAAGAGATTCAACGTGTCTTCTTTTATTTAGGGGGATTAATTAGCTGGGTTGGTGGTGGTCTTGGGGTTATTGCTGGTGCTCTTTTGGTCTTAATTCAACATTATTCCCCCTTGCTTTATGTCCCTGGGACAAATCTTCCTTATCCCGTTTTATTTGAAGCAAAAAACTTTTTTACCGTGCTAGTAACCCTATTGCTTTTAGGTAGTTTAACGACTGCATGGGCCACGCGAAATATGGATAAGAAAATTCGGGTTAGTTAGGCCATTTCATAATCTCCCCAGGCTTTTTCGATGTCTGCAAGCGCAGCAAAAACCTCCTCAGAAGCATTCGATGTTACTAAGCGTGTGCGGTATTCTTTAAAATGAGGAATGCCTTTAAAATAATTGGTGTAATGACGGCGGGTTTCTAATACCCCTAGGGTTTCTCCTTTCCAATCAAGGGACATTTGAAGGTGCCTTTTTGCTGCCTCTACACGTTCAACAATAGTGGGCTTAGGCATCTGTTCTCCCGTCTTAAAATAGTGTTTCACTTGATTAAAAAACCAAGGGTTCCCTATACTTGCTCGACCAATCATCGCCCCATCTAGCCCATATTCGTCACGCATTTCAACGGCTCTTTCTGGGGTATTAACATCCCCATTTCCAAAAACAGGAATATGCATCCTGGGATTGTTTTTTACCGCTGCAATGGGCTTCCAGTCGGCGTCCCCCTTATACATCTGTGCGCGAGTGCGACCATGGATAGATATCGCAGCACAACCCACGTCTTGTAGGCGTTCGGCTACCTCAACAATTTTTATAGAATCGTGATCCCAGCCTAAACGTGTTTTTACCGTTACCGGAAGGTGGGTGTATTCTACCATTGCCTTTGTTAACTCGACCATTAAAGGGATGTCTTTCAAAATCCCTGCGCCAGCCCCTTTACACACGACCTTTTTAACAGGGCACCCAAAGTTGATGTCAATAATATCTGGTTTTGTCGCTTCTACAATCTCAACAGAGCGCAACATTGAATCAATATTTGATCCAAAAATTTGAATCCCTACTGGACGCTCTTTCTCATAGATATCAAGTTTTTGTACACTCTTCGCTGCATCACGAATCAAGCCTTCACTCGAAATAAATTCGGTGTAAACAACATCGGCGCCATTTTCTTTACACAAGGCGCGAAAAGGAGGATCGCTAACATCTTCCATGGGAGCTAATAACAACGGAAAGTCCTCTAACTCAATACTGCCGATTTTAACCACAGGTTTATTTTTTACAAAAATAAACAAAAAAGCCTCCCCACAAACCCGTATATTTGTGGCGCTATGAAAGACGGCGCCGTATGAAAAACATCAGAAACTTTTGTATCATTGCCCATATCGACCACGGAAAAAGTACCCTGGCCGATCGACTTCTGGATTTTACAGGAGCTGTAAGCGATCGTGAAAAACAAGACCAGTTGCTCGACAACATGGACTTAGAGCGCGAACGGGGCATTACCATTAAATCGCATGCGATACAAATGGAATATGTACACGAGAGTGAAGAATATATTCTCAACCTAATTGATACCCCTGGCCACGTAGACTTTTCTTATGAGGTGTCGCGGTCAATTGCCGCTTGTGAAGGGGCTTTGTTAATCGTCGATGCTGCCCAAAGCATTCAAGCGCAAACCATTTCAAACCTTTATTTAGCGCTAGACAACGATCTAGAAATTATTCCAGTGCTTAATAAAGTTGATTTACCGTCTGCCAACCCAGAAGAAGTCACAGACGATATCGTTGACTTGTTGGGGTGTAACCCAGAGGAAGTCATCCCCGCTTCGGCGAAGACTGGATTGGGAATTCAAGATATTTTAACTGCGATTATCGAACGTGTTCCTGCTCCTAAAGGAAGTACTGACGAGCCATTACAGGCATTGATTTTCGACTCGGTTTACAATCCTTTTCGAGGAGTTGAGACCTATTTCCGTGTTATTAATGGTTCAATTAAAAAAGGGCAAAAGATTCAATTTATTGCCACAGGGAAAAACTATAATGCCGACGAGATTGGGACGCTCAAACTCAACCAAGAACCCAAAAAAGAAATTTTTGCTGGGGATGTAGGCTACCTCATCACGGGGATAAAAGAAGCCAAAGAAGTAAAGGTGGGAGACACCATCACTGCACCAGAAAACCCAACTCAAAACGCCATCGAGGGCTTTGAAGAGGTTAAGCCCATGGTCTTTGCTGGAATTTATCCTGTGGATACAGAAGATTATGAAGAGCTACGTGCTTCTATGGAAAAACTACAGCTTAACGACGCCTCTTTAGTCTTTCAACCAGAAAGCTCGGCAGCTTTAGGCTTTGGTTTTCGTTGTGGTTTCCTTGGGATGCTTCATCTAGAAATTATTCAGGAGCGCCTTGAGCGCGAGTTCAATATGACCGTAATTACCACTGTCCCTAACGTGTCTTACAAGGCTTATACCAAAAAAGAGCCTGATACTTTTATTATGGTCAACAACCCTTCTGATCTGCCCGACCCATCTGGAATGGATCGTGTAGAAGAGCCCTACATTCGCGCCAACATTATTACCAAAGCTGATTTTGTAGGCAATGTAATGTCACTTTGTATTGAAAAAAGAGGACAAATTACCAATCAAACCTATTTGACGCCAGAACGAGTCGAATTGACCTTTGATATGCCGTTAGCCGAGATTGTCTTTGATTTCTACGACCGCTTAAAAACCGTTTCTAAAGGTTATGCCTCTTTTGATTATTCACCCATTGAAATGCGTGCATCAAAACTCGTCAAAGTAGATATTCTTTTAAACGGAAATCCAGTCGATGCGCTTTCGGCATTGATTCACGCAGACAACGCTTATACCATTGGGAAAAAAATGTGTGAAAAATTACGAGAGCTCATCCCTCGCCAGCAATTTGA
>JBMYNN010000051.1:0-10227 GCA_049598335.1 Flavobacteriaceae bacterium
GAGGAAGTTGCAAAAGACACACCTGCAGCAGAAGAAGCATCAGAGGAAGTTGCAAAAGACACACCTGCAGCTGAATAGTTTAGGTTACGATGAAGAAAGAAGAATGCTTCTATCTAGGAACCATCGTATCAAAATTTAGTTTTAAGGGAGAGGTGTTAGCAAAGCTAGACACCGACAACCCCCAAGAATTTACTTTATTGGAATCAATCTTTGTTGAAGAAAAGCAAAGATTGGTTCCTTTTTTTATCGAGCGTGCTCAATTGCAAAAGTCACAACTACTAAGAATTAAGTTTGAGGATATTGATACAGAAGCTGCAGCAGATCATCTGCTTAAAAAAAAGCTGTACCTCCCTTTAGCGGACTTGCCGGAATTAGAAGGAAATAAATTTTACTATCATGAAGTCGTTGGTTTTACTATTGGGGAAGAAGGTCAGGATCCTATTGGAAAGATTACAGGGGTGATTGATCAAACGGCTCAAGCCCTCTTTGAGGTAAAAGGTGAAAAAGAAGTTCTTATTCCCATTCACGATGACTTCTTGATTAAGGTAGATCGCGTCAATAAGCATATTTGTGTAGATCTTCCAGAAGGTTTTATTTCCCTATACCAATAAATGTCCTCTCCTTTTTTTAAATTTCAACAATTTACTGTTCGTCAACGTGACAGCGCAATGAAGATTGGGACAGATGGTGTTTTATTAGGGGCATGGAGTAATATTGAGGATCAAGCAAAGAAAGTTTTAGATATTGGCGCGGGCACTGGCTTAATTGCATTAATGTTAGCGCAACTTTTTTCGTTTATTAGGATTGATGCGATAGAATTAGATCAAGCGGCAGCAGCAGAAGCCAATTTTAATTTTGCTGAAAGCCCTTGGTCAGAGCGTTTAAATTGTACTGCCATTTCATTGCAAGATTTTTGTAAAGTTTCTAGGGTCGTTTATGACCATATTGTTTGTAATCCTCCTTTTTATCAAGGTGCTTATTTAATTGAGAATAAAAAAAGAGACCAAGCCCGCAATCATGCTTTTTTACCCTTGAGTGAACTCTTTTCTGGAATTGACCAATTGTTGTCTTCTCAAGGGAGTTTTAGTATTGTCCTGCCCATTGAATACAAAGAGATGGCGAATCAAGAAGCAAAAAAATACAAATTTTATCTTAAACGGTTTACCGCAGTTAAAGGTAATGATCATGCCCCATTCAAACGCGCTTTACTATCTTATTCTCGTTTACCTTCTGGATATGAATCAACAGAACTAGTCTTAGAACGAGAACGTCATCAACGTTCAAGAGCACATCAAGAATTAGTCGTAGATTTTTATTTACCAAAGCTCTAGAAGTCAAAAACAAATCCTAAAGACGGTAAAGGGGTTTCTGTTCGATTGGTATCGATAAGCACTAAATTTCTAGGATTGACTTCTGTACCATCTTCATTACGGGCTAAACCATATTCCTGTGGGCGAGGGACGGCTTTGGCTAAGAAGTTTTGAACTTCGAGATAGAAGTTAAAAGAAAGCCGTTTGAAATTCCATTTCTTATCGATTCGAATATCTCCTTGACTAAATGCATCAAGCGTTACATCTCCTAAGCGAATGTAATCAAGAACAATTCTAGGATAAGCGGCTAGACTTGCAGGGACATTTGTGGGGACATATGGTGTTTCTCCTGCATAACGATAACGCAGTGACACTTCCCAGTTGCGTTTTAATTTATACCCACCTGTAAATGAAAGTAAATTTCTGCTATCCCAAACTGTAGGAAGTAAAGGTCCGTTCGCACGACTAAATTCACTAAAGAAATGGGTGTATGCTAAAACACCATAGAAGTTTTTGGTGAGCTTTTGTTGAAATAATACTTCGATTCCGGTACTTTTCCCTTCTCCAGTATCTACAACAGGTTCATTCCCTAAGACTTCAAATCCTCCCCCTTTATTGGCTAGAGAAACTTGGTCAAGAACAGATACAGGATATTGACTGTAGTCTTTGATAAAGCCTTCTACTGTTATCCTAGCGGTAGGGGTCCAGTTGTATTCTACCCCAAAGACATAGTGATCACTTTGGGTGTAACGGTTGTTTTTATTGATAAAATCCCCTTGTAAGTCTTGAAATCCTAACATGGTATAGGTTGGCATTTTATAGTAACGCCCAATAGATGCGTTGAGTTTCCATCGTTGATCTGAAGTAAGTTGATAGCTGGCCGCAAGGCGGGGAGAAAGATTATCGATTAAAGAAGATCCTGTAGTGAAGCTGTCTGCATCTACCCTTAAGCCTAAAGATAGGGAGAGCTTATCGTCAAAATAAGAGCGACTTACTTTTCCAAAAAACCCATATTTCATAAAATCAATTGAAGTAGCATAATTGAAATTCTCAAGTAGACCCAGGGTCTCGTTAGAATAATTAGACAATTGCACATTAGCTCCATAGCTCAATTTCCATTGAGATAAAAATTGAGTCACTTGTAAACGCAGTTTTGTCTCGTGTTCAACGGCGTCGTTTTCAAATAAGAGTCCTGTTTGATTTTCATTGTCTGAAAAACGGCTAAATACATTTTGAAGACGATTTGTGCTTAGCGTTGTTTGCATACGACCATTGCCGTTCTTGAATTTCTTTTTCCACGAAAGTCCTACTGTAGTGGTCTTTTGCTTGATAATGGGAACCTGTTCTATGGTGGATTGTTGTTCTGCATCAAATTCATCTGGGGCAACAACAGAAAAGTCATCAATAGATCCCAGTCCAATAAAACTAATACTATTAAAGGCATCAATGGTGTGATTGATTTTCCATTGATAATCCCAGTAATCTGGGCGAATAGGGAGTCCAACTAATTCAAAAATAAATTGTAAATAACTGCGTCTTGCAGACAACATCAAGGTGGTGTTTGAACGTTCTTTATTTCCTTTAAATAGTGGGGTGTTTAAAGTAATACCCGCTTCACTTGCTCCTATGCGAACTTTAGTTGCCATCTCTGTAGCATTTCCATCGCGTTGCTCAAAAGCTAATACTCCAGAGAGAGGATTGTCGTATTCTGCTCCAAAAGCAGAAGTTGAAAGGGTTACTTCTCGCACAAAATCAACATTGAGCATCCCAACTGGTCCACCCGCACTTCCTTGTGTGCTAAAGTGGTTGATGTTAGGGATTTCAACACCATCTAAATAATATACGGTTTCGTTAGGGGCGCCCCCACGAATAATAAAATCATTACGAAAACCCCCAATAGAAGGAGATATGCCCGGTAAACTTTGGGCAACTTTTGCAATATCATTATTTCCTCCTGGATAAGTTTCAATTTCTACTGCAGATAAAGATTGTGTAGAAAGTGGGGTTTCTTTACTGGTACGAAAAGGACTTTTGGCCACTACCACTTCATCCAGATTTTCAGATAGTTCGTCGAGTTTAAAGAGTAGGTCAGCTGTACCTACTGATTTAATAATAACATTAAATTTTGTTTGTGAACCATAGCCCAAAAAGCTGGCTTCAATATTATAAGTCTGAGGCGGTACATCGTTTATGGTGAAATATCCCTCTGTATCTGTAATGACGCCTAAAGTGGTTTCTTTGATGACTACTGTGGCTCCCTCGAGTGGAAGGAGGCTTTGACTATCAATAACTCTTCCGGTTAAACGACCGTTATTTTGTCCATTAAGGGAAAACAATACTAGGCTAAACAAAATAATAAGAAAACGATTGTGCATTTTTTTTAGCAAAAGTAAGCTTGTCAGATTTAAGCAACAAATAAATGTTTAACATAATTACATAAAAGTTAAACAATAATTAATTTTTTTTCTTTCTTCTCCCTTTTTTGTTGTTGGCTTTTTCAAGCTCTTTTAGTTTTTTTTCTTCTTGTTGAAGTTTGTATTCTTCTCTTAACCCTTCTAGATCTTCTGCCGTTATTTTTTCTTGATCTGGGGCTTGTAATGCTGCGTCTTCGACATTAAAGGCTTTTTTATCTGTTTGTTTTCGCATGACTTCTTTTGCCGTTTTGAGGTTGTAGTAAACCTCAGGATCAATCATTTTATTGGCGACATAGTTCTCTTTTTTCTTTTTATCCCATCGAATAAAAATAAATCCACTTTGGGTTTCTTCATTAAATATTACTCTAAAGATTTTGGCATAGTTAGGTAAATTTTGATAAACAATAATCTCGTCTACTGCATAGCCAGCAAGGTTCATAAGGTCATTGACAAATTTTTTTTGTCCTAGAATGCTGTTGTCGTTAAGGGAGTTTAAATAAGTATCTTTCTCTAATGCTTCTTCAGTTATATCGATTTCATTTACATTGAAATCATTTTGTGGATAGATGTAATTGGCGCAAAGTATTAGGCTAATACATAATTTTTTTATCCTCACTTTTTATTTTTGTTTTAAAATACAAATAAATATAAAATAAGGAAGGGGCATAAAGAAGCGTTTCTATCACATGTAAAAGATTGTTTTTAAATACAAAACGATTTAGACCCATTAGAGAAGCAGTAATACTCAAAATAAATAGTCCAATCATAAAATATTGGTTGGGTTTTGTCTTATTATGAAAATAAACTACAAAGCTCAAGGCCACAGTAAAACTCAAAGTAGCTGCATAAATTAAAATAGGAACAAAGAGATCTGCTAAAAAGGGTTGAATATATATCATCAAGACAATGAAATAAATACCATATATTGATGAAAATGGTAGGATGAATTTTGTCGTTTTAAGTAATTCCCCTAATGGTTTTTTAATTCCTCATAGAGAGAAAAATAAAATAAGATAGATGCGCCCCAATAAGCCATTAAACCCGAAGTGTAGGCGTAAAACCCCTCTAACGTTATGATAAGATCTCCTAATAGACAAAATACAAGGATAAAATACAGCGTCTGATCTTGATTTTCAACTTTTTTGTAATAGTCAAACATTAGCGATAAGGTCATAAAAGGAACAAAGACCATATAAATAAATGACTGATTTATGCTTCTACCGAATAAAATAATTATTGTACTCAAGAAAAAAACAATTAACCCCGGCGATTTTAAGAGTTTCTTTAGCATAAGCAGGTTGATTTATAATTTTTAGGATAGTTCAAATTAAAGAAATTATTTTTATCCCATAAAGTTTATTACTTCAATCTAATGGCTTTATCTTTTGACTGAGTGTTTTTGTTAATACAACTTTTATCAAAAAAATTAAGTGACACTATTTATCTGTATACTCAAATATACAAAATTATTTCTTAGGCATAGTTGATAGGTGCTTGCTGATAAAAAATTGTGCGGGGACATAAGTTCCCATGACCCAATAAGTGAATACTTTCGCATCAAAGTAAAAGGCATCAAATGCTATCATACTATCTGAAATCATGAATAAGATGCAACCAAGTGCAAGAGAAAGTGCCGTTTTTGTTCTCTTTTCAAGTGCAATTAAGACCCCTAAATATCCTGTTATACACAATGTAAGTGCATATAAGGTTACGGGAATTTGGATAACCCCCAATCGAGGAGAAATCAACACTAGCAGAAAAAATAAATACCCCCCTAATAGGAATAAAGGCAATAGGTTTTTTTTCTTTTTAAGTTGTTCCCATAAAGTGCCTTTCAAATAATTTAGCATTAATCGACAATAAAGCAGCTGTGTTATCCAGAATGCAGCAATTCCTGTGATAAAAAAAGAGGTGCCACTGGGGATTAAAAAAAGATCTCCTAGCCATGAAAAAAATAAGGCCACAAGATATATACGAGAAGGGGAATTATTACTCCATACATAACCCATCAAGGCTGGAATGATGAGTGCTTTACTCCCATGGGCCAGTAGATCAATTTCTAAGATTTGACCAATCAAGTTTATACTTCCTGCTAAAATAAAAATCAGAAAAAAAATGACCTTGTTTTGCACTTCTCTAAGTTATACTTTTTTCACTACATAGGTAACTACTCCCCAAATAATAAGTTGATTGTCTTCGGTTACTTTGATGGGTTTATAGCTGGGGTTTTCTGGCATTAGAAAGATACATTTTGCTTCTACCTTAAGTCTTTTTACAGTGAACTCACCGTCAATAAAACACACTGCAATGGCATTGTCTTCGGGTTCTTTACTGCGATCAATCACCAGTAAATCTCCATCATCTAATCCTGCACCTTGCATAGATTGCCCATCTACCCTGGCATAAAAAGTAGCTTCTTCGTTTTTGACAACTTCTTGATCAATGCTAATGCGCAATTCTTTAAAATCATCTGCTGGTGATGGAAAACCTGCCGAAACCCCCGTGTGGGCTAAAGGTATATCTTTAATATTATCTTCGTTAGGTTTGAAAAAAACCAGGGCTTTATTGGGTTGTTTCATCTTTTTTGTGGGAATAAACACGAATTACATCATTGAGTTCTGTTGTGAAACGTGGAGAGAGATGTTCTTGCCTCATCTTCCATGTTTGATTAAGATCTTGCTTAGCGAGTTTAATGCGGTTAGGACCAAAGCGACGATGCAAGCGATCAATTGTTTGCATAAGAGGGTCGTGCTTGTTTTGATCGGTGTGAAAAAGGTTGAGTTGTCGCTCATTAGAAGGGCTTAAGCCCATTAAAATCACTCCTGCTTTTTTATAGTCAATTCCCTCTTTAAAAATATTTTTTAACCCAAAAGTGGCATACTGTGCTAGAATAATATTAGAATCTGTAGCATAGGGGAGAGTGATCACACAGCTATTGCGGTATTGTTCACTTCCTTCTTTATGGGGATTACTGCGCACAAAAACCATTAAAGCAGCACAACTGCTTTTTTGCTGGCGTAGTTTTTCTGCACAACTTGTGGCATAGGTTACAATGCGTTCTTCAACTTCCCAAAAATGAGATAAGGTAGATTGGAAACTACGGGTAGTGGCGATGGACTTTTTAGCTGGTTGGGTATTGTCTAATTGAATATAGGAAAGGCCTAACAAGTCTTTTTTTAATCTCAGCTCTAGCACACTCATATGTTTGCGAATCCAGCTATCGGGTAGGTTAGAAAAGTCATAGGCTGTTTTGACTCCTTGTTTTTCTAGGCGTTTGGCGTGCTGTCGTCCAATACCCCAGATGTCTTTTACGCCAGTCCATTTTAAAGCTTTAACCCGTTGTGCGTCGGTTGCCATAAGATAAACTCCGCCTGTTTTATCGTTGTATTTTTTAGCAATTTTATTGGCGATCTTAGCGAGGCCTTTAGTAGGAGCAATACCAACCGAAACGGGAATCCCCGTCCACTGCTGTACTTGTTTTTTCATGGTGCGACTTTGTGCGTCAAGGTCAAAATGTTCAAAGCCTTTAAATTGTAGAAAGGCTTCGTCTATACTATAGATTTCAATATCTGGCGTGTAGCGCTCTAAGATTTTCATGACCCGGCTACTCATATCGCCATAGAGGGGGTAGTTAGAAGAGAATACTTTGATGTTCTGGCGACTAAAGATGTCTTTGTATTGAAATGCAGGAGCGCCCATAGGGATGCCCAGTGCTTTGGCCTCATTACTTCGTGCGATAACACAGCCGTCATTATTCGACAGAATTACCACGGGCTTTCCTTCCCATTGCGGTTGAAAAACCCGCTCACAAGAGGCGTAAAAATTATTGCAATCTACTAGTGCGAACATCTATCAAAAATACATATTTATGGGGCTAAAAAGAACAGATTTGTTGGCTTAATTCTTCTGTTTTTTAATTTGTTTTTTCAGGCAAATAAAAATTTAACTTTGTTATAATTATAACAATAAAAAAAAGCTTATAATAAAGTAAAGTAAGGGTGTATTGCATAAATTAAATATTGTAATTTTGACTAATTAGACTTGACAGATCCAACAGCGATGGATAAATACTCTTTTTTAAACGCGGCGCATTCAGCATATTTTACACAATTGTATGATCAATATTTACAAAAACCCGATAGTGTAGAGCCAAGCTGGCGTGCTTTTTTTCAAGGCTTTGATTTTGGAATAGAAAATAGTAACAATGGAACTGTTACAGAAATTACTCCAGAAGTGCCACAACATTTACAGCGAGAATTCAAAGTAGTTCAATTGATTGATGCTTATCGCAAACGTGGACATTTATTCACTAAAACCAACCCTGTTCGAGATCGACGAACATACACCCCTAATTTAAACATAGAAAATTTTGGATTATCCCAGGCAGATCTCGACGAGACTTTTAATGCTGGGGAGACAATGGGAATTGGCCCGGCGACATTAGCAAAAATAATTGAACATTTAGAGCAAATCTATTGCGACTCAATAGGGGTAGAGTATATGTATATTCGCGATCCCGAAAAAGTTAATTGGATTCAGCAACGATTAAATATCAATAATAACCACCCTGCTTTTTCTGTAGAACAGAAAAAACATATTCTTAAAAAACTTAATCAAGCGGTTTCTTTTGAGAACTTCTTGCACACAAAATATGTGGGGCAAAAACGATTTTCCTTAGAAGGAGGTGAATCACTTATTCCTGCCTTAGATGCAGTAGTAGAAGCAGCTGCAGATCAAGGAGTCGAAGAGTTTGTTATGGGAATGGCACATAGGGGACGTTTAAATACCCTAACCAATATCTTTGGGAAATCGAGCCGTGATATTTTTTCTGAGTTTGATGGCAAAGATTATGAAGAGGTCGTTTTTGATGGAGATGTAAAATATCACTTGGGGTGGACCTCTAAGCGCAGTACAGATAATGGTAAAAAAATCAATATGAATATTGCGCCTAACCCTTCTCACCTTGAGACAGTAGGAGCTGTAGTTGAAGGAATCACACGTGCTAAACTTGAAAATAAATACGATTTTAATACAAACAAGGTACTACCCATCATTGTTCACGGAGATGCTGCTATTGCTGGACAAGGCTTGCCCTATGAGATCATACAAATGTCTAGTTTGAAAGGATATGGAACTGGAGGAACAGTCCACATTGTAGTGAACAATCAAATTGGATTTACCACCAACTATCTCGACGCTAGATCTTCTACCTATTGTACCGATGTGGCTAAAGTGACCCTTTCACCTGTACTTCACGTTAATGCAGATGATGCCGAAGCAGTTGTTCATGCCACTCTATTTGCCCTCGATTATCGCATGAAGTTTGGACGTGATGTATTTATTGATTTATTAGGCTATCGTAAATATGGTCATAATGAAGGAGATGAACCACGTTTTACCCAACCTAAATTATACAAAACCATTGCAAAGCATAAAAACCCCAGAGATATTTATGCAGCTCAATTAATCGATCAAGGGATTATTACTCAAGCCGATATCAAACAAATGGAAAAAGAGTACAAAGACTCTTTAGAAATTGATTTAGCAGACTCGCGAAAAATTGAAAAAACCGAAATCACCCCCTTTATGCAAGATGAGTGGAAAGGTTTTGCAAGAGTGGATGAATTTGAGATGATGCAGCCTGTAAAAACAGCTGTCGATAAAAAAACCCTAACGAATGTAGCTAAGGCAATTACAGAATTGCCTACAGATAAAAAATTCTTAAGAAAGATTGAAAAACTCATTGGAGACCGTAAGCGCATGTTTTTTGAAAACGACGCAATGGACTGGGCCATGGGAGAATTATTGGCTTACGGAAGTTTACTCGTAGAGGGACATGATGTACGCATTTCTGGGCAAGATGTTGAAAGAGGAACTTTTTCTCATAGGCATGCCATTGTCAAAGCAGAAGAATCTGAAGAAGAAAACATTTTGCTCAACCATATACAAGAAAAACAAGGCCGTTTACGTATTTATAACTCCCTTTTATCTGAATATGGTGTTTTAGGTTTTGACTATGGTTATGCCATGGCAAGCCCAAATGCTCTAACCATCTGGGAAGCTCAATTTGGAGACTTTTCTAACGGGGCACAGATTATGATTGATCAATACATCTCTGCAGCAGAAGATAAATGGAAACTTCAAAATGGAATTGTCCTTCTTTTACCACACGGTTATGAAGGTCAAGGGGCAGAGCACTCCTCTGCTAGAATGGAACGCTATTTACAATTATGTGCAAAAGACAATATGTTTATTGCGAATTGTACTACACCAGCCAATCTATTTCACCTATTGCGTCGTCAAGTAAAGTCAAATTATCGCAAACCTCTTGTGGTCTTCACACCAAAGAGCCTTTTACGTCACCCACAAGTAGTATCACCTTTAAAAGATTTTACTTCAGGGAATTTTCAAACTTTAATTGAAGACAACACAATAGATGTAAAAAAGGCTAAGAAACTCGTTTTCTGTGCAGGGAAATTCTATTATGATCTTTTAAAAGTTCG
>JBMYNN010000052.1:0-7618 GCA_049598335.1 Flavobacteriaceae bacterium
TTTTTTTTTGGAATCATCCTATCCCATACTAATATATGAATTATTAAATATCGGGTTTAGATTTTAAGTTCTTCATGGCAGTAATAATAGGATAATGTAACTTTTTTTAATACATTATGATATTATTATAATTACTTAGTTTAAAAAATACCCAACACTATTATGAGAATTTTTCTGTTTTTTTTATTTGTGACATTTACTACTCATGGTCAAGAAAAGACTAGACTTTCCTTAGAGCATTATACAGATTATGAATGGACTTCAAATCCAAAACTTTCACCAGATGGTAAACAAATACTTTACTCTAGGACTTGGATAAATCTAGTAGATGATAGAAGAGATACTGACCTATGGATTATGAATAAAGATGGTTCGAAAAATAGATTTTTCCTAAATGGATCTAACGGTAAATGGTCTCCAAAGGGGAATAAAATTGCTTATACAAAAAAAGGGGAGCCTAACGGCAAACAAATTTTTGTAAAATATTTAGGAGTTGAAGGAGAACCAACGCAAATAACAAAACTAGAAAAATCACCACAAAATATAGAATGGTCACCAGATGGCAATTACATAGCTTTTTTAATGCATGTTTCATCTGATCCAGCTTTACAACCAATTGGAGTGCCTAATCGACCAAAGGAAGCCAGGTGGACCAAAGCTCCACTAGTAATTGATCAAGTTGATTACAGCCAGGATCGTGTTGGTTTTCTTGAAAAAGGATTTATTCAATTATTTATTGTACCGTCTGAAGGTGGAACTGCGAGACAAATTACATTTGGAGAATTTGATAATATTTCTGGGGGAATTACATGGACCAGAGACAGTAAAAAAATAATTTTTAGCAGCTATCAAAAACCCGAAGCAGAATATGCAAGGAGACAATCAAATCTTTACTCGGTTGATGTAAATAGCTTAGAAATTAATGAATTAACAAATAGAGAAGGAACAGAGTCATCGCCAAAAGTTTCACCAGACGGAACTAAAATAGCATTTGTAGGCTCTACATGGTCTAAAAACTTTTACAATGATCGTAAAATGTATGTTATGGATATAGATGGATCAAATTTAGAATGCATTACATCTAATTTAGATCAAATACCTAGCTCTGCTTTTTGGGCAAGCAATAGTTCAGGCGTTTATTTCAATGTAAGAGAATTTGGTCAAAGTAATGTTTATTATGCTGATCTAAATGGAAAATTAAAGAAAATTACAGAGGGAAATCACATGCTTAGCATGAATGATTTAGTAGGTAATAATTCTGTAGCAACATGGACTGATCCATCTAATCCAAGTGATGTTGTAACTTTTTCTATCAAAAACCCAATAAATATAAAACGTCTTACAAATGTAAATAAAGACATTTTTTATAATGTAGATTTTGGTAAGGTTGAAGAAATAACTTACCCGTCTATAGATGGAAAAAAGATACAAGGTTGGATTGTAAAACCACCTCAATTTGACTCAAATAAAAAATACCCTTTAGTTTTAAGAATTCATGGTGGCCCTCACAGTATGTATCATGTAGGATTCAATTATAATTTTCAATTGCATGCAGCTCAGGACCAAGTTGTTTTATATATAAACCCAAGGGGATCTACAGGCTATGGATATGATTTTGCAAACGCAATTCAAAATGCTTATCCAGGTAATGATTATGATGATTTAATGGCTGGTGTTGATAAAGTTATCGCTCAGGGATACATAGACGAAAATAAAATGTATGTCTATGGTGGTAGTGGTGGTGGAGTTTTAACAAGTTGGATTGTCGGAAAAACAGATAGATTTGCTGCAGCTTCTGTCAACTATCCTGTAACAAATTGGCTATCATTTGTTGGAACTACTGATGGATCTAGTTGGTATTATAATTTTGAAAAATATCCCTGGGTTGATCCTAGTGAACACATTAAGAGATCTCCTTTAATGTATGTTGGAAATGTAAAAACTCCGACTATGCTTATGTGTGGAGAGGAAGATTTACGAACACCCATATCTCAAACCGAAGAATATTATCAAGCTTTAAAAATGAATAAAGTTCCAACGGTAATGATAAGATTTAATAAAGAATATCATGGAACAACAAGAAAACCTTCAAATTTTTTGAGAACTCATGGTTATATTAATGCATGGTTTGATAAGCATTCCTCTAGGAAAAAATTTAATTAATCAAGAAGATGAATTTCTTTGCTTAAAATGGAATCCACTTTGGTCTTATCTTTGAAGTCCTATTTAGCATTGAT
This sequence comes from Flavobacteriaceae bacterium, assembly GCA_049598335.1. GTDB lineage: Bacteria > Bacteroidota > Bacteroidia > Flavobacteriales > Flavobacteriaceae > Arcticimaribacter. The sequence goes on from JBMYNN010000052.1 coordinate 2,238, forward strand.
TAATAATTTCTAACAAAATTTTCTAACTAAAAAAAACATTATGAGAATAAAAAACTTCTTGATACTATTTTATTTTCTTTCTTCAACAATAGCTTTTGCTCAAGAAGAATTAGGCTATCAAATTCCAAGAAAAGAATTAAAAGAATTAATCGACTTTGATATGGCTCCTACTGTATTAAATAATTCAAAAAATACCGTGTTAGTTCTGCTATCTCGACCGACCTATAAAACCATAGCAGAATTATCTATAAAAGAACTTCGCCTAGCAGGCCTTCGTGTGGACCCTAAACGATATATTGGAAGTAGAACCACCTACTATAACAAAGTAGAATTAATTTCCTTAGTAGATGGAAAAAAAAGAATCCCCGTTATAGGCCTTCCAGAAAATCCAAAGTTGACAAATTTTTCATGGTCGCCAGACGAGAAAAAGATTGCCATGACAAATACCACAACAACAGGGGTTGAACTTTGGGTACTAGACATTGCCTCAAGAAGCGCTAAAAAATTGATTTCTTCACCCATAAACGCAACAATGGAGAGTAGTATAAATTGGTTAAAAGACAGCAATAAATTACTGGTTAAATTACTCCCCAAAGACAGGAAACCTATTATCGATCAATCACAAACCATCCCAACAGGGCCTAAGATAACCGAAAATAATGGTGAAAAAGCACAGAATAGAACCTACCAAGATCTAATCAAGAATTCGACAGATGCCAAAAATTTTACTCAATTGAGTAAATCAGAGATTCACCTTGTCGATCTTAAAGGAAATCAAAGCCAATTTCTAGATTCGCGCATGTACAGAAATATTAACGTTTCACCAAACGGACAATATGTGCTGGTATCATTTGTTAAACCTCCTTTTTCCTATTTAGTCCCATATCGACGATTCCCTACAGAAACCCATGTTTATGACCTAAAAGCAAAACTTATTAAAATTATTTCTGATACCCCATTACAAGAAGTACTCCCGAAAGGATTTATGGCCGTTAGTACAATGAAAAGGAATATAGCATGGCGAAAAGATAAACCTGCTACATTGTATTATGTAAAAGCATTAGATAAAGGTGACCCAGCAATTGACATTGCTTATAGAGATGCTATATATCAATGGAAAGCACCTTTTAAAACAAATCCTATTTTACTCACACGAGTAAAAAACAGATTCTCAAGTATTCTTTGGGGTAATGATTCAACTGCTATTATTTTTGATCGTTGGTGGAACAATCGAAACGCTAAAATCTATTCTTTCAACCCTTCAAAAGTAAATGGAAATGCTAGCTTACTCTATGATAGAAATTATCAAGACCGCTACAGTGATCCAGGAAATTTTTTAACAGAAAAAGGAAAATATGGGGAAACAATTTTAGCCTTAAATGACAATAGGGCATACCTACTTGGGGCAGGTTTTTCAGAAAAAGGACAATTCCCTTTTATAGATGAAATTAACTTGGTTAAAAATACGACTAACCGTATTTATCAATCCCAATATATTGACAAATATGAACAGATTTTAGATTATGACTATCAAAAGAAAGAAATGCACGTTCGCATTGAATCTAAAAGTGAATATCCAAATTATTTTACACGATACCTTGGAAAAAATAATTCACTTGAACAACTTACTTTTTTTCAAAATCCATTTCAATCCCTTAAAAAAATAAATAAAGAATTGATAAGCTACAAACGCAAAGACGGCCTTGAGCTAAGCGGTATTTTGTATACACCAGAAGGTTTTGATCGTCAAAAATCATCTTCACTTCCTATGATACTATGGGCTTATCCTAGAGAGTATAAAAACAAATCAAGTGCTGCCCAAAAAATAAATAACCCAAACCGCTTTATTTACCCAAATTGGGGATCGCCTATTTATTGGGTAACTCAAGGCTATGTTGTACTAGACCGAGCAGCTTTTCCCATTATAGGTGAAGGAGATGATGAGCCGAATGATAATTTTAGAACTCAGCTAGTTGCCAATGCTGAAGCTGCCATCGATGCTGTAGTCGAAATGGGTTATGCTGATAGAAATAGAATTGCCGTTGGAGGCCACAGTTATGGTGCTTTTATGGTAGCTAATTTATTAAGTCATTCAAATTTATTTGCTGCGGGTATCGCAAGAAGTGGTGCCTATAATCGAACCTTAACACCTTTTGGGTTTCAAAGTGAATCAAGATCTTTTTGGGAAGCTCCTGATCTATACTACAATATGTCACCTTTTATGCATGCTGAAAAGATGAAAACTCCTTTGTTACTTGTCCATGGCGAGGCAGATAATAATTCTGGAACCTACCCTCTACAAAGTGAAAGGTATTATAACGCACTAAAAGGATTAGGAGCAACAACACGATTAGTTATGTTCCCTAAAGAAAGTCATGGTTATAGAGCTAAAGAGACCATTCTTCATTTAATCTGGGAACAAGATAGGTGGTTAGAAAAATATGTTAAGAACAAAAAAACAGTTTTAAACAAAAAAAATCAAAAACCTAAAGGATAGAATAAATCAAAATTGATTAATCAAAAATTTTCATATAATTAAATATTTACTTGTTAAATTAATATAGTGAGTAATAGATGTTATTAGCTAAATCATAAATGTATGTTTTTCAAATGATTAAGTTTTGCTATGCCTTATATCAAATATTTTTTGATAACATTTAATTATTAATTTTGAATTTAATTCTTGTGTGTAAAATTAATTTTTACATTTGCACATCAATTCTTCACAAATGAATTGGTTTATGGTTAGAAGTCCTCGGACATTGTTCGAGGGCTTTTTTTATTCCTTATCTTTACAAGGCATGAAAAGAATCCTCTATTCTTTACTTTTTTGTTCACAATTTAGTTGGGCTCAAATCGACAGTTTAGCCATTATCCAACTGGAGGAAATTGAGTTAAAGTTGCTTCAACTCGAAATTCCCGTAGTGAAATTTCCAGCTGCTATTTATCAAAAAGAAATCCCCGTGCTTTGGCAGGGAGCACAAACTTCCCTGCAAGAATTTATTGAAGACTTGCCCGGTTTAATTAGTTTTAATCGTTCCAACTATGCTCAAGATTTACGTATTTCTATACGCGGTTTTGGATCAAGAGCTGCATTTGGTATTAGAGGCATCAAATTGATTGTTGATGGAATTCCAGAAACTACTCCAGATGGTCAAGGGCAATTAGACAATTTGCCCTTAGGTATTTTGTATTCTATTGAAATTTTAAGAGGACCTAGTGCCATGCGCTACGGCAATGCTGCCGGAGGTGTTCTTGCCATCAATACCCTTGAAGAAGTAACGAAAAACTTTCATCAATTTGGCCTTAGAATAGGAAGCTATGGTGCCCAACAAGCACAATTTACTGCTGGCTTGAAGAAAGAAAAAACAACCGCCATTTTTCACCTTAATCATGCAAAAGCAAAAGGATATCGAGAGAATAGCGGCTATGAGACTAATTTATTTAATGTAAAAGTAAAACATCTTTTCTCCCCTTTTTTAAAAGTAATAGCACAGTTTAACGCCACAAAAAGCCCCTATGCTCAAGATGCTGGAGGGCAAACACTAGACGATTTAACAAACAATAGACGTGCTGCAAGAGATCGAAATCTACAATATAAAACAGGGGAAACCATCACCCACTATAAAAGTGGTGCTACTGTGTATTATGAAAAAGAAAAGGTCGAAGGCTCGCTTTATGGGTTTATTGCACAACGTGATTTTGAAGGTAAACTGCCATTTTCCAATGGCGGTTGGGTTGAATTAGACAGAAAATATGCCGGTCAAGGAGGGAGTTTTAGCTTGAATAATAAGAGCGAAAAACTTCAATTAAAAACACAATTAAGCTATGACATTGCTTCTCAAAGAGATCAAAGAAAACGATTTATCAATAACAATGGAAATAGAGGAAACATAAGCTTGAATCAACAAGAAGCCTTTAACAGCTTTGGCATTGCCTTAATACAACATTTAATCTATGGCCCTCTTGTAATCAATGGAGGAATACGATGGGATGCAAATGAACTTAAAGTCACAGATAACTTTCTTGTTGATGGTGATGACACCGCCCAAAGAACCCTCAATGCTTGGAGTCCTCAAGTAGGTCTCGCTTTTACTTTTTCACCACACTTGAGTAGTTTTGGAAATTTATCCCGAAGTTATGAAACCCCAACCCTAAGTGAATTAAGTGCCAACCCAAACGGCAATGGTGGTTTCAACCCTTTCATTGATATTCAAGTAGCTAATAATCTCGAGGGGGGAATTCATTACACGACCAAAAAAACTAACGCCAGCTTAGTTTACTTTTATATTACTACAAGCAATGATTTAGTCGCTTATGAATTAGCCAATTCTCCTGGAAGAACGTTTTATCAAAACGCCGGAAGCACTTCCCGAAAAGGGATAGAATTTTTGATAAAACATCAATTCAGTAAAAGATTTCAAGCTCAAATCACCTATAACCATGCTAACTTTAAGTATCAAGATTTTGAACAAAGCGAAGAAAATTATAGCGGGAATAGACTCCCTGGTATCCCAGCAGATTTTGGAAATCTAAATCTTTCTTATCAATGGGAAAATACAGTTCGAATCAACTATACTAAAACCTTTCGCGGTGATCTTTTCGCAGACAATCGCAATGAGCATCAAGTAGATCAATTCTTTAGAGATGATGTAAGCATCAATCTTCCGTTAAAAAAAATAGGCCAAAAAACATCCCTAGTAATGGGCTGTACCAATATATTCAACACATTATACAGTGACAATATTCGTATTAATGCCTTCGGAAATAGATATTTTGAGGCAGCTCCTACAAGAGAAATATACGCTAGTCTTCAATGGCAGTTTTAAAGTCTAATGACCTTAAAATCTGTTCTTCTATTAGCCTGATGTTCCTCTTCATTTATTTGATAACAAGGACTTTCTGTTATCCAAGTTTTAATGGATTGTTGCTTAAGTTGTTCTTGTATTACTTTAAGATTATCAAAACGATCAGATTGCGCTATAATCACTCTTGTTAGCGGGCCTTGAGGAACTTTTTCGAAACTTGAATATTAGCGTTAGAAGAAGATAGAACAACCCATTCAAATTCGGCGGGTACTCCCAGGGCAATAAACTCAAATTGATCGCTCTAGTAATATTTGAATCTCCAATACTACTATCTGCCCCAAAACGTATTTTTGTTGCCGATCCAAAGGTCATTGTGGTTGTAAATGAATGCCCCATCACAGCTGGGTTGGGGTCTTCAAAGCGAAGCAAACTCCCTCCATTTCTAGAAGAGATGGACACTAATCCATCTGTCCCTAACAATTGAACAGGTGCATCAATGGTGATGGAAGAGGTAAGCATATCTCCATTTAAAAATTTTGTAAATACCTCAGCAGAATCTCCTGGAGATAATCC
>JBMYNN010000053.1:0-6860 GCA_049598335.1 Flavobacteriaceae bacterium
ATGGTTGGCATTCGTGGGTCATCCCATCCTGAAACCGTTTTGTCTTGTACGAGTTGCATTAGTTTTCTTTTGCTCGTGACGGTATAATTAAGGTTCATGCGAGCAAATTCCCGTTGTTTTGGGGCTAATCCCGTCGAGTAAATTTCTGAAAGGAAGGCCTCATATAGGTCGCGGTGGGGCTTAAATTCCAGCGAGCATAAGGAGTGTGAAATTTTTTCGATATAATCCGACTGGCCGTGTGTCCAATCATACATTGGGTAAATACACCATTCATCTCCTGTTCGATGGTGAGATTGAAATAAAATTCGATACATAACCGGGTCTCGAAGTAACATGTTTGGTGCGCTCATATCGCCTTTAAAACGCAATACATGACTTCCCTCCTTGTGCTTGCCCGCTTTCATTTCAGTAAAGAGAAGCATGTTTTCTTCTACTGGTCTTGACCGATAAGGACTGTGTTCTCCTGGTTGTGTTGGTGTTCCTTTTTGTCTTGCAATTTCTTCTGATGATTGCGAATCAACATATGCCTTTCCTGACTTAATCAAGTCTACTGCCCATTCAAACAGGGTTTTGAAATAATCAGACGCATAACATTCTTTGTCCCATGTAAAGCCCAACCATTGGATATCATTTTTAATCGCATCCACATAGAGTTGTTCTTCCGCTGCTGGATTGGTGTCGTCAAAACGGAGGTTAACGGGTGCATTATAGGACTGGCCTAATCCAAAGTTAATACAGATCGCCTTCACGTGACCGATGTGCAAAAACCCATTTGGCTCAGGTGGAAAACGAAAACGTAAATGCTTTGAAGACAGTCCTTGCTTGAGATCATCGTCAATAATGTGTTCAATAAAATTTTTCGAGGGGTTCACGCTCCTTTTCTTTGTGGCAAAGGTAATTAATTCACGCGCTAAGAGGTGCTTTGTTTGTTATCTTTGCTGAAAATAAATATGGGACAAATTTATTTAGAGAACATCCGAACATATAGCTATCACGGCTGCATGAAGGAAGAGACGGTTATTGGTAGCGATTATCGAGTAGACTTATGGGTGGATGCGGATTTGTCCGCTGCTTCGTTTTCTGATAACCTAGAAGATACTCCTGATTATGTGGTTTTGCACCAGATTGTTGTAGATGAAATGAAAATCGCATCGCGTTTGTTGGAACATGTTGCGCGCCGAATCATCGACCGCATCAAGACTGAACTTGGGCCTTTGCAAAAGATAAAAGTGCGTGTGTCAAAAGTAAATCCGCCTATTGGTGGGGATGTGCAGTCTGTTTCTGTAATGTTGTCTTCCTGACGTCCTTATTTGGTTGAGTAAAATAACTTACTTTTGCCAATGTATTTGGCACCGTGGCCGAGTGGCTAGGCAGAGCTCTGCAAAAGCTTGTACAGCGGTTCGAATCCGCTCGGTGCCTCTCTTTTTTAATTCCAATGATTTATCGAAGGGAGTAACTTTTCTGTTTGAGGAGCATATACGCCTTGTATAATAAAATAGATTCCAAAAACAACCAATAACACACATACTAAAAGTCTAATTTTATAAATCACAGGGGGTGTTAGGGTTTTGCTCAATTGTTTAGCAAGAACAATTTTGAGGAAACTGAGGGTCAAATAACCAAGAATAACTGTCGAGAAGAAAATAATAATTCGATTTGTCTCTAACTCCAAATTCGGGGCGATTGAAACAAATAAACCAAACCAAAATAAAAAGGTGCCAACATTAATGATGTTTAAGAAAAATCCTTTTAAGAAATAGGTGAAAAGACGAAACCCCTTTGGTTCGATCGACTCGTTTTCAATGATTTCATTTTTTTTTCTGACGGTTGTAATCGCGCTAATAGAAGCGTAGACCAGCAACAATACCCCTCCCAATATATAGAGGTTTGGGTTGTCTTTAATATCTGCTAAAAGTGATTTTGTGCCTAGAAATGCTACAAAAACAAAAATAACATCTGCAAAAACTGCCCCTAAATCAATTAGAAACGCAGATTTGATTCCTTTGCTAATACTTGTTTCTAGTATCAGAAAAAACAAAGGACCTGTAGCAAAAATCAACAGGACCGAAAACGGTAGTGCTGAAAGAACATCATTCATTACTCTTCGGGAAGTTTTGAAAAAAGGATAGACCCTCCTAGTGTTTTGTTATGAACCGTCTTTAATGGGTTTCCGTAAACCCTGGCTACTCCTCCAAATCGTGTTGTAAGATCAAATAGAGATGTTGATTGTACCTCGCATGATCCACCAAATGTGATTTGTGCAGTACTTTCTTTTGATAAGGTTCGTTGTGCGTCTACCGTTCCTCCTGATGAGATGCGGATTTGCTGTTGTTCTACCTCTCCCGCTACAATAATTTTCCCGCCTGTATTTGCGGTGTAGTTTACTTTTTTTGCGAATAAACTTAATTCTATTTCTGCTCCTTTCCTGCTGCGAATATCTAGTTCTTTTGTTTGGAGCGTGTCTAGAACGGAAAGATAAGCCCCGCGGCTTATATCTATTTTGCTGATGTCGCCAGTAAAAAACAACTCAATGTTCGCGTCAATTCCTTTTAAAGTCTGAAAAGGTTTCATACTGATTTTGAGCCGGCCGTCTTTATTCATTACCGTTACGCCTTTTTTGTTTTTACTTGTTATGTAAATTGCGTTTTTATCTCCTGATATCAGCGTAACGTGTAATCCGTCTTTGATGATGAGTTCTGTAAACTCTCCTATTGTTTTTTGTTGGCTAAAAACAATTGCAGAAAACAGAAAGAAAACAAGCCTAAAATTATTCATGGGTAAGCTTTATTCAAAATTACATAAAACTAATCGTCTGCAATGGATAAATCGATTTGTCTCTTAATTAAATCTGTTGCTACGATCGTGACTTGAACAGGATCTCCGAGCTGATACTCCTTTTTGGTTTGTTGACCAATCATCTTTAATTGGGCTGCATCATAATAATAGTAATCATCCGGGAGGTCTTGTATGCGAACAAATCCTTCGCACTTACTCTCCACTAATTCAATAAAAACACCCCTATCTGTAACTCCTGAAATGGATCCTTTTTGTGTTGAACCAATATACTTTGAGATATACTTGACCTGCATGAATTTTATGGAATCGCGTTCTGCTTTGGTGGCAAGAATTTCCTGATCTGTACAGTGTTTTAAATGTTGCTCTAAGTCGTCTGTTTTTGGAAGGCTTTTTTGAGTGAGATAATGCTGTAATAAGCGATGAACAATTACATCTGGATACCGCCTTATCGGAGATGTGAAATGAGTGTAATGTGAAAAATGAAGACCGTAGTGTCCGATATTTTGTGTGGTATAAATCGCTTTACTCATACTTCTGATGGCTAAAGTATCAAGTAGATTTTTTTCGGGCTTTTGATCGATTTGTTGGAGTAATGAATTGATTGATTTTGCAATTGTGTTTGGTGTGTTTAAGTTGAGTTTATATCCCAACCCAAAAGCAATTCGTGCAAATTGAGCTAGCTTTTCTTCATCAGGTTCGTCATGAACACGATAAACAAAAGGTGGGGCTTGTTTCTTATCGCCAATATACTTTGCCACATATTCATTTGCAAGAAGCATAAATTCTTCAATTAAGTGATTTGCCGCTTGACTTTCTTTAACACGAACGGCCGTTGGCTGATTTTTATCATCTAAATCAAAGCGAACTTCTTCCTTGTTAAAGTTGATTGCACCATTCGTTAAACGCTTTTTTTTTCTAGTCGATGCGATGTTATGTAAGTATTGAATCGCTTGAAAAATATCATCATCAACAGTGTATTGAGATGTTGTTAAAGAAATCTCTTTTGGAATTGTTTTTGTTTGTGTAGAGATCATGTGTTGTGCCTCCTCATAAGCAAAACGGGCATCAGATAGAATCACAGATTTACCAAACCACTGTGATTTTACTTCGCCTAGGGAAGTAATTTCAAAAACAGCAGAAAAAGTTAATTTCTCTTCTTTTGGACGAAGAGAACAAATTTGGTTTGATAATTTTTCTGGTAGCATGGGTACAACACGGTCCACCAAATATATCGATGTAGCTCTTTGGTATGCCTCTTTGTCTAGCACACTTCCCGGTTGAACATAGTGTGACACATCAGCGATATGAACACCAACCTCAAATAAATCTTCAGAAATGGATTGAAAAGAAATCGCATCATCAAAATCTTTTGCGTCTTTTGGATCGATTGTGAAAGTCAGAACATCACGGAAATCGCGACGCGAAGCAACTTCGTGTTTTGTAATGCCTGTTTCTAACTGTGACGCATACTTTTCTAGCTCTTTAGAAAAATCCCATGGTAAACCATGAGTAGCCATAATGGTGTGGATTTCTGTTTCATGGTTTCCTGGTGTTCCTAAAATTTCTTTAACGACTGCTTTTGGGTAGTTTGATTTCTTTTTCCATTCTTGAATGGATACTAAAACACAATCACCTAGTTTGGCTTTACCTATGTTTTCTTTTGGTAATAAAAACGGAATACTGATTTGTTTGGGCTGAACAAAAAAACCAATATCAGATTTTTCAATAACACCGACATATTGAGTTTGCTTTCTTTTATCTATACTGACAACGGACGCTTGTTGTCGTCGTTTCCCCTTTGATTGTATGATTTTAAAAGAAACGGTATCACCATGAAAAGCTTTATTAAAATGTCTTCTATCTATAAAGATATCATCCTTAAATTCTTCTGAAATAAGATAGCCATTACCTTGGCTATTCACATCAAGTATTCCTTGATGAAGAAAGGAAGGGGGATTCATAAAATATTTTCCTCTTTCTTGCTCTTGAATGGTCCCTTTAAGTTTTAGTTTCTTTAAAGATTTAGCAATATGATTACGACCGCTTGGATCCTGAATCGATAAACGACTGCAGATTTGCTTATAATTTAGTGGGGTTCCATTTTGTTGAATCAAAATGTTTAAAATAGCATCTTTTGTCGTGTTTCTTTTCCCCATGTTCTAGAAGGTGCAATTTAGAACAATAAATTAGTACAGGATATTCATGGTTTCAAGAATTATCAACTTTATTCTATTTATCATTATAACCTTTTTTAAAAAATTTATATTTTAATGGTTATTATAGCTTGTTAATATCTACGATAACCTCTTTTTTTCTTCTTAGATTGATTGTTAATAAAACATAATTATCTGTTTAAAAAGTGTACACTAAAAACAATAAGTCACAAACTAAAAGAAAAAATAAATCCCGTTGTTGATAACCCTAGATTTATAAACATTTCTATCAACAAAAAAGTTAGTTAATTTTGTTGTAAACAAGACTTATGAATATCTCTATCGGCAACGACCACGCTGGAACAAAATATAAATTAGAATTACTGTCTTATTTAACCAAAAAAGGACATACAATCATCAATCACGGTACTGATGATGAAAACAGCATGGATTATCCCGATACGATTCATCCAGTTGCAAACGATGTATCAAATCAAAAAGCTGATATTGGAATTATCATTTGTGGTAGTGGTAACGGTGCAAATATGACAGCGAATAAACATAAGAAAATACGTTCTGCTCTTTGTTGGAATTCACAAATTGCTTCTTTGGCACGTCAGCACAATAATGCAAATATTTTAAGTTTACCCGCGCGTTTTATTTCTTTAGACGAAGCGAAAGAAATCGTAAATATCTTTTTGTCAACCTCTTTTGAAGGGGGTAGACATCAAAAAAGGATTGAAAAAATTGATACATGAAAATAAAATGGGTCGTGTACGAATGGAGTGAAATCACGACAGATGTTCTGTACTCAATTTTAGCATTGCGTTCTGAAGTCTTTGTTGTTGAGCAAGACTGCGTCTATCAAGACATTGATGGAAATGACCAGAAAGCAAAGCACTTATTAGGTTATGACAATCACACTTTAGTGGCTCATAGCCGACTACTTAACCCTGGAGATTATTTTAAACAACACTCTTTTGGCCGCGCGGTTGTCAAAAAAACACATAGAGGCTTGGGATTAGGAGACGAACTCGTAAAACGATCTATTCAAGAATTAGGTGTTGATACAGAAATCAAAATATCAGCCCAATATCATCTCGAAAAATTATATCAAAACAATGGTTTTGTCTCTGTTGGAAAAACTTATCTAGAAGACGGCATACCTCATATCGCTATGTATCGCAACCCTTCCAATTTGTGAGTAGAGTCGTAAAAGCTCGATAAATATGCTGACTACTCTTCACTTCTTTATTATTATAAATGAAATAACCAACACCACAGAAAGATTCACCCAGCAAGTTTTGTTGCAATCGAAAAGATTCTCGCATTCTTCGTTTAAGTAAGTTTCTGGTAACAGCGGTTGGGTGTAGCCGTTTTGGCGCTGAAAAACCGACCTTAAAATCTGTTTGACTTTGGACATATTTTAATGTAATTCCGCCAGAAGAAATACTTTTTCCTGAATCGAATAACGTTTGAAGTTGCGATTCATTTGTAATGCGTATTTTTTTAGGAAAAGAAGCCATTATTCTATCATGTAAATATCATTGTTTGGATTCACATCTGCCTTAAGCCCTGTTGGATTCAACTGAATAACCTTAATATCAGCCAAAGGATTTTCGATTTCAAATTGATAAGTTGGATTCGCCCAAGACCAATCACTTAACTTAGTGACTTCTTGATCTAAAAACGACTTTTCTCCACGCATCATCCGTAATGGGATATAGTAATAAAAAGTAGATCCTTCAAACGTTTCCACATATACTTCAACAGGCATCGGTAGATTCCCAATACGCTCTAAAGTAATCTTTGTTTTTTGGCCTTTCTCTTCAACCTGCTGAATTCCATAATCAATGGTATTTGTTGTGCGAACCCAGTCGTTGAGATACCACTCCAGTTGCATGCCAGAAA
>JBMYNN010000054.1:0-6671 GCA_049598335.1 Flavobacteriaceae bacterium
TACTTTTGGAAAAGATTTAATCCCATGTCAAAAAACATTCTTTGTTTACTACTTTTAAGTTTCTTTACCCTTGGATGTGAAAAAGACGATATTTGTAACGAAGGAACCCCTGGGACTCCGCGTGTGGTCATTCGACTCTATGACAAAGACAATCCTACTGTCTTAAAAAGTGCCTCTGGGATTAAAATCAAAACGGTGAACCAAGAAAACATTTATGCCATACTGAATTCAGATTCTCTAGCTATTCCCATGGATTTATCTAAATCCTTTACTCGTTATGCTTTTATTTTACCCTCTAGCACAGCGAGTTTAACCATTGCAGATACCTTACAATTTAATCACACCGACAGAAGAGATACTTACAGTCGTCGCGCCTGTGGTTACAGTGCAGAATATGTCTTAAGCAATCCTGCTATCACCACCATAGGATCACAGACCTGGTATGTAAATTCAATCGTACAATTAGACACCATTCGAAATGAAGAGCAAGCACATTTGGCTATTTACCATTAGTCTTTTATGGTCGTTGTTTGCTTTTTCGCAAGAAGAAGAAAACGAAGTGATTGAAAATAAAGCTCCCAGAACATTTGCATTAAGAATAGGTCTCGATGTGATAAAACCAGCGCGCACTCAATTTGAAGAAGGGTTCCAAGGACTCGAATTAGTGGGGGATTTAAAGTTGAATAACAGAGTCTATATCGCTGCAGAAATAGGTTCAGAAAAAAGAACCCAGCAAACAGAACAAATCAACTTTACCACCAAAGGATCCTATATAAAAGCAGGGGTAGATTACAACTTTTTCAATAATTGGAAGGGAATGAACAATGCGCTTTTTGTTGGTGTTAGGCTAGCGCGAAGCTTACATACACATACCGTTAATAATTATACCCTTTATTCTCTGACGCAGTATATTCCAGTCCAAACTACCGAAGGTTTTTTAACTGGAGAAAGAGTACAATTGAGTACTGGTTGGTTTGAATTACTCTTTGGTACAAAAGTGCAACTCCTCCCTAACTTTTATGCAGGAATTAGCTTAAGGATGCATGGCTTATTAAGCAATAAACAACCTCAAGATTTTGGCAATCTTTATGCCCCAGGGTTTAACAAGATTACAGATGATAACAAGTTTGGGGGAAGCATCAACTACACCCTAACCTATTCACTACCTTTTAGATTTAAAAGAAAAGCCAATTAAAACCCAATGGGTTTTTTAACAAAAGGGATTTTCATATAGAGCTTCCCTTTATTCACTAAAAATTTTGGACTTGCAATGGCCGTAAATAGTGCAGACATGGCAACTAAAGGCACATAAGACATAGGAATAAAAAAGCCTATTGTGTTTTTAAAAAACAAGAAAAAACCAGCAAAGAAAACAAAGTTAAGCCCTAATGCGATAGTTTCTTTTTTCATGAGGAAGGGGAATTAAGTTTATGTAGTTTCTTTGTTCCAGGATAGATATTGTAATGCAATAATCGTGACTCTAACTTTCCATTAAACAATTTAATTTTTCGAGAAGGTCGCAATCCTACATGCTTCATCGCCTCTAAGTTTGAGGTGATCATCCAAGCTTGAGTATTAGTATAATGCTGTTTTAGCGTATCTCCAAAACTACCGTAAAGCGCATTAATATCTCCTTCTAAACGTTCACCATAAGGGGGGTTAGTAACTATGTGTAAAGGGGAGTCTTGATCTTTTTGACTAAAGAAAAAATTATCTTTTTCGATGGTCACAAATTCTTCAAGATTAGCATTACGCACATTCTCTCTTGCTTTTGCCACAGCCGAGGGGGCTTTGTCAAATCCTGTAATCGTTCCAGCAAGGCCTTGAATTTTATTCAATTGGCTTTCTTCAATAGTTAAATATAAATCTTCTTCCCAATCGGCCCATTTTTCAAAGGCAAATTCTTTACGATTGATATTAGCGGGGATTTTACAACTCATCATAGCGGCTTCAATAGGGATTGTTCCACTTCCACACATGGGATCTAAAAAGTCGGTTCGCTGATCCCAACCAGAAAGGAAGATTAAACCAGCTGCAAGTACTTCGTTTAAGGGAGCGATATTGGTAGCAGTTCGATAACCACGATGGTGTAAAGAAGCGCCAGAACTATCCAGTGAAAAAGTACATTGATCGCGATCAATATGTATATTAATACGCACATCGGGATATGTTAAATTAACCGAGGGGCGTTGCCCTGTTTTGGCTCTAAAACTATCGGCGATGGCATCTTTAACCTTTTGTGAAACATAGAGTGAGTGGGTAAAAATTTCCCCAAAAACAACACTGTCAATCGCAAAGGTTTCACTTACAGTAAAATGCTGTTCCCAAGGATAATCATAAACCGTTTGATAAAGATCATGTTCGCTTTTAACCCGACAGTGATAAATGGGAACTAAAATCTTTAAGGCGGTTCGCAAACTTAAATTGGCTTTATACATAAAGCCTTTATCGCCTTTAAAGTACACAACCCTATTGCCTTTTTCGACCTCTTGAGCACCAAGTTGCTTCAATTCATTTTCTAATAAATCTTCAAAACCATAAAAGGTTTTAGCTAACATCTTAAAATTTGCGCTCATGTATGAGTTTCTTCCGTCAAAAATAGTTTAATTTTAGCCAATCAAACTTGCTTCAGCTAAGAAACCACTAAAAATGATCTTCGCTTTCCTCTTGCCCTTTATCGCTGTTTTTTTAGGTGCAACCATTGCTTTTTATTTTAAGCCAAAAACGCCAAAGGGCATGAAACTTATCTTAGCCTTTAGTGGGGCCTTTCTTCTTTCTATGCTTATCCTTGAAATGTTACCCCAGGTTTATGAACAAGGCAATAAGACAACTGGTTTATATATCTTAGGGGGGATCCTTTTTCAAATTCTTTTAGAGTTTTTATCAAAAGGAGCAGAACACGGTCATACTCATCACCATCACAATAGATTTCCCATATTGATTCTTTTAAGTTTATGTATCCATGCTTTTTTAGAAGGGATGCCTTTAGGACATCAACCGGCTCTTTTATGGGGAGTAAGCGTCCATAAAATTCCCATTGGCGTAGTTATCACAGCTTTATTACTTCAGTCGAACGTTTCTTTTATAACAAAAATAGCCACTTTACTGCTCTTTGCGTTGATGAGCCCGTTGGGTAGTTATACAACGTTAATTGTAGAGACGGGAACAATTAAAGCAATTATTGAACCCTTTGTAGTAGGAATTTTATTACACATATCCACAACCATCCTATTTGAAAGTTCAGATGGACATAATTTCAACTTACAGAAGTTTTTAAGTATTTTTTTAGGGATTGTAGCAGCAATGATTTTTTAGTCATTTACCACTTATTACTTATACTTAACCATTTATTTAATAAATATCACCACTTAATACACGCTATAGTGCGCTTAGGGTAGAGTTGACGCATCTTTACACCAAGAAAATACTTATAGTTTAATAATTGAGTTTAACCTACGCTACTTATTTTTTTCCAAAGAACTCCTAAGAAACTATTTCTTAGGGTTTTTTTTTAGTAGAAAAACAAGATTGATTAAACGATTTTTTTAACCAACTAAATTTTAATTTTATGAATATCTCTACCTCACACTTATGTAACACACTCATTTTATTCTGCTTATTCACTTTCAGTAGTTGTACTGAAGATTTTGATGATTGCTTCTATTTAACTGATGAAGTGGTTACTAAAGTATATCCATTAGAAAATTTTAATCAATTGGAAACGTTTGTACTATGAGAATACACCTTAAAACAAGGAGTAAATCACAGTATTGAAATAACTGGACATCCCAGATATCTAGACTCATTAAGCAGTCAAGTCTATAACGAGCGCTTAAGCATCTCAAATCGTTTTGCTTTTTGTGAAAATAACACTCAAGTTAAAGTGGTGATTACTTTACCTAAAATAAAGGAAATTTTTATTGACGCTAAAAGTAAAGTGACTATTGATGACTTTGAGAATCAAGAGGACTTAAGTATCATACCAAGTAAAAAAAGCATTTTAGACTTTAATAGATTTAAAGGTATAAATAAATTGCACATGCTATTGAGAGACGATTCTATAATAACAAGCAATACTCCCATGAATGTAGTAGATAGCCTTAAAGTTATGATTGAAGGAGACGGACGCTTAAATGGTTTTAATATTCCAGCAAATAATGTAGCAATTTCGATTTTGGGAAAAGGCTATTGCGAAGTCAATGCAATCAAAAAACTAAATGTGGTAATCAAAGGTGATGCAGATGTTGTTTCAAAAGGAATGCCTTTACTATACAAAAGAATTACAGGAAGAGGAGATGTTTATTTTAAAAACTAAGCAAAAACAGCGCAACTTCTTCCATTGCGGTCCAAATAATAAAATGGTCCCAAGTATCATTGTACTTTAAATAAACTTGGTTCAATTGATCTAATAGGTAAAAAGGAGAATCTGGATTAACTAAAATATCTTTACCGCCCTGAAGAAGATATATAGGTAGATCCAACTCCTTTATTTTACTTTCTAAAGCAAATAGATCCTTAGACAATGATATCATCTCCCGATTGCTCGCAAGAAAGCCACTTGAAAGGAATTGTTGAATCCATTTATTCTCTCCCCAGAGATTATACCACTTAGGGGCTTGGAAAGGGGCTGCTATGGTCCCAGAAAGGCAGACAATAGCGGCCACTTTTTCTGGATAATCTACCGCTAATTGTAAGGCCAAGGCTCCACCAAAAGAATGCCCCGCAACCACACAGGGGTGACAATGTTCCAGCATTAAAATAGCCAATGCATTACTTTGGGAAGATAAATTTCCTCCCTTAGCGGTGGAATACTGATAGCCCGGTCGATCTGGAATGATTAATTGATAACGATCGGTCAAATTAGTGGATATGATGAGTTCTTTCCAGTCGGTCCAATCCCCTGGTGAGCCGTGAATTAACAATAAAGTGGGGAGGGTTTTATCCCCTACTTGCACTGCATAGATTTCGCCTCCCTCAGTAGGGTAACGATACTCTCCAATAGAAAGACTTTTTTGTTCAAAAACGGTTGCTAAGCTAGAAAAATGATCCCGTTCTCCCATCGAGCTACTCCCCCATAATAAAAGGAATAACAACAATATACCAGCGAAGCCAGACCAAAGAAAAAAGCGTTTTATTTTTTTCATTTTACAAGACCAATTCTTTTACCATCATAAAGTGCGATGCTGCCCCAAATAATACAAATACATGCCATATCACATGGTGAAAAAAAAGTTTCTCCCATCTATAAAAAATAGTTCCAACAGTATAAAAACCCCCTCCAAGGGCGAGATAAAAAAATGCGGGTTCTGGAAACAAAAGCATAACATTTTGAATATCATAAATGACCAGCCAACCCATGCCTAAATAAAGAAAAAGGGATAGATTTTTAAATCGACCAATAAAAAACAACTTATACACTGTTCCAATTAGAGCGATGCTCCATACCCCAGCTAACATGGCATAACCCGAACTTTCCTTTAAGATAGTCAGACAAACCGGTGTATAACTTCCAGCAATCAAAATAAAAATCCCAATATGATCGATCTTTTGCCAGAAGGCTTGATATTTCAATCTTACTCCGTGATAAATTGAAGATGCAGAAAACAAAAAAACCATAGAAAAGCCATAGATAAAAACGCCAATACTTGCCCACAATTCCATTGAATTAGAAGAAGAAAAAAACCATAAAATCCCAACCAAACTCGCCAATGCGCCAAAACCATGGGTATAGACATTCCATTTTTCTTCTAAACAAAGGTGGTTTAACATACCTTTTTTCTTTTAAAGCTACGGAGAAATTTAACAATATGAACTGTAACAATGCTTAAAGTATCTCGTCTTTAGTAATTCCAGAATTCAATGGAGAGGCAACTTCCAAACCAATCTTAATTTGATTCATATCATCAATGAAGAGTTTGCTGGCTTTGTAGGAAAAAACCTCACTGAAATAAGTGTTTGGAATAGCTACAATCCTTCTGAAACCATTCGACTAGGCGTATTCACATCTATAGCAGAATCCATTCGCTATAACGAAGAAATGCCAGGGGTGGGAAACAGCTTCTTTTTGGGGAACTTCAACACCTTTCAAATCACCCCTAAACTTAGAATTAGTGAAAGCATACGTTATTCTCAATTTCGTGTAAAAGGAGAAGACTTACTCGACTTTAAGGGCTATATCGCTCGGGTCAACATCAATTATCAATTCAATCAAGATTTATCTTTCCGACTTATTGGGGAGTACAACGATTTTGATCAAGGTTTCTTTGTACAGCCCTTATTAAAGTGGAATCCTAACCCTTTTACCATTTTTTATGTGGGGGGAACCAACGGCTATTCTAGAATTAATAATCAGAGTCCTTTTCAAGTTGAAGATTCACAGCTTTACTTAAAATTCCAATATTTGTTTGATCTATAAAAAGTAGTTTTCGACCTGCACTTTCTGGTGTACGTATTTAACGCGTTCCTATTTTAAATGTTTAAAGCCAAAAAAACTCCTTATAACAACTAAAACTATACTACTTTTTTAAAAACAGTTTTCTTGAGGATGGTTGCTTGTCACAGACGCGCGAAAGATTATTCCAAAAAAATCCCCTCCACAAAATTGTAGAGGGGATTTGAAGAAGGCGACGACCTACTCTCCCACCGTTGGGCAGTACCATCGGCGCAAATGT
>JBMYNN010000055.1:0-6005 GCA_049598335.1 Flavobacteriaceae bacterium
TGCTTTAAGATGTTCTATTGTAGTGTCTGGATTGAGTAACACAACCCGAAGGTATCGTTTTCCATTCATCTCGCAAGAGGTGAAATAAAAACGTTTTTCATTAATGATGGTGTAGCGTAAAAGTTTTTGGAAATCATCTTCGCCTCC
The DNA here is from genome assembly GCA_049598335.1 of Flavobacteriaceae bacterium. Lineage (GTDB taxonomy): Bacteria > Bacteroidota > Bacteroidia > Flavobacteriales > Flavobacteriaceae > Arcticimaribacter. Next base: position 148 of record JBMYNN010000055.1, read on the forward strand.
AAACTTTTCATAGCGAAAACACAGGATATTACTTTGAGGAAAGTAGGGTGTTGAAAAATCTTCTTCGGCTGCTAACAAGGTGTGGAAGTCTTTGGCGAGTTGGAAGCTATGATCAATAAATTCTCCGATTTTCGCTTCCCCTTCAAGGGCAAAAGTCCAAAATAATTTTGTCCCTAAAGCTGACTTTGTGCATTCGATGGTATAGGGCATGGAATCCATCCCCACCACCTCTGTATCGTGAAAAACATAGGAGCCTTTTTGTTGAAAGGCGGCTGCTTGATCTTTAAAATCTTTAAAAAGAACGGCCGTACAAAGCGCGGGAACACGCATCATTTTATGGGCATCCCAAATCAAGGAACACGCTTTCTCAATTCCTTTGACATATTGTTTGCTTTTTGGTCCAGCCAGAGCAGCTGCACCGTGTGCACCATCGACATGAAACCATAAATTATGCTCAAGGCAAAAATCGCCCATAGCATCAATGGGGTCAAAAAGGCCTGTTGAAGTCCCGCAAGCATTAGCGACAACACACATTACGCGTTTTCCATCGGCAAGGGCTTGTTGATATACACGAGGAAGATCGTCCATTAAGAGTACTTCGTTCTCATCAACAGCAACAGGATAAAAAGCTTTTTTCCCTAGGCCTAATATAGATAGTGCCCGCGCGATAGAGTAGTGGGCAGAAGCAGCTCCAATTACGACTAAATCTTGTGGGTTACCCTCTGTCCAGGCATCTGGTGCGATGGCTGCTCTAGCAGCAGCAAGGGCAGTTAAATTAGCGACAGATCCTCCATGGGTTAACAACCCACTCGCTTTTCCTGGCTCAAAGTGAAAATCGTAATAGTCACGTCCATTTAACCAGCCTACTTTATCTAACAACCAGTTAATCATAAAACCCTCGCAAGTCCCCCCCGCAGGACCCATTTCATAGAGTGAACTGGGGTTGTTGATGGTTCCATGAATCAGTTCTGGAATCCCCGAGAGATCTTGGGGTACAGCTACTTGATGACCCATATAATGGGGATGACTCAAGTGATTGGTGTGGGTTAAATAGCTTTTAACAAAAGCGAGTAAGTCGGCCTCTCCATCAAAGCCATGGACAAAACGTTCTTTTAGCTGTAAGTCTTTCGCAATGATTTCTGGTGCTTGTTGATTTAAAGCGGGGGTTTCTTTGGCTTTACTTCTAATTAAATGTTGCTCGAGTAATTGTCCTACTTCTGCAATGATGGCTTTAGTCATAAGCTTACTTATAATTTATAAAAGAGAAGAGAGGACCAGATGTTTTTGTGCAAGAAAGTATCTCCTTTAGCAATGGTATTTCGCTGAAAACCTGTTGTCAACCTCATTTTATTGTTGATTTTTTGCTGAAAGCCGAAGAAGGTCCAGTTTTGGTTAAAATGATAGGGGAAGTTGTCTTGAAGCAACAAAAACACTTCGTTAAAGACAACTAATTTTGGTGAAAAAGCTTTTTCATTTTTAGTTAAGGGGAATTGAAAACCAGTGCGGAAACGAATACGGGCACCATAACTATTTTCATTGTTTTTTGTTTGCCAGCGTTGTTCTAGTCGAATCCATCCAAAATAACTACTCCGTTTTATGGGAAGTGAAAAACCAAACTGCTGCCAAAGGTTATTTTCTATGGTGCGATGCTGTGGCGTATTGGTTGAAATTAAAGTATAACCCGTACTAAAAGAGGCATTTTTCCCTAATTTAAAACCCACAGATGGACGTAATAAATACTGATCATTTTCGGCAAAAAAACGGCGGGTTCGCACATGAGTTTCTAATCGAAGCGTTGTACTACTACTTAAACTGTAATCGGTAAACAGTGCTTTCCAAGCGTTGTCTTGTCTTTCTTGGGCACTACTTTTCCACGATACGAGAGAAAATATAATTAACGTAAAGGAGTAAAGGATCTTTTTCATTTAACATTAAAAGGATTTAAGTAATCCACCATCGATGGGGATATTGGTTCCTGTGATATAACTGGCCTGTTCTGAAGCTAAAAAGCAAACTAGATTAGCATATTCTTCTGGTTGACCAATGCGCTGCATGGGAACCTGCGCTTCCATAGCTGCACGAACTTCTTCAGGTTTGAGATTCATTTTTTTGGCCTTTTGTGCGTTAAGTTGAGCAATGCGTTCGGTGTCAAAATAACCTGTTAAAGTATTGTTGATGGTGATATTGTCTTTAGCAATATCCATCGAGAGGCTTTTTGCCCAAGTGACTAATGCTGCACGGAGACTATTAGAAAGGGCTAAATAATTGAGCGGCTCTCGCACCGAGATGGAAGCGACATTGATAATGCGTCCCCATTGTTGTGCTTGCATATGTTTTAGTGCTAAGGAAGTGGTATGTACCGCGCATTTAAACAATAAATCAAAGGCTGTTTGATAGTTGTCAATGGATTTTTCAAGTGCTCCTCCTGCAGCGGGACCTTGTGTGTTGTTGACTAAAACATCTATCTTGTTTGTTTTAAAGTAGTCTTCCATTTGGGCAGAAAAAGCCGCAAAATTAGAAAAGTCAACCACCAAGTAGCGATGCGTTTGCCCTTGTGAAGTAGCTAGATTCTCCACCACATTTTTGAGCAAATCTTCGCTACGCGCCATTAAGGTTACACTGGCACCAGAGCGTGCAAGGCGCTCAGCTATTGCTCGGCCAATTCCCTTACTACTACCTCCTACAAGTGCTTTTTTCCCAGCGAAATTTATTTCCATCTTTATTTGTAATCTTCGCGCGCAGGGCTAAACACATCCATTAATTGACAGGCCGTTATAGCTTTTCCGCTGTGCGGAACGTTTGAAGGAATAGGAACGATATCACCAGCAATATAGACTTTTGTTATACCGTTGAGTGTAAATTCAAATTCTCCTTCCACCACATGCATCATTTGTTCATGTGGATGATTATGTTCTGGTACTTCTGCCCCTTTTTCAACGGTCCAAAAAGCCAAACTTAATTGCTCGCCATGCACCAATTTTCCATGGTAACCGGGCATGATTTCTTTACTGGGGATAGTCGATAGATTCACACTTAATTTTTAGCTAAAATACAATAAATCATGCAACTTATATGTCCTACTAAATTGGAGAAAAACGTAAAAAGGCTATCTTGTTCTTTTGCTTAAAGAATCGTTTTATGAAAGTCATTAATATTTTAGAAAAATACGCCGAGTTTGATGCGCAATGGAGTCCTCATGTAATAGCTGAGTTGAATGGACAACAAGTTCTTTTAGCCAAAGTGCAAGGGGAATTTGTTTGGCATGCTCATGCAGAAGAAGACGAACTCTTTCACGTGATTAAAGGAAAACTTCGTATGGAATTTCGCGACCGCACTGAAGAGGTTCAACCAGGAGAGATGATAGTGGTTCCAAAAGGGGTAGAGCACCGCCCCTGTGCAGAAGAGGAAACCTGGATTTTACTCTTTGAACCACTCAGCACCAAACACACTGGTGAGGTTATAGACGAGATTACCAAGTCGACTTACCCGCGAATATAAGCTTTACTACAATTTAGCGGCTAATTCACTGGCTTCTTTAATGGCCATTTTGGCATCGAGTTGGGCAGCGATATTAGCTCCCCCGACAAGATGAACATTTTGTCCAGCTTCTTGCAAGCCTGCTTCTAATTCTTTTAATGAGACTTGCCCAGCACAGATCACAACATGGTCAACATTAAGTATTTGATGCTCTTCACCTACTTTGATGTGTAAACCTTGATCGTCTACTTTTTCATAGCTCACATCGGCTAACATCTTGACGTCTTTCATGGCTAAGCTCGAGCGATGAATCCAGCCGGTTGTTTTTCCTAAGTTTTTCCCGTGTTTTCCTTTTGAACGTTTAAGTAAATAGATTTCTCGTGGCGAGGCAAGGGGTTGCGGGGCTTCGGCTAGAGCACCCCCTTTAGCATAAGACATATCAACACCCCATTCTTTCATGTAGTTTTTGGTGTTTAAACTAACTGATTCATGGGACATATCGTGGGCGAGATATTCGGCCATATCAAAACCAATTCCACCTGCTCCTACAATAGCAACTTTATCTCCCACACTAGCATTTTTGTAAAGAACATCGACATAGTCAAGGACTTTGGGGTGATCGATTCCTTCTAAATCTAGGGTGCGTGGGCTTACTCCTGTTGCGAGGATAATTTCGTCATAGCCTTCGGCAATTAAGCTGGCTTCTTCTGCGCGGGTATTTAAGCGCAGGTCAACCCCATATTTTTTAAGCATGGTTGAATAATAGCGTATTGTTTGTCCATACTCTTCTTTTCCAGGAATGACTTTAGCCATGTTAAACTGCCCTCCAATCTCGTGTTTTTCTTCAAAAAGGACCACTTGATGCCCGCGTTTTGCTGCGACAGTTGCCGCTTCGAGTCCTGCGGGTCCCGCACCCACTACGGCTATTTTCTTTGGCGAAGCCGAAGGTTCATGAACCAAAATGGTTTCATGGCAAGCACGTGGATTGACAATACAAGAGGAGACTTGCATGGTAAAGGTGTGGTCTAAACAAGCTTGATTACAGGCGATACAGGTATTGATTTCTTCGGGTCGTCCTTCGATGGATTTTAAGACCAGTTCTGGATCTGCGAGGAAAGGGCGCGCCATGGAGACCATATCAGCATTTCCCTCTGCTAAGACTTGTTCTGCCACATCGGGCATATTGATGCGGTTGGTTGTAATGAGGGGTATATTGACTTCTCCCATCATTTTTTTGGTAACCCATGCAAAACCTGCTTTGGGCACGACTGTCCCAATGGTAGGGACGCGAGATTCATGCCACCCAATTCCTGTGTTGATGATGGTCGCTCCAGCCGCTTCAATGGCTTTTGCTAATTGAACAACTTCTTCCCAAGTGCTTCCCCCTTCAACTAAATCAAGCATGGAAAGGCGGTAAATAATGATAAAATTCTCCCCTACAGCTTCGCGTGTTCTTCGAATGATTTCAATGGGAAATTTAATGCGGTTTTCATAGCTACCACCCCATTCATCTGTGCGAAGGTTGGTCTTTTTTGCAATAAATTGATTGATCAAATAACCTTCAGAACCCATGACTTCTACCCCGTCATAGTTGGCATATTGCGCCATTTTAGCGCAGTGTACATAGTCTTGGATGGTTTGTTCTACCTCTTCTGCTGTTAATTCTCTGGCAGGGAAGGGGCTAATGGGTGCTTTGGTATTACTGGCAGAGACATTTTCTGGAGTATAGCCATAACGGCCCACATGTAAAATTTGCATACATATTTTCCCCCCTTCGTCATGCACTGCTTTGGTGACTTCTTTGTGTTTTTCAGCTTCCGCTTCGTTATCTAATGGATGCCCCACTGGAAGGGCTAAACCTTGCTTACTGGGGGCGACACCTCCTGTAACAATAAGCCCTACTTGTCCTTTAGCACGTTCAGCATAAAAAGCAGCTAAACGTGGAATTCCGCCATCAATATCTTCCAGCATAGTGTGCATGGAGCCCATTAACACTCGGTTTTTTAAGGTGGTAAATCCTAAATCTAGAGGTTCGAGAAGTTTTGGATATGCGGTAGTAGTGCCCATAATATAGTAGAATAGGTGATTAACAATTTTTTTATGAAACTACATTATTTTTTCTGCTTCCCCAATTGAATTGAAATTAAATTAAAGTGTTCGATTGACCTTTTGTATCTTGAATAGAAATTTAGTTGCGCTTTAATGAAGAGAACAATTGTTTGGGGAATACTAGGCTTAGGGAAAATCGCCCATAAGTTTGCTACAGATTTAGCACTAGTTGAGGAAGCAAAACTACATGCCGTTGCCTCTTCTTCGCAAGAAAGGGCAAATGCTTTTGCCCAAGAATACAATGCTAAAACAGCTTATAGTTCCTATGAGGC
>JBMYNN010000056.1:0-5729 GCA_049598335.1 Flavobacteriaceae bacterium
TTTACTCCAGCCATCAACCATTATATCCGTAAAGAACTCAATTTTAAAACCGACATTAAATACAATATGTTTGGCCCTGTGCGTCCTTGGAATAATGAAAATGACAATACCCGCGACAATTTACGTCAAGCCATGGCGCAAAATCCATATTTGTATGTCATGACTCAATCGGGGTATTACGACGGTGCAACGACCTATTTTGCCGCAAAATATTCCCAATGGCAAATGGACCCTAGCGGAAAGTTACGCGATCGTTTTTCCTTTAAAGGCTATCGCAGTGGGCATATGATGTACTTGAGAAGAGCAGATTTAGAAAAAGCCAACGAAGATATTCGGGTATTTTTAACTTTATCTAATCCCAAGGGGATATCAGCGAAGTACTAATTTGCGCTAAATGCTTTGATCGCCTTGTTGGGTTCCATAATGGTATAACCCTCCCAGAAACGGGGGTCATATGTGTCTCTTTTTGCAGGCTTAAATAACTTGGTTTCTTCAAGGTTTTCAAAGGATTGGGGGCTAACTTTTTCGTTATTAAATATCACTAAAGTCATATGGCTTTTTTGGTCTAATTTAAAATGAATTTTACCAATCAATTCATTTTGCTTGCGCCGCCCTTTGACGTATTTATTTTTCTCTAAAATCTTGATGGGGCGATCTATCCCAGTACGGAATTTTGTTTCGATATTTACGTACTGCAGTTGATATTTTTCTCCTTGAAATCTGTCAAATCTCAATTGTGTCTTTTTTCCATACACATTGAAAGATAGACCCAGTAATGAAAAATCTCTTAAAGAACGCACGTTTTCATAGTCCATTTGAACCAAACTGTATTGGTCGGCTTCTATATAGAGTGTCCCTTTGAATTTACCCTTCTTTCCATTGGGTTGAAAACGGATGATATAAACCGGGGTACCTTCCATATAGGTAAAGTTCACAATTTCATAATCGTAGAGATGACTTTTATCAAGGACAGAGATATCCATGCGATCTCTTTTGATTAGAGAAGTAAATATCCCCTTGAGTCGGTTTCTTCTCCCGCGATAAAAGGCTTCTTCTTCTGGAAATTTTTCTTCTTCTTTTTCTTCTACTTGAACAGTTTGAGTGCTGTCTTTAGGTTGTTCGATCACTTCATCGCGATCTACTTTAGTGCTAAAAATCCCCGATTTAAATTTGAAATAAGAATTCTCTTTTACGTTTTGGTCTAAAACGGTAGTGATCTTATTTTGAACCAGCTCATAGCCTATTTCATTCACAGTGTCGGCCAGTTCAACCGCTCGTTTCAGCACCAATTTTTGTTGCTTATCTGACCAGTCTCCATAGAGTTCTCCATAGGATTCTGTATGCCAGTCGTCTTTAATGGGGATGCTTTTAAACAGCGAATCCCAAAAGGCCTGTTTGAATTCTTTGATGCTCGCTTTTTTGACTTTTAAATCTCGTTGCACCCATCGCTGATAAAACGACTCGCGCAGGAAAAACGTTTTTCTATTTAAACTTAAATCGTATTTTTCTCCTGCCTTTTGAAGGGCTTTTTTGACGACCTGCTCTGCTGTTAGGTTGTTTTGGGAGAGGATGACGGCATTTAATTCAATGGCCTTTGGTGTTAACAAGATAATGCTATCCTTCAATTCCTCTAAGGCTTCGCCAAATGGTTTAAAGCCCATGCAAGAGATAAAAAGAGAATCTTCTGGAGTAAAAGAAGCTTCTTTGATCAAGCGAAATAATCCCTCTTCATTGCTAATAGCATTTTCACCAAAGTTGGTCATCACTGTAGCAAAGGGAATGGTTTCCCCGCTTAAACTATCGCGTAGCTGTAGGGAGATTTCTTGGGCCAGTACACTGCAACGAATGAAAGCCAATACGATAAAAAGGCGAATGTTCATTTTAACTTATCTTCTTATTAATATGTCTATAAAGCCTTGGTTTTGTTACAACTGTTCCTGTAAGGCTTTGATTTCGTCTCGCAGTCTTGCAGCTTCGATAAAATCGAGTGCTTTGGCGGCTTTTTCCATGGCCTTTCTCACATCGCGTACCCGTTGTTCAATCTGTGGTTTGGTCAAAAAGCGGGTGGCTTCTTCTGCTGCTTTGCGTTCTGCTTTTTCCTGGGCATAGGTGGCGACAGAGTTGGTCGATAAAGCATTGTCGAGGGACTTGTTTAAGGCTTTAGGCACTTGGTTGTGCTTTTTGTTATAGGCCATTTGCTTTTCTCGGCGATAATTGGTCCCATCAATGGTTTCTTGCATAGAGCGGGTGATCTTATCGGCATACATTATGGCGAGCCCGTTAATGTTTCGTGCGGCACGCCCCACCGTTTGTGTTAAAGAGCGGTTAGACCTTAAAAAGCCTTCTTTATCGGCATCTAGAATCGCTACCAGAGAAACTTCGGGTAAATCTAATCCTTCTCTCAGGAGATTTACTCCAATCAAAACATCGAAAACCCCTTTCCGCAGGTCTTGCATAATCTCCACCCTTTCTAGGGTGTCCACATCACTGTGGATATAGCGACAGCGAATTTGAATGCGACTCATGTATTTGGTCAACTCCTCTGCCATGCGCTTGGTTAAAGTAGTCACCAGGGTGCGTTCGTCTTTTTCGACCCGTTGTTGAATCTCTTCAATTAAATCGTCAATTTGATTTTCACTGGGGCGTACCTCAATCACTGGATCCAATAAACCTGTAGGGCGAATGATTTGTTCGATATAAATCCCTTCAGATTTTTCCAATTCATAATCTGCTGGAGTAGCACTTACATACATCACTTGATTCTGTAAACTTTCAAACTCCTCAAATTTCAGTGGGCGGTTGTCCATCGCTGCGGGCAAGCGAAAACCATATTCAACTAAATTTTCCTTCCGACTGCGATCCCCACCATACATGGCGTGTACTTGGGAGACAGTGACATGACTTTCGTCAATCACCATTAAGTAATCATCGGGGAAATAATCTAATAAACAGAAAGGGCGCGTTCCAGGTGCCCGGCCATCTAAATAGCGAGAATAGTTTTCTATCCCAGAACAGTAACCCAATTCACGTATCATTTCCAAATCAAAATTGGTGCGTTCTTCAAGACGTTTAGCCTCTAAGGGTTTTCCCACTTCTCTAAAAAAATCAATCTGTTTGACCAAGTCATCTTGAATTTGATGTATCGCGTTCTGCAAGATGTCTGGAGAGGTCACAAACATATTCGCCGGATAAATATTTAGCCGCTCATATTTTTCAATGGATTGATTGCTAATGGGATCAAAGGCTTCAATCTCTTCGATTTCATCTCCAAAAAAGTGCACGCGAAAAGCGGTATCTGCATAACTGGGGTAAATATCTACCACATCTCCCTTGACCCTAAAGTTACCGTGGTTAAAATCTGCCGTGGTGCGCGAGTATAAACTCTGCACCAAGCGATGCAATAATTTTGTGCGAGAAATGACCTGATCTTGCTCTAGGGTAATCACGTTTTTTTGAAACTCCACAGGATTTCCAATTCCATATAAACAAGACACCGAGGCGACCACCAAAACATCTCTGCGTCCAGAAAGGAGGGAAGAGGTCGTGCTCAACCGCAACTTTTCAATCTCTTCATTGATTGAAAGATCTTTTTCGATATAGGTTCCAGAGACTGGGATATACGCTTCGGGCTGATAGTAGTCATAGTAAGAGACAAAATATTCTACCGCATTATTGGGGAAGAATTGCTTGAATTCAGAATATAGCTGTGCCGCTAGAGTTTTGTTATGTGCAAGCACCAGGGTAGGGCGTTGCAGGTTTTTAACCACATTCGCCACAGTAAAGGTTTTTCCAGAGCCAGTAACCCCTTGCAGGGTCATGAATTTTTCTTGTCCTTCAAAGCCATCACACAATTGTTGGATGGCTTCTGGCTGGTCCCCCGTGGGTGAGAATTCGGATTCTAATTGAAATGGCATAGCTTATTTTCGAACTTTAAAATTAACCATTATTCCTTCATTTTATGGGGTTCTTTTAGAATTCTTGACAATATGTTAAAAAAGACCCTACCTTTGAAAAAAGCCATGTCATGGAAGAAAAACTGATCTCCCAAAAAAAACCCTTTTTTCCTATTACTTCAGAGCTTAATGCTTATTTGAAGCAGTATAATCGTTGGGTATTTACCCCTATCTTTTATGAAGATTTACTCCGCTTTTCTGGTTCAATTGTAGTTTATGATGAAAATGACGAGGATACCCTTTGGGTTCGCGTCTATTATACCGATAGTGAAAGAGAAGATATTGACTACAATCTCAAAAAAGTCTATGCATTATTGCATTCTGACGGAAATGAAGCATCGATTCCTTACCTCAATGTTGATGCCATAGACTATTGCACATTTGGAAATTCAAAGCCCTTTCGCATTAAGATTAGAAATGTCCTCAATGATAACTTTACTTATTTCTATGTGAAGCGCACCGACGCTTCAAGGGTCTATGGCTTAGAGTTTGAACATATGTTATCTCCCCATAACCTTAACTTTTTGGTCAACGACACGACCTTGATTGAAGAACATATTGCCGGTATCCCTGGAGATGTTTTTATCGAAGACTTTTTAGCCGATTGTACCCCAGCACAGCAGGCGCAAATTGCTAAAGAATATGTCAAGTTTAATGAACGATGTATGATTCGTTTATTAGGTGATATGCGTGCTTATAATTATGTAGTGATTCCTACCCATGATTTTGATCAGGTGATTTATAAAATACGCGCCATTGATTTTGATCAACAGTGCTATGAAGGAAAGTTAAAGGTTTACCGCCCGCAATTCTTTAAAGAGAATTATCCCATGGTTTCGGTTGTCAAAGATAAGCTTACACTAGATTCTGTCAATCAATATAAAATTGAAGAGCGTTCTATCTTAGCTAAGCGAATTATTAGTTCTGGGGTACGCTTAGATAATTTAGTAACTATAATGAAACAAGATCATTTGACTCAGCCAAAATATTTGAAAAATCTAAGTGCAGAAATTTTTATGTTTACAAAAGATGACTCTTTTCAGTCCGCTAAAAGTGCAGGAGATATCATGGAGGCGTCTTTGGATTATGTCCGCAGGCATTATGAAAATCTCAATATGACTAAATTGATTCAATCCTCTTAATAAAAGTCGGCGTCATCATAGTCAAGCAGCCCCTCTTCTTCCTCGTCATCGTCAAAGTCTTCTGCGGCTTCTTCACTACTAAACTCTTTTTCTGGAGCTTCTTCTGGGACTTCCCCTTGTGCAAAAACAAGATTGGGATACCCCATGCCTGCAACGGCTTCTCCTATTTCCATCAATTCTACAAAAAAGGTCCACATGGCGAGAAAGTCATAGACATAAATCAAATGGTGATTTTCAGCACTAAAGAATTTATCGAGACTTTTTCCTGCCATTGGAGTCGTACCTTCTCCCATGTCTAAGAGGGGTAATTCTTCTCCCTGTTCCCATTGATCGTTAGTGGTGTAAAAAGAAGCCATTTCGCTTCCGCCAAAACCAAAGGCTTGGGCAATAGCATAATGAAAATCTTCTAAGCTAGCGGTAGCTTCAATTTCTAGGTCGCGAAAAATATCCCCAGGGTCGTCTAAAATAATACGGAAACGATAAATCATTTGGAAGTGGATTGTGTGGGTTGAAATAGGTGGAATAATAAATAGCTCTGTGCTCCAAAAAGTAAAGAAGCAAAGAGTAAATGTAGGGGTTGAGTGCTAAAGGGAAAATCAAAATAATACATCAATATCCCAGTGGCAATTTCAAG
>JBMYNN010000057.1:0-5462 GCA_049598335.1 Flavobacteriaceae bacterium
GCCATGGGCGTATAGTGAAGGTCTTCGCTAATTCCTAAGTTAGATAGCATGGCTGCCGCATCACTGTCGGCATTCCATCCATTCATCTCTTCAAAAACGATCTGTAGCTCTCCAACTCTTTCGCCATCAGCATCGCTAAAGTCTTCTTTGGCATAGATGGTGTCCATTTCGGTTTTCACCTCATACAGCGGCTTATTTCCACGTAAAACCGTATCTAAAACCAAATGCTCGTCAAAGGCATTGTGGTTTTGCTCTAAGACTGACATGCGTTTTCCTGGCTCTAAATGAACATTTCCAGCATTGGCCTCTTGTTTCCCTGCAAGAATCTTGAGAAAGGTAGATTTTCCGGCGCCATTAGCGCCAATAATTCCATAACAGTTTCCGGTAGTAAAGGTCACATTGACTTCATCAAACAAAACGCGTTTACCAAATTGTACAGAGAGGTTTGAAACAGACAGCATAGCTTATTTTTATTTCCGCAAAAATACATAAATCAAAAGCGCTTTCCACACTTTTTTTTACCTTAGCTACTGTAGCAAAGTCTCAACCATGGCAAAATGTTTTTTATTTTTTGGATTATGCCTGTTTCTTAGCTGTAATACTTCGGTTGATACGCCTACTTCGGCCTTCTTTGGAGGGCAAATTATCAATCCTTCTTCCGACTATATTTCACTCTACAAATACGACCAACGTATTGATTCTATAGGTTTAAACGAAAAGAATCGCTTTTCGCGAAAATATGATTCTATTGATTTTGGCTTGTTTAAAATGGAACACCTACCCGAAAACCAAATGCTCTTGATCGAAGCAGGAGACTCTATCTGGTCTTATGCGAATATGTCTGATTTTAATGCTTCCCTCGTTTTTAGTGGTCCTGGCTCTGCCAAAAACAACTTTTTGATGGATATTTATCTCGAACTCGAAGATGAAATTGGCTTCCTTTCGTCTAAATATGCTTCAGACAGTGAAGTTTTTGGTGATATTATTGATTCTCTTTTACAAGAAAAAAGAAATAAATGGAATGCGTTTAAAACCCAAAATCCATTGTCTCCGCTGGCACAAAAAGTAACTCAGGCAGCCTATGTCTATCCTTATGCTAATCGCTTAGAACGTTATGCGCTTATTCGCGGAAAATCTACTGTTAAAAGCGATAGCACCTATTTTGAGTTTCGGCAGTTCTTAGAGTATGGAGAAAAAGATCTCATCTTTTTTGAGCCTTATATCACTTACTTAATGAGTTATTTAAGTCAAGAAGCTCTTGATGATGGAAAAAACTTTCTCCAAGAAAAAGGCAATACCACCTTTAATATCAAGCGCTTACAATTGATCGATCAACGCATCAATCACACTACCTTGCGCAATATTCTAGCGCGTACAGTCGCCTATGAAGAGTTACTCAACTTTCGCAACCATGAGTACCACGAAGCCTTTTTAAAATACTTTATGGCCTTGAATACGTCTCCCCTCTATTTATCAGAGATTTTAGGTCTTCACCAAGCCTTAATTCAAATGGAACCGGGTCGAAAACTTCCCGTTGTAGAACTAGAAAATCACAAGGGAGAAATCGTGGCAAGTGATACCGCCCTTAAAGGTCAAGCTACGATCCTCTACTTTTGGTCGCAAACGCAAATGAACCATTTTAAGCGAACCCATGAACGGGTAATGCGCTATAAAAAACAATTTCCCTCTTATCGTTTTGTGGGAATTTGCATTCAACCCTACAACGATTTGGTGCGCAATTATCAAGAAATCATGAAAATTGCTCCCGTGGATCAATTGGCTTTAGTCAATTTTGAGCAAGTCAGTAATGAATGGGTTATCACCCTTTTAAACAAAGGTATCATCATAGATAAAAACGGAAATGTCTTAGATGGATTTGCCAATTTTTCGGCCAGAGACTTTCCAGATTTATTAGAACAATACCAGCCCTAATGGTTCAGTACAGCTCTTATTGTGCTGCTATCGCAGCCAGGAAATTCAACGTGCGACACAAGGACTACCACGATAACTTTTATGGCTTTGCTGAAAAAGAAGACAATGCCCTCTTTGGCCGTTTATTGATGGAGATCAACCAAGCGGGATTGTCCTGGGATACTGTGCTAAATAAAAGTGAAAGCATCAAAGCAGCCTATGCCAATTTTGACATTGAGCAAGTTGCCAATTTCACCAAAACAGACATTGAAAGACTACTGCAAAACCCCGGTATTATCCGTATGCGAAAGAAAATCGAAGCCGCCATTTACAATGCACAGCAAATTCTATTACTCCAACAAGAACATGGCTCTTTCAATCGCTGGATCGATTTGCAACATCCTCAAAAAGAGGAAAATTGGATAAAATGCTTTAAAACGAAATTTAAGTTTACCGGAAAAGAAATCACCAAAGAGTTCTTGATGGGGATAGGCTACTTAAAAGGGGCACACGTTCCCGAATGCCCCTTATATGATAAAGTACTAAAATCGCAACCTAAATGGCTGGAAGTTTAGTTACCTTTTTTATAATCTTCTAAGAATTTAGCTAAACCAATATCGGTTAAAGGGTGTTTTAATAAGCCTTTGATTGAACTCAATGGTCCTGTCATTACATCTGCGCCAATTTTTGCACAGTCAATCACGTGCATGGTATGGCGTACAGAAGCCGCTAAGATTTGTGTAGAAAAATCATAGTTGTCATAAATCTCACGAATTTCTTCGATTAGGTTTAAACCATCGGTAGAAATATCGTCTAAACGTCCTATAAAAGGAGAAACATAGGTCGCTCCTGCTTTAGCTGCTAATAAAGCTTGACCCGCAGAAAAGACCAAGGTACAATTGGTTTTAATTCCCTGATTGGAAAAATACTTTAAAGCTTTTACTCCATCTTCTATCATAGGGATTTTAACTACGATCTGTGGGTGTAAGGCGGCAAGGGCCTCCCCTTCTTTGATCATTCCTTCAAAATCAGTGGAAATAACCTCGGCAGAAACATCACCTTCAACTGCTTCACAAATCGCAACATAGTGCTTTAAAATGTTCTCCTGACCAGTAATACCCTCTTTCGCCATTAATGACGGGTTTGTGGTTACACCGTCTAAAACTCCAAGGGCTTCGGCTTCTTTGATTTGGTCTAGGTTGGCAGTATCGATAAAAAATTTCATGATGATGTTTTATTTAAAATTACAAATTATAGTGGTTCTTTAGTAGTCGTTCAAATACTTTTTGTGGGAGAAAACGCTTTAGGGTTAACGAAAGCTTTTGCATAAAAGGTCCCACTGCATAATGGGGCTGCCATTTGTCCTTTTTGATCAACTGCGCCACGGCCTGGGCAATCTCAATGGGATCATTGCCATGGTCAACATGTTCGTCCATAGTTGCTAGACTTTCTTGGTACAGCTTTTCATAGGGAGAACCTTTTTTATTGGGCTCATAATAACGACGCGAAGCAATGTCCGTGGCATAATCCCCTGGCGCAAGCGTACACACTTCAATTCCAAACTGAGCCACTTCCATCCGCAAGGCTTCAGAAATAATCTGTAAAGCGCCTTTGGAAGCAGAATAGCCCCCGCGAAAGGGCAAACCCATAGACGCGCCAATAGAAGTAATATTGATGATTTTTCCCCCTTTAGTTTTCCGCATTAGCGGCAAAATTTGTTGGATGATTGCCAAAGGCCCAAAGAAATTAGTGTCAAAATGCGCTCTTAAGGCATCGAGATTCACTTCTTCTACTGCACCAGTAATACCTACTCCAGCATTATTAACCAGAACATCAACTTGTGAAATCTTACTTTGCAATTCTGCAAAAAACAAATCAATACTTCCTTGATCATTGACATCTAACGCCAATAATGGAAAAGGGAATTCAGAATAATTTTGTGGATTTCGGCTAGTGCCAAAAACAGTATGACCCAGCGAGTGCAAGAGGGTGGCAATGGATTTTCCCAAGCCTGAAGATGCACCGGTAACCAAAACTGTTTGTTGCATAGATAAAAAAGGGTAAGCGGTCTATATCACACCGCTACGACCATCTACCCTTGCTGTGTTCCCACCCTGGGGGAGTTCAATAGGAGCTGGTTGTATAGGACTTACCCTAGCGCAAATATACAACCCCTACATTTCTAGGCAAGGGATTTCAATTCGTTTTTTTTTTTTGCTAACTTGGAGAAAATTTCATCATGAAATGGATGTCCCTTCTTTTGAGTTTAGTCTTTCTCAAAGCCTGTAGTGATGAGGCTACGCCAAAAATCACCCTAAAACCTAATGCCAACACCTATGTCGCTGGAGATACCTTAACCGTAAACCTTAGACATAAAAAATCCTTGACGCTAACTCAAGTAGAGTACTTCTTAGACGATGCTCCAATTACCCTCCCCTATGTCTTTACTACAGAAAAACTGGGCGATCACCAGTTAAGTGCTACTGCCCTAATTGCAGGAAAAGAAGTCAAGTTAAAAGAGCGTTCTGTTCGCTTGCTAAAAAGCAGTCCGCCAGAACTGTGGACCTATACCATTGTCAATGAATATCCCCACGATTCTGACGCCTATACCCAAGGTCTCGAATTCGATGGCGAAGATTTATATGAAAGCACCGGCCTCAAAGGAAAGTCCTCCTTGCGAAAAATAGATTTTACAACGGGGAAATTACTGGAAAATATACCTCTAGACCAAAGCTACTTTGGCGAAGGCCTCACCCTACTGAACAATAAAATCTTCCAACTTACATGGCAAGAAAATACGACTTTTGTTTATGATAAATCAACGATGAAATTAGAAAGCTCTTTTACCTATGACCAAAGCAAAGAAGGCTGGGGTTTGTGCAACGATGGGGAGTTTCTCTATAAGTCAGATGGCTCTGCCAAAATCTGGCGCCTCGATCCCTCCAACGGGAAAGAACTCGACTATATCGAAGCCACTACTCATAAAACCATCTTGACAAAAATCAATGAACTTGAATGGGTGGATGGGAAAATCTATGCCAATACCTATCAATTCCAAAAAGAAGTTGGCCTAATCATCGATCCCAATACTGGGGCGATTGAGGGCGTGATTGACTTTTCTGGTCTCAAAGAGAAAGTAGATCAAATCCCTAGCTTAAATGTTTTAAATGGTATTGCTTATCACCCACAACGAAATACCTTTTTTGTCACCGGAAAAAACTGGAGTAAAATCTTTGAAGTCACCCTCCAAAAGAAATAGATGAATACATTTGAACAATCCATTCTTGTGGAGGAAAATCACCTCGATGAGTTACAACATGTCAATAATGTCCAATACCTGCAATGGGTACAAGACATCGCAGGGGCCCACTGGCAAGAATTGATTAAAGACAATCCTACCGAATTTGGCCTCTGGGTAGTACGCTCACACCATATAGAATACAAACGGCAAGCAAAACTGGGCGATCGTCTTAAAATAGTTACTCATGTAGCACTCACCAAAGGTTTTCAAAGTGAACGCAGGGTGCGTTTCTTTTTAGCCGATAGTGATC
>JBMYNN010000058.1:0-5382 GCA_049598335.1 Flavobacteriaceae bacterium
TCTATCCAAAAAACGCCTTGATTAGAGTATTATAAATCTCAAGCTGCAAGACTTTGATTCATCAGATTATACTTTTCCATCATTTATTGTGGATCTTCTTTAATTAAAGTAGCTGATAGCTCGAATGACCTGACTAATAATTGGACTTAAATTTCAAATATTGTTCTCGATAAACTTTTTTAACCCTCTCAAAAACCTTCTCCTTAAAAATCTTGTCATTCATTAATTTTTCTAGACCAGCACTCTTCTTTGTAGAGGTATTATAGATGTTTTGAAGTATTTTATCTGTCTCTAGTATCATCTCATCTGTAAAGAAAGGAGGAATACTATTGAGTAAATCAGCCTTATTTTGACTACTATTGTTAGGTTTAACCTTAGGCGATATAGCAGTATTGTCTTCTTTAGACGCTCTTTTTTTTTCTTCAATTAGAATTGCTTCTAGGGTTGCCAACCTTTTTTCAATCGATTGTATTTTTTTTTGTTGTAAATCCACAAGATCTGCCATATCATTTGCATTCAATCCAATTGCCATTTTTACGTAGCCATAGGTGTTTTCAAGTGAACTTGTCCACGCTACGCCAACTATTTTTTTGTAATCCTTAGCTTTAAGATCAGACTTAGCTACACCAATTCCTACTCCGTTATTTTCTCCTGAAGGAAGAATGTAGTCTCCTGCGAATACATCTCCTTTAACTTTTACTGGTACTTGCCCCAAAAAAGCTACCCTTTCATAAAATTCTTTATTTTCTTCAAGTGGCATGTTTCCTAAAACAGCTGGACTGGTTGAAATCACTAATATTCGCTGAACATCCTCTGAAATATATTTAGAGATCTTTCCATTATAAACACCGACTATATCACCTGCTAAAATAGTTTCATTTGAATTTAATCTTTCTAACCATTCAGCATAATCTCCAGATCCCGATTGATAGGTTACACCAATATCTTCCTGTGCAAAAGTATTATAGGTTACTAAATTAGCAGTCACCATTGCCAATTCTGCCGCTGCTATTGCTATACAGCCTCCACATGGCCCAGCAGAAGCTCCAACACCAGCAACTACAACTGGAATGGCGGCTGAGACAACATTTACTCCAGCTAAAGCAAGTTCTGCAGCATAAATTGTAGTGTCATATATGTAGTCTCTACTCTGCTGTTTATTCTCCCAGGTCTCCCCTTCAATTCTACCAACAACCGTTCCTGAAGAATTAAAAAAGGTCATGAAATTATGATCATTATTGGGGGTTCCTGCAGTTGTTTTCACAGCAATTCCATTTGCAGATCCTTGCACTCTCAAGGGATAATTATCATAGTTTGAACTTCCACTGCCCAATCCAGCACTTATAGTTACACGATTACTAAAATCTGCAGTATTTGCGACTGCAAGAGTCCCTGAAAGTGCAGTGTTATTACTCACGTTTAGTGTACTGTTTATTTGGGTTGCTCCTGCAACTGTTAATGAATTCCCTAGAGCTGTATCTCCTGTTGCACTAAGTGTGTTGTTTATTTGTGTCGCACCCGCCACAGTTAGTGTATTATTTAACAAAGCACTTCCTGTGAGTTGAAGTGAACTATTCATCGTTGCTGTACCGTCTAATACTAAGTTGTTGTTGAGATCTGTAACCCCGTCAACATTAAGTGAACCCGTCAAAGCAACAGGACTATTTCCTGTTACCGTTAATGAATTATTTAAAGTTGAAACACCGTCTATATTCACGTTATCGTTAAAATCTGTCACTCCATCAACATTTAATATTCCTGTTAAATAAGTTGGACTTCCATTATTTACTCTAAGTCTACTTAATAAAGTTGTTGCTCCTACTACAGTTAGATCATCTTCAATTTGGGCATCTCCACTAACATTCATTTCTGAATCAAAATCTACATCACCCAATACGTACATGTCGCTCATAAATCTTGAATTTCCGCGAACAAAAAGGTTTTCATTTAAATCTGCAGGAGCATTAATTTCTACAAGAGAATTAAAGGTTGATGTATCAGAAACTGTTAATGAATTTTCAAGCGAGGTATGGCCCTCTACAATTAATTCATTATTTAATTGTGCAACACCTTCAGTGATAAGATTCCCAGACATAAATACCTCGCTGGCATTTAGAATGTTCAAATTACTATTTAATTCGGTTACACCCTCGACAGATAAAGTACCCTCTAATGCCGTTGCACCATTGACCGTTAATGCATCTGATAAATCATTTTTATTTGATGCTGTATTTAAATTTAAAATCGTCCCTCCATCTACCGTTAGTAGCCCAGAAATAGCTGTATCTCCATCTATTGAAATGTTTTCTGAAAGAATCGCATCTCCACGCACCATCAAACTACTCCTTACATCTACTTGTTGCTCAAACCTTGATACTCCAGAAATATTTAAATCCCCAGAAGCAGTAATATTTCTGTGCGCAGCAAATGGAAGATACAATAAATCTTGCGTGGCTAATGGAACAAAACTACTTCCTCCCTTTAGATCTATTTTGACCTCTAGGCTCCTTCTATTTCCATTCCATTCGATTTCGTTAAAGTTACCTATTATGGGTATACCTTGACCAATTATAAGGTTAACCAAACCATTTTCATCTGTTCTTGTTACTTGCGTTTCTTGATAAATTGTAATGTTATTTAATCCAGTGATTGTAAATTCAAAAGCTACTATTGCATTTACCAACAGGTCGTTTTGAGAATCATACCCTGGTAACTCAATTGCTTCATTACTTAGGATTACCGCTTGATAACTTATTCCATCGGTTTGTGCATATACACTTATTGATAAAACCATGAATAACGAAACTCCTATTCTATTAATGAAAAGCTTAATCGTTTGTTGAAAAAAGTAAAGAAATTCCAATGTTCTTTGATTTAAGTTTTATATTCTCAATACCCTCTTCTGGATAGGGCCCGAATGCATTTTTTGCATTAGTTAATATGGATCCATTAACGCCTAACATAATCTTCTCTGATAATTGAATATAAAATGTAAATCCATGTTTATAAAACCAATGGTCTCCACTAAAATCGTCTTGATTGGCTAAATCAAATGTTTGTCTGTTATTTTGTTGCTCTCCAGCGAGTAAGGTTGAATAACCAACTTTGGTATTTAAATGTAGTTGCAACTTTCCTAAAGAAATAAACTTCCAATTAAAACCTGTCCCTATACCTGTATAAGTAGTTTTCCAGCTATAAAAATTGCCATTTAGTTTATCTTCTGAAGTAGTATTAAAACCCATTAGATTTAGACCAGAGCGCAAATAAAAGTTTCTAAATAATTTAAAACTGTAATTAAAATCAATAAACCTTGCCTGTCCATTTACAAAGTGAAAGGGAGAAAACCCCCTTGAATTAATATAGTCAAATGTGGTTATTGAATTTCCAATCTCAAGATCAATAAATTGATCCCCTATAAGTATATCTGCACGTTGATTTGCATTATCTACTGTATCGAGAACAATGGTGTTAATTGGGGGGTGTTTCACATTGTGAATAAATACTTTGAATCTATTCTCAACTATAGCAAAGCCAAATAACGAATAAAAACACAGCACTATGAATAGTGATTTTTTCATGGATTCTGTTTAATTAAGACGGTACTGAACTTTTGGGTGTTAGTTTGTAATTTGATAAGATATTTTGATTGACTCAAATGACTTAGGTCGATGTTATTCTCCTCAATTTTATTGATGGCTTTTTCGATAATTAACCTTCCTAATAAATCAAATACATGAACTTTCATGGGGAGTTGTAGAGCTTGAACTTCAATACGAATAAAATTGATGAATGGATTTGGAGAGATAAAAAGTTGAAGTGGTTCCTTATTAATTTCATCCAGAGAAAGATCCATAGATCTATTTGAAAACATAAACTCAAAACCCTGTATGATTTTTGTATTATCAATTTTACCAGCCCCTGCAGTTACTGCTTGTCCTATTGTGTGAGAAACATAGAATTTAGGGTTAGAAACTGCCCCACCTTGCATGGCTATTGTTGATTTTAATTTATATTGGGCATAAATACCCGATAAATTAAATGAAAGAAATGAGATTAAGAAGAGTGTTTTTCTTCCACACATTTTTATTATTGGTTTAGGTTATGCACCCAAATTACAAATAAAATTTGAAGTAATTTTTTTTAAAAAAAAAATGCCAAATGAATTATGTTTTAAATCTTGTTTGTATAATGGGGGAAAAGTTTATTTAGGTTCAATCTCAAACGATAAATCCAACCAAAATTTCTTGATTAGGATATCCTTCCTTTTCAAACATATTTCAAATTTTATTTGTTCCTTGATTTTTTTCTATGAAAGCTGTAGAAAAGGTTAAAAAAAATCCTCCAGAAAGTCTTCTTTTTTTCAGCATGGTTTAAGTTGATAATTTTCAAAAAAAAATAAATGGCTTGTTTTTAGAACAACGCTTGAATCATAATTTATCTCATTTGAGCCTTATGCTTAAACTTTTCACCTTTGGTGTTATCGCCTTTTAAATTATGCGTAGTAGAAATGCTTTTCTCTAAACTGTAAATATGCAATTAGGATCAAGGGGGAGGATATCTACCGCCTTAACGCTTACTGGGTTTTAATAACAACCAAGAGCTGACAGCCATAATCCATTGACTCTTTACTCCTGTTCTGAGGTTGCTTTATATAGCTTCCTTTTCATCTTCTTTGATCGAAGGGCTCTTGCCGAGTGAGCAATATTCACAATGGTTTTTTTGAAATGGAGTTGAGCCTTGAAATTTCAAGATTTAAAAATAATACTTTGTGTAATCTAGGTAAATAAGCTCCATTAGTTGTTTTTTCCCATTGTTCCCAGGTGGCCTTTAACCCACCAATAGGCAGAAGGCTTACCCACATTTGAAAAGCGATTGGCTTGTAATCTTTATTTAAGAGCCAGAGATAAGAATCCCCTGGAGTATTCCCTCCGCTGGTATAAGTCACCAACAAAGCCTCTGACCCATCGTGTTGTCTAACAAGACGGCGTTCCACACCTTTGTCGAATAATTTATAGGGTGCAACTAACCAGAAGGTATCATTGTTGAACTTAGCTTCGGCAGCGCGAATAAAAACATCTTTCTTTTCTCCAGTATAAACTAAACCATTGACTCGAACAAGAGATTTCTCTATGGCCTTAAAATTTAAATTAACCGAAATACTATCCCAAAGCACCTTGCAACGTCCTTGATTTTTATACCATTTATAAGTTCTTTCCCTTCCTATCCTTGAAAAGGTCCACTCGATATAGTTGAGTTCTTGATAGGCTTCATAATTCATGGCATCCAACATCTTTTTAGCTAAGCGATCTGCTTCTACTCCTTGCTGTCCCTGGGGAAGTGCTGTGTTATAAAAATAATAGAGTCCCCCTAGGGATAAACCTA
>JBMYNN010000059.1:0-5001 GCA_049598335.1 Flavobacteriaceae bacterium
CGGAAAAAGGGACGGTTCCAGAGCGTTGGTGGAAGGCCATTCGTAGAAGTATTATATAAATTACATATTTTTGTGAACAGTATTGTTAATAAATATCTTAATTTAGCATACGTAATGAGAAGCACAACTGCATTACTTGCTTTGTTAATTGTAGTCTTGAGTTGCGGCAAACGCGACCAGGGTGAGTTAATAGGAGTTAAGACAAAAAAGTTTATTCGGGTAAACCCACATGGGATGGTTGAAATTCCTGGTGGGTCTTTTATTATGGGTTCTTCTGACGAGGATATCATTGACGCACAAAATGATATTACCCGAACGATGACAGTACGAACCTTTTACATGGACGAAACCGAAATTACCAATCGGGAGTATATGCAGTTTATCGAATGGGTAAAAGATTCGATTGTTCGCTCAAAGCTTGCTGAAAAAGCTGTGATGGTTTTTGAAGGCATGTACGAGGATAATAATTATGAACGCGGAACAACTTCAGTTCCCACTGGCGACATTGATTTTTTCTACTCTGTATTGAATGACCCCGATGAGCTTGAAGAAACGATGCCGTCTGACGAGCAACTTGAAATCGCAGAAAATCAAAGTTTAGAGGATCTGTACAACACCTCTGGAGGGGAAATTCTTCGCTACTATCCAGCTATGGAAGACTTTATCGGCGACTCAGAGGAGGATTTGACAAGTCTGAATGGTTACCAACAACTCGTTCGCTTTCGAGCACAAAACCCAATAAAACTTTGGTTATCAACCAGAACTTCTCCTGATAGTGTTTTTCATCACTCACTCCCATTCAATCGTGACGAGCAAATTTTTTGGGAAAGAGAGGATTATCCAGATATTCACTATGCTGAAGTCATGGAGGATTCGATTTATTTACCTGAAAATGAGTGGTACAATGGCGTGAAGTCGATTGACACAAAGAAATTGATTTATCGTTTTTCTGAATTGCAAGTCGATGAATTTGTAAATGCAATGAAAAACTCGAACATCAACGAGCTTTCCCGAGCCGATTTCCTAATCTATGATGCAGTTCCGATTTATCCTGATACAACCGTCTGGATTAGAGATTTTAAATACAGCTACAATGAGCCGATGTTTAATGAATATTTTTGGCATCCCGCCTATGCAGATTATCCCGTAGTAGGTGTGAGTTGGAAACAAGCCAAAGCGTTTGCAAATTGGAGAACAAAATATAGAAACGATTACTTAAGAGGAGAAAAAAATAAAACGACAGTTGGGGAGTTCAGATTACCTACAGAAGGGGAATGGGAATATGCCGCTCGTGGTGGAAAGCAGTCCGCAATTTACCCATGGGGTGGACCCTATTTGGTTGATAGCCGTGGTGATTTTCTCGCTAATTTTAAGCCAAAACGAGGCGATTATGCAGCAGACAACATTGTTTATACAGCGGAAGTAGACTCGTATGAGCCAAACGATTTTGGGCTTTATAACATGTCTGGGAATGTGGCTGAGTGGACTTCCTCGCCTTATTATAACGAAAGTTATGAATTCAACACTACTTTTAATCCTGACGTGTATATGCCAGGAAACGAAAGAAAGATAGTTCGTGGTGGTTCATGGAAAGATGTTGCTTACTTTTTAAAAGTAGGTAGTAGAGATTATGAGTATGCAGACAGTGCAAGAAGTTATATCGGTTTACGCTTGGTGCGGGACTATTTAGGATCAAACAGTAGATAATTTAATAGTAATGAAGAAAAAGTTTTTTATTCCAGAAAAATACCTTGAATTAGTTTTTGGGCTTGGAGCATCAGTAGTAATTGTTGGAGCCCTCTTAAAAATTACCCACAAAGACTTTATATTTAGTGGCAACACATGGCTTACTGCAGGACTAATCACCGAGGCTGTGATTTTTATGATTGCAGGTTTGAGGGGTTATGCCGTCACTTCTGATGATGACGAAGGTGAAGTAACCCCAGAGTCCGCAATTTCAGATGTATCTAAAGAAGTTGATGCGCTCAAGGAAGCTTTTACAGGTGCAACCAAACAAATCCAAAATCTGACGGGGAGCCTACAGTCTGCAACAATTGCAGCAGCCACGATTAAAATTCCAGAGAATTTTCAAGTGAATGTAGATGAGCTCAATAACCGCTTGGTATCGGCTAGTGTTAGCGTTTCTCAGGTCCAAGATGTTTACAATAACATTGAGAAAAGTTTAGATGGGCAACCAGAAGCCCACAGAGATGTTGTTTCCGCTAGCGATAAGCTTGTTGTCCAGTTGGAAGAAATGAACTCGCTTGTTAAGCAGCTGAACGAGAAGTATTCTGCTATAGCAAAAGCAATGGGGAATTAATCTTTATAACCAATGGCAGCAGGAAAACAAGATTCTCGGCAGAAGATGATAAACATGATGTACCTTGTGTTTATTGCGATGCTTGCTTTAAATATCAGTAAAGAAGTATTGGCCACGCTAGGAATTTTAAATGATGACATTGAAAATTCTATAAAATCAAAAAGTGAAAAAAGTAATGAGCTTTACAGGGTATTCGCTCAAAATGCTGAAAACCCAAGCTATGTCTTCGCTAACGATTGGGCTCCTGTTATTAAAAGTGCCACAAATCAATATTTTGATTTTGTACAATCATTAAAAGATACATTGCTTCTTGATGAATTTGGCAAAAATAGGTACAAGAAAACTGTTGTAGTCAAGGATGGTCCAAACAGAAATGACACTCTTCTGATTACCAATTTTCAAACAATGGACAAATCAATCGATTTAGATGATATGTTCTTTGAGGGTAACAATTATGACAGCTTAGGGCTGGTTTATGTAGATCAATTCAAAAATTATTCTACACTAATGAAATCGATAATCGACTCAATTGTTACAAAAGAAAACCTTTTGACTGTCAAGAGAACCCCCCATGATTTTTCGATCATTAATGATTTAATAGCTAGGAGTTTCACTTTTAAGGACTCAGTTGTTAATTCTGAGGGTACAATACAGCCATACCTTGACTATAATTTTAAGGGATTTCCAAAGATTGCCTCTATTTCTAAACTCACTAAACTTCAATCTGATATTCGTGAGTTAGAGCTACAAATGGTCGAGGCCTTTAACACCAAAATCCTCAGCGACGGTAGCGCAGTTAATATCAACACATCGAAGTCGCTACTCAATGCGAAGTCAACCTATTTTGTTGGAGAAAGAATCAACGATGCAAAAATACTCATTGGTCGAATTGCGAGTGACTTTCAACCCGATTCGGTGTCGATTAAAATTGATAATCGCGAGTTGAGACAGGGTAGAGACTTTACCATAGAAGACGGGGCAATTAATCTGAATTTGATTTTTAGCTCTGGTGGAGAAAAGAAAATTACAGGAGATCTGTTTTTCTCTGATGCTGAAGGAAACCTTGAGCCAATTCCAGTTGAACAAACACTAGTGGTCAACAACCGTACTGATTTTTTTATCGAGATACCACGTATGAATATCCTTTATAGAGGATTACCTAACGAAATTCGTGTGATCGATCCAGAAATTTCCCAGAGTAATATTCGGGTTACATCCTCATCTGCAGACATATCGCCCAGTGGCAGTAGCACCTTTGAGGTCAGGCCTAAAGATGGGTTTGATAAAATTGTTGTCAATGTTGGAGATAGAACAAATTCAAGAGTTAAAAAATCGAAAACGTTTAGAGTGAAAGATCTTCCAGTTATGGAAAGTTCAATCGCATACAATAATAGATTTTACACAGGTTCTACGGGAATCAGTAAAACTGGACTTCAGAGAGGGAAAGTTGCTGGTAAAGTCCCAAGTGACTTCGATTATGATTTAACAATAGAAGTTACTAGTTTTACTTTTTCTGTCGGAAATCTGCCTCCAATTCAAATCAAGGGGAATGGTTTACGAGATGCATTTTCAGCGATTGAATCACAGTCAGCTGGATCTGTAGCTTTTTTCACCAATGTTGTTTCTACAGCATATTTTGAGTCCAAAGGACGCAGAGTACCCATTAAGAATGTTAGAGTAGGGGATTTTAGTATTAAAATTAGATAAGATCATGAACAAGTTCTTCATTTTTGTATTTATTTTATCGAGCTTTTACGTCAGTGGGCAATTTAACTTATTGAACGCTTCTTCACCAGAAGAGGTTGGCGTTAAAACCGAAAAGCAAGAAGAACTAGATTTTAACGAACCACTTGCTTATCCATATGTAGATGATAAAGATATTTTATGGAGTAAAGTTGTTTACGAATATATTGATGGGTACGAGCAGTTTAACTACCCATTGTTTTACCCACTTTTAGATTCAGAATTTTCTTCTGATCGAAAATCATTGTGGAGAATTATCCGCGAATATATTTTTGAACAGACTGTTCAAGATGAAGTCGATTTGGAATTAGAAGGCAATGAAGAAAAAGAAGTTCTTGTCATATACAACCCGGCTTATAGAAACTTTAACGTAAAAGAGTCAGCAGACCTACGATCCCCGAGACAAGAAGGGAGTGAGGGTTTTTCTCTAGTTGAGGGGGTTGGTATAGAAGATTCAAATCTAGACGGAACTGTTGACGACAATGACATTACCTATCTAAAATCTTCAAATATCGTAGGTTATAACATTAAAGGCTTGTGGTACTTTGATAAGAAATATGGGGAATTGCGATATCGTCTTATTGGAATTCAACCTGTAGGTTATGTAGAGTTTGATTTAAATTCAGCACAAATTGACTTTGAAAGTGGTGCAACTCAAAACAAACCAACACCAAAGGCTTTATTTTGGCTTTGGTATAGAGATATTCGAGAAGTTTTGCATAAGCATTATGTGTTTAGTGACAAAAACAACTCAAAAAGAATTTCTTTTGATCAGCTTCTTCTTTCCAGAAAATTTCACACCTATTTATATAGAATTGATAACGTCATGGACGATAGAGAGTTAATAGACACCCCCTATATTAACGATGATCCGTACCTCCGTATTACCGAGTCTCAGCGTTTAAAAGAAATCATTCGAAATTTTGAGCATGATATGT
>JBMYNN010000060.1:0-4929 GCA_049598335.1 Flavobacteriaceae bacterium
CAAAGGATTTATTTATCTTTTCCTTCAGTTAAAAAAGAGTATGGAATTTAAAGATAAAGTAGTTTTAATCACTGGAGCAGCCTCTGGAATAGGGAGGGCAGCGGCCATTGCTTTTGCTGCTCAAGGTGCCAATGTGATTGTATCTGATTATAACGCCGAAGGCGGAAAAGCCACAGTAGAAAGCATTGAAAAAGCAGGCGGACAAGCACGTTTTATCTCCTGCGATGTAGGCGATGCGAATCAAGTTCAGCAATTGATGGATCAAATAAAAACCGACTTTGAACGGCTTGACATTGCCATTAATAATGCGGGGATTTCTGGAACAAGCGCCCGCACTCATGAATATCCGCTAGCCGACTGGGATAAAGTAATGCGCATCAATGCTTCGGGTGTTTTTTATGGCATGAAAGCACAATTGCCTATTATGCTGAAACAAGGCGGGGGAGTAATCATTAACACCGCCTCTATTGCGGGGTTAAAAGGCCTACCCAATTCTTTGGCCTATACCGCCAGTAAACACGCTGTGGTGGGCATGACAAAGACTGCTGCGATGGAATATGGCAAAAAAAATATTCGTATCAACGCCCTTTGTCCGGTCTTTACTGTAACGCCACTTTTTAATCCAGAAGTAATCGAAAAAGTAGCCGCTGGAATACCAGATAAATTGAAGGCGAGCATTCCCTTAAAACGTTTTGCCAATGTACAAGAACAAGTTGATGCCATGCTTTGGCTTGCCTCAGAAAAAGCCTCGTTTGTTACTGGACTAGCACTTCCAATAGATGGTGGCTTAACGGCTTAGCCTTTTTTTGGCCTAAAGTTAATTAACGAACTCGAATTAGGTAAATAGAGCGGGTGTTTTGGGTTTCCTTTTTTTGTGAAGCCAAAACATAAAGGACGATCTTCTAGCACATTTAACCATTTGGGATAATTCCCTTGGTTTCCCCAAGCATAAACCACATCTTGACACAAATGCATCATTCCTTTTATGTGATTGATGTTTTCCTGTTCGGCCATTTTATCTGTCGCTTTCAAGTCGTTAGGATTTGGCGAAATACAGGAATAAAGATTTCCAACATAAACCCCTCCGTATCCAAATGTTCGACTAAAATAAATTAGTCGCCGTATCGTAGGATCATTATCGGTGGCATTGCCTAAAGAGGGATTGAGAAGAATAAATAATAAAAGGGGACGCTTTTCGTCCCAAATACGCCATAAACGATAACGTTTTCCCGGAATTGAGATGGCTCCTTGCTGCATGAATACTAAGATATTGTTTAAATTTAGGGAAAGTTAACATGCTATGTTAAAGAATGGGAGTTGTTTTTTGGCCCTAATGCTGCTTTACGCTTGCCCAAAACCTGAGGAAGAGTGTAAAGAAACCACCCCTGATGCGTCCCAAGTTTGCATCCAAATTTACGCTCCTGTATGCGGCTGCAATAAAGTAACCTATCCTAATGCGTGCATTGCTGAAAGTAGAGGAATTCAAGACTATACTAATGGCGAGTGCACCAATTAAACCTTTTTACTGTGAAAGCATCTCTTTCTCTTTTCGCCCTATTTTTCTTTTTTTCAGTAAGCGCTCAATTTCAACAAGAAGAAATTCACTTTGAAAGCGCTAACCCCTTTTCACTAAGCGATGTTATTTTACATCTGGATGAATTAGAAGAACAGGATGTATATGGACAATTGACCCTTCCACTGGACAGTTTAGCACCACAAAAAAAGTATCCCTTGATTATAGGGGTAGCTGGAAGTTTAGGCTGGCGAGAACACCATAAAGATTATATGAAGATGTATCAAGAAATGGGGTTTGCTACTTTTGAACTCAATAGTTTTAAGAGTCGTGGGATTACTTCAACAGTGGGCTCACAAGATCAAGTTACCATTGCAGGGATTATTTTAGATGCCTATCGTGCACTAGAGAAACTTGCACAGCATCCTAATATTGACCCTGAAAAGGTTTCCATCACAGGCTGGAGTTTAGGCGGAGGAGTCGCGCTCTTTTCTGCCTGGTTACCCATTAAAAATGCCATTACAACAAAGTATGCTTTTGCATCACACTTAGCGTTTTATCCCCCTTGTTTTATCAATCCCGAGAACCTTGATTTTTCACAAGCCCCCATTCATATTTTAATTGGTGAAGAAGACAATTGGACACCAGCAACCCCTTGTAAAAATTTGGTGAATACCTTAGCCGGGAAGGCCAATATCGATATTACTATTTATCCAGCAGCGCATCATGGTTTTGATAGTGAAGCCCCGGTGGTGCGAAATGAAAAAGCGTATAGCTTTATGGATTGCCTTTTTGATTTAACCGCAGAAGGGGACATCTTGATGAATTATCTCAAACTCCCTATGGATAGCCCGTTGATGCAAAAACTAGGCTTTCTATTTTGTGTTGAACGTGGCGTTAATATTGGAGGGAGCCCTGCTGCTAGAGCACAGTCCATGCCCTTTTCTGCTGCCTTTATGGAACAAACTTTAATGCAATAATAATGGCAGATGCGACCTCCTTTTTACGTTGGGTTATTATTGCTCCAGAAGCAGAAGTAATCAAATGGACCGCAGCATTTCAAAAAGAAGCCCCAGAAATTATCCTCGAAGTAGGGCCTGGCGTTCCTGATCCAGCAAGCGTTGATATACTTTTATTGTGGAAGCACCCACAAGGCAGCCTCGCCCCCTTTAAACAAGTTAAATTATACTATTCGCTGGGGGCTGGTGTCGATCATTTGATGAAAGACAAAGACCTACTTCCAGGTGTACCTATTTGTCGCATAGTAGATCCCTTACTGTCTTTCTCAATGAGTAATTATATTCTTTTTGCGGTGCTTTACTATCAACGCAAATGGGATAAGTTTTTAAAGGATAGAAAAGATAAAATATGGGATCACGATGGTATATCTGAAGAAAATATAAGCATAGGAATTTTGGGCTTAGGCACCTTAGGCTCAGATGCGGCACTCAAACTACACCAATTAGGCTTTAAGGTTTCAGGATATAGTCCTTCTCCAAAGCATATCGATGGGATTAACACTTTTGCCGAGGGCGAATTAGCTAGTTTTCTTGCTCAATGCAATGTCTTGGTCTGCACGGTGCCATCTACTTCCCATACACATGCATTGTTATCAAACACCCTTTTTGACCAATTATCTCAACCTACGTATTTAATTAATGTGTCTAGAGGGGCGGTCCAAGTAGAAAAAGATATTTTAGAAGCATTAGAGAATAAAACATTATCAGGCGCTTTTTTAGATGTTTTTGAAACAGAACCTTTGCCAAAAGATAGTCTTCTTTGGACACATCCAAAAGTTCAAATCACGCCACATATTGCCAGTATAACAAATCCTGAAGCAGGGGTTAATCAGATTCTCAACAATGCTGTAGCGTTAAATGGGATGGGTAATTTAATTCATGTTGTAGATCCAAAAAAAGGATATTAATCTATATTTAATTAAAATAATAACTTTCATTTAACAATTAAGGTTCTAAATTTTATAATTTAGCATCAACCATAAATCAATACAACGATGATAAAATCAATGTCTTTTGTAGTGGCCTTTTTTTTGGCCACTACTACAATGGCACAAGTTGCCATAAGTAGAACCCTTACTATCAAAGAGGGAGAACAGGCGAAGTTCATGGAGCTTGCTGCTAAAAAAACAAAAAAATTTAACGCAAAAAAAGGACAACCAGCCTATTATACTTTCTCGATTGAGACTGGGCCAGATACTGGTAAGTTATGGCGTGTTCAAGTGGCCAACGAAATGGCAGATTTTGACAAGGTTGATACCCAAGGGAATAAATATTGGATGGACACTGTTGGAGATCTTCATAGATCTAACAATACACAACACTGGTGGTACAATCAAGAAATGTCTTATGTCTCAAACCCCAGTGAACTTAATACACTTTCAAGGATGATTTTTTACACCGTGGGAGCCACAGGAGGAGACAAGTTTTGGCGTTTTAGAGAACGTGTTGCCATTGCAATGAAAGCAGCAAAACTACCCTTCACTATGAATGTATGGGTATGCGGTTCTGGTTGCAACGGAAACGTAGTTTTGGTCTCTTTTTCACACAAAAATTATGCTGATCAATGGAAAAAGAATTCGGAAGATTTTCCTAAACTAGTTGAAAAATATAATGAACTTTTTGGTAAAGATGCCTATGAAGAGGATAATGCTGGGATAAATGCTTCCCTTGAGAAATTGTGGGGAAGAAGAATTGTTCACATGAACTTTTTACCAGAATTAAGTTCACCTCCTAATATGAATAACTAACTTTACAAAAACCCTCCAAAAGGAGGGTTTTTTTATATTTAGAAGTAAAGGGAATTAGTCATCTAGATTTAATGTTTTTTGAATACTCCTTTTCATCCATTTTAAAATTTTGCGTTTAGAGTTAACTAATTGATCCAATAAATTTAATTCTCAGCCTACAGAACACGAATGTTTGTTTGACCTTCATCAATTGTTTTATTTTTGAATTTTCTATTACTTTATATTAATGCAAAGAGAGGTTCAAATTGCGTATATTGTAGTCAACTAAATTGAATTTTATGTTAGATCCTAAAATCATTATTGTAGTTTTCTTTGTATTGATTACACTCTATGGTGTGGTTAGAAAAAATAGGTTTTTTTTTAATCTTGGCTATTTCCTTTATGGCTTGTCTGTTTTTGCAGCAGAGTTAAATGAATACTTTGATGTTCAGAGTTTTTCTCACTTACTTTTTGCCATCTTATTTTTACTTCAAACTATTCTTTCGATCCCTAATAAACTTCCTTACAACGGGAGTAAACTAGCGAAATCTGCTGCGGTAAAAATTTATAGCTGTCTCTCGATCATCAACTTGGTAGGGATTTTAGTTCCGTATACTTCTCCAGCACCAGAAATCACCTTTTATTTACATACTGCGATGGCCATTTTCCC
>JBMYNN010000061.1:0-4754 GCA_049598335.1 Flavobacteriaceae bacterium
GCACCTAGGTCAATTAGAAATGCTGGTTTGATTCCTTTGCTAATACTTGTTTCTAGTATCAGAAAAAACAAAGGCCCTGTAGCAAAAATCAACAGGACCGAAAACGGTAGTGCTGAAAGAACATCATTCATTACTCTTCGGGAAGTTTTGAAAAAAGGATAGACCCTCCTAGTGTTTTGTTATGAACCGTCTTTAATGGGTTTCCGTAAACCCTGGCTACTCCTCCAAATCGTGTTGTAAGATCAAATAGAGATGTTGATTGTACCTCGCATGATCCACCAAATGTGATTTGTGCAGTACTTTCTTTTGATAAGGTTCGTTGTGCGTCTACCGTTCCTCCTGATGAGATGCGGATTTGCTGTTGTTCTACCTCTCCCGCTACAATAATTTTCCCGCCTGTATTTGCAGTGTAGTTTACTTTTTTTGCGAATAAACTTAATTCTATTTCTGCTCCTTTCTTGCTGCGAATATGTAGCTCTTTTGTTTGGAGCGTGTCTAGAACGGAAAGATAAGCCCCACGGCTTACTTCAACTTTACTGATGTCGCCAGTAAAGAACAACTCAATGTTCGCATCAATCCCTTTTAAAGTTTGAAAAGGCTTCATACTGATTTTGAGACGGCCGTCTTTATTTATGACCGTCACGCCTTTTTTATTTTCACTTGTTATTGAAATTGCGTTTTTATCTCCTGAAATCAGCGTAACGTGTAATCCGTCTTTGATGATGAGTTCTGTAAACTCTCCTATTGTTTTTTGTTGGCTAAAAACAATTGCAGAAAACAGAAAGAAAACAAGCCTAAAATTATTCATGGGTAAGCTTTATTCAAAATTACATAAAACTAATCGTCTGCAATGGATAAATCGATTTGTCTCTTAATTAAATCTGTTGCTACGATCGTGACTTGAACAGGATCTCCGAGCTGATACTCCTTTTTGGTTTGTTGACCAATCATCTTTAATTGGGCTGCATCATAATAATAGTAATCATCGGGTAGGTCTTGTATGCGAACAAATCCTTCGCATTTACTCTCCACCAACTCAATAAAAACACCTCTCTCTGTGACTCCTGAAATAGATCCTTTTTGAGTTGAACCAATATGCTTAGAGATATACTTGACTTGCATGAATTTAATGGAATCGCGTTCTGCTTTGGTGGCTAGAATTTCTTGATCAGTACAGTGCTTTAATTGTTGATCTAGGTCGTCTATTTTTGGAAGAGATTTTTGGGTGAGATAGTGCTGTAATAAACGATGGACAATTACGTCTGGGTACCTTCTTATCGGAGATGTGAAATGAGTGTAGTGTGAGAAATGAAGACCATAGTGCCCAATATTTTGTGTCGTATATATCGCTTTACTCATACTCCTGATTGCAAGAGTATCAAGCAGGTTTTTTTCGGGCTTTTGGTCGATTTCTTGGAGTAATGAATTGATTGATTTTGCAATCGAATTAGGGGTGTTTAAATTGAGTTTGTATCCTAACCCAAAAGCTATACGTGCAAATTGAGCCAGCTTTTCTTCATCAGGTTCGTCATGGACTCGATAAACAAAAGGCGGTGCTTGTTTTCGTCTGCCGATATGGGTTGCCACCGATTCATTTGCGAGAAGCATAAACTCTTCGATTAGGTGGTTTGCTGCTTTACTTTCTTTTACCAAGACCGCTTTTGGATTGTTCTGATCATCTAAGTCAAAGCGAACTTCTTGTTTATTAAAATTGATTGCTCCGTTTTTAAGCCTATTTTTTCTTCTAATAGAAGCGATGTTCTGTAGATGTTGAATAGCTTCAAAAACATTGTCATTAACTGTATATTCAGTTGATGTTAAGGAAATCTTTGATGGGATTGTCTTGGATTTTGTAGAAATCATGTATTGTGCTTCTTCATAAGAAAAGCGTGCATTTGATAAAATCACTGTTTTTCCATACCATTCTGACTTCACTTCACCTGAGGAAGTGATTACAAAAACAGCAGAAAACGTTAACTTTTCTTCATTTGGTCGAAGAGAACATATTTGATTAGATAACTTCTCTGGCAGCATCGGAATTACTCGATCAACCAGGTATATCGATGTGGCTCTTTGATATGCTTCTTTGTCTAATACACTTCCTGGTTGAACATAGTGGGAAACGTCAGCAATATGTACACCAACCTCAAACAAATCTTTTGAAAGAGGTTTGAAAGAGATAGCGTCGTCAAAATCTTTCGCGTCCTTTGGGTCAATGGTGAATGTTAAAACGTCACGAAAATCACGACGCGCAGCTATTTCGTCTTTAGAATTCCCTATTTTGAGCTGAGTTGCATACTCCTCTACCTCTTTGTTGAAATTCCATGGCAAACCGTGGGTGGCCATTATGGTATGAATTTCTGTTTCGTGGTTACCAGGAGTTCCTAAAATTTCTTTGACAACAGCTTGTGGATAATTGGATTTCCGTTTCCATTCGTGTATAGAAACCAGAACACAATCCCCAAGCTTTGCACTACCTATATTTTCTTTCGATAATAAAAAGGGAAGGTTGATGTTTTTCGGTTGTACAGAAAAACCATCGTCGAATTTTTCTACAACCCCTACATATTCTGTTTTTTGCCTTTTGATAATATGAACAACCGCTCCTTGCTTTCTTCGTTTACCTTTTGATGGTATGATTTTAAATGAAACGGTATCGCCATGAAAAGCTTTATTAAAATGGCGCCTATCAATAAACACATCGTCCTCAAACTCTTCCGAAATGAGATACCCATTCCCTTGACTGTTTACATCTAAAATTGCATGATGATGGTGTGAAGATGGCTTAAGAAAGTACTTTCCTTTTCCTTGCTCTTCTATAAACCCTTTACTTTTTAGTTTTTTTAAAGTTTTAGTGATATGGTTTCGTCCGCTTGGATCTTGAATAGATAAACGACCGCAAATTTGTTTGTAGTTAAGTGGGTTTCCATTTTGTTGAATCAAAATGTTGAGAATAGCATCTTTTGTTGTGTGTTTTTTCCCCATGCTT
Source organism: Flavobacteriaceae bacterium (assembly GCA_049598335.1). Classification (GTDB taxonomy): domain Bacteria; phylum Bacteroidota; class Bacteroidia; order Flavobacteriales; family Flavobacteriaceae; genus Arcticimaribacter. Next base: position 2,990 of record JBMYNN010000061.1, read on the forward strand.
TAGAAGATGCAATTTAGAACAATAAATCTTGAACTGATTAAAAGCTCTTGTGAATTATCAACTTTATTCTATTTATCATTATTATATTTCTTTATTCTATAAAATTCCCATGATTATAATAGCTTGTTAATATCTATAATAACTCTAATTTTCCTTCTTATATTAGTTGTTTATAACACAGGATTTTATGTTTAAAACAAAATAATTAAAAACAATAAAACAAACTAAAAACATATAAATCATAAAGGCTGTTGATAACACAGAGTTTATAAACATTTCTATCAACAGAAAAGTTAGCTAATTTTGTGATAAACATCAACCATGAATATTTCTATCGGCAACGATCACGCAGGGACAAATTATAAGTTAGAATTGCTTTCTTATTTAAAACAGCAAGGACACTCCATTATCAATCACGGAACAGACGATGAAAAAAGCATGGATTATCCGGATACGATTCATCCAGTTGCCGAGGATGTTTCTAATCACAAGGCTGATATTGGCATTATCATTTGCGGTAGTGGAAATGGCGCAAATATGACGGCAAACAAACACAAAAATATCCGTTCTGCTCTTTGTTGGAATTCTCATATTGCAACTCTTGCCCGCCAACACAATGATGCTAACATTTTAAGTTTACCTGCTCGATTTATTTCTCTGGAAGAAGCCAAAGAAATCGTTACCCTTTTTTTATCAACCGAGTTTGAGGGAGGAAGACACCAAGGAAGAATCGACAAAATTGACAGATGAAACTCGATTGGAGAATATATAACTGGGGAGAGCTCACAACAGATATTTTATATTCAATCCTTGCATTACGGTCAGAGGTTTTTGTTGTAGAACAAGATTGTGTTTATCAAGATATTGACGGCAAAGATCAGAAAGCAAAGCATTTGTTGGGTTATGAAAAAGATCTCTTAGTTGCTCATAGCCGCCTTCTCAAACCAGGCGATTATTTTGATCAACACTCTTTTGGTCGAGCAGTGGTTAAAATTTCACATCGTGGGTTGGGCTTAGGTGATGAACTCGTAAAGCGGTCCATCAAAGAATTAGGTGAAAAAACAGAGATAAAAATTTCTGCCCAATATCATCTTGAAAAATTTTATCAAAACAATGGTTTTGTTTCTGTCGGTGATACTTATCTCGAAGATGGTATTCCCCATATTGCTATGTTTCGGAATCCTTCCACTTCGTCAGTAGTGTTGTAAACACCCGAAAAATTTCGCTGCTGTTTTTTTCGTCTTTGTTAGTATAAATAAAATACCCGATACCAGAGAAAGAATCCCCGAGCAAGTCTCTTTGCAGTCGAAAGGATTCCCGCATTCTTCGTTTGAGTAAGTTTCTCGTAACAGCATTTGCGTGTAGGCGTTTGGGTGCAGAAAAACCAACTTTTAATTCCGTTTTACTATGAATGTATTTTAACGTTATTCCACCATAAGAAATGTTTTTTCCTGAATCAAATAATGTTTGAAGTAGTGATTCATTTGTAATACGCATTTGTTTAGGAAAAGAAGCCATTATTTTATTGGGTAAATATCATTGTTTGGATTCACATCTGCTTTAAGCCTTGTGGGATTCAAGAGAATAACCTTAATATCAGTCAAAGAATTACCGATTTCAAATTGATAGCTAGGATTCGCCCAAGACCAATCACTTAATGTAGTGACACTTTGATTCAAAAAGGACTTTTCTCCACGCATCATCCGTAAAGGGATATAGTAATAAAAAGTAGATCCTTCAAACGTTTCCACATATACTTCAACAG
>JBMYNN010000062.1:0-4663 GCA_049598335.1 Flavobacteriaceae bacterium
AGGAATGCCTTTCCTGGATCGTATTAAATGTTAAAGATGAATATTAATCACAACAATTCTTTTGAAGAAAAACAACGCTTTAGGCAGTGGTGGATTTGGGGGTTTGTTCTACTCCCACTTACCATAGCCCTAAATGGCTGTTACCAGCAATTATGGCTAGGGATTCCCATGGGAACCAAGCCCATGTCAAACACAGGACTAATGGTCTTTACCCTTTTTGGGATTGGATTCGCCTTGTTTTTTTGCATTAATCAACTAAAAACAAGGATCGATAGTGAAGGGATTCATGTCCATTTCTTTCCTTACACTAAACGAAACATAGCTTGGGGGGAAGTGGACCAATGTCAAGTAATCTCCTATGGTTTTGTGGGTGGGTGGGGCGTGCGCCTTTGGACCCAATACGGAACAGTTTACAATGTGAAAAGTGGGAAAGGACTTTATGTGCAACTTAAAAACAAAGAGCAATTTTTAGTCGGTACCCAAAAAGCGGAAGAACTGGAGAGATTTATAACTGCCCTAAATCCCCTTTCCCAAGTGGTTGCAGAGTAAGGCAAAAACTTCGTCTACATTAAGAGAAGAAGTATCAATTTCTATAGCATCCTGCGCCTTTTTTAGGGGAGCAATCGCTCTTGAACTATCTAATCTATCCCGTTCAATTACATTAGCCAGTACGTCTTCATAAGTTCCGGGAATTCCTTTAGTCTGCATCTCTTCAAAACGACGCTGGGCTCTTATCTCTGGGGTGGCATTTAAATAAAACTTGTATTGCGCATTAGGAAAAACTACTGTTCCAATATCACGGCCATCCATTACCACAGATGCAGCTTTCGAAAGTGCTCTTTGCTGCTCTAATAAATGAGTTCTTACAACAGGGATAGCCGCCACCTGACTCACTAAGTTTGATACTTCGGCGGTACGTAATTCTTGGCCATATACTTTTCCATTGACCGCCATTAACTTCTCACCAGTCGATTGGCTTAGCCAACTAAATTGCAATTGAGGTAAAGCCTGAGCTAAAGGGGCTAAATCAATCCCATTCTCATCAAGCCAATTCTCTTGAATAACAAGCAAAGAAATTACCCTAAACATATAGCCCGTATCAACATAGGTAAATCCTAGATGAGTAGCCAAACGTTTGGACAAGGTACTTTTCCCCGTAGAAGCATAGCCATCAATAGCGATTACAGTTGTTTCCATAGCGCAAAAATAAGCTTAATGAGTTGATTTAAACAATTTCACTTTATCATCTGTACGATGGAAATGAAATTTAAAGCCCAGGGAAGTTTTTTCCAAAGAAGAAACACTTGTTGTTTTTACAGGGAGATTTGTTAAAGGTGCTAGGCTGCCCAACAACGCTTGAAGTGCCTCGGGAACAAAAGCCAAGAAGGTTTTATGGTAATCCATAATACCAACTTGATCGGGTTGCTGTCGTGCGACAAACTCTTTAAAATTAACCGAACGATCTAACCACCACTCTTGGTTATACAAGGTTGCAGAAGACCACAAATGTACATCTTGAACAGAGAGCGATCGCAAATGTAATTCGACCTCATCCCATTTTAATTCCATAAAGTCGCCTTTATTGTAAAGGATAAGGGTAAAGGGCTCCATCCCTTCAAAGTTGAATTCGTTTATAAATTCATCAATAGTAGCATAGTCAAAATAAGCTAAGGCCATAATACCTCTGCTCATGGTATAAAATTCTTTTCTTTGATGGGGTTTAAAAGCGCCGTTAAGCACACAAGCGAATTGATCAGCATCAGAATAAGCAAACCAGGTTCCACTTGCGCCTTCATCTTGTGGGAAATAAACCTTTAAATCACCCCGTGTATCTTCTGCCACACTATGGGCGGCACGCTTGGGATCCTCATCTCGATTTGAACTAAAAACAAAACCTTCTTTAGTGGGAACAAAAGTTACTGTACACATCTATGACAACACTTTAGCATGCTTTACCTTTTGATCGGTAATCGCTAAATCAAGGACTTCATGCATTTCTTTTACAAAGTGAAAAGTAAGACCCTTTAAATAATCTGCTTTGATTTCTTCTACATCTTTACGATTGCTTTCGCACAAGATAATTTCTTTGATCTTAGAACGCTTTGCCGCAAGAATCTTTTCTTTGATTCCTCCTACCGGTAATACTTTCCCGCGAAGCGTAATCTCACCCGTCATAGAAAGATGCTTTTTAACCCGCTTTTGGGTGAATAAAGACACCAAAGAAGTCAACATGGTGATGCCAGCACTTGGGCCATCCTTTGGCGTTGCCCCCTCTGGAACATGGATATGAATATTGTATTGATCAAATGGGAAATCACTTAAGCCTAAACGCTTAGCGTTTGCTTTGATATACTCCATGGCAATGGTAGAAGATTCTTTCATGATCTTACCTAGATTCCCTGTAATAGACAGCTGTCCTTTCCCTTTAGATAATGCCGATTCAATAAAGAGGATATCTCCACCAACAGCCGTCCAAGCTAAGCCAATTACGACTCCGGCAGTTTCATTGTTTTCATATAAATCTCGGGATACTTTAATAGGGCCTAAAAGAATTTTTAAATCGCTTATTTTTGGCTGAAGTATATATTCTTCTTCCATGGCCATTGACTTAGCGACATAGCGCACAGCTTTAGCTACTTGTTTTTCTAATCCCCTTACCCCAGATTCGCGCGTATAGCCCTCTACAATGGCTTCTAAAACCGCCTTATGAAGCTTTAAGTCTTTTGATTCAAGACCGTGTTGTTTTAATTGTTTGGGCAGTAAATGTTTTTGGGCAATCATCGCTTTTTCTTCGATGGTATAACCACTTACATTGATAATTTCCATCCGGTCACGTAAAGCCGGTTGAATAGTTCCCAAGTTGTTTGCCGTCGCGATAAACATCACCTTAGACAGGTCATAGCCCATTTCCAAAAAGTTATCATAAAAGGATTCGTTTTGCTCTGGATCTAACACCTCTAACAAGGCCGAGGAGGGATCTCCTTGTGCACTAGTGGTGAGTTTGTCAATTTCGTCTAGCACAAACACAGGGTTTGAGGTACCTGCTTTCTTTAAACTCTGAACAATACGACCAGGGAGGGCTCCGATATAGGTTTTGCGATGTCCGCGAATCTCGGCTTCGTCACGCATTCCCCCTAAAGAAATTCGTACATACTCTCGACCCAAAGCTTCTGCTACCGATTTCCCTAAAGAAGTCTTTCCAACACCAGGAGGGCCATAGAGACATAAAATGGGAGACTTCATATCATTGCGCAACTTAAGCACTGCTAAATATTCAATAATACGCTTTTTTACTTCTTCTAAACCATAGTGATCGCGGTCTAAGATTTTTTGCGCCCGCTTTAAATCAAACTGATCTTCAGAAAACTCTCCCCAAGGCAAATCAAGGAATAAGTCCAAATAATTGCGTTGCACAGAATATTCGGCTACTTGGGGATTCATTCGTTGCAGTTTCATCAATTCTTTGTCGAAGTGTTTTCCTACTTTTTCGTCCCATTGCTTGTCTTGAGCACGTAAACGCATTTCTTCAACTTCTTCCTCATAAGACACTCCACCCAATTCTTCTTGGATGGTCTTCATCTGTTGATGTAAGTAATATTCTCGTTGCTGTTGATCTAAATCTGTTCGCACCCTAGATTGAATATCGTTTTTCAACTCCAACTTTTGGTACTCCAAATTCATAAACTGCAAACACAGTAAAGCGCGTTCTTTGATATTCGCTTTTGATAAAATCCCCTGCTTTTCTTGAACAGTCAAACTCATATTAGAAGAAACAAAGTTGATCAAGAAAGCGTGACTTTGGATGTTCTTTATCGCAAACGAAGCTTCGGAAGGGATATTTTGGCTCTCACTAATGATTTTCAATGCCAGGTCTTTTATCGACTCTACAATCGCACTAAATTCTGAGGTGTCTTGCAAAGACTTCTCTTCTTTGACCTTTTTAATTTTTGCTTTGATGTAGGGCTCTTCGCTAATAACCTGCTCAATCTCAAAACGTTTTTTCCCTTGTATTATGATAGTGGTATTTCCATCGGGCATAGTAAGGACACGTAAAATTTGTGCTACTGTCCCCAAAGAATAAATATCTAATATCGATGGATCTTCTACCTCCTGATCTTTTTGGGCCACTACCCCAATCACTTTATCACCCTTATTGGCTTCTTTGATTAATTGGATGGATTTATCTCGACCTACTGTAATGGGAATAACCACCCCAGGAAATAAAACGGTATTCTTTAAAGGCAAAATAGGGACAAGTTCTGGGAGCTCTTCTAATTCAAGTGCTTCTTCATCTTCGGTGGTCATCAAGGGGATTAAATCTCCTTCTGCTTCGATGTCTTGAAGTGACAGATTGTCTAAGGAGCTAAAAATGGGTTTTGACATAAGGCTATATATACGTCAGTTTGTCATAAAATAGACAAACCAAATGGTTCTAATTATTTCCCCTTTAATGTGGCAAGAGTTGTGCCAAAGGATTATTTTAGGTAAAAGTGTAACTTTTTATTTCTTTTAACTCTTATAAGGAAGAAGTCATAACCAGATGATACAAAACATGAGCATTGATCAACTCCTCCCTCTCTGCACAGAGCAGAATGAGCGTGCACAACTCGAGGTTTATCAACGCTATCATCTAGCGATGTACCACAGTGCATTGCGCATTGTT
>JBMYNN010000063.1:0-4513 GCA_049598335.1 Flavobacteriaceae bacterium
CCGTGAAGCACTAGATCCTAAATCTAGCGTGTCTACCAATTTCACCACACCCGCAGGGCTTTGACGGGCACAAATATAGGTAAGTTTTTATAAATTTTATTTTTTAGTTTCATAAAAACCTAAATCTTTGTGAAAATAAATATCAAGCACAAAAACATGGTAAAACTCACCGCTTCTGAAAAAGAACAATACCTAAACGAATTAGTTGAATTTTTGAAAATTCCTTCAATTAGTGCAGATTCTGCCTTTTCTGATCAAGTCAATCAAGCAGCACAATGGGTAGCAGACGCCTTGAAAAAAGCAGGCGCAGAAGAGGTTAGGATTTTTCCTACACAGGGATACCCTATCGTTTACGGAGAAAAAATAATTGATTCAAATCTACCAACTGTACTTGTCTATGGACATTATGACGTACAACCTCCAGACCCACTGGACCTTTGGGATAGTCCTGCTTTTGAACCAGTTATAAAAACAACCAATATCCATCCTGAAGGAGCAATTTTTGCTCGTGGAGCCTGCGATGACAAAGGACAAATGTACATGCACATTAAAGCCTTTGAATGGATGATGCAAAATGATCAATTGACCTGTAATGTCAAATTTATGATCGAAGGAGAAGAAGAAGTGGGTAGTGATAACCTTGAAGATTTTGTTCGTAACCACAAAACCCAATTGGACTGTGACGTGATATTGATCTCTGATACAGGCATGATTAGCAACAGCCAACCTTCTATTACTACGGGACTAAGAGGATTAAGCTATATGGAGGTTAAAGTTACTGGACCTAATCGTGATCTTCACTCTGGTTTATACGGTGGTGCGGTTGCCAACCCTATCAATATTTTGACTAAAATGATCGCTCAATTGCAAGACGATCAAAATAAAATTACCATCCCTGGCTTCTACGATAAAGTAATTACCGTAAGTGATGAGGAGCGAAAAGAAATGGCCAAAGCCCCTTTTGATCTAAATGAATATATCGCTTCAATTGATTTAGCCGACATCCACGGCGAAGAAGGCTATACCACCAGCGAAAGACAGTCCATTCGCCCTACCCTTGACGTTAATGGTATTTGGGGAGGATATACTGGGGAAGGGGCAAAAACAGTCATTCCAAGCGCTGCTTATGCAAAAATCTCCATGCGCTTAGTCCCAAATCAAGACTGGGAAGAAATAAGCCAATTATTTGAAAAACATTTTCGCGCTATCGCGCCGAAGAGTGTAAAAGTTAAAGTAATTTCACACCACGGTGGAGAACCTTATGTAACTCCTATAGACAATATTGGTTATCAAGCAGCACACAAAGCATATGCCACTTCATTTGGGGTAGAACCCTTCCCGCAAAGAGATGGAGGAAGTATTCCTATTGTGCCCCTATTTGAAAAAATCTTAGGTGTAAAAAGTGTTTTAATGGGGTTTGGCTTAGACTCAGATGCGATTCACTCTCCTAATGAGCACTTTGGCTTATTCAACTTTTATAAAGGAATAGAAACCATTCCTCTATTTTATCAAAACTTTACAGCCTTGTCAAAATAAGCTTATTCAAGATTTAAAAGGAATAGATCTGAGGCAATCCCATCGACTAAAAACTTAGCCTTCTGGCTTACTTTTACAGTATCCCCATCCCAAAACAAGTGTTTGTAGGTCAAATGCTTCTCTACCTGCTCTTCAAATAATTGCGCAAACTTAGACCCAAATCTTACTTTGATGTCTTGAAGAGCCACTCCTTTTTCGGTGCGTAAACCGGTCATAACAAACTCGTTGTATTGGTCTATCTTGGACAACGCTTCACGTTCTATCAAAGGTTGCTTTGCTTGGATCCCCTGGATGTATTTTTTATTATTGGCAATATTCCAACTGCGTTGATTTTCATAAAAACTGTGAGCAGAAGGCCCTATTCCTAAATAGGGTTTCCCTTGCCAATAGGCTGAATTATTAACTGAATGATAATGAGGTAAACTAAAGTTAGAAAACTCATAGTGATCAAAACCCACTTCTGTTAGACGATTTACTAGGCGATCAAACTGTTGTGCAACAATTTCCTCTGGCAAAAGGGTAAGTTGTTCTTTTTCTACCTGATAGGATAAAGCTGTATTTTCTTCAACCGTTAAAGCATAACTAGAAATATGAGGGGGAGAAAAAGAAAGGGCTATATCAATATTCTTTTGCCAACTCTCCAGACTACTTCCTGGCATTCCATAAATCAAATCAAGTGAAAAATTGTCAAAATTCTTTTTTACTTCTTCTAAAACTTTATAAGCTTCTTGAGCAGAGTGGGCTCGATTCATTTGCTGGAGTTCTTCCTCAAGAAAAGATTGAATCCCAACACTTAAACGGTTTACTCCTACTGCCTTTATCGCGTCAAAATACCCTTCGCGATAATCGTCTGGATTCATTTCAAGCGTAATTTCTATTGCAGAAGAAAAACGAAAGCTTTTGCGAACCGCATCTAGCAGTTGCCCAATCTCTTCTGGACAAAGCAAAGAGGGTGTTCCCCCGCCAAAATAAATACTATGCAAAGGTTGATCTGGCAATTCGTTTTTACGCAGAGCTACTTCTTCAATCAAGGATTGTAACATCTCTTTGCGGTATTTTAAAGAGGTAGAGAAATGAAAATTACAATAGTGACAGGCCTGTTTACAAAATGGGATATGAAAATAAATTGCCCCCATTCTATTTTACTTTCCCGGGGTTCTGTGAGACAAACGCCTTCCAGCCTGTGTATTTTTTTTGATCACTACCTTTATCTGCATTAAAAAAATGACACACGGCTGCGGCTAGTCCATCAGTAGAATCGAGATTTTTAGGAAGTTCTTTAAAACGCAATAAACTTTGCAACATTTTAGCTACTTGTTCTTTACTAGCATTCCCATTGCCTGTTATGGACATTTTTATTTTTTTAGGAGAATATTCTGTGATAGGAATACCTCTTGAAAGTCCTGCAGCCATTGCGACTCCTTGTGCCCTACCTAACTTTAACATGGATTGTACATTTTTGCCAAAAAATGGCGCTTCAATGGCAATTTCGTCTGGATGAAAAGTTTCGATTAACTCGATGGTGCGCTCAAAAATCAATTTTAACTTGACAAAATGATCGCTGTATTTAGACAATTGCAACTCGTTGAGTTGTAAAAAATGCATTTGATTTTTCTCTACTTTAATTAAACCAAAACCCATTATAGTTGTCCCTGGGTCAATTCCTAGTATGATGCGTTCTGCCATCTTACTGAACTGATGCAGTAATTCTAACGGGTAATTTTAGTTGTGTATCAACAGCCACTCCAACATTTGATTTTGTCGCTGGAATAGCAGTAGGCAAGCCGTCTATAGCGGCCTCTAAAACAGTCGAAAGCGCTGGTAGCGCGTCTAATACTGTAGCCGCATCTTCAATTTCTAATAAAGAAACTGTACCTTCTTTATCGACTCCTATATAAAGTATGATTTCTTGATCTAAAACCTGATTTGAAACAAGTAATTCTGCATAGAGCGCATTACTTACGGCAGATGAAATAGTGTTCTTGAAGCATAAGAAACGATCTTCTTCTGGATCATCTTGACAACTTTCAAATCCTGGTAATTGATCTTTTTCAGACCATTCTGAGGCTTGTTTAATTTGCTTTGGTGTATGGGTGGTGGTAGAAAAATACTCGCAGCCCACAAAAAGACAAGCAATTATAAAAAGAGAAAAGGGTGGAAAAATTGATTTCATCAGAATTGGTGTTAAGTTTGTCTTAATTAACAATGTTTAAAATTACGATTTTTTTACTTTCCGTTTAAATTAAGCTGTTGCTAAAAATATTACCATGGACTTATTTTATGAAATTTCTGGACTTTTTTTTGTCCTCTTAGGAATCGCAGGGAGTTTCCTTCCGGTTTTACCGGGCCCATTAACCGGTTGGGTTGGGCTACTATTATTGCATCTAAGTGAACGCGTTCCAGACGACTCTAACTTTTTAATCATTACTTTTTGTATCGCATTAGGGGTGTTTTTATTGGATTATATTATCCCTGCTTTAGGGACAAAAAAATTTGGGGGATCAAAAAAAGGAATCATTGGCTCTACCATAGGCCTTATCATAGGCTTAATCTTTATGGGGCCTTTAGGAATTATAATTGGTCCTTTTATTGGTGCTTTTTCTGGAGAACTGCTCAATAAAACATCGAAACGTCAAGCGTTTAAAGCTGCAATTGGATCTTTAATTGGTTTTATTACGGGAGTGTTTTTAAAGTTTACCGTTTCTTTTATTTTCTTGTTTTCTTTTTTAAAAATCTATTTTCCAATCATTTTTTAAATTTAAAAAGAAGCTTTCTTTTCATTACCTTCAATCAAACCACAACACTATATTTATTTATGAAATCTTTGTGGGTTAGGAACACTATTGCTTATCAAGGCAATAGCATTATTTTTTCATGAAAAGAAAGCCTTCTTATTTATCATCTATACATTCATCAAAGAGATATCTCCGGTTAAACTTATTTTTACTTTGATTGGATTATGTGTGAGCCAACCAGT
>JBMYNN010000064.1:0-2997 GCA_049598335.1 Flavobacteriaceae bacterium
CTAAGAAACTCGTTTTCTGTGCAGGGAAATTCTATTATGATCTTTTAAAAGTTCGCGAAAAAGAAGGAATTAAAGATGTTGCCCTTGTGCGACTTGAGCAGCTTTTCCCTTTACCCGTTAAAGAAATTAATGCGCAAATAGAAAAATATACCGCCGTGACCGATGTGGTTTGGGCGCAAGAAGAACCTCGTAATATGGGGGCATGGTCTCATATACTGTTGCATATGCCAGAAGCGGCAAATTTTCGACCAGCAACCCGTCGTTTCTATGGAGCACCTGCCGCAGGAAGTGCTACTAGATCAACAAAACGACATAAAGAAGTCATCGACTATGTCTTTGACGAAACTAAAGATAATTTTATCCGTAAAACAAAATAATTCACCAAAACACCCTCCCGATGATTTTAGAAATGAAAGTCCCATCTCCAGGAGAATCAATTACTGAAGTAGAAATCGCCCAATGGCTAGTCGCTGACGGGGATTATGTAGAAAAAGACCAGGCAATTGCCGAGGTAGATTCTGATAAAGCAACCCTTGAACTTCCAGCAGAAGTTAGCGGAACAATCACCCTTAAGGCAGAAGAAGGGGATGCTGTTGAAGTAGGGCAAGTGGTGTGTTTAATCGATACAGAAGGTCAGCCTCCAGAGGGGGCAACTCTTCCAGCTACAAAATTAGCACCTGTTGAAGAAGCCCATAAAGCAGAGTCCCCCTCACCGCCTGCTGCAACCTATGCCTCGGGAACAGCTTCTCCCACTGCAAAAAAGATTTTAAACGAAAAGGGAATCAATGCAACTTCAGTGAAAGGTAGCGGTAGAGACGGTCGTGTCACAAAACAAGACGCGATTGATGCTGTTCCTTCTATGGGAACTCCACCCGCACACGGGTCACGTGAAACTGGACGAAAGAAAATGTCGTTATTACGCCGTAAAGTTGCAGAACGTTTAGTGAGTGCTAAAAACGAAACAGCCATGTTGACCACCTTTAACGAGGCAAACATGACCCCCATATTTAACCTTAGAAAAAAATACAAAGAGCAGTTTAAAGAAAAACACGGGGTAGGTCTTGGCTTTATGAGTTTCTTTACTAAAGCGATTGTTCGTGCTTTACAAGAATTTCCAGATGTTAATTCTATGATTGATGGAGATCATCAAATCAAGTTTGACTACTGTGATATTAGTGTAGCTGTTTCTGGACCAAAAGGACTAATGGTGCCTGTTGTTAGAAATGCAGAAGGCCTTTCTTTTAGAGGTGTAGAAGCAGAAATTAAACGTTTAGCCATTCGCGCACGTGATGGCCAAATTACTGTAGATGAAATGACTGGGGGAACCTTTACGATTTCTAACGGGGGAGTATTTGGTTCTATGTTGTCAACCCCTATTATCAATCCTCCACAATCAGGAATTTTAGGAATGCACAATATCATTGAGCGCCCAATTGCTGTGGAAGGGAAAGTTGAAATTCATCCTATGATGTACCTTGCACTTTCTTATGATCACAGAATTGTTGATGGTCGTGAATCAGTAGGGTTCTTAGTCGCAGTAAAAGAGGCGTTAGAAAATCCAGTTGAGTTATTAATGGACAATGACCCTGAAAAGGCTTTAGAACTTTAAAACCAACTACTCTCATTTAAATAAAGGCAACATTGATGATAATCGATGATGGCCTTTTTTTGATGCAAAATATCGGCTCCAATAATACCGTCAATAGCTTCTTCCTCTTGTTCAACAAGCGCCGCATTAATGGTATCCATATCTATAATCATAAAGCTAAGGTGGTAAATCTCTTGGTCTGAATAGCATAAACTACTTTTTCGGCTAGATTGGGCATAAAGTTTTTCTTGACCTGCCCCTTGAAGTGGCAAATTATCGCCTTCGGCTTCCAAATTAAAATGATTTGCACGTGTTTTATCTAAACAACTATTAGAAGCCCCTGTATCGATTAAAAAAACAGCAGGTTTTTCATTGAGTAGAAATTCTCCAATTAAGTGTTGACTTTTTGAAAATCTTAAAGGGATGTGAATCATTTTCTGAGATGGCTTAAATGGATTTTTCATGCGCATTAAAGATACTTATTTAACTAGGAAAAAAACGAAAGCTGTATTTTTGCCTTATGAAAATGATTGATACCCATACTCATTTATATGTTGAAGCTTTTGATGAGGATCGCAACGAAGTGATTCAACGTGCCATAGCCAAAGGTGTTGATGAATTTTATTTACCCGCCATTGATAGTGCCTACACCCAGCGCATGCTTGATCTTGAAAAAGCTTTTCCAAATCATATTCGTTTGATGATGGGCTTACATCCCACCCATGTAAAAGAGAATGTAGAAGAAGAATTAAAGCATGTCAAGCAAATGCTAGATCAACATCCTTATGCTGCGGTGGGAGAAATTGGAATCGATTTATATTGGGATAAAAGTACATTAGCAGCACAACAAAAAGCTTTTGATCAACAGATTAAATGGGCAAAAGAAAGAAAATTACCTATAGTGATACACTGTCGTGACGCTTTTGAAGAAGTCTTTGAGGTATTAGAAACACATAAAGGAGAGGATCTTTATGGAATTTTTCATTGCTTCACCGGGACGCTGGAAGATGCATATCATGCAATTGGGTACAATCTTAAGTTAGGAATAGGTGGAGTTGCCACATTTAAAAATGGGAAAATAGATCAATTTCTCGCTCAATTACCTCTTTCTTCTCTGGTGGTTGAAACAGACGCTCCTTATTTAGCTCCAGTTCCACATAGAGGGAAAAGAAATGAAAGTGCTTATCTTTCTCTAGTAGTAAGTCGATTAAGTGATATTTATGCCATGCCAGAAGAACAGATTATTGAAGCGACGACAAAAGCAGCAAAAGAAGTCTTTAAGGGAAAGCACTAAATCATTTTATTTTCTCTTAAATAATTTCTAGGGGACGTATTTTTTTCGTTATTTCGAAGCAAATTAGAGAGGTGGCCGAGTGGTCGAAGGCGCACGCCTGGAAAGTGTGTATACG
>JBMYNN010000065.1:0-1934 GCA_049598335.1 Flavobacteriaceae bacterium
TGATCGATGATATGGTCGCTGCCGCCATGAAATGGAATGGTGGGTTTGTATGGGCTTGTAAAAATTATGATGGTGACGTGCAATCGGATACCGTAGCGCAAGGGTTTGGTTCTCTAGGCTTAATGACTTCTACATTAGTAACTCCAGATGGAGAAATCATGGAAGCAGAAGCAGCACATGGTACAGTAACAAGACACTATCGTTTACACCAGAAAGGAGAAGAAACTTCTACCAATCCGATCGCATCCATATTTGCATGGACGCGTGGGCTTTCTCATCGTGCTAAACTCGATGACAACCAAGACCTTACAAATTTCTGTGAAACACTAGAGCGAGTGTGTATTCAGACGGTGGAAAGCGGCAAAATGACCAAAGACTTGGCATTACTTATCCATGAGAAGAATCTCAAAAGAGAGCACTATTTGAGTACACAAGAATTTTTAGATGCAATCAAAGCTCAGCTCGATAAAACACTGGGCTAAGGAAATGGTTTTTTAACAAGATATAAAAGCAGCTTTTTGAGTTGCTTTTTTTTGTTACTTTTGTGATGAACAGACCCAAATCTAGTTTCAAATGAACAACCTACATTATCCAAACATATTATTTACTCAGCGTATCTGTCTTTTCAGATGCAATTCTATTTATTCAACTAACCTCAATTCTATTCAAATGAAATCATTATCTCTCCTCTTGTTATTTATGGTTACTTTGGCGTCATACTCACTACAAGCACAAGATGTGGTTGTTTACGCTCATCATGAGAACCCATACAAATCCTCAATAAAAACTTCCGATGAAAAAGAAGAAGCAAGACTTGCTGAGCCATTGAAAGACAAACACGATCAAATTCCGCTACATGCTACACCTGTTGGTAATTTCCTGAATATGAGCCATAAGCTTCCAAAAAACTCCTCATATCAAATTTATGATGACAAAGGCGTGCGGTTCCTGATGGGTCGACTGACAGTCAACGGGGTCATCCCGGTAAAAAATCTTTCAAAGGGAACCTACAAACTACATCTAAACGATAAACCAATTCTTTGGTTTATTAAAAAATAGAACCAAAAAAACCTACGACTTATGGCTTTACAAGAACAGCTGAAACAGCAAGGTGATTACCTGTTTAAAAATCGAAGTTTCCTACCATTAATTTTTATTGCCTTTGCGTTAGCTGTCAAAGGTTATTATATTGTGAATACCCCACTCAACTCGCCAACGGTTGCAATGTTTACTGATTTTATGAATTCAATTTCGATTTACGTTGGATTATTTGGACTCATCATTCGTATATATACTGTTGGATATACGCCGAAGAATACCTCTGGTAGAAATACAAAGGAAGGGCAACTTGCGAATGAATTAAACACTAAAGGACTGTATTCTACAACTCGAAACCCTTTATATCTGGGCAATTTTTTTATGTGGATGGGAGTGATTTTGTATATCAACGTTGCTTGGTTGTTTATTTTATTCATATTTGTATTTTGGATGTACTACGAAAGAATCATTTATGCAGAGGAAGTCTTTCTAAGGCAAAAATTTGGAAACACTTATCTAAAATGGGCAGAAAAGACACCTGTATTTATGCCTAAAAAACTGTGTTATGTCCACCCTAAACAATCATTTAATTGGGGAAAAATATTGATCAAAGAAAAAACGGGGTTTCTCATGTACTTTTTGATTTTATTTGTAATTCAACAATTTTCTAACTTTGTGGAGGTTAACGCTTTTAAAGTTGATTTTAATTTTATAACCAACGGCCTAATTACTAGTTGTGCAATTTATATCACTGTAAAACTTGTACAAGTTTTTCAAAAAAAAATCAATTGATTAGTAGCTAGTAAATTATTTTGCTAGGTTTAAATTCTTTAACATGGATATCACAATGATTATCGGGCAATTTTTTTTACCAATTTCCTTAGCGATTATTATGT